>JBBQMD010000013.1:0-56321 GCA_038328575.1 Phycisphaerales bacterium | reverse complement strand
TCGACGGGCGCCCCCGCGGTGTGGGGGGGGGGGGGGGTGTTGGGGGCCGCCCCCCCGCCGGTGTTGGGGGGGGGGGGGCACGTCACGCCCCTGTCGGATGCCACGCCGTCTTGAACTCCCCACACGACTCGATCCACCATGCCGACTCGCACGCGGCGCTCTGGCTCAAGTCGATCGTGTTGGGGCGGAGCTTGACGCGCTTGAGGTTGTCTGCTGCGCCTTCGAGGCAGGTCTGGCTGAGCGCGGGCGTGAGAGCGTGGGCGTGGATCGCGTCGATGTCGCGATGCTTGGCCATGACGGGGACGAGCTCGTCCAGCGAGCCGGTGAGCAAGTTGATCACGCCGCCGGGCAGATCGCTGGTAGCGAGCACTTCGCCAAAGACGCTGACCACGGGCGCGAAGGCCTCGCTGACGACGACGCAGGCGTTGCCCGAGACGATCACCGGCGCGATGAGCGCCACCAGCCCCAATAGCGCGGGGGTGGTCGGGCACACGACGCCGACCACGCCGGTTGGCTCTGGCACCGTGATGTTCCAATACGGCCCGGCAACGGGGTTCTGGCACCCCAGCACCTGGGCATACTTATCGGCCCAGCCAGCGAACGCCACGAGTCGATCGACGCTGGTGGTCACCTCGCGCTGGGCGTCCGGCTCGCTGTTGCCCGCGAGCGTGAGCAGTTCAACGAACTCGGCGCGGCGGGCCTCGAGCATCTCCGCCATGCGATAAATGACCTGCCCGCGGTTGTAGGGCGTCGCGCCCTTCCACTTTGAGAGCCCGGCGCGAGCCGCGACGACCGCGTCGCGCAGGTCCTTGCGGCTGGCCTTGCTGGAGTGCCCAAGCACGCCGCCCACGCGATCGCGGATCGGCTCGGAACGCCCCGACTCCGAGCGCGGCATCGCGCCATTGATGAACAGCTTGTAAGTCTTCATCACGCCCAGCCGCTCGCTCATCATGCCCGCCTTTCGCTGATCGCGCGACGCGTGGGTCCTGAGATGGCACCTCGCGGGCGCGACGCCGCTGCGAAGATCATACAGCCAAGCGCGGCGGGTTGAACAACTGGGCGGGAGAGCGCGGGTTCGCTGCGGACACGCGAAATCGGCGGTGTGTGTCGTGCCGAAAGCCGGGAGGCGAAGGCACTACGATGAAGAATGACCACGCACGACCCTGATCGCTCCGCCGCGCCGGTGCCCCCGGGCAAAGTCAGCTACGGGAGCTATCTCAAGATCCCCGAGTTGCTTCAACTCCAGAACGAGCTGTCGCGCCCGGTGCATCGCGACGAGCTGCTGTTCATCATCAGCCATCAGGTCTACGAGCTGTGGTTCAAGCAGACGCTCCACGAGCTGCGCGGCATCTGCGACTTTCTGGATGAGGACCGCCCTCTGCGGGCCGCCCAGTTGTTTACGCGGGTGCACGCGATCCAGCACCTGCTGATTGACCAGCTCCCGCTGCTGGAGACGATGTTCTCGGTGGACTTTGCCAAGTTTCGCGACCACCTGCGCCCGGCCTCGGGTTTCCAGTCGATCCAGTTCCGGCATATGGAGTTTCTTGCGGGCTATAAAAACGCCAAGGTGCTGGGGCTGGTTGGTGAAGACGAGGCGTCTCGCAAAGAGATGGAGGCCTCGCTAGCCCGCCCGACGCTATTTGACCACCTGCTCAAGTTTCTCGCGCGGGCCGGGCTAGCGATCCCCGCCGAGATCTTGAACCGGAACTTCACCGAGCAGTATCAGGGGGATGATAGGGTGGTTGAGGCGCTGCTCCAGGTGTATCACAACACCGAGGCTCACTACCCAATTTTCCTGGTGTGCGAGCACTTTTTAGAGTTTGACGAGCGGATGAGCCTGTGGCGGTTTCACCACGTCAAGATGGTGGAACGCATGATCGGCGGCCTGGGCGGTACGGGGGGCTCCAGCGGCGCCAAATACCTGTATTCCACCATCGGCAACAAGCTCTACCCGGACCTGTGGGCGATCCGGGATCGCCTCGGAGGCACCTACGGGGAGTCCACACGCCCGTCCGGATGCCCCATTTCGGGGAGGTAATCTACCCGATTGCGCGTGTGAATCCGGGAAATCATGGGGAGCGCGGGGAAACCGTGGACCCTGACCGGAACTTCGTTGTATCTTCAAGCAGCCCTCTCGTGGCTTTCTGGGTCTTTGGGTGCGTTCGCCAATCAGGAGACGTCTCGAATGAAGAAAAGCATTCCCCTTGCGCTGTTTTTGGTGACGACCGCTGGGCTGCTGTACAGCGGCTCGCGATCCGTGGCGAACTCGTCCTTCGGCAACGATCGAGCGCCCGACAACACGTCGGGACTGGACCTCTCGATCTCCGCCATCGCGCACGGCACCGGCACCCCCACTCGCGTGTCCGGCACCGGCCTCGCGGGCCAGCCCGCCGCCCGCTACTCTGCTGGCTCGAACCTGGGCATCTACACCGCAGACTCTGCGGGCAAGCCCACGCCGAATGTCGTCATGTCGGCGACCACCGTCTCCTGCAACACCCGACCGAACAACACCGGTCAGACCATTGACGGCACCTTCTACGCCCAGCCAAACCCCGAGTGGTGGCAGGCGTGGGATGGCGCACTGCCGACCAACGACGCCCGCGGCGGGCGCCACCCGTACATCGCGATCAACACCTTCCGCACCACCAGCGACGGGCGGCTTGAGCAGCTCGGCGCCGCGTGGGTGAAGCACGGCTGGTTCGCCGCGTCCGCCACGCAGAACGCGGTCGTCACGCCGCTGACTGCCGTCGGCACGGTCGTGAATCCGACGACGATTGACATCGGGCAGGTTCGCTGCGGCATCACCAGCTGCAGTGGCCCCAGCAACGACCTCCTTGGTGCCAACTGCTCTGACACCTACGGTTCCGGCTTGAACGTCGCGGCCGATGACGTCGGCCCCCGCTCAGAGATCAAGCCCAACGCCCCCGCTGGCACCGCCGCCGATCCCGGCACGATCGGCTGGTCGCAGCAAGGCTCCTGGCACAACCTGATGAATCGCGACGGCTCCGCGACTTACAGGGACGTGAAGACGAACGTCGCGACCACGCAGCCCGGCCTCGGCGCTCGCAACTACACGTTTACGGGCACCACCCAGGCGTGGAAGCTGAACAACTTCAACGTCGAGAAGATCAAGCCCGCGGCGCTCGGCTCTACTGGCCGGTTCTTCGTTGAGGGCTACTACGTCACCAACGGCGACCGGTACAAGTTCAACAACATCGCGTACCGCCGCTTTGAGGTGACGGGCCTCACGGGTGCGACCACCGCATCGGGCGTGAGCTCGGGCAACTTCCACTACGACAGCCGCCACATCTTCGGCCCGGTCATGCTCGGTTGGGGTGATCGCCAGGCCGCGTTCGCTCCGAACGCCGAGGGCACTGCGTACGTCTCTAGCCGCGTCGTTTCGCGTCCGGACGGCGGCCTTCGCTACGAGTACTGCGTGTACAACCTCGACCTTGATCGCGAGATCAACGCGTTCGAGCTCGTTGTTCCCCGCCTCACCGGCGCGACCAACTTCGGCTTCGCTCAGCCCCGCTCTGCGGACCCCGGCTACCACAGCGCCGTCGATCCGTCCGCGCCGCCCGCAGACGCTAACACGCCCGACGCCAACACCGACTGGTCCATGTCGGTCGACCCGGCGGGCGTCATCCGCTTTACGCCGCCGACGGCTCCCTCGGGCTTCCTTCCCAACACCCTGCGTTGGGGGCGCATGTTCACCTTCTGGTTTGATAGCGACGCGGCGCCAACCGGCAACGGTCAGGCCAACGTCGAGATGCGCCGCACGGGCACGGCGCTGGCCCTCGTTGCAGCGGACATGATCGTCCCGAAGAACCCCGCCGACATCGCTCTGAATGACGGCAGCGCCGCGCCCATCATCACCACCGCCGCCGGCCCCTTCCGCAGCGGCTCGGGCGGCGTGTCCGAGGCGGACTACAACCTGTTCTTCTCCACGTTCTTCGCTGACCCGACCGCCGATTCCCCCGCCGACATTGCCCGCGACAACGGCGACCCGATTGGCGCACCGTCGATCTCGCCGAACAACGGCGTGACCGAGGGCGATTACAACTGCTTCTTCTACAACTTCTTCCTCTAAGTAACACCCACCTCCAACGACATACGCTCATCGCATGAGCATCGCGAACATCAACGAGCCAGTCCCCGCCCCCAAGGCGGCGGACTGGCTCGTTCGCTTTATCGTCCCCCTGTGGATCCTTGCTGGCTCCGCGTTCAAGTATCTCGCGGGCTCGGTCGCCGACCTGCCCCCGATCTACGCCTACATCCCGGGTATGTCGAACCCGAGCGTGCTTCAGCAGGCGTTCCTCATCACCGTCGCTCTCGAACTGGTGATCGTGGTCATGCTGCTGCTGCATCGGCGCTACGCGCGTCCCTTGGCAATCGGCGTGCTTGCGGCGTTCTGCGTCGTGATCCTGCACGCGATGCTGAGCGGCGCGACCTCGTGCGGGTGCTTCGGCTCGGTGAAGATCTCGCCCTGGGTCGTGCTGGGAGTTGATGTGGTGTTGTTGGCGGGGGCGCTGTTCCTGCCGCGGGCCAAGCGGATCCCGGACATCAGCACCTCGCGGTGGCTGGTGATCACCGCCCTGAGCGCCCTTGTGATCGCCGGCGTCTTCGCGGGCGTTCATCGCGGCTACCAGGGGCGCTACTCGACGGCGCAAACGCTGGACCTGTATCGCTGGCAGGGCCAGCCCTGGGATCGGCTGGCGATCTTCAACTTCACGCCCCGCGCGCCCGACGGGCGGAGCTATTCGCCCGCGACGTTCCCCGAAGACCGGCAGACGTGGGTCTTCTACCGGCGGACGTGCCCACACTGCTACGACGTGATCAAGGCGCTGAGCGAGGCCAAGCAGGACGTGCGGACGCGCCTGGTGGTGGTTGACATGCCGCTTCAGCCGGGCGTCGAAGAGGCGCTCAAGCTCCAGCCGTTTGAGGCGCCCTGCACCGAGTGCGACAAGCTCCGGCTCATCGATGGCCCGCAGTACGACGCACCTGTCCCCGTCATCGTCACCTTCCAGCGCGGCGTCGTCACCGACGTTCGCATCGGCCGCTAAAACTCTCTCCGCATGAGCAGCACTCCCTCATCGTGTAACCCGCCGGCCCGCAAGGGTGCCGGCGGCGCGCCGGGCAACGGCTCGATCGCGCTGACGGTCCTCCCCTCGCCCAGGCAGAAGCCCCATTCAAAGATGGGCCCCTGGCGCGCGGCGGTGCTGATCGGCGTCCATCTGCTCATCATCGCGCACATGGTGCAGTGGCTCATGTCGGGCCTGCGCGATGGCGAGCGCAGCACGCTCTCGCCCATGGAGCCGTCGGAGGCGATGTTCACGCTGGACTCGGGGATGCTGAACGCCGGGTTCATCATGTTCTCGGTGGCGATCCTGTCCACGGTCATCTTCGGGCGCTGGTTCTGCGGCTGGGCGTGCCACATCGTGGCGCTCCAGGATTTCTGCGGCTGGCTGATGAAGCGGGCGGGCCTGCATCCCAAGCCCTGGCGCTCGCGCCTGCTGCTCTGGGGGCCGACGTTGCTGGCGCTCTACATGTTCGTGTGGCCGACGTTCCGGCGCGAGGTGCTGGCGCGAATCTTCGGCCAGCAGGTGGAGATTGCCCCGGGCGTGAAGCGCTGGATGCTGCCGGTGGAGTGGTCGGCGTGGTTCGGCGAGATGCGCCCCTGGCCGGCCCAGGGCTTTGAGCCGCACTTCGTCGTCGAGAACTTCTGGGCGACCTTCCCCGAGTGGTACATCGCCATCCCGTTCCTGCTGATCTGCGGCTTCGCGAGCGTGTATTTCCTGGGCGCCAAGGGCTTCTGCACCTACGGCTGCCCTTACGGCGGGTTCTTCACGCCCGTCGATCGGCTGTCCCCCATGCGCATCCGCGTCACCGACGCGTGCGACCAGTGCGGGCATTGCACCGCGGTGTGTACGTCGAACGTGCGCGTCAACGAAGAGGTGCGTGATTTCGGGGCGGTGGTCAATCCGGGGTGCATGAAGTGCATGGACTGCGTGAGCGCGTGCCCGAAGGACGCGCTGTACGTGGGCTTCGGCAAGCCGGCGGTGTTGATCGGGCCGCGTGTTTCGAAAGAGGCGATGAGCGAGAGTACGCGCAAGCGCAACGCGCGCTACGACCTGACGCTCCGCGCTGAGCTGGTGCTCCTGGTCGTGGGGATCCTGCTGGTCGTGGCGTATCGCGGGCTGTATGGCTCGGTGCCGCTGTTGATGGCGGTGGGCATCGCGGGCGTGGTGACATACATGATCCACGTGTGTTCGCGTCTGCGCCAGGACACGCACGTGCGCGGCCCGTTCTGGCAACTGAAGAAGTCCGGGCGTGTCACGCCGGCAGGCTGGGGCTTCGCGGCTGCGACAACGGTCGCGCTGCTCCTGGCGTTGCACGGGCTGATCCTCAACGCCGCGCATCGCATCGGCACAGTGCAGTACGCACACCTGATGGCCCGCACGAGCGTCACGCGCGAGAAGGTGTTGGCGCCGGGCTATACGCCAGCGTGGGACGACCAGCGCCTCGCGCTTGAGGCCATCAAGACGCTGACACCCGTGCTGCCGATCCGCGATGGCGGGACCAACCTGACTCGCTCGGGCCGGCTGTTTGCGCGCCTGACGTGGCTGCACATGGTCGCCGGCCAGCGCGCCGAGGCGCTGAAGAGCCTGCGCACGCTGATCGACATTGAGCCGGTGGACCGCGACGTGCTGCTGTTGGCGCAGCTCATGAGCGCCGCGGGCGACACCGACGCGCAGTCAGAGGCGGAGGTGCAGCGTCTGGTCACGCTGCATCCAGAACTCGAGGGCGCGCGCAGGTCGCTGGCGATGCGGTACGTGGCGAACGGCAATCGCGTGGAAGACGCCGCGGGTCTGTACCTCGCAGGCGAGAAAGCGGCGCCGCGCCACGTGCCGACGCTGCGCGGCGCGATCGAGTTCAACTTGGCGGTCAATCGGCCGAGCGAAGCCCTGCGCGTGGCGCGCGACGCGATCAAGCGGTTTCCCGCGTCCTCGCTCCTGCACATGGATTTGGCGACGGCGCAGGTCAACAGCGGGATGGTTGAGGAGGCCATGGCCTCGCTTCGCTTGGCGTCAGAGCTTGATCCGCGGGCGCCCGAGCCGCTGAACATGCTCGCGGAGATCCACGAGTCGCGGCGCGAGTTGCAGAAGGCGACGGTGCTGCGCGACCGCGCACAGAAGCTCGACCCGCGCTCCACCGTCTCGACCAGCACGAGCGGGGACATGCCCTCGCCGACCGGCTCGTCAGAGTGAGCGACGCTCAGCGCGCGACCGCTCTGGGCGAGAGTTCGCTGAGGAGTGATTCGACGAGCTGACGCACGGGCTGGGTGATGCCCCCGACGATGACGCCGTCGGTGATCTGGCGACGGATGCGCTGGTGGGCGGTGAGCACGGTGGAGTGGTTGGGGCGTCCGAGCGAGCGGGCGATCTCGGGGTAGCTCATGCCGATGGTGGCGCGAGCAAGGTGCGTGCAGAGCGAGCGGGCCAGCACGACGCGCGGGTGGCGGTGCTTGTTGGCAAGCTCCGGCGCGTCGATCGCCAGGCGCTCGCACACAACGCGGACAATATCGGACATCTGCAAGGCCCGCGGGCGGGCGTCGCGCTCGCCCTGTGCTTTGCGATCGGTGATCAGCGAACTCGCGGCCTGGCCCAGCGCCTGACGAGCGCTCAGCACGCCCACCCGCCCCGTCGCGTGCCCCATCGGTGAGGCGCTGGATCCGGCGCCCGAGAGCAACCTGTGGACCGCCTCGACCTTCGTGACCAGGCCCTCAAGGTCGCGGATGCTCGGCACCGGGCGCTCGGGCGTGCGCGCCGTCGTCGCGGCGTGCGTCAGAAATGTCAGCGCTTCGTTCTCCAGCACCAGCGTGCGCCGCGTCGCCAGCGTGCTGATCACACGCCCGATGCTCTCCTGATCCAGCGTCGAGATGCCCACCACAAGCCCGCTGCTGAGGCGGCTGGCCAACGCCTCGTTCAAGCCCGCGACGTGGCGGGGCTGGCGGTCAGATGTCAGCGCGACGCGCCCGCGCCGCTGCTGCACGCTGTCGATCGTCGCGACCAGTTCCTGCTGCGTCGCGGTCTTGCCCACCAGGCTCTGCACGTCATCGATGCACAGCAGATCGGCGCGCCGGAACTTGCGCCGGAAGTTGTCCATCTGCTTGAGCTTGCAGGACATCACGAACTCGTTCACGAACTGCTCCGCCGTCGTCACGACGATCGAGTGCCCCGGCTCACGAAGCGCGGCCTCGCTGGCCAGCGCGTGCAGCAGGTGCGTCTTGCCCATGCCCACGCCCGCGTGAACCACGAGCATCAAACAGCCAGACTCGCTCAGGGCGTGCCGACGTGCGGACTCCGCCGCGAGGCGATTGAAGGGGCCCTGCACGACGTCGCTCATGCGATAGCGCATGGGCTGGAAAAGCGCGCGGGCGCGGGTGGTGTGGATGCGCGAGCCGGCGGGTGCGTTCAGCGGCTGCGCGCGGCTCAGAGCGGCGACACTGGAGACGGGCGCGACCACGTTCGGGATCAGCTTCACGCGCAGAAATGTCACCGGCCGGCCCAGCACCTCGCTCGCGGCGGCGCAGATCACCGGCGAGAAGTCCTTCTCGACGATCGCAGCGACCATCGGACTGCACACGCTGACCACAACCTCGCCCTGCGCAGTGAGTTCAATGGCGCGCCCGCCGCGCAGATAGCGGCCGAGTTTTTCCGGGCCCAGGCGCTCGCGCAGGAGCAGCTCCAGACGCGGGCCCGCGGCGGGGTCAACGCCGCTCGCCGGCGCGATCGCGGGCTGGCCGCCGCTGGTGGGGGGCGTGACAGGTGAAACAAGCGCATCGGGCGCTTGAACGTCGGGCGTGCGTGTGGGGCGATCGGTGATGCGCTGAGCACGGACATTGTGAAGATCGATGCCGCTGGAGGACGAGCGGGGGAGGATGGAGATCGCCGCGTCACGTGCCTGCACGTGAAGCTCCTGTTGGGCTGGCGTCAGACGTACCGCCTCACGCACGGCCAGATCGCCGACGTGAACGTCATGACGAGAACGCTTGATGGTGGGTCGAATCCGTTCACACCGAGTCGCCAACCGGGTGGCTCCGCGTCTGCGGGTTGCGCCGGTGGGCGAGGTCGTCGGCCGAATCCGTGGCCGGTCGGAGAAGATAACACGACCTTCACACCGCTCAAGCCCGACGGAGTGAAAAAACGAATCCACAACGCGATCCGCACCGCAAAACACGGAACAAAGGACCCGTAAAAAAAGTTCTCAACGCTCCGGACGTGATCCGACGACCGTCAGGTGGACAACCTCGGGAGATCGCGCAAGTGGCGTTCTTGCAGCGATTTACGCGTCCACCCAATCGCGAACCGTGCGCCGACTTACGGGTTGTTCAAACCCCGAACCAGCGCGATGCGCCGCGTAAAGGTCTTCATGCGCAGCGACTGGTACAAGCGGCTGGCTGGCACGTTGGCCTCGTCCACGGCGCAGGCCAGGTACTTTTCCGAACGCCCCGCCAGCCTGTTGAGCCCGAAACGAAGCATGGCGGTGGCCAGGCCCTTGCCACGGGCCATGGGCGCCAGGCCCATGTACACCAGCTCGATCATCTGCTGGGTTGGGCAAACCGTCAGCAGCATGCACCCGGCCGGGGCACCGTCTCTGAGCAGCACGTACCACAGGCGCGGGTCGTACTCGCCGACCGAACGGTGCGACTCGATCACGTCATCGATGGTCCGCAGTCTGCAGAGTTCAGGGCAATCCAGCGTCTCGACATAGCTGAGCTCCAGCGAACGGATCAGAGAATCCTCGGCGTCTTCTTCGCTCAGTGTGCTCAACGGCACCAGCGAATACCCCGGCGGAAGCTCCGGTTCTTCAAACAGGGCTCGACGCGGGATCTCCCGCCGCATGTACGCCAGCGATGCCAGGCGCGAGAATCCGCCCGCGAGAAACGAGTCGACGAGTTCCGGCTGCGATGGCTCCAGCAACGCCTGCGCCATCGCGTACTTGGGCAGCCCCAACGCGCCCGGGGGCGTCGCTTCGCGGATCGCGCCGCTCAGCACGCCCGAGGCGTGGGCCACCAAGGTCGCGCGCTCCTCAATCGCAGGAGTTCCGGCCAGTCGCGCCCGATCACCCGTCTCGTGAAGCGCCAAGGCGTCGTCAGGGCTCAGGAAGAACATCGCCGTGCGTCCGGGGCTTGCCATGGCCAACAGCGCGTGAACCGGTCGGCCGACGGCTGACAGCGTACACCAGAGCTGGCGAAGGTCGTCCCCCTCGCGGGCGGAGGACTCGATAAACGTGCGGACGTTGGAGTCGCCCGGGCGGACGCCCAGCAGCCGCGCGATGGCCAGCGGGCGCAAGGAATCATCGACCCGCACCACCCGCGGGCCGGTGGGGCTGGGGGCGTGCCCTGGATTGGTGGTGGCGAGCGTCATGCGATCGTTGATTGAAGGCGTCACCGCCCGGGCGATCCTGCCCGGCGCGTAGAAATCCGCCCTTTGCAGGCGAGGCTAGGGTGTGTACACTCTCTCTCTGGGCGCTTTTGAAAGGGATCGTGATGGCTCTGCTCCACCGCGGTGCGTCTGTCTTGGCCTTGGTCATGTTGACGGGTCTGCCCGTAGGCGCTGTGGCAAGCCGCGCGCTGGCGGCCCCGGAGCCCGAGGTCATCCCGAACCGGTGGGAAGTGCGCTCGACCTTCAGCCCCATCCGCGTCGTGACCGTCGAGACCCCCGCCGGCCCCACGGCGTACTACTACATGACGTACACCGCCCAGAACAACGCTGGCCAGGACGTCCTTTTCGCTCCCACGTTTGACATGGTGACCGACGACGGACAGGTTATTCGCTCGGGCAAGGGCGTCAACGCCGAAGCGACCAAAGCCGTGTTGGCCGCGGCGAACAACGCCGAGCTGCAGGACCAGATCGCCATCATCGGGCCTCTGCTCCAGGGCGAAGAGAATGCCAAGGCGGGGATCGCGATCTGGACAGCAGAGAACCTGCGTCCGGGAGAGTTCACGGTGTATGCCGCGGGCTTCAGTGGCGAGAGCGTGACGGTCAAGCCCCCAACACCGAAGGACGCTGAGGGCGTCGTGCTGCGCAAGACGCGCTCTCTGACGTACAAAGCGATCGGCGACGCCGCGAATCTCAAGGGCGGCTCGATTCCGGTGACTGAAGATCGTTGGGTGATGCGGTAAGCCGCCAGCCTGCTGCTCGTCAGTTGGATTGCAATCAAAGTTTGGAGGGAACGGCGTCGGGTTGTGCGACGTGCGTTTGTCGTGTCTCAGGGCCGCTCTGGGCGATCGGTGACGTCCACGATGTCCGGGCGATCGCCAGCGGTGCTAGTGGGATAGCCGGGCTCGCCGGGGCCTTGCGTTGCGACGGTGCCCGACTGCGGCGACATGACCGCGACGCGGACAGATTGCCCGCCGCCGAATTTCAAGGCGCCAGCGCGAACATCGCTAACAGTCAATGCGCGATATTCAGCACCAGCCCCCGCGAGCGCATCGGGCGAGAGCGAGTAGAAATCTGCAAACGAGAGGACGACCGCCCAATAGTCGGGGACTTTCAGCCGCGTCTGCGCCTCGTCGCTCACCGAACGCACGGCCCGGGCCAACTGCGCCGCGTCGATCCCCGCAGGGGTCGTCATCGAAGTGATTGCGTCGTCGATCATGCCGACGAGTTGCTCGCGCTGGCGCTCTGAGTCGTCGGCGTTGTCCAGGCGCACCGTGACGAAGATCGTGCCCTGACCGGTGAAGGCGCGGGATGGCGAGGGGTTGAGCGCGATGATCGAGCCGCGAGGACCGGTGGCGGCACCCGCCGGCGCCGCCGGGTCGGCCTTGAGCATCGCGTTCAGGCGTTCCTTCAAGATGGCGCAGGCGAGCGTTGCCTCGCGTACGCCCCGCAGGTCGCGGGTGTCTGGCCCGGGCAACGACAGGTGGACCACGCCTCGTGGCGGGCGGAAGCCCTTGACCAGCGCTACGCCGCCGCGAGTGCGCGGGAACGAGACGCGCAGCGCCGCGTGCGTCTGCTCGCTCACGCGCCCCGGTGAGCGAACGCCCGCAAGGTGCTGCTGCACGAGCGACAGGGCCTGTTCAACGGTGATGTCGCCAGCGATCGCCATCTCGATCGGCGCATCGGCCAAGACGCGCTTCAGCCAACGATCCGCGTCGCGCGCGGTCCATCGTTCCACCACGTCAACTCGCGCCGGGAGCGCACGCAGGTCTTGCGAGCCGCTGAGCGCCGCGTTGAGCGACGTGCCCTCGCCCAGTGGGCCGCGCTGGGCTCGCGCGATCGCCGCGGCCTGAACCGTGTCCCATCGAGATTCGTCCGCCGTCGGGTTCGTGAACAGTGTCGCGGCGTACTGCAACGGACGGGCCAGCCCCGAGGCGTCCCCCTGCCAGCGCATGGCGATGCTCTCGGCCCCGACAGTCACCAGCAGCGGACGGTTGCCCGGAAGATCAGTCTGCCACGCGCCCGCGGCGGCGGCGGTGAGGCCGCGCGTCGCGCTGGTCTCGTGCAGTTCGCCACCCAAGGCGCGGATGCACATCGAGACGCCCTGGCTGCCGGGCATGGCGCGCACGTGCAAGCGGATGTTGTTCGACAGCCAGAACGAGCGCACCCCCGCGTCGCGATACAGCGTGACGCTGGTAACGGTCAGCGGCGTCGCGGGCTCGGATCCGCTGAGGTCTGACGCGGGGAGCGTCGGATCGGCCGTTTGCAGCGCGGCTGGGACGATGAGCGTGGGGATGGGCGCAGCGCCCAATGCGCCGGCGGTGAGCAAGAGTGAACACATCGCGAGCCATCGCGCGGGCCGTGGGGCCGGCGCGGGCATCGAGCTCGCGATTGGCTGCGCTGGGCTGCCCGAGTGAAGGGCGGTGCGCGGCTCACGCCGAGTGGTCATCACATCAACCATACCCGAATGATCGGGCCGGGTTGCGGCGTGGTTGCGGGAGATCTCGGGCGCCGGGCGGCAAGTGGGATCATCGCGGCCAAAACGCCCGGACAGCGTCCGGAAATGTGTCAACGCGGGCGGGTCGATGGGCAGTCTCAGCGAGAGCACGTTCGCGTGACGCCTCGAATCCCGGTCTAGAGCTCGTCGTACGACCCAAGCTTGCGGAACCGCTCGTAGCGCTGGTTCACCAGCGTGTCGGTGTCCAGCGCCTTGAGTTCCGGGATCACCCGCAAGAGATAATCCTCGATCGACTTGGCCGCGGCTTTGGCGTCGCGGTGTGCGCCGCCCAGCGGTTCGGTGATGATGTGATCCACGATGCCTAGGCGGAGGTTGTCCGTCGCAGTGAGGTTGAGCGCCCGCGCGGCCTGCGAGTTGGTCTGCTCGTTGGCCTGCTTCCAAAGGATGGCGGCGCAGCCCTCGGGGCTGATCACCGAGTACCAGGCAAACTGCATCATCGCGACGCGATCGGCGATCGCGATCCCCAGCGCCCCGCCCGAGCCGCCCTCACCGATCACGACGGTGACGATCGGCGTGCGCAGCATGGACATCTCGCGGAGGTTCACTGCGATGGCCTCGGCCTGGCCTCGCGCCTCAGCGCCGAGGCCGGGGTACGCGCCCTGGGTGTCAACGAACGTGACGATGGGGACGTGAAACTTCTCGGCGAGCTTCATCTTGAGCAGCGCCTTGCGGTAGCCCTCAGGGTGCGCACAGCCGAAGTGGCACGCGAGCTTCTCCTGCGTCGTGCGCCCCTTCTGATGGCCGACGATGAGCACGCGATGCGGGCCGATGCGCGCGAAGCCGGTGACGACGGCCGGATCGTCGCCGAAGCGTCGGTCGCCGTGGAGTTCGCAGAAGTCCTTGCAGAACAGATCGATGTAGTCGCGGGTCTGCGGGCGCTTGGGGTGTCGCGCGACGCGGACGGTCTGCCAGGCGTTAATGCCCCGATAGACCTCGGCGATCGTCGTCAGCCGTTGCTGGCGCAGCTCTTCGACGCGCCGCGCAAGCTCCTGCGCGTCGGGCACGCCAACAAGCTCTGCGCCCTGCGGCACCGTCGAGCCGCCCTCGGCGATTGGCCCATCTGTTGTGCCCGTCAGCGAGGGCGGCGCGGTCACGCGGCGCAGGTCGCTCTCGACCGCCTCGATCTGGCGTTCGATCTCGAGCACCGGCTTCTCGAAGTCGAGCTGATAGAACGTGGACATGGAGAGAGTTTAGCGTCCGGACCGGGGCCTGAAGAGGGAACGCGAGGCGGGCAGCGGAGTCGTGGGATTGCTGATTGAGCGTCGCCCGGCGTTCTCGGACGACCGTGCGAGCCTGACGGAGCGATAACCCCAAGCGTCAGCGAGGCGCGGTTCAGATAACCAGCTCCGGCTGGAGCGACCCGCTCGCCTGTGCTGTCTGCGCCGCTCTGGGGCTCTTGCGACTGCTGCCAGCGGTGAATGGCGTCGTCAGCAGCGTCGATGTCTGCTCGGTGCGAGCGGGCGCGTTGCCCACGCACGACGGGCCGGTATGGATGCCGGACGTCACGACCCGAGCCGCCCGATGGCGAGCCGGGAGCAGGGCCCCGACCATCGGGGTGGTCGGCGGCTTCAAGCGCCCTTTCGCACACGGAGGAAGTTCAGCATGTCACGCATCAACACGAATCCCAACAGTCTCATCGCTCAGCGCAACCTTCAGATCAACAACAAGAGCCTGAACACCACGCTCGAGCGCCTCTCTACCGGCGTCCGCATCAACCGCGGCAAGGACGACCCCGCAGGCCTCATCGCCAGCGAGAACCTTCGCGCCGAGAAGTCCGCCCTGAGCTCCGCCATCACCAATGCCGAGCGCGCCGATCAGCTCGTCAACATCGCCGAAGGCGGTCTTCAGGAGCTCAGCAACCTGCTGACCGACCTGCGCGGCCTGGTCACCAGCACCGCCAACAACGCCGGTCTGTCTCGCGAAGAGAAGGGTGCGAATCAGCTCCAGATTGACTCGATCCTCCAGACCGTTGACCGCATCAGCGAGTCGACCAACTTCCAGGGCGTCAAGCTCCTGAACGGCAACTTTGACTTCAACACCAGCAGCGTCGCGGCGGGCGTCAGCGACTTCCGCGTCAACGCCGCCAAAGTCGCCAAGGGGACGACGGTTTCCGTGCAGGCCCTGGTGACCAAGTCCGCCCAGACCGGCGTGCTCTTCCTCTCGACGGGCGCGACGCTCGACCTTGGCGGCGGCGCCAACGGCCTCTTCACCATCGAGGTCGGTGGCGAGCTGGGCAGCCGCGAGTTGTCGTTCGCCTCGGGCACCACCCGGGCGCAGATCTCTGCCGCGATCAACACGTACAAGGAAGTGACAGGCGTCTCGGCCTCGACCTTCACCTCGGGTACGATCACGAACATTCGCCTGAACTCGACCAACTTCGGCTCCGACTCGTTCGTGTCGGTGAAGACCGTCAACGCGGCTTCTATCGCAGGAGCTGGCGTGGGCATCTACAGCCAGAGCGGCGCGGCCGCGTCGGTCAACCCGGGCACCGTCGCCACCTCAACCTTTGCTCTGGCGACGAACGGCATCCGCGACAGCGGTCAGGACCTGGTCGCAACCATCAATGGCGTCGCCGCCACCGCCAAGGGCAAGAACATCCGTGTCAACACGGACTTCCTCGACGTCGAGGTCACCCTGAGGACGGCCACGGCCACTGCGCTGGGCAGCGTCTCGGCCTTCACCATCACCGGCGGCGGCGCTGAGTTCCAGCTCTCGTCGAAGGTTGACGTCGGCGGCAAGGTCGCCTTGGGCATTCAGAACGTCGCCGCCCGCAAGCTGGGCAACAGCGACCTGGGCTTCCTCAGCAACCTCGCCAGCGGCAAGGCGTTCAACGTGGTTGACGGCAACCTCGACAACGCCGCGAAGGTGGTTGACGAAGGCATCCGTCAGGTCTCGGGTCTGCGTGGTCGCCTCGGTGCCTTCCAGCGGAACACCGTTGGCAGCACCGTCCGCAACCTCAACGTCAGCCTCGAGAACAGCTCGGCGGCTGAGTCGGTGATCCGCGATGCGGACTTCGCCAGCGAGACCGCGAACCTGACCCGTTCGCAGATCCTGTCGCAGGCCGCGCAGAACTCGCTGAGCCTGGCCAACAGCCAGCCCCAGTCGGCCCTGGCCCTGCTGCGAGGCTAAGCCCTGAAGTTCTGAATCCCTGAATCTCCTCCAGCCGCCCCGGATACCCGGGGCGGCTTTCTTTTTGGTTCGTTCCTGCGGGCAGGCCCGATATCCCCGGCTGACCATGGCGCGAGCGAGCATCAAACCGATCGAGAAACCCGCCAAGCGAGTGAGGGCGAGGCGCGTCGGTGCCGCGGCTCGTTCGCGGGCGGGCGGTTCTGGTGGCGATGGTGGCGGCGGCGGTGGGGGAGTTGGCAAGCGCACGCCGCGATCGGGCCGCGGGCTCACGCCGATCAGCGTGCCCGGCCTCGCGACTGACCCGCTGGTCACGCAGTTTGTGGCGTTCTTGCGCGTGGAGTGTGGCCTCAGCAGGAACACGCTCCTGGCCTACCTGCGTGACGTGCGAGACTTCTTGAATGACGAGTTGCTGTTCCCCGCCGGGGGCACGGCTGCTGGCGCGGGCCTGGGCAAGCGCGCCGCGCCAGCGGGCGCGGGCGGGTTGCTCGCGAGGCTCGCGGCCCTGTCGCCCAAGGACCTCAGCGATCACATGGCGAGGCTGAAGTCGAGCCGCGGCTTGAGCGGTTCGAGCGTCATCCGGCATCTGGCGACGCTCAAGGTCTTCTTCCGGTTCCTGATCGCGACCGGGCGCCTGGCGAAGAACCCGACAGATCACCTAGACCGCCCGACGCGCTGGCGCAAGCTGCCGACGGTGCTGACCGCGAAGCAGGTGAACGCGTTGATTGAGGCGACGAGGGGTGGTGGGGGAGGCGAGGGTGCGGGAGTCCAGACACCCGCCTCGGAGAGTCGGGCCACCAAAGATAGTCAGGCCACCAAAGACAATCAGACCGTCAAAGAGGGTCAGGCCACCACTGATCTGAGCCTGCGCGATCGCGCCATGCTCGAACTCATCTACGCCTGCGGCCTGCGCGCTAGCGAAGTCTGCACCCTGAAGATCGACGACATCAAACGCGAAGCCGGCGTCATCATCGTCACTGGCAAGGGCAACAAGCAGCGCATGGTCCCCATCGGCAAGCCCGCGCTGCGGGCGATCGAGGTGTACCTGGAGTCCTGCCGTCCGGGGCTGGTGTCGCGTCGCTCCGCAGACACGCTGCTGCTCTCGCGCAGCGGGCGCGCGCTGGAGCGTGTCGCCGTCTGGCAGCTCGTCAAGAAGCACGCCAAGCGCGCCGGGCTGGGCAAGGTCCATCCGCACGTCTTGCGCCACAGCTTCGCGACGCACCTGCTCGCCGGCGGTGCGGACCTGCGCGTCGTGCAGGAACTGCTGGGGCACGCCGACATCGCCACCACCGAGGTCTACACGCACGTTGACCGCACGCGCCTGCACGAGGTCATCAAGAAGCACCACCCGCACGGCTGACCCCGCGCGCCCAGCCCGCCCGGCGCCCCGCGGCCTCGCGATCTCCAGACGCCGGCGTGTTCATCGCGCCAACGCGTCCATCACCATCGGCATGAAGTCCGTCGTGGTGACGGTCTGCCAGTTCATCCGCTGGGCCAGCTTCTGGCCAACGTTGATCAGCCGCTCGCGCTGGGCGTCATTCGTCGGCAGGCGCTTGACAAGCTCTTCCGCCAGTCGCTCGCACACCCGAGCCTCGATCGCGCGCCGGTCGTCAGCACTGAGATTGATCACCGGCGACAAATCCGCGCCCGCTGCCAGCGCGTTTCGAGCGCTTTCAGGCAGGTCACCGGCTTGCGTGAAATCCGCGGGCAGGACGACGGGGCACTCCTCGGGCGAGAGGTTGAGCTCGCTCATTACGCGTTTGACCAGGCCCAGGCAGCCGCAGACAGAGCTGGGCAGGCAGATGGCGCCAGCGTACATCGGCTCGAGCTGTGCGATGCCGTAGGGCTCGTAGGTGGACATGCCCAGCTCGACGTCGGCCGCGACGCGCAGGTCGCTGATGTTGGCGTCTTTATCGAGCGTGGGGCCGATGCGTTGCTGGGTGAAGCCGAACTGGTTGAGCAGCACTCCCCGGGCCTTGCGTTCGCCCATGCGCGCGTTGAGCCCGTCGATCGCGTCGCTGAGCTCGATCTCGGGGCCTTCGAGGTCCGGGTAGCCGCGCCGGTGCTTGGCGGGCCAGGCGTGGTCTTTGATGAGCGCCGCGATTTGCTCGGGTGAGCGGATCGGCCCGCCGCAGGTGAGTAGGACATACGCGCAGGACTGCCCGCGCGCTTCGAGGCGCTTGGCGAGCTGGGCCATGAGCTCGATGTCGCGCCACAGGCCCTTGCTGGGTACGGGGCGTGTGACGTGAGTGACCAGATAATCCGGGCGATACCCGATAACGCCCTGAAGCCAATCGAGCACGATCTTGCGCGAGCGGTTCTTGCGGGCCAGGTCCACCATCGGCGCCGGCAGGCCGTTGTACGCGACGCGGATGTTGGCATTCTTCATTTCCGGCGAGAGGAACCGCAGCTCTTCCGCCGTCTCCGGCCCGACCGCAAGCACGCCGTCGAGCTTGTGAGTCTTGCTCACCAGCGCGTGGCGCGCGTAATCCTCTTGATCACCGAAGACGTCGCTGATGAACTTGCCCTTGGCGCTTGCGCTGCGCATGGCCGGATAAAACGCGGCGTCAAACCCCGGCAGACCCTCCACCACCTTTCGGGCGGTGCTGCACTCGTGCGCGTGAAAGAGCGTTCGGAACCGCTTGCGATCCAGCGCGCAGCGCAGGGCCGTACACATGCCCATGTACTCGTGCGCGATCACCACCGCCGGGAGCTGGTTCGGATGCAGCAGCACGCTGAGCGTGTGATACGCCATGTCAGCAAGGCGGCAGTATTCCTCGAAGTCCCAGTTGCGCTCGTAACGCTGCGAGTCCAAATGGTACTTCTCCCAGAGCAACCACTTGAGCGCCGCCAGGCGCTGGCGTTCCGGCTGCATCACGTCAAACAGCAGCACCTCGGCCTCCGCCGGGGCGTGGCCCGGGGCCTCCAGTCGGCGCGTGCCGTAGACGATGCGCGTGCCCAGCGCCCACTCGATCGGCTTCAAGATTGCGCCGAAGCCCGCGGGGTCGTACTGATCCGGGCCGGAGTAACTCACGTGGGTGCCGTGCTCGCCCAGCCGCTCGATCGGGTCCGCGACGCGCCGGTCAGAATGAAACAGCGGCGCCACGAGGATCGAGCGCGCCACACGTTCGCGATACGACGGGGCCGTGAGCAGCCCGCACAGCACGGTGCCGATGCCGCCCAGGTGCTCGGTAGCCTCGTGGGTCACGTGAATGAGGGTGAGATGCTCGGGGCCCTTGAGATTCTTCGCGTCGCTCACGCCTGCTCCTTGATCCGCGCCGCCAGGCGTCGAAGTTCGTTGTCCGGTGCGAGCACGAGCCAGCCAGGACCCGCTCGCTGCACTGTGATGAATCGGGTCGTCGAGGGCTCGTCTGCGGGCCCGCAAGCAACAAGCGTCTCGCGATCAGCCATCGCCAGTAGCGCACGCGGAAGATCAACTTCTCGGGCGTTCAATCGTGTGCCGACGGGCTCGCGCGTGAGCGATCTGATGGCCGCCTCGCCCAGGTGATGCGCGATCGAGCAGGCGTTCTCGGCGCTGAGGGGCACCTCCAGCGGGCCCGCATTCACGACGCCGGTCCTTCGCCCACCGATCGATCAAGGCGCGACACCCCCGCCTGTGCAAAGCTCACGCCACCCGTCAGCGGCGTCGGCGCATCGGCCCGCGCCAGCGAGCCATCGACCACGCCGGGCATCCACAGCTCGCCAATATCTTGCCCGTCCACAAGCTGGCGCATCACCAGGTAGAGCTGTGTGCATGCGCAGTAGTAGAAGCTCACGCCGTACGCCGCGACGATCGCCAGCAACACCGAGAAGAAGAACGTCGCGATCTGCTGGGCGATATGGAGCGTGCCCGACGTTTCCACTGGCAGCATGACCGAACTCAGCAGCGCTGGGAGCATGAGCCCCAGGCCCGAAGCGTTCGTCGCCAGCGTGCCCGCAAGCATCACAAGGCCCATGGCAACGCTCACGCCGACGAAGCCCTGTGCGATGGCTATGAGCGAGTAGATCGTCAAGCGACCGGGCCGCGCGATGGTGTACGCATAGGCCCGCTGCACGCTGTCAAAGCCGTCAGACCCCTCGCACGCGACGCCCGGCACGAGCATGCTCTGGCCCAGAAAGTAGACGAGCATGCCCATGGCGGCGACAAGGGCCGCGATCAGCCCGAAGCCAAACACAATCGACGCGACGATGTCGAGCGCAAATACCTTGAAGCCCCATCCGATCAGCCAGAAAAACCCGGCGGTTACCCAGATCATCGCCAGCGGCCCAAGTGTCGCGCCCACGAGGCTCGACCAGCGCGAGAGCGCAAAGCCCAGCGACTGCATCCACGTCAGTCGAACGTTGACCGCTGACTCGCACGCGGCGCTCCGGCAGATCGCGCCCCCCAGGATCGCGCCAATCGCGATCGCCGGCAGCAGCACAAACAGCGTGTGCAGAGGACGATCCAGAAGCAACGATCGCGGCAGCTCAATGAACACCTGATGCAACTGCTGCACCGCCCAATCCGGCTCACCCTCCGCGGCCGTTCGCACCACGCCCATTGCGCTCATGACGATGTCCGTGTACGCCGAGGCGATGATGCCGACGGACCCGCCGAAGACCACGCGGCCCAGCGAATCAAGCATCATCACGATGACCACGATCATCAGGGCCAGCCCGATGCGCGATGCGTTCAACGCCAGCCCCGCGCTCCGCAACATCCGCGGCCAGAGCAGGTCCTTCAACACGTCGTCCAGCGTCAGCGGCGCACGCATCATCACCGCCGAAGGCACACGAGCACCGCCCTCAGGCACGCCCGCCCCGCCAACGCTCGCACCGTTCGTCACACCTGTGTCACGCGGCTGGCTCAAAGATGAAACTCCTGCATTCGCATAGAGCCATCCTACAGCCTTCGACCAGGCCGTGCCAAGCCGCCCCTCCCACGCTCAGCACTCATCACTCATCGCTCAGCACTCCCCTCCCGCCTCAGCGCTGAATGTTCTCCCGGTCAACCATCAACTTCAGCGTGCGGCAGACGAAGTCCACGTCCTGTTCCGTCATCGTGTTGTAAAACGGTACCGCCAGCGTCCGAGCGCTGACGCTCTCGGCGATCGGGAAGTCGCCCGCGCGATATCCGAAACGCTCGCGATAGAACGGCTGGAGATGGATGCACGGGAAATAGTCCGCCGCGCCGATATCGTGCCGCCGCAAAGCAACGATCACGCGGTCGCGCTCTTCGCGTGAATACTCCGCCGAGAGCCGGAGCACGAAGACGAACCAGCTCATCACCGCGACCGGGTCGATGGTCGGGAGCATCAACTCGCGCGCGTCCATGAGCTGGCGGGTGTAGAGCCCAGCGACGCGCTGGCGCGACGCGATGATCTCGTCTAGACGCCGGATCTGCCCCACGCCCAGCGCCGCCTGCAGCTCGCTCATCCGGTAGTTGTAACCCAGTCGCTCGTGCGTCAGCCAACTGCCCAGCGCCGAGTGACCCGCAACCCCCGGGCCCCCCATGCCGACCGCCGGCGCGTCGGCCGTCGCCACCGTGCCGATCGGCGAGCTGGGCAGCGGGCGCCCTTGGCTCCGCAAACTACGGCACATATCCGCAAGCCGCTTGTCGTCGGTCACGATCATCCCACCTTCGCCGGTGGTGATCTGCTTGTTGGGATAGAAACCAAACACACCCACGCGCCCAAAGCTCCCGGCCGGGCGTCCTTTGAGCGAGCAGCCCAGGGCCTCGCAACAGTCCTCGATCATCGGGATCTCGTGACGCGCCGCGATCTGCTCGTACGTGTCCATGTGCATCGGATTGCCAAAGGTCTCCACCGCCAGGATCGCCTTGGTCCGCGGCGTAATCGCCGCCTCGATCCGCGCCGGGTCCATGTTTAGCGACTTGGAGTCGATGTCCACGAACACCGGCTTGGCACCGACATACAGGATCACATTCGAGCTCGCGATGAAGCTGAACGGCGTGGTGATCACCTCGTCGCCAGTCCCGATGCCCAGCGCCAGGAGCGCCATGTGCAGCCCGGCCGTGCCGCTGCTGCACGCCACCCCGTGGTCGCGCTTGACGCGGCCAGCGAGGGACATCTCGAACTGCTCCTGCATGGGCCCGATGCTCAGGCGCCCGCTGCGCAGGGCGGTGGTCACCAGATCGATCTCGAGGTTCGTGATGTCGGGCTTGCTCAGTGGGATCTCATGCGTGCTCATCGTGCTCATGCCTCTGCGATCGGCGTTTTCGGACCATCAATCAATCGGAGTTTGACGGATGTGCCGGATGCACATCCGAACCCACCACCCGCCACCCAGCGACCCCCCGCCCCCGCCAACCCTAATCGTCGCAACCCTTACAAACGGCACGCGCCGCGTGACCGGCAATCTCAATCACTCAGGCTTCAACGGCACATCCGCCCGGTCACCGTCCGGCGGCTTCTGCGAAGCGTTCGCCGGCGTCGCTGATCGCGTCGGCGCGTTCAGCCCACCCGCACCCCCCGCCGCCCCCGGCTCACGTCGCGACGCAACAAGGTCTAGCGATGCCAGCACTCGCGCCAGAGCCGCGCGATCCTCGCCGCCCACGCGCAGGGCCAGCCACGCCGCCTGGGCTCTCCAGACCGTCGGCAGCTCGCTGCGCTCCAGCGCGATCTGCGCCAGCCGGCGCGCCAGCTCCGGGGTGCATTCATCCGGCGAGGCATGACGCGCGAACAGAATCTCCACCAGCGCCCGCGCGCCGATGTCCAGCTCGTCCTGACGCGCCCGCATCGCGATCCCGATCTGCTCGCACTCGTCGCGCCCGCTTCGCAGCGCGCCGGCGATGATCGCACGCTGCAGCATCCCGCTCCGCCCGTCGATCGCTCGCTTCACCAGCGGCAGCACCAGCGCCACGTCATCGTCACACAACTCGGTCACCGCGGCTTCGCTCAACAGCAGCACGCCAGGGTCTGACGCGCGCTCCGCCGCCGCCGCCGCCGCGAGGCGGACCTCGACCGCTTGCTGCCACGGGCGCTGGCTCGCGCCGCGCAGCGCCAGCATCGCCGCCTCAAAGTCCTGCGATTCTGCCAGCTCGATCAGTCCCGGGGCCTCGTCGCTGGCGCCAGCTTCTAGCTCGCTCATCGCCCGACCGATCATCGCCACGCCCGCGTCGGCGTCGTTCCGCAAGCGCTCGCTCAAGCGGCGCGAGCTCTGGCCGCTGCGATTGATCGCGGCGTCCAACATCACCAGCGCCCACCGCCGCCTCGCATCCGGCTCCGCGGCAACCTTCAGCCGGTCAACCAACAGCGCCGTCACCACCGGGTCGCGCCCCGCGATGGATGCCAGCGCCGCCAGGGCCGCGTCCTTGAACGCCGGGTCTTTGGCACCCTCGTACGCCGCGAACGCCATCGCGCTGGCTCCAACAGTCTGCTGCGTTGACACCTGGTGCAGCAGCTGCTCCACAGTCGCTCGTAGCGCAGGGTCCTGCAACTCCCCCGCACGCTTGGAGATCACGCCCCGCGCCAGCTCGCGCACGCCCCCAAGCTCACCAGCCCCACCGGTGTTCAAGATCGCCGCGGCGTGCAAGGCCGTGATCGGATCATCCGCACGCAGCAAGGCTTCAAGTCGCGTTCGCGCCAGCTTGCCGCCCAGACGTTGAATCTCGCCGCTGGCCAGCAGCACCAGCGACGGATCAAGCTCGGGCCAGCGCGACACGTCTTCCAGCTGCACCACCGACAGCATCCCCGCTTCGATCGCCAGGCGGATCACGCGGTCTCGCGCTTGCTCGACGTGCTGCGTCCGGATCTGAAGCAGATCCAGCCCGCGCTCCGGCTCAAGCTCCGCGTTCGCCAGCATTCCCTCCGCCGCCAGGGCCGCGTCCTCGCCCATCGCAAGCTGCGCAAAAAGCGGCTCCAGCGCCGGGTCGCGCAAACGTCGTAGCGCCCGCACGAGCTCGGGCCGTCCGGCACGATCGCGGATCCGCATCGCGTCGCGCAGCATGATCGTCAGCCGCTGGCGCGCCTCGGCATCCAAGGGCGATTCTTCAATCTGCGGCACCACCAGCTTGGGCGTCGGCGTCGCCAGTGCAATCGCGGGCGCATCCGCGGGCGCATTGGCCGGCGCTGGTGGCTGCATCGCTCGCAGCGAGCCCGAACACACGCACAGCGTCAGCATCGACAACTTGATGGACCCGAGTCGCACCATGCCTCAACCTTAGGAACCATGCGCCGCGCGCGCCTCATCACTTCCTCTGCCCTCGGGCCGCCTCAGTCAGCGCCCGCCCCGCGCCCGCATACGCTCGCCCATGTCGAACTCTTGCACCGTGGGATCCATCGCAATCGGGCCGAATCAGCCGCTGGCGATCATCGCTGGCCCGTGCGTCCTCGAGTCGCTCGAGCTCGGGATGACCGTCGGGCACGCTATGCGAGACGCGTGCGCACAGGCCGGCCTCTCGTACATCTTCAAGGCTTCGTTCGACAAGGCGAATCGCTCATCGATCTCGTCAGCGCGAGGCCCCGGCCTGGAACAAGGCACCGCATGGCTGGCACAGATCAGCCGCGAGCTGGGCGTGCCGTGTACAACGGACATTCACGAGCCGCACCAGGCAGAGCCGGTCGCTCGCGTGGTGGACCTGATCCAGATCCCGGCGTTCCTGTGCCGGCAAACGGACCTGCTGCTGGCCGCGGGTCAGGCCGCCGCGAAGCACAAGCGCGCCGTGAACGTCAAGAAGGGCCAGTTCATCTCACCGGCAGAGATGCGCGGCGCCACCAAGAAACTCGCCGAGGCCGGCTGCACCAACGTCATGCTCACCGAGCGCGGCACATTCTTCGGCTACGGCCGCCTCGTCAACGACTTCATCGGTCTCGGCGACATGATCGACCTGGGCCACCCCGTCTGCTTTGACTGCACCCACTCAACCCAACTCCCCGGCCCCAGCGGCGGGGCCGGCGAACAAACCGGCGGCCGCCCCGAACGCGCCCCGCTCCTGGCCCGAGCCGCCGTCGCCGCCGGCGTACACAGCCTGTTCCTCGAAGCGCACACCGACCCCAAAAACTCCTTGAGCGACGCGCACACGACGCTGACGCTGGACGTCGCTCGCGCTGTAGTTCGCGAGGCGGGAGCGATTCGGCGTGCGATGGCCTCGATGATCGCTTAGTTCAAGAGTCGTCGTGCTGCATCGTGCCACTGCTCCCGTGCCACTGCTCTCGTGCCACTGATCTCGTGCCACTGATCGACCGCCGCGGTCGCTCAGTGCCGCAGACTCCGATTCTCCATGAACGACCACAACCGCAGCGCGGCCAATCAGTTCCTTCCCTCAGTTCCAATAGAAAACCACTGAACGCAAAGCCGTTCAGTGACACGTCCGACGGTACGATTTCTCAGCCAACCCGCTCGCTTAGCTGCTCTTCTTGAGCCAGAACGGCCGCGGCTCGGCCGGGTCCATCGGGTCGACGTGGACCGTCGAGCCCATGAAGACGATCTTGCCGGAGCCCAAGGCGTAAAGCGTGTCATCCTTGCCGCGACGGACCATAAAGCCCGCCTTCAGCGGCGTGCCCACCTGGCGAATGATGATCGAGCCAGCCTGGCAAACCTCGCCAGCGTACAGCTTCACGCCACGGTACTGCGGGTTGCTGTCGCGCCCGTTCTTTGTCGAGCCCTGTCCCTTTTTATGTGCCATGGCAAGATCCTCGCAAGTGATGAACCGGGAACGCCCAAGGGCGCTCACGCGGGGCCGAGATGCTAGGCGAGATTCCGCCCAGCGGCTACGTCCGGGGGCAAAAAGGACTGCATGTGAGGGCCATCGGCGCTCGGCGGCCGAGTCAGGTGCGGGAACCGCCGCTCAAACACGCCGCCGGCGCGAGCTCACCAGCCCGCCCATGGCCAGCAACACCGCCGCGCCGGGCGAGGGCAGCAGCAGCAGGCTGTACTCCGTGCCCGAAGCCGAGGTGAAATCAAAGCGCCCGGGCGTGATCTGGAGGCCCGCCGAGTCGCGCACCGAAATCCCCGTCAAAACAAGCCCACCGGTAAACTGCGACGACGCGGCCGCGTTGAGCCCGACAAATGTTGACGTGCCCACGCTCGTAAACGCGTTGAGGGCCAGCGCAATCGACACCGACCCGGTGCCCCCCGCTGGCAACACCAGTCGCTGCACGATCGTCTGGTCCACGACGCGGATCGACTCCGCGGCGTTCGCTGGCGCGATCGCGACGCCGCGTAGCAGGGGGGCCTGCCCAAGCGTGTCGATGTAGATCGGCTCGCCGACGCCATCGGGCGTGCCGGCGCTGACGATGACGCGAGAGATGATGTTGTTGATCCCAGCGCTGCGAAGCATCGTCCCCTGAACGCGAAACACTAAGTCAATAAACGCTGGCGTGCTGGTCAGGCCGTTGACATTGAACGTCTCAGCGAAGGAAGCGGTGGCTGACGCAGAGAACGTGCTCCCCGCGACCCGCGAGTTGGCCAAGTTGATCGAGCTGCCGGCGCTGAGTGTAAACCCCTCACCAAGCGGCGGCAGCCCGGTGATCGCCGGCTCGCTCACGGCCATTGCGAGCGAGCTGAACGACATCGGCTGTCCGAGAATGGTCGCCGAAAATCCGTGTGAGGTCGGTGTCGCGCTCGCCGGCCCAGACAGGCTCGAGGCTGTCGTCACCCGCGTGGGTGACACGCCGGGCACGGTCAACCCCGCCCAGCCCGTCTGCGTACGCGCAGACTGACCCAAGGGCACAGGTTGACCACTCGCAACGGTGCCTGCGCCAAGCAGCACCGCCGCGACCAGTTGGACGCGGACAGTCTTCAACGCCTTCCTCCCAGAAGGACGAACCACTGAACTCTATCACCTGCGCAGCAAATTGCGCTCATGTTTCAGAATTACAGGCCTTTTGGCCCGATCTCATCTCGCCACTCGGACCTTGTACGACGTAGGAAGTCCCCCAAAGCCCCCAAACTCGGCTTGTGCGCCACCCAGTCAAACCCGCGATTCACGACCACCACCCGCCGTGCCGGACTTTGTCCGGTATGCTCCGCCTCCGATGGATCGCTCGTTTGACATTCTCGTCGTCGGCGGCGGGCCCGCGGGCCTTGCGACCGCTCACGCCGCCGCCAAAGCCGGCGCGTCCGTCCTCCTCGTCCACCGCGATCCGCACATCGGCCTTCCCATTCGCACCAGCGGCGGCTCCTGGCTCTTTCACCTTCGTCAACTCGGCATCCCCGATCACCTGCACCATCCCATTCGCTCCGCCACTTTCGCCTCGCCAAACGTCAGCGCGACGACGCCATTTACCAGCGACGACCATCCGGTGACGCTCGACGTCACCGCGACGTACGTCTACCTCGCTGACCTCGCGCGCGAGGCCGGCGCCGAGATCCTCACCGGCGCGAGATACGTCAACACCGACCAACTCTCTCGCAACGATTTTCGCTCCACCGTTGCACTCGGCAAGAACGAGTTTTGCGTCCGCTCGCGATTCATCGTCGATGCCAGCGGCTCCGCTCGCGCCGTCACTGTGCCGCTTCGCCTCCAGCCCCGTCCCACCCGCTACGGCGTCGGCGCCGAGTACGAGTACGAAAACCTCTCGCCCGATCCGCACCACTGCCTGCTCCTGGTCGGCTCGCGCCACTTTCCCAGCGGCTACGGCTGGGCCCTCCCCGGCCCGCACGGGCGCATCCGCGTCGGCGTCGGCGTTCTCCAGCCCGTCACCCGGGCCCGCCCCCGCCCCATGCTTGATGACTTCATGGCCTCTGACCAGCCCGCTCGCCTCGGCCTGCGCACCGGGCGCCTCATCGAAAAGCACTTCGGCGTTCTCCCCAGCGAAGCTCCCAACCGACAAGCCGTCTTCGGCAACATCGTCTGCGTCGGCGATAGCGCCATGCAGGCGCTCCCGCTCATCGGCGAGGGCATCCGCTATTGCATCGAGGCCGGACGCTTCGCCGGCAACGCCATCGCCCTCGCGGCTCACGAACCCGAGGCCGCTTCGAAACACCTCGCCACGTACGAACGCTGGTGGCGCCGCCGCTACGCCTACCAGTTCTGGCTCGCCTGGAAGATGAACCTACGCATCGCGTCCTTCACAGATCACCAATGGGACATGGTCAGCACCGTCATGCAAGGACTCTCCCCCGACGCCATCGCCCGCGGCCTCCGCTCCGAAATCCGACCCCTCGAACTCGCCCGTTTCGCTCTCCGCCGCCCCAGGCTCGCTCTCATGTTCGGCGAGGCCCTCGTCGGCGGCGCGCTCGCTCGTTGAAGCGAGTTCGTCGCGCTACCGCCAGAACCTCGCCCAGTTCCCATTCGCAAACCCCTGCACCTCTCGATCGCTCCACCCGCGCAGAGACAGCGCGTCTGTTAGCCGCGTGAGATGCTCCGGCAGATCAATCCCCTCCGGCAAACGCGCGGCTGAAAACCCGCCATCCATATCGCTCCCCAGCCCCACGTTCCCGCGCCCGCCCGCAATCTCACACACGCGCTCGATGTGACGAACGCAATCCGCGATACTCGCGCGCCTGGGCGGCTCGGCGCACTCCGCGTTCAAAAACTTGCTGTAGAGGTTCAGCCCGATCATGCCGCCGCGCCGCGCGATCTCCTTGATCGCGCCGTCGCTCAGATGCCGCTGATTCTTCGGATCTCCCAGTAGCGCGCGGCTGTTCGAGTGGCTCGCAATCACCGGCTTGCTGGTCAGCGACAGCAACTCCTCCAGCGCCCGATCCGACAAGTGCGACACGTCGTGTACCACGCCCAGCCGGTCCATCTCCGCCGCTAACCCGCGCCCCAGCGTGGTCAGGCCGATCTTGCCATGGGCACCGTCGGGGTCGTGCCCGTTGCCGGTTGCGTAGCGCGAGTCCTTCCACCACGCCATCGCGACGCTGACGATGCCGCGCTCTTTCCACCACCCGAGCTCCGCGGGCCCTTCGATGACGTCGGCGCCCTCAATGAGAATGCCGATCGTCAGCGCGGGCGTCGAACCCGGCGGGTGCGACGCCGGCCCGCGCATCCACTTTGCGTGCCCCTCGAGCACCCAGCGCTCGTAGATTCGCAGTTGCGCAAGCCCGGCGCGCTTGGCCTGGGCCGCGTCGCCGCTGGGGTATGAGCCGCGCGGATCCTTGCCATCGGCCTCGGCAAAGATCGTCGCCAGTGCCTGCGCCACGCGCCCGGTTTTTAACGTCGCGAGCGTCACCGCCGCTGGCAGGTCCGGACCCCCCGCCGTTGCTACGGGCGCGAGCATGTCGCGCCCCAGCACCTCCAGCATTGCCAAATCCAAGTGCCCATCAAACCAGGTGAGTTCGCGTGCCATGGTGAACGGTACGGTGTGAGCGGTCCGGGGTCACCAGTCACGAGTCACCAGTTACCAGTTACCAGTTACCAGTCATGGGCCTCGCGCCAAATGCTCACGACCTCACGCTTTCAGCCGCGCGAGCAAGTCCTTTACCTCCGCTTGCCAAGCTGCTCCATGCTCGGCGTCCTTCCAAACCGTCGCAAGCTCCGAGTCATCACCGACGCGTTTCACAGCCTTCGCCGCCGCGCGCAGCAAGTGTGGCGGCGGTGAATCCGTGTTCGCCTCCAGCCACGCTCGCACGTCCGCCGGCAGATCCGCGCGCCCGCGCTCGGCCATCGCCGCGAGCACCTCCGCCGCCGCCAGTGCGTTCTCCGCGAGTCCCGATTCGAGCTCATCGCCGAGGATCAGCTCGTTCACCTGGTCCAGCGACCGCTCGATGAGATTGAAGCCGAGCGTCTCCTCAAGCTCAAGCACCCAATCCAGCGCGCCATCATTCTCAAACGGCCCCACACCCCAAGCGCCCATGACGATCCTCCGGCCCCCGCCCCCGCGCCGCCACGCATCCGCACATAGTCATCCGCACACGGTCATCCGCCCACGGTCATTTGCCGCCCATCCGCTCCACCAAACGCGGCGTGTGCGCACGCCCCCACACGCCGCAGCAAGAGTCGCGAGTCGCGACTCGCAAGTTCGATCCCTCGATTCCCTGAATCCCTGAATCCCTGAATCCCTGAATCCCTGAATCCCTTCCCCCCGTCCCCCTCACTCCTTCCCATCATCCGCCTCGCCCGCGGCGATCGCGAACTTCGCCGCGCCTCCGGCCGCCGTCGCCGCGAGTCGGACTGCGAGCGTCTTCTTGCGGACGTCGCTGAATAGCTCGGGATTCTCCTTGATGAATCGCTTGGCGTTCTCGCGTCCCTGGCCAAGCTTGACCTCGCCATAGTTGAACCACGCGCCAGATTTGTCGATGACCTTGGACTCGACCGCCAAGTCCAGCAGGTCGCCCGTCGAGCTGATCCCCTCGTCAAACATGATGTCAAACTCCGCCTCGCGAAATGGCGGCGCGACCTTGTTCTTGACCACGCGTGCGCGGGTGCGGTTGCCAACGCTGACTTCGCCTTCTTTGATCGAGCTGGTGCGGCGCACGTCGATTCGCACCGAGGCGTAGAACTTTAGCGCGCGACCGCCGGTGGTGGTCTCGGGGCTGCCGAACATGACGCCGATCTTCTCGCGGATCTGGTTGATGAAGATCACCGTGCAGTTGCTGCGGGCGATGATGCCGGTGAGCTTGCGCATGGCCTGGCTCATGAGGCGGGCCTGGGCGCCGACGGTGGCGTCGCCCATCTCCCCCTCGATTTCCGATCGGGGGATCAACGCCGCGACCGAGTCGACGATGATCAGATCGACCGCGTTGGAGCGCACCAGCAGCTCGCAGATCTCCAGGCCTTGCTCGCCGCTATCGGGCTGGCTGACCAGCAGTTGATCGATGTCCACGCCGATCTTGCGGGCCCAGGACGGGTCCATCGCGTGCTCGGCGTCGATCACCGCCGCGACGCCGCCGTCGCGTTGCGCATTGGCCGCGACCGTCAGCGCGAGCGTCGTTTTACCGCTGGATTCCGGGCCGAAGATCTCGATGATGCGTCCGCGCGGGATGCCCTTGCCGCCCAGCGCCAGGTCCAACGAGAGCGTGCCGGTGGAGATGCCCGGGATGCTCAGGTACGCCTGCTCATCCAGCTTCATGATCGCGCCCTTGCCGAAGGTCTTCTCGATCTGAACTACCGCCTGGCCCACTGCGTGCATCTTCTCTTTGCTCGGCACAAGATTCGGGCGCGTCAACACGCCCGGCGCCGGCACACCGGCCCCCGGCGCACCAGGCTTCCCGCCCGCGGCGATTGCGCCCGTTCCCCCCGTTCCCCCCGCAGCTGCGTTGAACTTCCCACTCGCGCCGCCCGCCGCGATCGAGCCACCGGGTGCCGTGCCCTGCGCGCCCGGCGCCGCCGTGCCTCCTGAGCCAACCGCGCCGCCCGGCTTGCCCGCGCCCGAAGGCGTCGCGCCCGACGCTGAGCTTGAAGTAGACGACACAAACGCGCCCGCCGCCGGCTTCATCGCGCCAGGCCCGGAAGCTCCCTCCGGAGCCGTCGAAGTCGATGATGATGGTGATGGTGAGTTGTTCGGTGCGCCCGCGCCAGGCTTTACCTCCACGCTGTTCTTGGGCTTTAGCCCAGAACCGTTGAAAGTGGCGGCGGACGACGACGACGACGAAGACGGAGTACGAGACATGAGCGCCAATCCTTTCTTGCCGGAGGTGGCCACGAGTCTGGCGCCGTCATTCAGCCCTGTGTGTTGCGACAGCGGTCGTGGTCAGAAGGCTGGTTCGTGCCATGGTGAGCACGCGGCAGCATGACCAAATCCCATCGCAATCGGCTGATGACGTGCCGGATCGCGGGCATCCGAACGCCGACGTGAGGCAACAGCCGGACACACGTCGCGGCTCGCGAACAGGGGCGACGTCGGTCGCGGGCCTGTCATCACAAGCATACCGCGACCCGAACATCCTCGTCAAGTCTGTTCGGGTATTCGGGTGGTGTTTGTGGATAAGTTTGGGGGACGGCAATCGGCAGCCGGCAATCGGCAACCGGGGAGGCTGAACCGAGGGACGGCAATCGGCAACCGGCAATCGGCAACCGGGCAGGCAAATCGGGAACCGGGAGACGCAAACACTGAGAAAGGCGCACCGCGAGAACAACGCATGTGGCAGATCACCACGCGCGCCGACCAGACGCTCGCGCCTCATTCCTATCACCCGCAATGCTCATGGGTCAAGCGCTGACCCGCGCGCCGCCCGCGCCCAGCCCGCCTCCGCCTTGCGATACACCAGCCGGATGTCCGGCCCGATCGCGCGATGATCCACCACACGCCAGCGCGGCAGCTCCGCGATGCTCGACGCAAACGTCGTGTTCGCTGGCCCCAGCGCACTCGGGTCGCCCATCACCATCGGCGCGATGTACACCTGGCACTCATCGATCAACCCGCGCGACATCAGCCAGCCGGTCAACCGCCCGCCCGCCTCGATCATGGCGGTATTCACATTGTGCTCTCGGCGCAGCGTCGCCAGCATCACGCCCAGGTCGATCTCGCCCAGGCCGATCGCCGGCAACGTGAGCACGCTCGCGCCGCCCCGCCGGATGCGTTCCACCGCCCGGTGATGATCGATCGCGCTGCGATCCAGCGTCACCACCAGCACCGGCGCGGCCCCATCAAACATGCTTCGCGCCTCGTCCAAATGCTGAATCACCCCGCGCAGCATCGGGTCCACGAGCACGCGCAGTGCCGCACGCCCATCGCGCCGCAAGGGCACGTCCCGGGCGGTGAGCATCGGGTTGTCCGCCGCGAGCGTGCCCACGCCAGTAATGATCGCGTCCACGCGTGCCCGCAAAAGATGTACGTGTCTGCGCGAACGTTCGGAGCTGATCCACTTGCTGTCGCGCGTGCGAGTCGCGATCCGCCCGTCGATGGTCTGCGCCCACTTGGCAACGACCCAGGGCTGCTCGCCCCGGATTCGCTTCATGAACGGCTCGCTCAGCGTTATCGCGTTGCCCGATGCCTCGCTGAACCGCACGCGCACGCCGCACTCGCGCAGGAACTCTGCGCCCCCGGCGGCCAGCGGGTTCAGATCCGCTCGCGCGATAACAACCTCCGCGATCCCGGCCGCGACGATCGCGCCGGTGCAGGGCGGCTGCTTTCCCGTGTGATTGCAGGGTTCGAGCGTGACGTGCATGATGCAGCCCCGCACATCAGCGCCGAGCGCGCGAGCCCGCGCGAGCGTGTCAACCTCCGCGTGAACATCGCCGAAACGCCGATGGTGCCCCACACTTACCACGCGTGCCAGCGCTTCACTCTCGCTTAACCCGGCGCCACTCACCGCGACGCGGCTGATCACCGCCCCCACCAGCGGATTCGGCTCCACATTCCCTAGCCCGCGATACGCGGCCCGCGCCGCCATATCCAACAGCGCACGATCGCCCGGATCGTCTGCCGCGTGATTCGACTCTCGGCGCGTGTGAACGTCATCGCTCATTGGCACATCCTTGGCGCACCGACCCGAGCCCGCGTCAACCGGAAACCTCCACATACCCGCCCGCCCGCCTGCCTGCCTCTCCGCCCGCCCGCCCCACCCCCACACCGCGGGCCCCAAAGAAAAAGCCCCGGCTCAGATGAGCCGGGGCCTTGGATTCCTGCATTCACGATTGCCGATTGCCGATTGTCGATTGCCGGTCTTCTCAGCACTCATCGCTCAGCACTCTGCCTTACAGCGAGCACCCGTCGAAGAAGACGCTGAAGAAGTAGTTGTAGTCGCCTTCGGTCACGCCGTTGTTCACCACGGTCGTGGGGGCGGGGGTGGGGACGCGGCTGGTGCCGTCGTCGTTGGCGATGTCTGCGACCGCGTTGGCGTCGAAGAAGTTGGCGAAGAAGACGTTGTAGTCGGCCTCGGTGACGCCGTTGTTCACGCCGCCGAAGGGGCCGGGGATGGCCGGGGTGCCGTTGGTGCCGTCAACGATCTCGGCGCGAGGGAGGAAGTCGCCGTTGTCGTAGGCGATGTCGGCGCCGTTGCAGCGGGCGGGGAACACCACCGTGCTCGGGAGCGGGATGCGGATGAGCGCGGCCCCGGACGCCGTGGTGTCTGACGCGAAGCAGATCGCGGCGGCTGTGTTGCGAAGCGTGACGGTGACGTACACGTCCGTGTTGGACATGAACATGTTGTCGTTCTCAATGGTGCGGATGAAGGCATCGTCGTTGAAGATGCCGTCGTTGTTGAGGTCGATCGGGTCGTTCTGGCGAGCGATGACAGTGGTGTTGTTGAGCACGAGCACCCCGTCGCGAAGCACGTCGGGCTCGGTGGTCTCGACGCCGTAGACATAATCGCCGTTGGCGTTGCCGACGACTCCGAAGGTCGTGCGGTTGAAGGTCTCGCCGTTGCCGCCCGGGACCAAGTCGCCGGTCTTGAGGATCACGGCCCCGTTGCGGACGATGTGAATGATGCTGCCCGTGCCGGTGAAGCTGGCGAGCCAGTCGCCGTTCGGCGACGTGCGGATGCGATTGATGGTGGTCACGACGCCGCTGGCCCCGGTAAAGGGGAAGCCCTCTTGGATCACAACGTCGCCGTTGCGCACGGCGATGTTGTCAAGGGTGGTGACATCGTCGGTGTCGGCACCGATGGTCCAGTTGGTGTGCGTCGCGTCAAACGACAGGCCGAGCAAGTCGGTGGAGCTGAAGAACTGCCACGTTCCAAAGGTGCCCGCGCCCAGATTGCCCGGAGTGGTGACACCCTCGACCGCCAGCGCCACGGCGCCGTCGTCGCGCACGAGCGCCGAATCCAACGTCGTCGCCGGAGCGTCGTTTACCGTGGCATTGAACGTCACCAGGTTGCCCGGTGCGGGCGAGATCGTCACATTCCCCGCGATGTCATTCCATGTAGTCGAACCAGCGACGATCGTGGAAGAAGGCGTCGTGTCCTCGTCGATCACGAGGCTGAACACGCCGCCGACGTTCTTGACCACGAAGTCATCCGAGGCCGTCCCGGCGAAGTCGCCGGAGAAGGCGTAGTTGCCAGCGTTGTTGATGGACGCCTTGGTGTCAATGATCTGAACCAAGTTGCTCGCAACGGCCGGGGCGATGCCAGCGATCGGGCTGCCTTCCTGGACGACGACCGAGAGGACGCCGTTGTTCGACACGACCAGCAACGCGTCGGACGTCGTCGGCAGATCGCTGTCGATCAGTTGGATGAACTTCGTGCCATCCGGGCTGGCATAGGGCGTGTTCATGAAGTTTCCCGAGAACTTCGCGCCCGGGATGCCCGGGACGTCGGAGCTGCTGGAGCCGGCGCGCGTCGAGATGACACCCTTGATGACCGCCGTCGTCGGGCCGCCGCCGCTGCTGATCAGCGTGTTCTGCGTCGTCGAGTTGTTGGCGGGCGTCGGGTCCACCGACGAGCCAGCGACCGTCGCGGAGCTGCTGAGGGTCGCTCCAGCGGTGATGGCGGTCATGTTGACCGTGAGCGACGCGCTGTCGCCGCTGGCCAACGTGCCGATGTTGTAGGTGATCACGCCGGCGAGCGGCACGATCGAGGGGCTGGACGAAACAAACGTCGCGTCGCTGGAGCTCGGGAGCGTGAAGTCCAGAACGATGTCGTTGCCGGTCTCGGTGCCGGCGTTGGTGACGTTGACGGTGTAGCTGAAGTTCTGACCGGCGCTCACGGCGCAATCCGAGGGATCGACGATCGCGACGCCCAGATTGGCCTGCGGACCGCGGATCGTCGTCGTGGCAGTGGCGGTGTTATTGGTGGTCGTGGGCTCAAGGGTCGTGGTCGATACGGTCACGGGGAAGACCACGCTGCCGATCGCGTCCGCGCTCACCAGCACGTTGAACGACGCTGGCGAGCCGTTGAAGACCGTGCCCAGATTCGTAGCGATCATCCGGGTGCCCGCGTCGTACGTGCCCGGCGGATCGATCGACACAAACGTCACCCCCGTCGGGAGCGTGCCCGTCACTGTCGAGTTCGCGGCTCCGTTCGGGTCGGTCGTCGCCGACTGCCCGTTGGTCACCGTGATCAGGTAGTTGATGTTCCCGCCCGGCGGGATCACCACCGGGTCCGGCGAGTCCACGTTCGTGATCGTCAGCGCGGCCTGCGGCTCGCGAATGATCGTCGTCTCGTTGTCCACGTTGTTGGTCAGCACAGGGTCCGTCGCCGACGATGTCACGCTCCAAGGGAACGTGATGGTCAGCGAGCCGACCACCGGCGCCGTCCGCGAGACCACCGCGATGATCTGCGGCGAGGAGCCGAAGGTCACCGTGCCGAGGTTCGCCGTGATCACGCGCGTGCCCGCGTCATACGTCCCCGGCGCCGTGACCCCTACGAAGTCGTAGTCGATCGGAACGGTCGCGGTCACGACCACGTTGTCGGCGTCAAAGTTGCCCACGGCGGTGTTGTTCACCGTTGCGGTGAACGTGATCTCTCCGCCCGGCGGCACGACCAGCGTCGCTGGCGCATCGATAACGACGATCGCCAGATTGGCCGGCGGGTCGGTGCCGATCGTCGTCGTCGCAGTCGCGGTGTTGTTGGTAAGCGTGGGTTCAAAGGTCGTGGTCGATACGGTCACGGGGAAGACCACGGTGCCAACTGCGTCCGCGCTCACCACCACGTTGAACGATGCTGGTGAGCCGTTAAAGACCGTGCCCAGGTTCGTCGAGATCATCCGGGTGCCCGCGTCGTACGTGCCCGGCGGATCGATCGACACAAACGTCACCCCCGTCGGGAGCGTGCCCGTCACTGTCGAGTTCTCTGCTCCGTTCGGGTCGGTCGTCGCCGACTGACCGTTGGTCACCGTGATCAGGTAGTTGATGTTCCCGCCCGGCGGGATCAACAGCGGGTCCGGCGAGTCCACGTTCGTGATCGACAGCGCAGCCTGCGTCTCGCGGATGATTGTCGTCTCGTTGTCAACGTTGTTGGTCAGCACCGGGTCCGCCGCCGACGATGTCACGCTCCAGGGGAACGTGATGGTCAGCGAGCCGACCACCGGCGCCGTCCGCGAGACCACCGCAATGATCTGCGGCGAGGAGCCGAAGGTCACCGTGCCGAGGTTCGCCGTGATCACGCGCGTGCCCGCGTCATACGTCCCCGGCGCCGTGACCGAGACGAAGTCATAGTCGATCGGAACGGTCGCGGTCACGACCACGTTGTTGGCGTCGTTGTTGCCCGCCACGGTGTTGTTGATTGTCGCAGTGAACGTGATCTCTCCGCCCGGCGGCACGACCAGCGTCGTCGGTGCGTCGACGACGACGATCGCCAGATTGGCCGGCGGCTGAGCCACCGCTGTCGTCGCGGTCGCGGTGTTGTTCGAGAGGAACGGATCGGTTGACGTCGTGGTCGCGTTAACGGTGTAGGTCACCGTCGCGGGCGCAACTGCCGGCCCGTTTACGACAACCGTGATCGAGCCCGACGCGCCAGATGCCAGCGTGCCGAAGCTGGCCGAAATAACGCCGAGGTTGTGCGTGCCCGGCGCCGTGACCGAGGAGAACGTGACGTTGCCCGGCAGCGTGCCGGTGACATTGACGCCCGTCGCCGGATCGGGGCCGAAGTTGGTGGCGGTGATGACGTACGTGATGTTGCCGCCGGGAGGAATCGTCAGTGGGTCAGGGCTGTCGCTGATCGTGACCGCGACGTTGCTGCCCGCGGCCGCCGCCGGGACCAGCCCGGGCGCCCACGCGCCGCCGGATTCTGCGCCGGTGCTGGTGAAGGTCTGCGGGATGTTCGTCTCATAGACGTTGGTCGTGAGGTTGTAGACGTAGTGCGGACCGTTGTCGTTGACGAAGTACGCGCGCCCGTTGCCCATCGCCAGGCCGTCGATGTCCGTGTCCGCGTTTGTATAGGCCGTGACGAACGTGACAATCGGTGCCGTCAGCGGCTTGGAAAGCCGGTAAAGCCCGCGGCCATTGGGGCTGAAGGTCGAGACGGTCGTCAGGTCGTTCGTGTAATAGAACGCGTCGGTCCCGCTGTCGTAATCAAAGCCTGTCGCTTCGCCAGCGGTGACGCCCGGCAGATACGCCACCGTCATTGTCGCGTCGATGACGTTCACCTCGTAAAAGCCCTCGGTGGCAACCACATTCGAGTTGTGGTATGCGTAGAGCTTGCCAGCAACGGTGTCGTACGCCAAGCTCTGGGGCGCGACGTTGGTCACGCCAATGCGGAGGATGCCAACCAGCACCGGGCTCAGCGTGCCCGACGTGGTCATCGTCGCCCTGTACAACGACTGCGGGATCGAGGACCCGTCCAGCCAGTACAGAATGTTGTTGGTGTTGTCCGCCGCGATCCCGCGAACCTGCGCGGTCGTGCCGCTGACCAGTTGTCGCGTCGCGGTACCGCTGTTCACGATGTCGATGACCCAAAGTTGACCGTTCGCGTTGTCGTTGCCGACAACAAGCTGGGCATTGGCCTGGCACGTTGCGCTCATCAGCGCGAGCGCTCCAAGCAAAGCGGGGACGAACTTCTTCATGACAAACTCCTCTAAAATGTGGACGCCGTCCAAAGCTCGCGACGCACTCAACGCCGCGAGCCCACACACCGGAAGGCGATGACGACAGCGAAACGAAAAGACAGACTGACCGCTCGTTTGAGCCGGAAGACGCGCTCGTTCCATACCCCTACACCAAGTTGCTGATATTAAAGTACCCGACACTCACGTTTATGCAAGCGGCAATTTCAGCCCACGCGCAAGAATGAACCCCGACCACGTCCGATTTAGCCCGTCTCCCCGCCCGTGAACTGGAGAAAGAGGGGAAACCCTCGGGACAGAACCCTCGTCACGGCTTCCCCGACGTGCTCGACGCAGGCACTGTTCCGGGGTTCACCGTTCGCGCCCACTCCTCCCAGCCGCCGCGATACCACCGCACGTTGGCGTACCCCGCCTCGAGCATTCGCTTGGCCACCGCTCGCGCGATGGCGTCGGGGGGGTTGTCGCCGTAGACAACCTTTGTGTCAAACTGGGCAATCTTCGGATCCGGGCGCTTCTGCACGCTATCGATCGAAAGCAGATCAATAGGACGCGCGCCCGGAATTCCGCCTCGCGCGATGACCGAGGGGCGGCGTGCATCAAGAATGATGACCTCGGCGTCCTTCGGGCTCGCGTTCTGCTTGATGATCAGCGTCCGCAGCTCGCTGAGCGTGATCATGTCCTCATCGAGGCGCCGGTCATCAATCTTGGAACATCCGCCCACGAGCAGCGCCGTGCAAAGGAGTGTCGCGATCGCCATCGTGAGTCGCCGGCTGCGGTTGCTTGTCATACGCCCTGAGCATACGGGCGCGTCGAACACGTTTCACGTCCAAGGCGTATCGTCAGCGGTGATAGTGCATCGGAGACGCGGCATTCGACGAACTTACCGGTGAACGCAATCGATTCCCGGGGTCGCCAATCTGTTTTCAAGGAGGCCGGCATGGGTTTCAGGTTCAGCATGACTCGGGCCAGACTATTGATAACGACGTGCGGGTCGCTCGCCGTCGCCGCCGCCGCCGCGGCCGTCGCGTGGGGCCAAACGGCCCCTGCGCACGCTGGCACCGAGCCCACGGCGCCGGCCTTGCCGATGTCAAACGAGCCTGCGGCGGACGAAGCGGGCGGGAACAAGCACCTGAAAACCAGCCTGATCAGCGATAAATCATCCGTCGCGCCGGGTGATTCGTTTGTGCTGGGGGTACAGCTTGATGTCGCGCCGGGTTGGCATACGTATTGGCCGGGGCTGAACGACACCGGCGTGGCCCCAATCTTTCATAACCTTGCACCGTCCAAGAATCTCAGCCTGAAGCGGGTGGAATATCCCGCTCCGACGCGATACTTGAGCGTCGGCCTGCTCGATCACGTCTACGAGGGGAGCGCGACGCTGCTCATCCCCGCGACCGTCGCCTCCACCGCCAAACCCGGCGATCGCGTGACGCTTGAAATCGACTTGGAGTTTCTGGTCTGCAAAGAGACGTGCATCCCGGGCCGCTCGACGCTGAAAATTGAGCTTCCGGTGGCGGAAAAATCGGTTGCTGACATCAAGGGCATTGAAACGATCAAGGCCGCGCAAGCGCGCTTGGGCCGTGTGCTCCCCGCCGGTGTGACGACGATTTGGTCGTCGCCGACCAAACTCACGATCACGGCCAAGGGCTCCGCGTTTCTCGCGTTCTACCCGGCAGAGATTTCGCGCGGGCCGACCGACCTGATCGCGCAGGGTGAGAACTCGCGCGGGGGGTCGCTGGAACTGACGTTTGACCCGGTGAAGCCCGGGGCGGACAAGGCCGCGGGGCGCGTGACGGGGTTGCTGGAGGTCCGTCGGTCACGCCAGGCTAGCGCGGATTCCCAGGCGCCGGGCTTGAAAACGCAACCGAAAATCGTCTCGGAGTTTTACACGGTTGATGTCGCGCCGCCCGATGCTTCCTTACCAGCCAAGGGGTCGGTGGATGGTGGCGGGGGTGGGGGCGGCAATCCTTCGGCAACCGGGGGCGTTGGTCCCTGATGGCGGCCTTGAGCGGACATTTGCAGTTGACCGGCCGACGGCGTGGACCGACGGCCTGAATCATCCGGTCTACGTGTGTCTTTTCCGTTTCTTCACAAGGAGTTTCTCGATGAAGTCTCGCAACACGGTTCTGGCTCTTCTGTCCTGCGGCGTTTTGGCCTTCAGCTTCGCAACCTTTGTTCCCACCATCTCGGCCTCGGGCGCGCCCGGCGCGGTCGAGAAGAAGATGAAGGACAACAAAGAGGGCAAAAAGGACGACAAGAAAGCGACGACCGCCAGGGTCGGCGAGAAGGCGCCAGAGTTCACGCTCACGGACACCGACGGCAAGATCGTCAAGCTCGCGGACCTGCTTGCTGACAAGGACACCAAGGCGGTCGTGGTCGAGTGGTTCAACCCCGAGTGCCCCTTCGTCGTGAAGCACTACGAGAAGAACACGACGATGCCGGACACCTTCAAGGCGTTCAAGGACAAGGGCGTGAAGTGGGTCGCGATCAACAGCGGCGCGCCGGGCAAGGAGGGCGCGGGCAAGCAGCTCAACGCCGACATCAAGAAGAAGTGGAAGATCGAGTATCCGATCCTGCTGGACGAGAGCGGCGAGACGGGGCGCGCGTATGGCGCGACGAACACCCCGCACATGTTCGTGATCCAGAAGGATGGCGTGCTGGCCTACGCCGGCGCGATCGACAATGACAAGTCCGCGGCCAAGGCTGGCAACAAGAACTACGTCAGGAACGCGCTGGAGAGCATCGTCAAGGGCGAGACCGTCGCTGAGAGCGAGACCAAGGCGTATGGCTGCAGCGTGAAGTACGGCGCTGCTGCGAAGAAGAACTGAGATCACGCTGATGATTCTCAATCGGGTGAACGCCTCACAGCCGCGGGGCGTGCCCGGTGAGATCAAGACTTTGGAGGCCCGGACAGGCGACTGTCCGGGCCTTCTTCGTGGATGGCGTGCAGCCCGGCGGGCCGGGGACCGATATTGTGGGCTGAGATTGCGCGAGGTTCAAAGCGGGAAACCGACGAACCGGCAGCGGTTGGTCTGCGAACGATGATGAGCCTCGTGGGGATTGGCCTCACTCTGAAAGCGAGCTATGGATCAGTTGTATTGGTACTTGACGACGGGCTTCGATCTGTTGCTGGTGATGATCGGGTTCAGTCTGATCATCGTGCTGCATGAGCTCGGGCATTTCCTTGCGGCGCGATGGGCGGGGATCCGCGTGCTGGCGTTTGCGCTCGGCTTCGGGCCGGCGATCGTGAGCTATCGCAAGGGCATGGGCGTGCGACGCGGGAGCTCCGAGGGCGAGTATCACACTCTGCGCGCCAGTGACCCCGCCGGGGCGATCGCGGTGTCGCCGACGGAGTATCGCTGGAACGTGCTGCCCTTGGGCGGGTATGTAAAAATGCTGGGGCAGGAGGACACGGATCCTTCGGCGCGTTCGAACGAGCGAGATTCGTACAACAGCGCGCCGACGTGGAAGCGGATGATCGTGATCAGCGCTGGGGTGGTGATGAACATCATCACGGCCGCGGTGTTGTTTGTGATTGTGTTTCGCGTTGGCCTGCTGACCGAGGCGCCGGTGCTGGGACGAGTGGTGCCGGGCTCGCCCGCGGCGTTTGCGAGTGTGAAAGTCGGGCCAGCCGGGACGCTTGCGGGGCTGCGCCCGGGCGACGAGGTTGTCGCGGTCGATGGCGAGTCAGTTCGCACGTTCAACGAAATCAGTGTGGCGTCGGCGATGTCGAGTCCGGGTTCGGACGTGGTGGTGGAGGTGCGGCGTGCGGGCGTTGAGGGGTTGCTGACGTTTGCGGTGAGGCCGCGGGTGGACACGGGGTCGAAGATGTTGTCGATGGGTGTGGAGCCGGAGCGCTCACTGCAACTGATGAGCGGAAAGTCGGGCGCTCAGCGTGTGCAGGCGGAGAAGGTGTTCCGCGAGGAAGGCCTGGTTGAGATTCAACCGGGCGATCGGATCGTTAGCGTGGTGGGCGACTCGAAGGCGCTGCGAACGCGGAGTGAGCTGGACGCGGCGATCTCGGCGCGCGATGGAGCGCCGCTGAAGGTTGTGGTCGAGCGAGCGGGCGAGGCGCAGGCGAACGCGGTCGAGCGGCGCGTGGAAGCGTCCGTCATGTCGCAACCGCAGTTGCAGCAAGCGACGTTCGCCCCCAGCGCGCTAAAGCGATTTGAGATCGACCACGTGCTGGGCCTGCCCCCGGTGATGAGCGTGAAGCGCACGGAAGACGCGGGGTCGAAGGCGGGGCTTCGAGCGGGAGACGTCTTCGCGGTCCTGGGCGGGCTGCAATGGCCCACGTTTCGCGAGGGGATTGATGAGATCGGCAAGCACGATGGTCGGACGATCGACGTGGTGGTGTGGCGCGCGAAGGCGGGTGCGGAGGCTGCTGGCGAGGGGGCGGCAGCGAGCGGCACCGGTGCGCGCGAGCTCGTGACGCTGAAAGGCGTCAAGGTGACTGACGGCCGCATTGGCTTTGGTGTCGAGACAGAGAATGCTCCGGCGATCGTGGGGCGGTGGCCTTCGTCGCCGCGTGTTGAGGGGGCTGATGGCGTGACGCCGGGGGTGCCCAGCGGCGCGGCCCTCGGGCTGCCGGTGGGCTCGCAGATTGTGTCGGTGAATGGGGAGGCGGTGACGACGCTGGCGGACGTGTGGCGCACGCTGCGGAGCGCGGCGAAGAAGACGCCGGTGGGGGACGATGTCGTTGTTGAGCTGGTCCATCGACGCGTGATGGTGAATGCGGACGCGAGTGTGCCAGATGAACGCACGACATGGACGATTGGCGGCGGCGAGAAGGGCGACGCCGAAGCGCTGCGCGCGCTGGGCTGGAAGGCGGCGATCTCGGACTACTTGCTCGAGCCGGTGCAGATCACGCTGCACGCATCCACCGTCGGCGAGGCGATCTCGATGGGCATGCGTCAGACCAAGACCGCCATGACGCAGACCTACATCACGTTCGCGCGCTTGTTTCAGGGGAGCATCAAGGTCGAGCACCTGCGCGGGCCGGTGGGCATCGCGCACGTCGGCACGCTGCTGGCGGACCGGGGCTTGATCTGGCTGATGTTCTTCATGGCGATCATCAGCGTGAACCTGGCGGTGGTGAACTTTTTACCGCTGCCGATTGTTGATGGCGGGCACTTCCTGTTCTTGCTCTACGAGCAGTTCACCGGGCGGCCGGTGTCGGTGGCGTTCCAGAACGTGACGACGATCGCGGGTCTGCTGCTGATCGCGTCGATGTTCGTGCTGGTGACATATCACGACGTGGTGCGGCTGGTGTGGGGGTGAGGAGACGGTGAGTGGGGGTGAAGGGGGGGTGAGGGGGGTCAGGTGTCGGGCTTTAGGCGGAGTAGGGGCGGCGTGCGCGGCGGGCCTTTCGGGGCTCGGGGCGGGTTTGGCTGCAACCGGGGGCGGGACGAAGGCGAATCCGGGGTATCCACCAGCGAGTTCGCTGGGCAAATCCCGGTGCTCGTGGTATACATTGGCATAGGGATGCGGCTTGGCTCGCGCTGGGCTTGAGTTTGAGGCTTCGCGGCGGTTCTCGCCTTGAACGTTCCGTCGCCGCCCGCTCTTTCCCGTGGCGGTTGGCCTGAAAGGACACACATGGCAACTGAGTTACGGACTCGTTCAATGGCGCTCTCAAGGGCGATGTGGTGCGCGAGCGTTGCGCTGATCGCGGGGACGCTGGCGACGCCGGCGTTGGCGGTGGACGAGTTGCTTTTGAAGAACGACAACCTCCCGGTCGCGGACCCGGACTTCCCGGTGTCGGTGCCGGTGGGCTTGCAGTTTAACTTTGATGCCAACGAGAAGGTGGGCGTGGTGCTGCTGATCCCGCCGGCGTATCGCCCGGCGAAAGTGCTGCGCGTTCAGGTGCTGTGGCGATCCGCCTCCGGCAATACGGGCAGCACGATCCATGACAACCTGGAGATCTGGAAGGGGCGCGTGGGGCTGCCGGCGTTTGTGCCCACGGCGTCGAGGATTTTCGATTCGCTGGACGCGCCGCCGGACGGCTTCTCGCCGCAGTTGATCGATGGGTACATGAACGAGTACGACTTGTCGTCGTTCAACGTCATCATCCCGGCGGAGTACGACCGATTCACGTTCGCGATGACGTTTGCGCAGAACACGTCTGCCCCCGCGGGCGCGACCACGCCGATCGATCTCAACGGGATCACGCCCGCGCGGAACTGGGTGTACGGCACGATCCCGCCGATCATCAACACGCCGCAGTGGTTTGATATGGCGAACTTCCAGCAGACCGGCGACGTGGTCATGCGGGCCGTGATCACCAAGGCGATCATCGCGCCGCCCGCGCCAGTGCGCTGCGGCCCGGCGGATATCGCCAATGATCAGGGCGAGCCGATTATCAACCCACCGACGCAGCCGAACCCGGCTACGCCGAACAACGGCGTGACCGAAGGGGACTACAACGCGTTCTTCAGCGGGTTCTTTGATGCTCAGGCATGGTGCGATATTTCCGACGATCAGGGCACGGCGCTTGCGCCCTTTGGCACCGGCGGAACTGGCGGCGTGCCGAACAACGGCGTGACCGAGGGCGATTACAACCTGTTCTTCAGCGTGTTCTTCAACGGCTGCTGAGGCCGGGGAGCGCGGGCGGGGCGGGCGGGGGGGCGGGGCGAGCCACGCGAGAGCGATCGGCGCGAGGCGATGGTGTACGCCCGGGGGGAGTGAGGCCGCTAAACTCTGGCCTCGCGGCCCGAGTGGCGGAACTGGCAGACGCAACGGATTCAAAATCCGTCGCCCTTTAAAGGCGTGCAGGTTCAACTCCTGTCTCGGGCATTTTGGAAGGGTCGCCACACCCTTGGCGCTTCAACGACTGCCGAATGACGAGCAACCCCGGAGAGGATCCGGGGTTGCTTGCGTCAGAGTTTCTCGTGACGGCTCGGGACGTGTACCTGACGAGACAGGGCAGACAAGTGGGCGAGCGAGCGGCTCAGGCGCGTCGGCGGCGGGCGGCGCCGAGCATGCCCAGGCCGAGCATGGCGCACGCGCCGGGGGCGGGGATGCGAGAGATCTGCACGTTATCGAGGCCGAAGTCGTTGCCGGCGTTCGAGGCGCCCGCGAGGTTGCGGATTGTGAGCACGTCTTCGCCGGTGGCGGTGAAGGTGCGGGAGTAGACGGTCCAGGCTTCGCTGCCGCTGGGCACGGGGGTGAGGGTGATGTCATCGCCCAGGGCGTTCGCGTTCTGAGAGAACTGAATCGTCGAGATCTGGGGATAGGGCGGGTCGGCGGCGAGGGTGAGCATCGCGACGGAGAAGGTGTATTGCTCGCCAGCGATGAGGTTGGTGAGGAAGACGCTGTAGGCGGTGCCGCTCTCGTTGGAGAAGCCGTTGTAGATCGCGTATGCGCCGTTGGGGTTGTTCTCCGCGTCGAGGCTGGTGGTGAACTGGGAGTGTACATCGCGGGCGCGGTTGACGACGCTGAAGAATCCGGCGTCCATATCTCCGCTGGTGCCGATGGGCCAGAAGTCAAAGCCGGTGTTAGCGCCGGTGACGAACGTGCCGGTGGTGAGATTGGCGTTGGCGTTGCCGCTGAAGTTGTCGGAGAAGACGACCTCGGCGTTGGCGGTGCCAGCGAGGCCCAAGAGGGCGATCGCGGCGATGATGCTGGTCTTCACGAGTGAGCTCCTGTTTGTGTGGTCAAGCGACGCTTCACTGTGGCATCAGAACAGACCGCCAGCGAGCAAAGCGCGAGGTTGGAAACGCCGCGTGCTAGCAGGGTTTCTCTGGTTTCACGGGGCTTGCCTAGCTTGAGGGCGAGAACCAGCGCGGGCAGGTCCGGGAACCGTGAGACGCCAGAGCGGTGGGCCGGGCACCCAGGGGCGCCGAAGCCCAGGCCGGGGGCGGCAACGCCTCGTCGGCGCGGCTCGGCTATCCTCTGCCTTCGCGGCGGCGTGTGCCTCCGATGGCACGCGGTCAAGGCTCAACACACCCGGATTTCTCATCCTCTTTGAAAGGTTTTGTCATGGCCGATCAGCAACCGCAGCAGCAGCAAGTCCAGCTTCAGATCAACGACGCGCAGATGACCACGACGTACGCGAACACGATTCGCACGTCGACCACGATGGACGAGGTTGTGCTGGACTTCGGCATTAACATGCCAGCCCCGACCCCGGACAACCGCCCCATGCTTCGGTTTGACGTGAGCAACAGAGTCGTGATGAACTGGAAGGGCGCCAAGCGCCTGGCGATCAGCCTCGGGCAGGTCATCCGCCAGTTCGAGCAGTCCAACGGCGAGATCTCGCTTGAGCAGCCGCAGCGCCCCGCGGCCCCGAGCGGTGGCGAAGGCGGCCCGCGCCTGAGCAACTGAGCGACGCCAGATTGAACTCAGTGAGTCCCCGCGGCCCCGATGATTGTCGGGGCCGCGGTCTGTTTTTGAGGACGGAGTGATGAGTGCTGAGCGATGAGATGAAGGCAAGCTCGGCAGGCGCTCGCGATACCGGGCGGAGGCCGTGGGCCACAGCATCGCTCGCGACTCGGCACTCGCGACTCTGTACTCGCGGCTCGCGACTTATCCCTTGCGATTCGCGACTCGCCTATTTGCCTTCGCCGACAAAGCGCACTGGGATCTGGGCCTCGGCCCACTTGTCTTTGTCGCGTCGTTCAGGGCCGTTGTAGAAGAACCCCCGAGCGTCCTGACCCAGCGGCTGCCACTGCGGGTGCTCCGCCAGCCACTGTTCCAGCAGGATCACGGCGTCGGTCGTTTGGCCCAGCGCGTATCCGCCCTGCATGCCCATCGACAGCACCGTCACCGGCTCGGTGTCCAGGACGACCACGTTCTTGTTGCGCGGGTCGGTGCCCGCGGGGCCCTGCTCGGGGGTGCGATAGAGGAAGGCCATCTGCCAGCCCGTGGGGCCGATGGGGCGTTGGCCGGGCTCGATGCGGGAGCGGAGGTCGGTGTAGTCCACTTCGACGGGCGAGGTCATCGCGATCTGACGGCCCTTGATGTGGTTGAAGAGCGGGAAGAACGCGAAGTTCGTCGCCAGGTCCGGGCTCACGGTGCCGGAGACCTGCGCCCGGCGGACGACGGGGTACCGCTTTAACTCGATCGCGCCCGGGGGGGTCGGCGCCGGGTAGCCCACGGGCAGCGGCGTATCGATCAGCGCAGTCCCGAAGACGTACGACTCGCCCTTGCGCGACACGTTGGCGTCCATATCGCCGCCGACGCGAACAACCTTGGCGTCGCCCGGCGTCAGGCCCGCGAACGGGTCCGCACGTTGCCAGGGCGCGAGGGTCGGGCCGGGAGTGGGCGCGTCCGGCTTGGAAGCCTGACTCGGGGTAGACGTGGAGCAGCCCGCGAGCGCGCCGGCGAGCAGCAAGAGGGCGGTGGTTGTCAGGAGTGTTGTGTGCATGGTGATCCTGAGCGTGGGTGCGAATGAGGTGGCGGTGTGTGAAGCGTCGGTGAAGGCGACGAAGAACGTGCCGGTTTCAGTTCGGAAGGTGGGCGGTACTCGGATTCATCATCGGCCAGATGTGCCGCGACGCCCCATACTCTGGGCCATGAGCAGCAGCGACACGAGCGATCGACCTGTCAACCGGCTTGGGAAGACGAGCAGCCCGTATCTGTTGCAGCACGCCCACAACCCGGTGGATTGGTACCCCTGGGGGAGCGAGGCGATCGAGGCGGCGCGGGCGCGTGACGTGCCGATCTTTCTGAGTGTCGGGTACAGCACCTGTTATTGGTGTCATGTCATGGAGCGCGAGAGCTTTGAGGACGAGGCGACGGCGCGGGTGATGAACGAAAAGTTTGTCAACGTGAAGCTTGATCGCGAGGAGCGACCGGACCTGGATGATTTGTACATGGCGGCGGTCCAGATGTTGACGGGTCAGGGTGGGTGGCCGATGAGCGTGTTTCTGGAGCCGGACACGCTGAGGCCGTTTTGGGGCGGGACGTATTTCCCGCCGCGCCCTTTGCATGGGAGGCCGAGCTTTACGCAGGTGCTGGAGAAGATCAGCGAGGCGTACGCGAGTGATCGCGGCGCGATTCGCACGCAGGCCGAGGCGGTGGGGGGCGAGGTTCTGGCGAAGCTCGGGAGGGTCAGCGTGCCGGTGCTGGTGGGGGCGGACGATGTGCAGCGTGCGGTGACGACGCTGTTGACGATTGTTGATCGCACGCACGGCGGGTTCGGGCGCGCGCCAAAGTTTCCGCAGCCGGTGTATCTGGAGCTGCTCTTGGCGGCTCGCGACAAGGCGGGGGACTCGGAGACGCGCGGCGCGATTGATGTCGCGCTGCGGCTGACGCTGGACAAGATGGCGACGGGGGGAATGTTTGATCAGGTGGGGGGCGGCTTTCATCGGTACAGCGTGGATCAGCTTTGGTTGGTGCCGCACTTTGAGAAGATGCTGTACGACCAGGCGCAGTTGCTGCCGGTGTATGCGCGAGCGGCGCGGGTGTATGGCGACGAGTTCTACCGGCGGATTGCGGGCCGGATCTTTGCGTATCTGTCGCGCGAGATGACCGATGCGCAGGGCGGGTTCTTCAGCGCGCAAGACGCGGAGGTTGACGGGCGCGAGGGGCTGAACTATGTGTGGACGCCAGCGGACGTGCGCGAGGCGCTGCCCGACGAGGCGGAGCGGGCGTTCGCGCTGGACGTCTTTTCGGTCAGCGAGGGCGCGAACTTCCAGGACCCGCATCACCCGGGCGAGCCGGGGCGGAGCGTGCTCTGGCTGCGCTCGCGCCCGGAGGAGCACGCGAGGCGGCGGAGCGTAACGGTTGAGGCGTTTCTGGTGATGCTCGATCGCGTGTGCGAGCAGATGCTGGCGTATCGCGCGCGGCGCAAGCAGGCGAGGCTCGATGACAAGGTTCTGGCGGCGTGGAACGGGCAGATGATCGCTGGCCTGGCGAGAGCGTCGGTCGAGTTGAACGACGCGTCGATGTATGAGAGCGCGGCGCGGGCGATGCGGTTTGTGATGACGAGCCTCGCGGATCGGGTCGATGCGCCGGGCGGGGCGTGCGTGCGCGTGTGGCGATCGTGGCGGCAGGGCGTGCGCAGCGCGATCCCGGGCGTGCTTGAGGATCATGCCCATGTGCTGTCGGGTTTGACGGCCATGGCGAAGGCGGGCGGTCAGCACGGCGCGGGCGAAGCGGAGATCGCGTCGTGGATCGATGCGGCGCAGGGCGTGCTGCGCGAGACTGAGGCGAGATTTGCTGAGGGATCCGGCGCCGGGTTCTTTGACACACGGGCCGGCGCGGCGGACCTGTTCGTGCGGGCGCGATCCACGTACGACGGCGCGACGCCCAGCGGCGTGGCGGTGCTGCTCAACGCGCTCATTGATCTGCACGAACTCACCGGCAACGCGACGCTGCTGGCCCGGGCCCGGGGCGTGCTGGCATCGATCTCTGCGGATCTGAAGGAGTCCCCCATCGCGACGGCGCTGTCGAGCGTGGCGCTGCTGCGCTTGCTGGGGATCGACGCGCAGGCGGTTCGCGAGGGGCTGCTTGCGCGCGGGGCGAGCGAGCGCGCGACGCACGGCGCGCAGACGCCGGACGAGATCGTGACGGTCTTTGCGTCGGGCGAGGAGGTCACACTCAGCGACAGCGAGCCGGCGGAGATTGTGCTGGCGATCGAGATCGCGCCGGGGTATCACATCAACGCGTTTGACGCGGGCGAGGCGTCGGGTGGCGTGGTGCTGCCGCTGAAGGTGGATCTGATGAGAGGAGATGGTGGGGGGGGCGGAGGCGGTGGGGGGGGTGGAGGACTCGCGGTGTACGCGGACTACCCGGCGGGCGAAGCGATGGAGGGCGCGACCCATCGTGTGCATCGCGGGCGCATCGAGGTGGTGGTGGCGATCGAGAAGATTGGCGCAGTGACCGGCGACGCGCGCTTGGCGGTGACGTATCAGGCGTGCAGCGAGAGCGCGTGCCTCGCGGCCCGGACGGCGATCCTTGACGTACAGATCAATGTGGTGGCTTGAACGCAAAGTCGCGAGTCGCGAGTCGCAGGTCGCAGTTGACGGGTGACGGGTGGTCGGTTGCGCCGGAGAGGTGTGGGGCCGGGGGCACCCCGTTGGCACGCATTTCGGCAATCCGCCCTCGCGCATAATCTACGCCCCTATGAAGATCTCTCTGGCGTGGCTGAACAGCATGCTCTCCTCCCCCCAGCCCGGCACGCTCAGCGCGCCGGAGGCGGAGGCGATGCTCACCAGCGCCGGCTTTCCGGTGGAGTCGATCACGCCGGTGGCGCTGCCAAGTGGCGGCGGGGCGGGGGGCGGCGGCGGGATCGATCATTGTTTGGATGTCGAGATCACCAGCAATCGCGGCGACGCGCTGTGTCACATGACGCTGGCGTCGGAGATCGCTGCGGTGAGTGATGGGCGGCTGGGCGTGGTGCGGCCCGACGTGACGTCGCCGACGCCGGACGCGACGGCGCAGGCGTCGTCGGTGGTCAAGCTGGTCAACGAGGTCGCCGACGATTGCCCGCGGTTTACGCTGCGCGTCATCACGGGAGTCAAAGTTGGACCCAGCCCCGCGTGGCTGGTGGACCGCCTGGCGGCGGTCGGGCAGCGATCCATCAACAACGTCGTGGACATCACCAACTACGTCCAGAGCGAACTGGGCAACCCCAGCCATGTGTTTGACCTCGACATGGTCCACGCGTCGATGGAACAGGGCGGCGTGCGCGAGGTGATCGTGCGCGGCGCAAAGACTGGCGAGAAGATGCAGCTTCTGGACGGCAAGACCGTGACGCTTTCGCCGGGGGAACTGGTGGTCGCCGACTCCAGCGGGCCGCTGTCGCTGGCGGGGATCATGGGCGGGGCGCGGACGGGCGTGAGCGAGCGGACCAGGGACGTGCTGGTCGAGGTCGCGACGTGGAACCCGGTGAAAATCCGCAAGGCAGCGCGGCGGCTGAACATCACCAGCGACGCGTCGCACCGATTCCAGCGCGTGGTCTCTCCTCGCACGCTCCAGGCGGCCAGCGACCGAGTTGTCAGTTTGATCCTTGACCTTGCCGGCGGGCGGCTGATGACGGGGACGATCGAGTCCGGCTCGTGGAGCGATGAGCCGGTGGTGATCCAGCTTCGCGGGGCGCGGGTTCGTCGGGTGATCGGCGTGGACCTGGGCGATGCGCAGATCGAGCGCGCGCTGGAGGCGCAGGGGTGCGCGCTTGCGGGTGGTGCGGGCTCGAGCGAGTGGCGGGTGACTGTGCCAGCGACTCGCAACGACGTGCGATTGGAGATTGACCTGATCGAGGAGATCGCGCGGACGATCGGCTACGACAAGATTGTTGTGCCGGATCTGATGCCCGTGCGCATCAACGAGCCGCAGCGGAGCGAGCGGGCCGGGCGCGAGGTGGCGCGGGTGCTGACCGGGTGCGGGTTCTTCGAGACGGTGACGTTTAGTTTCACGAGCGCGAAGGCCGCGAAGCCGCTGGTGTTGCCGGGGGTGGCGCTCACGAGCGTGAGCGATGATCGTCGCGGCAACGAAGGAATTCTGCGCCCCAGCGTGCTGTGCGGGCTCTTGGCATGCCGTCGCGTGAATCAGGATCGGCGTGCGGATGGTGGCGCGAGTGGTGGTGGTGGCGGTGGTGGTTCGGGGCGTGCGATGGTGAAGCTCTATGAGGTGGGGGCGGCGTTCGGCGAAGCGCTGGATCGGCCGGGCATCACGATCGAGCGGCAGACGCTGGCGCTGCTGAGCGACCTACCCAGCACTGGCAACGCCTTCGAGCGACGCCAGCTCGGCGTGCGGCAGATGCGCGGCGTGGTCGAGGCGCTGGTGTTCGCGATGCACGGGCCAAGCGCGGATCTGCGCTTCGAGCCGATCGGCGAGTCGCCACGCGTGATGGCGCTGGATGCGGGCGCGAGCGGACGCGTAATCATCAAGACCGGCGAGGGCGACGTGGTGCTCGGGATGCTGGGCGTGGTCGATGAAGCGACGCAGCATTTGTATGAGCTGGAGCACCCGGTGATCGTTGCGGAGCTGGCGTATGAGCCGCTGGTGGTGCCGTTCCCGGCTCGTGTGACGGTGACGTCTCTGCCGGTGATGGCGGCTACCGAGCGCGACCTCTCGCTCATCATCGACGAGGACACGCAGTGGGACCGCGTTCGTCAGGCGACGCTCGACAGCGCGCCGGAGTTCATGGAATCGCTGGCGTTCGTGACGACCTATCGCGGCAAGCCCATCCCGGAGGGCAAGAAGAGCCTGACATTCCGGATGCGGTTTCGTCACCCAGAGAAGACGCTACGCGACGAGGAGGTCAACGCGCCGGTGGATGCGCTGATCGCGCGGCTGAAGGCCGCGCTGGGGGCTGAGGTTCGTACCGGCGGATGAGGACGCTCAGCGGGTGGCTGCCGAGGCTGCGTGCCGTCGCATGACCGAATCACAGGGCCACGATATGGGTATGCCGCGGCGCGAAGACGCGAGATTGGTCTACCTTGGGCGCACGACAATGGCGCGCGGCATACGCGCGTCAGTTGTCACTGTTCACTTCCCCACTTCCCCACTCACTCCTTCTTCACGTTCCCCTGCTCATCGACCTCAACGATCGGCGGCAGGCTGACGCCGGCTTCCTTGATCTTGGTGAGGATGGTGGCCTTGTCGCCGACCATGATGAGCAGGCCGCGTTCGAGGTTGATCGAGGGGCGTGCCAGGCGGTTGACCTGGTCGAGCGTGACGCTGTCGATCGTCTGGAGGTCCGACGCGATGGTTGACCAATCGAGGTTGTCCTCCAGCAGGCTCGCGCCGGTGCTGACGTAGCCCGCGAGCGTTGCGAACTCCTGGATCGTTTCGGTGCGCGCGGTCTTCTTGGCCTTGTCGAGCTCTTCCTGGGTGATGTTGCCGGCCCGCAACGCATCGAACTCGCTCATGAACTCCTTGAGCGCCAGGCCCGTGGACTCGCTCTTGACGCTCGAACGCGCCGCGAACCAACCGAGATGACGCGAGAAGTTCTGGCGGCTGCCGGCGCCGTAGGTAAAGCCGTTCTTCTCGCGAAGATTCTGATTCAGGCGGCTGGTGAAGCTCCCGCCCAGCACGATGTTGATGAGCCGCAGCGGCACGCGATCGGGGTTGTCGGATTTGACGCCCGGCGCGAGGAAGTTCACCACCGTTTGCACGGCGCCCGGGCGATCAACCAGCAGCACGCGCAGGCCTTCACTGCTGGGGATCGTCATGTCCAAGGGCGAAGTCGGGATCGCGGACGAGGCCTTCCACGCGCCAAAGGTGCGCTCCAGCGTCGCGCGCACTTCCTGCTCGCTGACGTCGCCGGCGATGAAGATGGTCGCAATGTCCGGGCGAAGGAAGGCGGTATGGAAGCCCTTGATCTGGTCGAGGGTCAGTGATTGGACGGTGGCCTTGGCGCCGCTGAGCGACCAGCCGTAGGGGTTCTTGGCGCCAAAGAGTGATTTGAGCCCGACGCGGGCGGCGACGATCGTGGGCTCGTCGTCCTCCTGCTCCAGTCCGTCTAGGTGAAGAGCCTTGACGCGATCAAAGTCCACGGTGTTCATGCGCGGGCTGATGGCCCCTGCGGCCCACAGCGGTGCGGCGTCGTTGAACGTGCGGCTCAGCGTCGAGAGCGAAACGATGACGGACTCTTTGGTCGCGCTCGCGCCGGCGCTTGCGCCCAGCATCTGCAAAGCCGCGGCGTACGCGGCGCCGTCCAACTCTTTGCCATCGATCTTGACGCCCTCGCTGAGCATGTCGCCCGTGAGCGAGACGAGGCCGGCGGTCTGCGGATCATCGATCACCTTGCCAGTGTTGAAGACGGCGCGGGCGGAGACAAGGTTCGTGCCCGGGCGGTGCCAATAGCGAACGTTGACGCCGTTGGACAGGGCGAAGGAAGTTGGCACGGGGGCGACGAAGGGCGCGCCCTGCGCGTCGGCGGGGCGCGTGTCGCGGGCGGTCTTGGGGCGCTGAGATTCCTCGGGCAGCACGCGCGACACAAAGCGCGCGTCGGTCTCCTTCACGCCGACGTACTTCGACAGCGCCTCGGCGACCGTCTTGGGCGTCGCGTTGCGAAAGCGGTTGAGATCGGCTTCAAGGCTGTCGGGGTTGCCAAAGTAGTACTCGTACTCGTTCAGCTTGTCGGCGCGGCTCATCAGGCTCTGAAGCGATGAGAGCGTGCCAGACTCGATCGCCGCCTGGCGGGCCTTCAGTTCGTCTGCGGTCGGCCCGTCTTTGGCTAGCAGCGCGATCTCTTCGTTGATGATGCTCTCGACGCGCGTCAGGTCGGCATCGGGCTTGGCCATGACCACGACGCGAAAGAGCGAGCCGAGCTGGCTGGAGTCTTGCGAAGCGCTCACGCTGACCGCGAGCTTCTCCTTCACGACGAGTCGCTTGTAGAGGCGGCTGCTCTGCCCGTCGGAGAGGATGAGGCCGGCGAGCGTGAGGTCGGCATCGCCCGGGGAATAGGCCGCGGGTGAGTGCCAGCAGGCCATGACCATGGGCTGCTGGACCTTGTCGAGCATGGTGGTTCGGACGATGCGATCGAGCTTGGCGGGCGCGACGGCCCGATCCTGCGAGACGTTGCCGCGGGGGAGCGTGCCGAAGAGTTCGGCGACCAAAGGTTTGATCGCCTGCGGATCAAAGTCGCCAGCGATGACGAGGCTGGCGTTGTTGGGGGCGTAGAAGGTTGCGAAGAAGTCCTTGACGTCGTTGGGGGTCGCGGCTTCGATGTCCTCGTGCAGGCCGTAGACATTCCAGTGGTACGGGTGGCTCTCGGGATAGAGGAACTGGTTGGCGTTCTCAAACGCGCGCCCGTACGGCGTGTTCTCAACGTTCTGGCGAACCTCATTGCGGACGACGTCCTGCTGCTTCCTGAGCTTCTCGCTGGTCATGGTGGGGCCGAGGTCTTCCAGACGGTCCGCGTCGAGCCAGAGCAGCGTGGGCAGAAGGCTGGAGGGGCCCCAGGAGAAGTAGTTGGTGCGGTCGAGGCTGGTGGAGGCGTTGTTGGCGCCGCCGCTGTTCTCCATGAGAACGTCAAAGTCAGAGCCGGGCACGCGCTTGGTGCCCATGAACATCAGGTGCTCAAAGAGATGGGCAAAGCCGGAGCGGCCCTTGGGCTCGTTCTTGGCGCCGACGCGATACCAGGTGTTGATGGTCGCAACGGGCAAGGACTTATCGACGTGCAGGATCACGATCATGCCGTTGGGCAGGGTATATTTTTCGTGGGCCAGCAGGCTCGCCTTTGCGGGCGCAGGAATCGCCGCGGCGCGATTCTCAGCGCCTGTCGATCCGGGCGCGGCGAGGGTCGTCACGCCGTGCAAAGAAGTCACGGTCAGGCCCAGGGCTAGGAGGTACGAAGGGGAGCGATAGGAACGCGGGGAGCGGGGGGTGTGCATGAGGACAGTCTACCGTCCGCGCGGCCCTAGGTCGCGGCCGCGCTCCCCGCCTGTGGCCGCGCCGGAGCGGGGCGAGACGAACGGCGCGCTGTTGAGCGGGTTCGGCGCTCGACCCTCCGGGGTCTACACGCTATCCTTGACCCCCTCACCCCCACCCCCATGCCCCCCGCCCCCGCGGTTGGCATCCGGATTGGGGGCGTTTGCGGGCCGGGTTGGTCAACCGCGTTTCACAAGGGCACTTCATGTCGAGCACAGGCACAATCACGCAGGTCATCGGCTCCACGTTTGACGCGCAGTTTGCCGAGGACAAGCTCCCGAGCATCTACAGCGCCGTGAAGATCGACGCCGACACCCCCGTCGGGCGTCTGAACCTGACCGGCGAGGTGCAGCAGCACCTGGGCGGCGGCAAGGTTCGCGCCGTGGCGCTCGGCTCCACCGACGGCCTGAGGCGTGGCATGACCTGCCAGGACACCGGCGGCCCGGTGACCGTCCCCGTCGGCGAGGCCGTGCTTGGACGCGTCTTCAACCTGCTGGGCGACCCGATCGATAAGGGCGAGCCCATCCCCGCCAGCGTCAAGCGCAGCTCGATCCATCGCGCCCCGCCCGAGTTCAGCCAGCTCAACCCCAAGACCGAGCTCCTGCCCACCGGCATCAAGGTCATCGACCTGCTCTGCCCCTTC
>JBBQMD010000012.1:0-58442 GCA_038328575.1 Phycisphaerales bacterium | reverse complement strand
AAGGGGGCATTTGGCAAGGAGCGGCGCGCTTTCGGGGCAAAGCCAGAGAGCGCGGGCGGAAACCGCAAGCCGGCTCGCGGCCCGCGAGAACCCCCCCGAGAGCAACCCTCCTGTTAAGCTCAGGCCACCCGTCAACCAGAGAGCGCGAGAGTTCGAGAGGGTTGCCGCCGGTGGGGCGAGAGCAACCGTGGGGGTTGCCGTCGGACCCCGAGATTCGGCTTCAAGACCGAGAGCGCGGCCGCCGGGCCGTCAAGCGCCGAAACCCCCGTCCTGACGGGACTTTCCGCGACCTGGGCCGGGGGCGTCCGGCGGGGCCGACCCGTAAACCAAAACGCCGTCACGTTTCCGTGACGGCGTCGGTAACTCCTCGAGTAGGACTCGAACCTACAACCTGCCCGTTAACAGCGGGCCGCTCTACCATTGAGCTATCGAGGAAAGTGTCTGTCGGGGAACCGGACTTTGGGGGCGTCCGGATTGTTCTGTCGGTCGTGGGGCGGGGCAAGGTCAAGGGTGCCGAGACGCGGGGCGGGAGGAGCGGGGGGGCGGGGTAGGGCGGAGGGGCGGAATAGGGCGGGGTAAGGCGGTTCGAGTCTGAAAACGCTGACTGGACGAATGGACATCGACAAACTCAGAACCGGTGCGCCTGTACGCCCAAAGTCCGGCGGCCGGGGTTTGTCCGTTCCCCGGGCCGGCGGCGAGCCTCCAACAGTAGCGACCATCCTTCCTCGGTCAAGTCTTCCGGCCGCTTGAACATCGCGGCCGGCGCCGCCGAACCCGCTGGCCTTTCATCCGCTCGCAGACGCTGCAACGCGCCCAACTTTGGATCCGTTCTTGCGCCGCCCTCGGCCACGTTCCCTGTGATCGAACCCCCTTGTCGCTCGCGTAGCCGAGGCTCGCACGCGCCCCGTTTGGGTGATGCCGAGTCAAGCAGAACGGCGGCCTTCTCAAGCGGGTCGCAGGGAAGTCGCGGGCGAACGGCTGGCGAACTGCGGGCAAACTTCCAGGAAGCTTGCGTGCTCACACATTCTCGGCGATGTTGATGACCGCCTCGCGCAACGCCCGCTCGAAGCGGATCGCGTAGGCCCGCTCGTCGCAGAGCGCTGAACTGGCGAGGCGCTGCCGTAACGAGCGACGAAGTTCCGATAAGCGGGTCGAGTCCGCGACCAGTTCGCTTGCGATTCGGACGTATCCGTCAACATCCGTCGCGCACAACTCTGGCAGCCCCGCGGCGTTCAGCAGCGACAATCCCACCCGCGACGCATGCATTTCGCCCGCGACGCACACGACCGGCGCGCCCATGTGCAGCGCCTCACAAGTGGTGGTCGTGCCGTTGTACGGAAACGAGTCGAGCGCGACATCAACGCGCTCGTACAGCGCCAGGTGCTCGCGCGCAGTCTTCGTGGACGGGATGATGGTGACGCGTGAGGCGTCGATGCCCCGCGCACCGAAGCGTTCGAGCAGGTCGGCCTGCGTGTGCGGGTCGTCGAGTGCCTGCGTCTTGATGACGAACCGTGAGCCAGGGACGCTTGAAAGCACGCCGGCCCAGGCGTCGAGCGTCGCGTTCGAGAGTTTCTTCAAGTTGTTGAAGCTGCCGAAGGTGGGGGGCTCGTTGCGAGAGAGCGGGCCGTTGCTCACTGGCGGCGCGTCGCTCATCGGCCGGTAGCAGAGGAAGCACGGGTCGATGCGGATGAGGCGTTCGACGGAGTGGCGCTGGGCGTCAAAGGGAACGCCCGCGGGGTCGGTGAAAGAGTCGACGATGCGAATGTCAACCCTATCGAGCCCAGTGGTGCTAGGGAAGCCGCAGAACGTGCCTTGCACCGGCGCGGGCTCGAAGCAGAGCGCTGGCAGACCAGACCCCGCGGTGTGCCCCGCGAGATCAAGCACAATGTGCGTGTCGTCGTTGCGGACAGCGTCGGCGATCACGCCGATGCTGGCCAGCGCTAGCGTCCGCCACGCGCTGGCCAGTCCGAGCAGTCGCTCGGTGACTTTGTCGGCGTGCGGCGATGTCGAATAGCACGTCACATGAACTCGCGACTTGTCCAAACCGCGCAGCAACGGCTCGATGAAGTACGCCACTGAGTGCTCGCGGAAGTCGGGTGAAACGAGCCCGACGCGCAGCACGCCATCGCGCGCCGCCTTCGCGGCTTTCGCCCGCCCTTCGCGTCGTACGTCTGCGTCCACACCGGGCGGCAAGCCGCGCAAGATCCAGTAGGCGTGCGCGTCGGCGCGAATCTGCTCGGGCGAGACGCCGCCAGCGTGCATGGCGGTGGCGCCTCTCACCAGCAAGCCCGGCGGGTACTCTGGGTGACGCAACACCAGCTCATCGGCCTGGCGGTACGACTCTTCCGCCCGCCCGAGCGATTGCAAGGAGATGCACAGATTGTGCCAGACGTCCGGGTGTTCCGGGTGCAGCGCCAGCGCTCGATGACAGGCGTCCAGCGCGTCGCGGCTTTGCCCCATCGCCAGCTGCGCGTTGGTCATGCCCAGCCACGCGTCAACGTTCGACGCGTCAAGCTCGACCGTCTTTGCGTACAGCTCGACACACGTCTTGTCCAGCGTCATCTGGCGGCGCAGGCTCGCGATGATAAAAACGTAGAGCGCATCGCCCGCGGGCGCAAGTTGCACGCAGCGATCCAGAAAATACATCGCCTGCGGGAAGTTCCGCTGCAGCATCAGCGCGTTGGCCAGCACGCGGTTGACGTGCGGGTCGCGCGGGTGACGCTGCTGCTCCCGACGGCACACCGCCTCCGCCTCCGCGAACTTGTCCTGGTCGATCAGGTCGAGCGCGCGGTTGATCCGCGCGTGCAAGGCTTCGGTTTCGGCGGCGGATGTGGCCATGTGGTTGATAATAACCGCGATCCCTCGCGTGCCACGCAACCGCCGCGCTCACTCGGTCGGCACGCTGACGACGCCGCCCTCAAACTCGCCCGAGAGCGCGATCGCTTTGGCCTGGTCCTGGCGGCTCTGCTCGATATTGCCCAGTTGCTGGGTGATCAGCGCCCGCAGCGAGTAGCCCGTCGGGTCCTTCGGCGAGATCGACACCGCCTTGTTCACCGCCTCCAGCGCCGGCTGAAGCTGCTGGTTCATGCGATGGTGCATCGCGCGCAAGAGGTAGCCCTCGCTGCGCTCGGGGGCCATGGCGACCAGACGCGACGCCGCGATGCGGACGCGCTGCTGATCGCCGAGACGGACGCAGACCTGGCCGAGGTCAAACCAGCTCTGCACGTCGTTGGCACCCTCAGACTCGTTCGTGAGCGCGATGAGAGCCGAGCGAGCCTCGCCCAGCCGGTCTAGCGCCATGAGGCAGCGCGTCTGCATCATGCGCAGGTCGCGCCGGTTCTCGTTGTTCTTGGTCTTCAGCAGTTGCTGGAGCGTGAGCTGTGCCTCACCGAATCGCTTGGCGAACATCTGCGCGCGAGCGAGCTCCTCTTGAATGTTCAGGTCGTCGGGCGAGAGCAGTCGGGCCTCCATGAGCAGGTCTGCGCCCCGGGCATACTGCTTCTCGAGCATCGCGATCTGGCCCTGAAGCTGGCGGAAGCCAGCGTTCTGCGCAAAGTCCGTGCCGCGCGAGCTCAATAGGTCTTTGGCCGCCCCGGTGTCCTTGCGCTGGATCAGCATCTCCGCCGCGGCGATGACATACTGCGGGTTCGCGGGGTCGATCGTCATGGCCTGCTGGTAGTGGGTGAACGCGTCGTCGGTCTTGCCGGCGCGTTCGCTGAGGATGCCCTGGAAGTACGCCGCGTCGACGTTCTTGGGGTTCAGCGTCGTGGCTTTGACAAACGCGAGGCGCGACTGCTCAAGGCTGCCCAGCTCCAGCAGGATGCGCCCGCGCAGCACGTGCATCTCGGCGCTCTCCTCGTTCATCTCGATCGCGTTGTCAACGCTCTTGAGCGCCTTCTCCAGGTCGCCGGCGAGGTACTGCTGATTCGCCATCTGCGCCTGGATCTCGCTCTTGAGAAGGTTCTGCCGTAATCGCGAACGCTCCAGGTGTTCCTGCGTGTATGTGCCGTGACCGGCGCAGCCTGCCAACGCAAGCACGACCGCGGCGGTCAGCGTCACGCGGCCAACATTCGAGAACTGAGCAAGAGTGCCGATTCGGTTCATGTGATTCTCCGGTTCGTGCGTGGGGCGGTGGATTACGCTGCGGGTTCTGGCGGCGGGCGATCAGTTGTCGACCGGCGGCCCGGCGTCCGAGAAGGCCAAGTAGTCATCGGACGTTGGCGAGCGTCACTTCATTGCCCAGGCGGCGTAAACCTCAGCCTCTACCATTCAACTCACGCGCCAAGTGTCAATACCCCCGTCCACACACCTCACCCTCAAATGAAAAAGCCGGGCTCTGCGCCCGGCTCGTTGAAGACTTCAGGTTTCCAGCGACCCGCACGTCGCGGGGCCCGGCGTGGATTACTTCTGCGTCTCGGCGTTCGCGGTCGGGCTCGTCGCGGAGACGATCACCGGCGCATCGGGATTCTGCGTCGCGGCAGTAGGGGAGATGATTGCCGTGGCAGTGGGTGAGAGCGACGAAGTCAACCGGTTGCCGTCCGCGGCGAACTGCGAGAGCGACTGAGGTCCCATGCTCGAGGCAGCCTGCACCACCTCAAACTGCCCCGTCACCGCGTTGAAGCGCGTCGTCGGCGGGACAAAGCGGCCCGTCGAACTCGCCGCACCAGCGAACATCTCAGGCGTGTACGCCGGCCCTTGCACCGCAGATTTCATGCTCAGCGGCTGCTTGGGGATCTGGTACTGACCCTCCATGAACCGCGTCTTCACGGGCTTCGGCGCCGGCTGGATCTCCATCAGCCGCTGGTTCGTATCCTCGCGGATCACATCGTCCAGCATCCGACGCGACGGCCAGACTTCCTTCTCGCCCGTCAGCCGCTCACGCAGCCGCAGCGCGTCCGGCTGGCGGGCGTTGAGCGTCAGCGAGCGCGAGTTCTTCCACAGCGCCCTGTCATACTCGCCCGCGCGGGCGAGCGCCTCGGCCTCGACGTTCAACGAGTTGGTGATCTTGTCGCGCGACCAAGGCAGCAGGCCCTGACGCGTGCCGGCGCGGACTCGATCGATCACGTCCACCGCCCGCTCGCTCTGGCTCAGCAGCACCTTGTCGTTGACGATGCTCGGCGTCACCAGGAAGATGATCTCCTCGCGGCGCAGGCTGTCGTCATGTCCACGGAATGGCGTGCCCAGGATCGGCACGTCGCCCAGCAGCGGGACCTGCGAGCGCGTCGCGACGGTGGTCTCGCGGAAGAGGCCGCCCAGGACGATCGTCATGCCGTCTTGCACGATCACGTTGGTGGAGATCTCCTGGCGCGACTCGTCGGGAACCGTGACGGTGGCGCCGCCGGTGCCCTTGATTTCCTTGGTGGTGCCGGTGGAGACCTGGGGCTTGAGCTCCATGCGGATGTCGCCGTTGGCTGAGACGAACGGGCGGAAATAAAGTTGCACGCCGGTGTCCAGGAAGTTGACCGTCTGCGTCTGGCTGGTCTCGGTCTGCGTCGTGGAGATGTACGCCAGTCGGTCGATGACCTGCACGCGAGCCGGCTGACGGTTGAGCACCAGAAGCTTGGGGTTGGCCATGACAGTGGTGTCGCTGACCTCGTCAAGCAGCTTGACAACCAGCGCCAGGTTCTTGCTGATGATGCCGACCTTGAGCGTGCTCTTGCCGCTGGTCTTGCCGGGCGTGCCGGTGATGCCATAACCCTTGTTGTCCGGGGGCGAGAAGCCCCCGGCAGAACCATTGCCACCGGCGCCGAGCGCGTCGGCGATCGCGCGCGGGCCGCCCAGCGTCGCAAAGTCGGTGAAGTTCACGTCGCCGATGATCGAGAAATCCACTCCGAACGCGTTGTCCTCGTTGACCTTGGTCTGCATCACCGTCGCCTCAACGAGCACCTGGCTGGGCTTAGTATCCAGCTCCGCCAGCAGCTTCTCCACCGCCTTGATGTTCTCCTCGTAATCGATCACGACGATTGTCGCGCCCAGCGCGTAATCGTCCTTGCCCGAGGGAACCGTGTCAGAGACCTTGAACTCCTCGGTCTTCGCAGTCGTCTTGATCTCGCCGCCCTGGCTCAACATGGGCTTCACAAACTCCGCGGCGTCCACGCTGTTCAGAAAGTTCAAGCGAATCACCTTCGCGGTGCGCAGCTTCGTCGCCCTCTGGATCTTCTCGTACTCCTCCAGCGTGTAGACGTAGATGAAGTTGCCCTTCTCGTTGTACACATACCCGTTCACCTGCAAGATGGCGTCCAGCGCCTCGTAGAACGTGACGTTGTACAGGTCGGCAGAGATCTTGCCGCTGACGCTCTTGCTGGCGATGATGTTCTTCTGGCTCTGGATGCTCAGGAGTTCCAGCACGTTGACAATGTTCTCGTCCTTGACGTGCAGGTCCACCAGCATCTGATCGCTGACCTTGACCTTCGCCCTGCTGGGCTCCACGTCCTTTGCCGGGGCCTTCTCAACCGGCGCGCCGCTCTGCGCCACCGCCGGGCCGGTGAACGAGAACGCCAGGATCGCAAGCAACGGCAGACGCCCTGCTGCATCGAACAACTGAGCTGCGGAAACGTCGCGAACGAGGGCCATAGGAGTGCTCCGGTGTTGGGCGTGTGATTGCTGGCATTCAGTGTCGCGCTCGGGCAACGCCAAATGCCGGGAATGTGTGTCGTCTATTCCGTGTGCGGACTTCTGCGAAGCACCGGTCTCGCCGAGAACTCCAGTCCGTTTAAGCCACCTCACTCCAAATGGTGGGCCATTCCACGATGAAAATAGTTTGAGGCTAGCAGTAAGTAAATCGGTGGCCGACAATCGGCTACCGGTAACCGGTAAGCGGCAATCGTGAAAAGCGCGAGAGTGCGTGCCGGCAGTGCGACGCGAGCGCAGGCAACGCCAAAAGCGCAAGTGCTTGCGACGACGTGGACGTCGGCACGCGAGGTCCTTTGCGCATAGACGCTGTCGTCTGAGTTTGCTTGAGTGCCGAGAGCCGCTCAGCGTGCTTCGCATCGGGTGCGGGCCGTCCGCGCCGGCGCAGTGTTCAATCGCCCGTGGAGGCGCTGTGTGTTGCTTCGGTGGGTGCGGGCTCGGGAGCGGGCGCGCGCAAGTCCGGTGCCGCTCGCTTCGCCGGTGACATCGCCGGCGGAGCGACGCCACCCGGCCCTGCCTGCGGGCGCTCGACCGCCTGTGCGTTCGTCGCGCCCGGCTCCGCCATCGCCATCTTCGGGTGGCCCGTCAACAGCAGAAGCCTTGCCCACAGCAGCAGCCCGAGCACGAGCACCGCGCCCCCGAACGAATGTGTCCTGATGCGAAATCTGCGCAGCACGCGATCCCCTTCTGCGTCTCAGTTCCCGGCGGTGCGACGGACGCTGACGCGCCCGGTGAACGGCTCAACAATGATGTCCCATGCCGAGTCCATGCCCGCGACGCTGATGACCCCGCCGCTGGAGGCCTGGTCGCCCGCGGCACTAATAATCGGCGTGCCCATGTCGTCGAACATCAGCGTCGTATTCGTATCCGTGCCGTTCATCCGCACGCCCGTGACGCGCGAGCCGCCGAAGCTGGGCGTGGACAGCGAGACGATATAGCGACCGTCCTGCTTGGTCGGGTCGAACATCGTCTGAGTCGCTTCGTCAATCGCCGAGCCCGAGACCGCCAGCAGGCGATACGAGTTGTTGGGCACATCAAACACCACCGCCCGGCGCTCCTGGAACGCGATGGCGTCCGCTTGCGCCAGCGTGATATCGCTGACGATCGTGCGCAAGGCACCGTGGACGCGCAGTGCGCCCACCGAGCTCATCGACGGGATGACCAGCGCCCCGGCCAAACCCATGAGCGCGATCACGATGAGCATCTCGATCAGCGTGAACCCGCGCCGTGCGCGCAGCGCTAGTTTCGTGTTGGGCGCGAAGCAGACCATAGTTTCTCTCCTGCCTCCGGGCGATCAACGAGCGAGCACGAACGGTTACTTGGAAGCGTCGGCCGCTTCGGGCTTCTGCGTGGGCAGGCCAACGATCGTCAGCGGCACGCTCTCGCTCACGCGCACCTGCAGCACGCGATCAAAGCGCGACTCAAGCCGGGCGAGCCGCTGATTCATCTCCGTCACGCCGTCGGCCGTGCGCCGGGCGAACTCCGAAGAGTTGAACGGCGAGCCCGACGGCTGCCCCGCCTGCGCCGAGGCGGCGCTGGCCATGTCCGGCGAAGCGCCGGTCTTGATGACGAGGTTGATGGCGAGCAGCCCGGCGATCATCGCCAGCAGCACGTTCGTCGAACGGTTGGACTTCATGGCGTGACTCCGGCGTGGTGGGCAGGAAATAGAACTCAAGACGGCAAGGCGATGACAAGGACGGCGCGTGAGCGTTGCTGGCCATGCGCCGACAAACCTCACCGCTTCAAGAAAGAACATCGGGCCGAATCCAGGGCGACTTCACCCGTCGCGTCCGAGAAGAGGCTCAGCGCTCTATTCTCGCTCGCTCCATGCACCACCCGACCCAGAACATCACCCTCCTCGCCCGCGGCACCTGCTGGGCCGCGATCGACAAACCCCCCGGCGTGCTCTCGGTCCCCGGCAAAGGTCCGGAGAACGCGCTCTCCTGCGCATCATGGGCACGCGAGCGGTTCCCCGACGCAACCGGCCCGATCACCGTTCACCGCCTCGACATGGACACCAGCGGCATCCTCCTCCTGGCGCTGAACGCGGGCGCCCATCGCGAACTCTCGATGCAGTTCGAACGGCGCGAGATCGACAAGGAGTACGTCGCGATTGTCCAGGGCCACCTCAGCGCCGAGCGCGGGCTCATCGACGCGCCCATGCGGGCCGACGTCGACCGCCGGCCATATCAGATCATCGACCTCGATCGCGGCAGCCCCTCGCAGACGCTCTACCGCTTGCTGGCGTACGAGCCCGACCGCAGCCGCGTAGCCCTGACGCCGCTCACCGGGCGCACGCACCAACTCCGCGTTCACTGCACGCACATCGGCCACCCGATCGTCGGCGACGTGCTCTACTCCGGCAACGCAAACGATGAGGTACCGCCCTCAACGCCGCCCCTCGCGCTCGACGGCGCTCCGCACAGCCCACACCAACCGCCCGCCGAACGGCTGATGCTCCACGCCCGCCGCCTGATGTTCACGGATCCATCCACCGGCACGCGTGTCGAGATCTGCTCCACCCCGCCATTCTGATTTCACACCACGACGACGTCTTCCGGCGACTCTTCCAAGTGGGCCGAGAGCGCTACGTGGCGCAGCAGACGCATCAGCGCCAGCGCGTCGTGAACGTCAAACGCGTTGGTGTCGTGCGAGTCCACGTCCAGCACGCACCACACGCTCCCGCCCGGGCTGAACGCAGGGACCACGACCTCCGAGCGATCGCGCGGGTCGCACGCGATGTACCCCTCGCCAAGCTTCGCGACATCGGTCACAACCAGCGGCCGCCGGCTCGTGAAGCAACGCCCACACGCGCCATGCAGCTCAATCGGCGAGCACGCCGGCTTGTCCCGCCGCGGCCCCAACACAAGCCGATCCTGATTCGTCGCCTCAAAGGTGTAAAACCCGACCCACGACACGCCCTCGCTGTGGAACTCGTCCCACAACGTGTCGACAACGGCCCGCATCACCTCGTCGCGCGTACCTCGCGCGCGCAGACGCTGAAGGACAGATCGATAGTTTCGCGATGGCGGGGGGGCTGGCGTGGGCATGAAGCAAGGGTACCCGACGATCAACAAACAAACGTCCGCTCGCAGCGGATCAGCAAAAATACCGAGAATGTTTAAAAGAAGCGTCCCCCGATCGGGTGCCCATCGGCATCCCGCGAGGGTGGAGTCTTTCAGTCTGATGACCAAACGCACCGGCGAGTCGGCGCGCCGAGGATCACAGCGTCGCAGAGGTATACGGCAGCAGGCCCATGTAGCGGGCGCGTTTCACGGCCGCCGCGATCATGCGTTGCTCGGACGCCGTCGTCGAAAGTCGCTTGCGCCCGTGAATCTTGCCGTTTGGCGACATCAGCTTGCGAAGCTTCTCGATGTCCTTGTAATCGACGAAAACCTTGCCGCTGGCGGCCTTCTTGGCAACTTTGACTTTGGGCGAAGGGGAGGCGAAGCGATTCATCTGCGACATGATCTTGGTCCGTCCTGGGATGGTGCCCGCACACAGCCGGAACATCCGGGCCTGCGGGCGACGGTTGAGTTGGGGGGAAGTCTAGCCGGTTGAGCACACTGAAGACAGGCGCAGGCAGATGAGCTGGCAAAATCGATACTCGCGCACGCATCCGCCGCTCAAACGCGTCGCCGATCCATTGCGTCAAATCCCAGTGCCCCATACCCCATCTTGGCCAGCACGATCGCTCCGACCATGAGCAGGATATTGCGGACAATGTGGCACGTGCCCACGCGAGACGGACAGAGGAACTTGATCGCGCCGAAGCAGGGGCAGTCGACATCGAGCCCGCGAGCGACAACGCCGATGATCCCCGCAGTGAACGCGGCCATCATGAGCGCAACGATCCACGCCGCTCCCCGTGTCCACAGCCCCAGCAAAAGCGCCACGCCAGTCACCAGCTCGACCCACGGCACCGCATACGCCAGAAACGTCATCACGTCCGGCTGATCCATCAGGATCGGGATCTCGAACTTCTTGATCGCAAACAACACCGACTGAGGATCGATCGTGCCGAGCGTGCCACCGAAGCTTGAGATTCCGAGCTTCAACCAGCCGGAGAACACCAAGATGCCACCCAAGACCAGGCGCAGCGTCAAGGGCACGGCCACGCGCATGGGACACCCGCACGCACGCCCAGTGCCGCAAGCCTTGCCATCAGTCATTGACGGCGCATCAGGGATCGATCGCAACGGCGCGCGGCTCATGGCTGACCTCCGGGGAGCTTCGTCGGGGGCATGATCGGCGAGCGCGGTAGCCCGGGCGGGTTCTCCGGGCCAACCTCCGAAGGCAAGCCCGCGCCGCTCCAGCCCGTCATCCCATCGTGATACACCGCGATCCTCGGGAACATGCGCGACTGCAACTGCTTGGCGACAAGCTTTGATGCGTCGCAGTCGCCGCCGCCGCAGTACACCACCACGTTCAGATCGCGCCGCAGATACAGCGCGATCTTCGCTTCGGTTGCCTCGATGTTCTGCCCGTTGAACGCCGAGACCGGGAGGCTCACGGCCGAGGGAATTCGGCCAACTCCAAACTCCTCCGGCTCGCGCGCATCAACAAACTGTGTCTGCAAATCGTTGAAGAGCGCGACAGCGTTGTCTGTCGAAACCATCGTCTGCCCGCCGGCGTCATTCGGCGCGCCCAAGGCGGCGCGCTCCACGTTCGCTTGCGTCTTGGGCACAGTCGGCGTTGCGACCGTCGGGGTTGCAACAGTCGGCGTCGTCGCCAACTCTGTCGCGGGCGATTCACGCTCGACCGTTCGTTCCGCCCCGGGAATCACAACACCAGTGCCGACGAACTCAGTCGAGATCGGCTCGCTCAACGATTTGTGCAGCAGCGCCGCTCCAAACGCGATCCCCAGCAGCACGCCCCCGCGAAGCCAGGTCGATCCACCGGAGCATGTTGCGCAGGCCATCGGGAGTCTCCAAGTCTGGCAACGTGCCCAAGAAAACGAACGAGCGAGGAACCGCGAAGGCGGGGAAATGAACACCAAGCACGCCAAACGTGCCCGATGCGATGACGAACTACTGCTTGCCCTTGGTCGCCTCGGTCACGACCGCCGGGATCTGGACTCTGATCGGAGCCGCAGCCTTGGGTGCCGCGACAGGAATCGCGACGGGCGACGGCAACGGCGCTGTGGTGGGGGCGAACTGCGGGGCCTGCTGCCAGCCAACGATCTGGAGGCGGATGTCCTCCATGTCCTTGACATCGGTCTTGATGTGAACCTCGCCGTGAATCTCTGCGGCGGTGTTCGGGGCGGTCGCGCTCACGATCAATCGCTGCGCAGACCAGTTGTTCTTCTCGCGAGGTTTGATGTCCAGCACCGCGTTCATGCCCGGCGTCGCGTTGACGATCGAGGCAGAGAGAATCTTGAAGGGCTGGTTCGTGCGACTGATGAGCTGGCTCTCGCCGATGACCGCCTCGCCGGCCTCAGCCATGCGGAGGTAGATGATCTGCGGCGCCAGCGCCAAGCCGCCGGCGACCTCGCCGCCGATGCCGATGTTCTGGCGCGCGAACTTCGGCGAGACGAGATTCGTCTCGATCGACAGCGCACCCGAGATCGGCCCGATCGGCATCTTGTCGTTGCTGGTGATCTTGTAGCGGTAACGCGTCGCGGACACCCCGTCCAACTGCACAGTGTCTTTGCCCATCTCCTCCAGCGTCAGGTTCGCGGCTTGCACCCCCGTCACCTCCGCCTTCTTGATCGTGAAGCCTTCGATCTTGCACGAGATCGAAACCTCCTGCGTCGCCGAGGTGCGCGGCGGCACAGCCCCGAAGTTCACCGAGGCTGGCTCGATCATCACCGTCTTGGCGACCATCGACGTCGAGATGAGTTGATACGACGAAAACGCCTGATCGTCCGTGGTGATCGTGACCGTCTTGACTTCCGGGCCGTTGCGACCGCTCGGGTCAAAGCGAACGTCGATCGTCGTTTCGTCGTTGGGCTCCAGCTTCATCTTGCTCGCCGCAGACGCAGTGCAGCCGCAGCTCGCCTTGACGCCCGTGATGTTGATGGTCTTGTCGCCACGGTTCACGACCTTGAACGAGTAGGAGACGGGCGTCTCGTCGCTGATCTTGCCAAAGTCGTGCAGCGTCGTGTCAAACTTCAGCGGTGCCCCGTCGGCATGCACGGGGGCCGGGGTGCCCGTCGTTGCCGACGCCACTCCGCCGGAGGCGTTCCCGAACCCCGGAACCTTGGCGTCTGAAAGCGCGGTCTGGGAACTCTGGCCGGCGTCGCTCAACTCAATGGCGCGCAGACGCTCGATCTGTTCCTCAATCGCGGCCCTGCGCTCCGGCGGCAGGTTCGCTCTGTTCAGTTCCTCGGTCAACCCCGCGATCTTCTTGGCGATGTCAGCGTTCGTGGACAGGTCCGGCGACTTGCGCACCTTGGCCTCCGGCTTCAACTCGCTCGGAGACTCTTGCGCCAGCACGGGGCCGACGAGCATGAGCGAGCCAGCCAGTGAGATCAACATTTGGGTCGAGCGCGAAAGGTTCGACATGAAACTCCCTTTGAAAATCGAGGTCGTCGCCGCGGTTCGATTGGTCTCGGTTCGGCGATTCACGAGGCATCGGAGGTCGGTTTGAACAAGCCGACTCGAATAGTACGGGCGGTGAGTCGTGCCCGTGCGTCGCTCCCGATGATTGTCGCTTGTCGGGCTTGCGCTCGGGCACGTGCGCCCGAAACGGGCGAAAGTCCGGTATCGGCCGGCCTATCTTCCAACATCGACAGAAAGGCACGCAATGACCACGCCCCCAGCCCCTTCGCACCCAACGCCCGATAACCCGGCCAACCTCCAAACCCCCGACGCGACGCCCCCGGCGCCGGCTGGAGCTGCGGTTGCGCCCGCGGCTTCCGTCCCCGGCGCGCCGAAGCCGGTGGTGACGTTCGAGGAGTTCGCGAAGCTGGACCTGCGCATCGCCCGGATCGTACAGGCCGAGGCCCATCCAAAGGCCGACAGGTTATGGAAGCTCCAGCTCGACGACGGCAGCGGCGTGCCGCGACAGATTTGCGCGGGCATCAAAGAGCACTACAGCGTCGAGCAGTTGACCGGCCGGTTGATCGTGATCGTCGCCAACCTGGCGCCGCGCGTGATTCGTGGAGAAGAGTCGCGCGGGATGCTGCTGGCGGCCAGCGATGTTCCCAAAGACGCCGCGACTGCGGATCCGAGCGTGGTGCGGAAGGTCATCGTGCTCAAGCCCGACGGCGATATTGCCCCCGGCGCGATAGTTTCATAAGACACCGCAAACGTGACGCGTCGCGAACTTGCGCTCCGAGCGGCTTGGCGCGGCCATTATCGCGGCGGCGGGGCATCCGGGCGCGGCGGGCGGGACTCGTCGCGCCGCTCTCTGGCGGGCGCGCGGCCGCCGGGCTGCCCGGTGCGGGGCGGGTTCACGCTCTCGCGAATGATCGAGTCCGTGCGGTCGGTGATCGTGGTATCGCGGTTCTTTGCCTTGGCGAGTTTGTCCTGGCGGAGCCGTTCGAGTCGCTTCTCAAGGTCCACGATCTGCCTGTCATCAAGCTTGGCCTTGACGTCCCACTGCTCAGCGACTGCGACCCGCAGTTGCATGCAGAGGTCGGTCAGGGCCGGCTCGGCGGCCTTGTCGCGCACGGCGTCGGCGTATTCACGACGCAGGCGGAGGACGTCGAAGAGGCTCTTGATCTCGCGTTGGCGGAGCTGAAAGGTTTCGGGATCGCGTTGTTCAAGCTCGCGCATGCCGCGCGTGCGTTCGGCGAGGGAATCGATGACGCGATCAGCCGCTTCGGGCGACTTGTCGCGGAGCGTCTTGATCTGGGCGGCCAGATCGGGGTTGTGCTTAGTAATTTCACCGACGATGCGCGTGCGGTCTTCCGGCGTGAATTGCCGCCCGGGACCGGGGCGATCCGGCCGCGGCGGACCGCTGGCATCCGGACGCTCGCCGCCGGGACCGCCGGGGCCGCCAGGACCGTCGTCGAGTTCGGGGCCGTTGCGCCGAGCGAAACCGGCGCCAGTGAAGCCGACGCGTCGAAGGGCTTCCATGAACGCCGCGGCGTTTTCGGAACGCTGCGAGGTCAGCTCGCGACGAACGTCTTCAAACGGGCGACCGGTGTCGAGGTCGTCCACGGCTTTCTGCAAACGCGGCGCGCTCTCGCGCATGTGATCGACAATGACTTTGAGTGCATCGCGAAACCCACGTGCGTCCAGCGGGGCGTTCCGCGGCGAGCCACCCTGCGTGTCGCGCCCTGGGCGGCGGGGCGGCGGGCCGCGATCTGGCCCGGGCGCGTCGTCGTCCGGGCCGCTCTCCATGCGAGGCGGGGGAGGGGGAGGGCCGGGGCGATCGGGCTCGTCGTTTGGCTGGGCGCGTGCGATCGAGAGCGGGAGAACCCCGAGGATCAGCGCGAGGCTGAGCAGGCGAGATGATTGGGTCGGCATGGGCGTCTCCCGGGCACGAGTGATGCGAGGCGTGCGGCTGCTCACATCGCGCCGGTTTCGGTGGGTTCCGGAAGGGTGAGCCAGTCGGCGCCGATCGACTTGGACACTGCGTCCGCATCGCTATCCAGGGCCGAGAGCTCAGTGGACGTGGACTCCAGCATCGCCAGTGTACTCAGGATCGAGTCGGCCTCTTGCGTGGGGTCCAAGGGGGTGAAGGTGCTGGGAGTGACGGTGGCGGTGTCTTTGACCGGGGTTTGCGAGATGGACGAGAGATAGGCGACGCCAAGCACCCCGGCGGTGAGGGCGAGAAGGATGGCGGCCGCCGTTCGCAGGGGGGCGGTGACGCGCTGGAACTGGTAGATGCCGATGGCGCGTTCGGTAGCGACGAGCCGAAGCGCGGGCTTGGCGGCTGGGGCGGCGAGGTTGGCGGACGCCACGGCGGCGGCGATGCGATCGATCGCGCCAAGGGGAAGCTGACGCAAGTCGGCGGCGTCGCGATCCAGAAGAGCGGCCACCGACATCAGATCGGCGGGCGTCTGGTGAGGCTCGGGCGCGTCGGGGTTCGTGTGGTTGGGGGGGTTGGGGGGGGTGGGGGGGGTGGGATTCATGTGAGGTCTCCGTCGTCTTCGTTCGTCATTGTCGCCAGCATGAGGTCCTTGAGCTTGCGGAGGGCCCGGTGGTGGCGGGCCAGCAGGGTGCCCAGGGGTTCTTCCAGTACGTCGGCCATCTGGGCAAATGAGAGGCCGGCGTGGTGACGTAGCTCAATGACTTCTCGATCTGCTTCCGAAAGTTGGATCATGGCCAGGCGAAGATTCGTGAGCTCTGCGGGTGGTGCGGATGGTGCCGATCGGGTGCGTTCAGAAACGTCGTTCAATAGGTCAGGGTCGGTCGCGACGGCGTGTCGCTTAAGGCGTCGGACTTCGTCGCGCACGCGGTTCATCGCGATGCGAAAGAGCCAGGATTCAAACCGTCCTTGCTCGGTGTACCCGCCGGAGGCGGAAGGGATTGTGCCCGGGGCAAGCGCGGGTACGTCGGGCTTGAGCTTGGTCGCGATCGTGACAAAGACAGACTGCGTGATCTCCTCGGCCAAGTCAGGACGCGAAACACGAGAGCGAACGAGCGCAAACACGCGCCCGGAATACAGCTTGACCAGATCGCGCCAAGCCCCCGAATCGCCGCTGGCGGCGGAGCGAAGCAATGCCGGGAGGTTGCCAGCCTCAACAGCCCCCCCTCCTGCGCCCGGCGCTGCGTTGATCGCCTGATTGGGGGTGCTCTGGGCTGCGGTCATCGGCATTGATGCTCGATAAGGAGAACGGGCGTGGAGGGAGTCTATTGCATGGCCGGGAAGCGAGGAATCAAGGGATCGAGCGATCAGCGGATCGAGGGGGAAAGAGACCAGGGGACGGCAGACCCGGCGATTTGGGTGGAATCAGGCGGCTAGGGCGTGCGGGAGGCTATGTTCGGGGATGAGCGCGATCTTCTATAACGTCACGGCGAGTTTCCGCGAGGCCGGCGTCTGCGAGCGGTACATCGCCTGGCTGAGCGGCGGGCACGTTCAGGCGGTGATCGCTGGTGGCGCGATGAGCGCCGAGATTGCGCGGGTGGACGTGGCGAGTACGGATCATCACGGGGCTCGGGTGCAGGTGCGGTATGTCTTTGTCTCGCGGGCTGACTTAAATCGGTACGTCCGGGAAGTCGCGCCCGGGCTGCGGGCGGAGGGTGTGGCGCTCTGGGGGGGCGTGGCGGTGTTTGAGCGAACAGTGGGCGAGGTGGTTGGGACGTTTGGGGAATCGGAGTGATTGGCTCTTCGGGTGGTGCGAGAGCGTGTGCGGGGCGATGACGCTTGGGACGATATAGTCGAAGGCACGAACCCCCGCACACGGAGATCGCATGACGACTTTCGCATCCGGACCGACAGCCTCGACGACGACGGGGCAGCAGACGCTGGCTCAGGAGCTGCACTCAAGCCCCGCGCTGAACGGCGCGATCGCGACGATCGTGAGCGAGGTGCGGAGCAAGAGCGCGCGATTGACCGGGCCGCGCGGGCCGGTGAGCCCGGAGTTGAAGGAGACGTTTGAGTCGCTGATGAAGCGGGCGGCGGAGGTTCGCGGGCGCGGGCTGCTGTATCCGTATCTGGGCTCGGGGCTGGGCAACGGCGCGCTGGTCGAGCTGGTCGATGGCTCGGTGAAGTGGGACATGATCAGCGGCATCGGCGTGCATTTTTTCGGCCATAGCGACCCCGGCATGATCGAGGCGGGCGTGCGCGGCGCGCTGAACGACACGGTGAACCACGGCAACCTGCAGGCCAACTGGGACGTCTACGAGTTTGGCGAAACGCTGTTGAAGCTGGCGCAGAAGAACAGCAAGCTGGCGCACGTGTACCCGTGTACCAGCGGCGCGATGGCCAATGAGAACGCGATCAAGGTGTGTTATCAGAAGCATGCACCGGCGAGCCGCGTGCTCGCGTTCAAGGACTGCTTCATGGGGCGGAGCGTGACGATGAGCCAGATCGGCGACGCGGCGGCGAACCGCGTGGGGCTGCCGTTGAGCACGCAGGTGGACTACATGCCGTTTTACGACCCGGTGATGGCGCAGCGGATGGGCCAGACGCGCTTCATCGACATGTGCGTCTCACACTTGAACCAGTATGTCGAGCGCTACCCGAAGCAGCACGCGTGTTTCATCTTCGAGCTGATGCAGGGCGAGGGCGGCTTCAATGTGGGCACGCGCGACTATTTCAAGGCGTTGATGGACGTCTGCAAGGCGAACAACATCGCGGTGTGGGATGATGAGATCCAGACGTTCGGGCGATCGCCCAGGATGTTCGCGTACGAGTACTTCGACCTGGGGGATTACGTTGACGTCTTCTGCGTCGGCAAGATGACGCAGGTGTGCGCGACGATGTTCACGCGCGGCTACAACCCGGGACCCGGCTTGCTGAGCGGGACGTACGTCAGCGGCGGGACGCAGTTTGCCACCGGCACGCAAGTGCTCAACCGTCTGGCGGATCCGGCCAACGGGTTCTACGGCGATGACGGCAAGTTTGCCCGCCACCATCGCGCGTTCAGCGAGCACGCTCGGGCGCTGATCGCCAAGCACCCGGAATGGTTCCCGAGCGCCGGCAAGTATGGCGAGCTGGGTGATCTGGTGGGCGGCGTGGGCGGGATGATGCGGTTCACGCCGTTTGGTGGCGACAAGGACAAGGTCAACAAGGCGTGCAAGACGCTGTTTGACGAGGGTGTGATCGTGTTTTACTGCGGGCACGGGCCGTATCACGTGCGCATGCTGCCGCCGCTGCCGGTGTTTGATGAGAAGGATTGGGGTCGGGTGTTCGAGTGCGTGGAGCGCGGGCTGGCGAAGGTGTGAGGTGGAGCGTGGGGGCGCGGGCCAGCGGGACATGTGCTGCTTGAAGTACGCCATCATCATTGCGGACGGCGCGGGCGATCTGCCCTTGTCAGAACTGGGCGGGCGGACGCCACTGCAAGCGGCGCGAACGCCGCAGATGGATGCGCTGGCGGGCGCGGGGCGGTTGCTGACTGCGAGGACGACGCCGCCGGGCTTTGGCGCGGGGTCAGACGTCTGCACGATGGACCTGCTGGGGTATGACCCGCGCGTGTATCACACGGGGCGGGCGCCGCTGGAAGCGGCGGCGGTGAAGATGAGCGTGCGCGATGATGACTGGATCTTTCGCGTGAACCTTGTCACGGTCAGCGGCGAGAAAGCCGCGGGCGGGCGGATGCTGGATCACTCCGCGGGCGCGATTTCAGATGCTGAGGCGCAGCAGTTGTTTGCGGATTTGCTGAAGCACTGGCAGCGGGTAGAGCCGGGGATCGCATCGAAGCTCAATCTCAAGCATGGGGTGTCGTACCGGTCAAGCATGACCGATGGATCGGGGCGCGCGTATGGCGGCGTCATGACGACGCCGCCGCATGAGGTGCCGGGTGAGGAGTGGGGGACGCACTTGCCTCGGAGCGAGGCGATCGAGGGCCCCGGCGGCGCGGATGGTGAGCGTGCGGAAGGCGCGGCGGCGGCGCTGCGAGCGCTGATCGAGTCTTCGGCGGGCGTGTTGCAGAACCACCCGGTGAATCTGGCGCGGGTGCGTGCGGGCAAGCGACCGGGGAATCTCGCGTGGATCTGGGGCCAGGGCACGAAGCCGGCGATGCCGAGTTTTCATGAGCGCTTTGGCGTGCGCGGCGGGATGATCACTGCGGTGGATTTGCTGGCGGGGATCGCGCGGCTGATCGGCTGGGAGCGGCTGGAAGTGCCGGGCGTCACCAGCTATCACGACACGGATTACGCGGCGCAGGGGGCGCACACGGTGATGGGGCTGGAGCGGCTGGACGTGGTGTGCTGCCATGTTGAGAGCCCAGATGAGAGCAGTCATCAGGGGGATTGGAAGACGAAGGTGGTCGCGATCGAGGCAATTGATGAGCACGTGGTGGGGCCGGTGGTGGCGCGGCTGCGGCGGTTTGATCGCTGGCGGGTGATGGTGTTGCCGGATCATTACACGCTGGTGAGCACGCGCAAGCATGATGCGACGCCGGTGCCGGTGGTGATGGCGGGGACGGGCATCGCGCCGAGCGGGTCGCGCGCGTATGACGAGGCGTCGTGCAACGCGAGCGCCGTGCATCTGCCGGAGGGTCATGAGCTCATGGAGTATTTCCTGCGTGAGGGGCTTTAGCGTGGGGAGCGGCGGTCGGCCGACCACGAATCCATGGCCACGGGGGGTTTCGGCGGGCGCGACGACTGAGATCGGGCCATTGCCCGGGGGGCGCGAGGGCTCTAAACTCCGGACCCAGCCGGAGAGGTGTCCGAGCGGCTGAAGGAACGCGATTGGAAATCGCGTATACGGGCAACCGTATCAGGAGTTCGAATCTCCTCCTCTCCGCTTACGCCGGAGACTCTGCATGAGCGGGGTCTCCGGTTTTCGTTTACGTGCGGATTGTGGCGGGCTGTCGCGCGATTTTGAGGCGGGCAGATCTCGGAATTGTGATAGCACGCGCGTCATGGCACAAACCTCGGAACAGGTTCTCTGGGCGGCGGTTTGCGAGTGTCGTTCTCGATGCTGTGGCCAGGTCGAAACGGCTTTCGCTTACGGCTTCTTCGCCAGCCCCAGCAGCGTCTCTTGCTGACGCCAATCGAGTTGCTGGGCGGCTTCGATGAGATCGCTGACGGTCAGGCGTGGCGGCAGGCCGGCCGTCAGGGCGGCGCGGAGGACTCGGGGAGCGAGTTGCGTGAGCGTGATGAGTTGCTTGACTCGCGCGACTGAACGGTGTGTCCGCGGCGCGACCGATTCGAGCGTGTCGCCGGTGCGAAGAAGGTCGGCGCGATAGGCGAAGGCTTGGCCGAGGGCGTGGACAAGTTGCGGGTGAGCGTGGGCGCGGCCAGTGGTGGTAGCGGAGAGATTCGCGTCGAGCAAGTTGTTGCAGACGCTGAAAATCTTCCGCCGATCGTTCGTCAATGAGCATGCTCGGCCTCCTTGCCGAGTACATCAAGGCACAGAGGTCAGCCTCGCGCCGCCCGATCATGCGCCGAAAGCGCGTTGGATTCGGCGGGGCTCCGTATCACGTTCGGTCAGAGCAGGATCGGAATCTCTCAGCGACCGTTCGCCGAGCCGGGCGTACACCAGAATCGGTTCGCGGTGCCCGAATCGCGCAGCGCGAAGAACTCGGCGTTGGGCATGGAGATGGCCGAAGCGTCGACCACCATGCACGTCACGCTTGTGCCGTGGTGCCCCGGCACGATCTCGCTCGGGAAGCTCGCGCCGTCGTTGTATGGCGGGCCGAACTCCGGCTGCTCGTTGCCGTCCCATAGCACCACAGAATCAGGTCGGAACTGGCTGATGCGCTGCGGGATCGGAAGCCGGCCGTAGCCAATGGTTGCGCCGTTCATGATGTACGACGTCATGCGCGCCGTGCCGTCAAACGGCCCCTTGTGACTCGGGCAGCGATAGACATCCGCCGACTCAAGATACGACCAGAGCGAGCCGGTCTGTCGATCGTCCTCCGTGGAGTTGGCGGTGACGACGCCGGGCCCGTAGAGCCATCCCTTCGCCTGCGCCACGGGCCCCCAGTTCGGCAGCGGCAGGCGATCCTTGTAATCGTTCGTGTACATCGCAAGTGAAAGGCCCATTTGCCGCATGTCGCTCAGGCAACCGGCTTGTCGAGCGCTGGCCCGCGCGCCAGCAAGCGCCGGGAGCGTGATCCCGATGATCAACGCGATGATCGCGATCACCACCAAAAGCTCGATCAGCGTGAACCCGGCGTGGCGAGGCGTGTGCTGCATGGCGTCTCCTTCGAGGGTGCACCGAACCGTTTGACCTTGCCCGGCCCCGGGTCGGTGTACTTCTGAAGGTCGGCCGGGCTGCACCGGGTTCACCTGCTTGTTCAAACTTTACCAGGAATCACATCGGAGGCCGTGCCGGTGCCGATCCGCGGCCCGCCAGGGCGCGGCGCTCACAAGCTGCGAACACGCGCCAGGCCGACAGAGAACTCCGGCACAACGTGCAGCGAATCGATCGCGGCACAATCATCGATGTCGGCTTGCAGGCCCAGGCGGATCAGGTTTCGCCCGCCGCGCCCGGTCCAGAGTGCTCGGCGAATCGCGTCGCGATCCGGCATCTTCCCGGGTTTCTCGGCAATCGACGCCCACGCCATCGCGCACAGTCGTGCCGAATCATCGCTCGCAAAGCCACGTCCCAACTCGACGAGCCGCGCCGCGAACGCGCCGGCGACGAGCGCGTCATCGAGGGTGATATCGCCGCGGGTCGCGGCGCAGAGCAGATGGACAGGGCGCTCGTCCTTCGAGATCACGGCGCAGACCGCGCTGATATTCGCGAGCGTGCCGACGATCACTCGCGCCGCCCCTGACGCATGTCGCAGCGCCGCCGTGCCGTTGGAGGATGTAAACACGATGGTCGCGCCGGCGACGCGTTCCCTCGCGAAAGATCTGGGCGAGTTATCCAAGTCAAAGCCCGCGATACGGACTCCGCCGCGCTCGCCGCCCAGCAGCGTGCGCTCGCCCTGTGCGCGAAGCAACGCCGCGACGTTGACCGCCTCGTCAACCGTCAGCGCCGGCACGATCGCCGCGGCTCCGTTCGCAAGCGCCGTCGCAATGCTCGTGCTGGCGCGGAGCGTGTCAATCACGACAACCACGCCGTCGCGAAGCGCCTCGGCGCTGACGTGATCTGGCGCGAGATGGACGAACGTCGGGCGATCGATCGTCTCGTGCGTCGCAGTGGGGAGGTCGGGAGCGGCCATGGTTCAAGCGTATCGAAGCGACTCGCCCTCTTGCCGCATGCGGACGCACGCGTACATCCAGATTCCCACGCCCACCCACAGCAGCACGCCAACATCAAGCATCCATTCAAACACGTTCAACCTTGCTAGAACGTGCAGCGTGAGGTACGCCAAGCCCAACGCCAGGGTTCCGCGGCTGACCCCCTGGCTCAAGTGCCGCCTGACATCCAGCGATACCAGCCACGCCATCAGCGGGAGTAGAAACGCAAAGTAGTGCGCGTGTGTCACCGGTGACACCATCAGCATCACGCACAGCAGCACGCCCACGCACGGCACCAGCAGCGGGTCCGCATCGCGCGCGGGCGAAAGCAAGGACGCGCCGGGCTCGACCGGCCGCCAGCGCATCGCCCACAGCGAGAGCGCGACCGCTGCGCCGCACGCGACGATCACCAGCAGCGGCAGCCACGACGCCGGGTCATCCGGGCGCAGGCCGCGTGGGGTGCCGATGTTGATGATGTTGTGCAGCACGCTCAAGAGGTTCTGGCTATCGGTGCCGGAGAGGCCGTAGAGCTCGAACTTCCGCGATGCATCGGCATTCTCGCCCGCGAGCCCGAGGCCCGGCAGGCCCATGACATGCAGCCAGCGCAGGTTGTAGTCCATCGCCCGCGCTGGCCCGAAGACCATCGCGGGAATGACCAGCAACGTCAGCCCGCCGCCGAGCGCAATGCCGACGAGGGTTCGCGCATCACGCCGCCAGAGCGGATACAAGATGAGCAACCCGGGGATGACCTTGACCGCCGGCGCGACCGCGAGCGCGAGGCCCGCGAGCATGCGCCGGGGTGGAGTCGAACTGGACAGGCGCAGGAACGCCGCGATCGAGAGCAGCACCAGCGCGTCAGATTGCCCGCGCGAGAGCCCGTTGAAGATCGCCGGGGTGCAGAAGATCACCGGCCAGATCCGCAGCATCCACCACCCGCGATCGCGTGAAGTCCAAGAGCGCATCTTCCGATCTGCGCTTTGCACGCTCGCGCCGATCCAGTGCGCGCTGAGCATCACCATCCCGAGCGATGCCAGATACCACGATGCGACGCTGACCCAGAACGGTAAGTACCCCGCACCCCCTGGACCCTCCGAGCTGGCGCTCCCGGGCTCACGCAAAAGCCCGAGCGCCGCCAGCCGGTCAGACTCGCGCATCAGCCGCTGGCGCTCCAGCGCAAGCTCGCTCTCGTCGGCGCCATGCACCCTCCCCCACGCCGCTCGCTCGTTATAGATCAGGTCAAACGTCCGCGCCGTCGGCGGCTCCGCCAGCGGCGTCATCACGATCGCAAAGAACGTCGGATACAAATAGTTCCACGATCGATCCGAGTACGTCGCGTACACGTCCTGCCCTGTCCGCACCGCCCACGCGGCGCGAGAGAACACATCCAGATCCGTCTTCCGCTGATTCTGAAACGCCGACCGCAGCAGCACCATCCCGCCAAAGGCGACCGCCACGGTCATCACCAGCGCAATCGCCACGCGCTCAGCGGCTGTCAAGCGCGTCGATCCTTTCGAAAGCGTGGGCGGAGTGTCCATGTTCATCGGGCACGATTCCGCAGAGAAGCCTTCGTCGTCGCGCGCCGCGTCGCGGCCTTCAGCGTGCTCTTCGCCGCACCTTGTAACGCCAAATCAAGCCGCCCGGTGCCCGCCGCCAGCCGGCTCCGCGCCTCATCGCGATCAACGCCCAGCCGGCGCATCACCACACCGGTCTTCACCTCGCCGCCGGTGAGGTCCAGCAGCGCCATCGACTCGTCGCGGCTCGCGCCCGTCAGCGTCGAGATGATGCGTGCCGCCCGATCGCGGAGCTTCTCGTTGCTGGCCCGCAGGTCCACCATCAAATTCTCGTACACGCGTCCGCTACGCACCATGAGCGTTGTGCTGATCGTGTTCAGCGCGAGCTTGGTCGCGGTCCCGGCCTTCATCCGCGTCGAACCGGTGAGCACCTCCGGCCCGGTCTCAAGCACGATGAGGTGGTCGCAGTCTTCAGGGCGCTTGACAGTGGAGCAAGTGATCAACGCCGTGAGCACGTCGCGATTCATGCGCTTCGCGACGCGCAGTGCGCCGGTGGGATAGGGCGTTGTGCCACCCGCCGCGATGCCGATGACGGTGTCGCGCGCCGTGAGCTTGAGCGCCGCGAGTTCATCGCGCGCGCCGTTTGGATCATCCTCCTTGCCTTCGCTCGACAGTCGCAGCGCGCCGTCGCCGCCTGCGATGATCCCGACGATCCTGCCGCGATCAATCTGAAACGTCGGCGGCGCCTCGCTCGCGTCCAGAACGCCCAGCCGCCCCGATGTGCCAGCCCCAACATAGATCAACCGACCCGGGCGATCAACGCGGCAGAACCGTGCCTCGATCTCCCGAATCAGCCGCACCAGTGCTGGCTCGGCGCTCCGAAGCGCCTCGATGACTCGCGCGTCTTCCTCATTGATCAATCGCACGCAATCGCGCACACTCATCGCGTGTAGCGTCATCGAGCGCGGGTTGCGCTGCTCCGTGCCGATGCCGCTCCGATCGAGAATCGCACTGCCCCTGACTTCAGTCGTGCCGTCATCACCTCTCAAAGCACCACCGCTTAAACCCGCCGCGAGTCTTGCGCGCGGTTTGCTCTTTGGCGCCGACCTCGACCCACGCCCGCTGCTCATCCTTCAGCCCTCCAGATCTCACGCGCCGGATACGCCCACACGCCGGCAACCATTTCCTCGCTCGCACCCGTGATCCCGCCCAACGTGATCGGCACGCGATCGGCGCACAGCGCCCCGAGCACCGCCATGCACGCCGCCTCGCGCATCTCGATCGGCACGCCCAGCGCCGAGGTATCAATCACCACGCGCCCGCACGTTCGCGCGATGGCGCCTCGGAGCGCCAGGTTTCGCGCGCCGCCCCCGGCCAGCACGATCGACCCGGGCAAGTCCGCCGCCAACGTGCCCGCGGGCCGCACGCGCGCCGCGACACAGAGAGCGATCGCCTGGCACGCCGTCGCACACAGGTCCGCGGCGCTCACGCGCGATCGGTGACGCGTCACCCACGCGCCCGCCTCGTCGCCCGTGCCCAGCGATCGCCCGCCCGCCGCCTGTCCAGACAGCACCGCGTGAAGATCGTCAAGCGCTCGCGTGTCAACGCGTCCCGACATCGCCGCGGCGCCGTTCTCATCAAACTCGCGCGCCAGCGTCGCTCGCGCCACGCTGTTGAGCACGTGATTGCACGCGCACACATCAAACCCGCGGATGGCCCCTCGCAGCGCCGCCCGCCCCTGATCGGGCCGCACCGCCGGCAGCAGCGTGACGTTGCAAAAGCCGCCTAGGTTAATGACACACCGTGAGCTCGCATCGCCGAACAGCACCAGATCCGCCAGCGGCGTGATCGGCGCCCCTTGCCCGCCCGCGGCCAGATCCGCCGCGCGCAAATCACACACAACCGGCGCGCCGACCTCGTGCGCCAACACCGCCGGATTGAACATCTGCCAACTCACCGGCGGCGCATGACACACCGTCTGACCATGCACGCAGAGCAAGTCCGCGCGATCTCCCGCGAGCAGCTCGCGAATCGCCGACGCGTGCAACAGGCTGAACGCCCGCGCTGCGCCCGCGATCTCAAGCGCCGTCAGTGGCTGCTGATCGGCCAGGCGCGTCAACACCGCGCGCACCTCGCCCAACGCCACCGACACGCCCCGAACAAACCGCGCCGCCATGTCGCAGCCTCGCCCGTCAATCGCGACGATCGCGACGTCCAGCCCGTCGAGGCTCGTGCCCGTCATGCAGCCGACAACCAGTCGCGATCCGCTGCGCATCGCACCCTCGCCTGACACATCAGGATTACGCGCGACGTAACTCAGGCGATCGCCTCCAGCTCACGGATGATGCGCTCGTAATGCGAGCACGATTGCTCCAGCCCGCCCGCGCGCGACCGCGCCAGCCACAATCGCCGATGCTCGCTGAGCGCCTCCCGGGCCATCGTCAGCAGCACGCCTGCATCGCCAGCGCTGATGACCCCCGGCGTCCCACGCCTGCGCGCGATCGCCCGTCGCGCCGCCAGCCGCGCCACGTTGATCGTGTGCTCCAGCTCATCGCAAACCAGCCCGCTTAAGCCGTCCAGAGGCATCGTCACCCACGCATCCTCAACCCGCCCCGCGGCGTCTTTCCACAACTCAACATCGCCCACCTCTGCCCGGTCGCCGATCGCACAGTTGTGCAAGTCCGCGAACAGCGCCGACTGATTCCACAGCGGAAAGTCGCCGGTCTGCGCCGGACGCGACAATCTCCCCGCGATGCGCCGCAGCGGCTCGTCCGCGTTGCCGAGCTCATCCATCCACGCGCCCAATCGCAATGCCGGGTCGGCGTGAACGTGCAGCGAGATCGCCCGCGCATCGAGATCATCGAACCGCTCGGCGCCGCCCCACGCCGCCTGCGCGCCCTTGGCTAGCGCCTGCATCGTCACCGGCCACTGTTGGTGGTGGCCCGTGTCTCCCCAGTCACACACCAAGTATCCCGGCGCACGGTGCTTCTGCCCCGCCGACGCCGCGTTGCGCAGGTTCTCGTCGCGCTCCCGCGTTCGCCCCGTGATGCTCCGCCAACTGCTCGTGCCCGGACACACCCACGTTGTGAGTTTGGCCTCTTGCAGCGTTTCGCACCATCGATCAAACTCGCTGTGCGGCTCATACCCCCACGCCAACGCGATCAGATCCTTTGGCAGCGACTTTAACACCTCCGGGTGTGACAACGCAATGTCCGCCCAGAACATCGGCCGCGTCGCGCCCGCTCGTCCCTGACCAAGCTCACGCACCACCCCACACACACGGCTCACAAACTCCGCGTACACGCTCGCCCGCGCCGCCGCAAAGCTCACACTGGCCAACGTCCCGCCCCGCTCAAGCTCCCCAGCGCGGCGTTCCACCTCTTCCCTGCTCCGCCCCCAGCCAACATCAAACGTCTCGTCGCACCCGATGTTCACCAGTCCCGACGTAAAGCACGGCAGCAGTTGCCCGAGCCAATCACGCACCAGCTCAATCGATCGCTCATCGAGCGGACACAGCGAGAACGGCCCGCTCCGGGGCCACACGTCAAACATCCAGTCGCCGTGCGTCTCGGCAAGGGCCTTGTACCGGTCCATGCGGAGCCAGTGTGCCAAATGGCCGAAGCAGTTTTGATTCGCCACCAGCTCAATCCCCACCGCACGACAGTGCTCGTCCAATCGGCGAACCTCGTCCGGCGTCATCGCGCCGCTCCCGCGCCACGCGTCCTCATGCCCGGCATACGCGAACGTGTGCTCGGTGTAAAGCTGCAAGTGGTTGTACTTCAGCGCCGCGAGCGCGTCCACGATGTCAAAGAGCTCGATCATTGTCGGCACGCGCGTTCGCGAGATGTCGAGCATCACGCCGCGCGTCGCGAACACCGGCTCGTCCACAATCCGCATCCGCGGCATCTCCACCGCATACTGCCGCAGCAACTGCCGCACCGTCTCCTGCGCGGATCGAACACCGCTCTGGCCCGCGGCCGTGACCTCAAACATCACCCCGTCGCCGCTGGTCGCCGGGTCAACGACTTCCAGCGTGTACGCCTGCGCAGCGATCGATCGCTCATCCAGCGCGGCCGCTCCGACGCGCGCTATCGAGCGAACCCGCACCCGCGCCTCGCCCTCCGCACGCTTCACCGATCCGCCTAAAAACTCCACCCGCAAGGGCGTCGGGGTCAACAGCGGCATTTCGTCGCGGAGCGGCATCAATCGCCAGCGTAGCACACGCCGCACTAGTGTTACGAATGCTCACACCACCGCCCGCCAGCGACGTGATCGACCTGCGGTCTGACACCGTTACCCGCCCGACGCCCGCCATGCGCGACGCGATGCTGCGAGCCCCGCTGGGTGATGACGTGCTGGGCGACGATCCGACCGTCAAGGCCCTTGAAGCCCGCGTGTGCGAGGTTCTCGCCACCGCCGCCGCGTGCTTTGTGCCCTCGGGCACCATGGCGAATCAGACCGCCATCCGCGCCCACACTGAGCCGGGCGACGAGGTGATCGCCCACGAGGACTCGCACATCATCCACTACGAGACTGGCGCCCCGGCCGCGCTCTCGGGCGTCATGGTCCGCACCATCCGCTCGCCCCGCGGCATGTTTGACGCCGCCGATGTCACCCGTCTCCTGCGCTCCGGTGATGTCCACGAGCCCCGCTCCCGGTTGCTCATGCTCGAGAACACACACAACCGCGCCGGCGGCACCGTCTGGCCCTTGGACCGTTTCTACGCCGTCGCCGATGCCGCCCGCGAGCGCGGCCTCGCCGTCCACCTCGACGGCGCACGCCTCTGGAACGCCTGCGCCGCCTCCGGCCACGAACCCGCGGCGTACTCCTCCCGCGTTGACTCAATCTCCTGCTGTTTCAGCAAGGGCCTCGGCGCGCCCGTCGGCAGCGCCGTCGCCGGCTCGCGCGCGTTCATCGATCGCGTCCGCCGCTTTCGCAAGATGTTCGGCGGTGCCATGCGACAAAGCGGCGTCCTGGCCGCCGCGGCTCTGTACGGGCTGGATCATCATCGCGCCCGACTCACGGAAGACCACGAGAACGCCCGGCTGATCGCATCACATCTCGAACGCGTGCCCACCCTGCACATCGCCTCGCCCGTCGAGAGCAACATGGTGTTCCTGGACCTGAGCCAGCCGCTGCCCGCCGCGGCTGAGTTCTGCCGCCTGCTCGCCGCCCGCGAAGTCCTGGCCCTTCCCAGCGCCGAGCGACAGATCCGGCTGGTCACCCACCTGGACGCCCCCCGCGCCACCTGCGAACGGGCCGCGACGACCGTCGCCGACCTCGCCACCAGCCCGCCCGCGCCCGCGCGGAGTTGACTGTGGCCCGCCGCCTGCGAACGATCCACTTCCAGTCCCTCGCGTCAAAGGTCACCGGAGAGGTGCCAGAGCGGTTGAATGGGCTAGTCTCGAAAACTAGTTAAGGCCTCGGTCTTACGGGAGTTCGAATCTCCCCCTCTCCGCTTGTAAAACAGCCCGCGATTGCGGGCTGTTTTGCTTTGAGTGAATGGCACCAGTTTCGTGGGCAACCCGAAGTCGAAGCTCGACGACCGCAAGGATCAAGTGGCAGCGTTGCCGGGTGCCAGAGGCGGATTTCTCGCGCAGTGCGGATCGTCACTTCTGCTTGTCAATCACAAAATCATACTGCAACTCCGGCCGCGGCGTGATCGCATCGAGATCAGCCTTGAGCTTGACCGCGTCCGGCGCCCGGTAGATTGGTCCGTAGACGTACATCTTTTTCGCGGCTTCGTCATACCGAAACTCCACCCCTGTGTAGGGGCCGGCCTGGACAATCGGCAGCGCTTTGCTCATGAAATCCGTGTATTCCTGCGGCAAACGGGACGCCGCCGGACGCCCAAGCACCGTGATATAGAGCAGCAGCCAGATCAGGCAAGCAACAAGGGCAACGGCCGCAGCCAGCGCAACGAGTTGACGGTTCGAACGGAAGTGAGTTGACGATTGTGCGCTGCTCATCATGCTGCCCGTGGTTGGCGGAAACCCTGCTCGCCTGAAAAAGAAATGACCCGCAGAGAGCAGGTCATGAGAACGGTTCATTAGCCTAAATGACAGCCATTAGAGCGGTGCAGTCGAAATCGCCCCGCTGGTGAACAGGGACGGATTAAACGTCCAGTCCGGGGTGGTCGCGTCCTTGCTCCAGCGCTGCATGTCTAACACCTGATCGAGCTTGAGAGATTCCGCGTGCCCGTCGGTCATGATCGCGATGGAGACATCGCCGATGTAACGGAAGTCGACGTTGCCATTCTCGATCGGGGCGAGTGCGGGGTCCCACTTGCGCCGCGCCGTGATCGACCAGTTGACGGGTGAGAGGGACATCCGGCTCCGCGGACCGCTCGGCGCTTCCAACCGGAACATGCCCGGGACTACTCTCGAATCTCCCGCAAGTGTGCCGCGACCGGTCATGAACTGGATGAGCTTGGTTGAGTTGTGATTGTCGGATGTGCGTGACAGCCAGAACTTCTTCTTGTACAGTGGCATCCCAGCGGAAGAGCTCCAGAACCTGGACGCTCGCGGGCCGTACCAATCACTGAACGCCCCACGCTCGAAATCGCCGCCGACAAAGGCGGTATTCATTCCGAAGGAAGTGTTCCAGTTGCGCTTGTACTGCTGATGCTGCGAGCCGGGGTCATTGGCCGGATCGCCCCAAGCAAGGTTTCCGGGATTCACATAGCGGGGCGCCCTAGAAATTTGTTCGTTCAGATCGTTATCGAGCGTCAGGAGCTGAGTGTTGTAGTCCGTGTACACAGAGAGTCGCCACCCCCAGGGCTTCATGCCGGTGCCTTCCATGTACGTCCGGCCCTCGTCATGCGTGAAGAGCTGGATCTTCGCGTTCGGGCCGTGAGCCCAGTTCCAATGCGAGTAGCCGGGGATCACGACGTCCTTATTCGACGCTGCATAGCTGGAAGCCGCGACCACCAACTGACGTCCCGTGAGACTGTCCCTGGTGAGCTTCGCGAGTTTGCGAGCGCGGCCCAGCGCCGGCAACAGGATCGAGATCAACAGCGCGATGATCGCGATCACCACCAGCAACTCGATCAACGTAAACCCGCGAGTGTTCGTCTTCAGCTTCAGATTCATGCGCGCTCCTTGAAATCAGATCCGCGTGTGTGCCGTCGTCACCCAGAACGGGAGAGCTAGACAGCGGGGTCCCGGCGCGAGAAAGCGTCGGGGGTATACCTTCACAGTATAAAGGAAATCGGACGCTTGTGCCCGGATGCACCCCGAAAATTCGGCGCAAGTTCTCAGCCGCCCTCAGATCTCAGGGTTTTTGCCCACGTTCACGGCGACACGGGCTTCGGAGAAACTCCCCAATCCGGGGAGGTCGCGCCATTCGACCACAGCCGCATATCACGAAGCGTCTCGATTGACCGGGTCGCGGCGTGACCGTCAAAGGACGATGTCACAACTTTGCCGCTCCAGCGTGCGTCCACATAGCCGTAGGTCTCGGGGGTGGTCGAGCGGTCAAACGGCCCTTCCGCCCAGCGCGAAGTGTCAAACCGCGGCGCGTCCACCAGGTAGAACCCGGGCTGCACGCCGCTGGTGGCGTTGAACGGATCGCGCCCGCGTGCGGAAGCGAAGACGATGAGCGACGAAGGCGAGCGGACCTCGTGGCTGCGCGTGACATACCACTTGCCCCACAGCCGCAGGGCGCTGGCGTTGAACCCATAGCCGGGGTCGCTCTTGCCGCCGACGAAGTCGGCGTTGATGCCCAGCGAAGGCGAAAGGCTGGCGACGTACTGGTAGTCGGCGCGCTGCCGATACCTCTCGAGCACGCCGTAGTCGTCGTAAAGACCGGCCATGTTGAAGTCCAGGTACGACGCGATCCGCCAGGGGTAGCGCCGGGCGACAACGCCGGAAACGCTCTGGCCCTTGTCATCGATCGCACGCAGCGAGTTCGGCCCGCCGGAGACCATGGCCGCGGGTGCGTAGCCGGGGAGCAGTTCTGACTTGTTATCGCCGGAGTACACGCTGTAGGCGACCATGAGCTGCTGACCGCTGGCCAGCTCACGGGTCTGCTTTGCCAGCGTCCGAGCCGCGCTGAGCGACGGCACCAAAATCCCGATGAGAACCGTGACAATTGCCACGACCACCAAGAGTTCGATGAGCGTAAAACCGCCCATGCGCATCAGCTTCAGGAAAGGGCACTTCGTGTCAGGGCAGATCTTCATGGTCGCGAGTTCCATTCGCGTGGAGTCATCGGGCGGATGAAAGAGATTTCAAAGTCCAACGTTGAATTTGGCAGGGTCTTTCACACGGAGAAGAGTATTTCGTTCGGCGTTCGGAGTCGAGGAGATTCGTGTGAAACGGGAATTTGTGCGGCTGGATGATATTCTAGAAGACCGGGGACCCTCCGGCTGCGAATCATAAGGCGACAGAAACTGCGCCCGAATGCCGCGTCTTTCGAGTCGCGGATGCGAATCCTTTTAGAGACCGACCGATTCAGACAAGGATTTTCACCATGATTCACTTCTCTCGTGCTCTTTGCGGCCTTGTCGTTGTGTGTGCCGCGGGTTCCGCGTCGGCGGTTTTTGGCGCGCCGGTGTACTCCGGCGTGGTCACGAATCCGCCGCTGGACCGCTGGATGTACCCGTTCGGCCCGACCGGTCCGCGCCCCACGGCGTCCACGTTCACCACCATCGGCAGCACCTTCGAGGGCTTCGATGATCGAGACGCGCAATATCTCCTCGGCTTTGACACCGGCGCGATGGTGCCCAGCGGTCGCCCAGCCTGGGCGTACAACCTCAGCTCGCTGCGCCTGACCGTGCGCGTGATTGTCGAGGATGGGACGCCCGGGTGGGTGTACGACTCGACACAGGACGCTCCGACGAGTTATCTGCCGGTGGGTGATGCGGCGCGCACGACTGATACGGACCTCGGGCGACCGGTGGAGCTGTTCGCGTGCGGGTATCGCGGCCTCAACCCGCAGAGCGGCGATCCCTGGGGTCCGTCGAACTACGCGCAGAGCTCGCCTTTCGCGACGCTCGAGCCGGTGGGCTTCGCGCGAGGCAACCGGGCGGTGTTCCCGGTGGACTTCGGCGGGCCAGACAACACGGCGCGAGATGTGAGCAATAACGTGACGGGAAGCGTGCGGTTTGAGGCGCGAGCTTTGGGTGTTGGCGAGGCGATTGCGCCGGGGGGCGCGCCGGTCGCGGCGGGCTCGATCGTGCCCACGCTTAGCGACGTGCGGTTTAATATCTCGCTGAGCGATCCCGGCGTGCGCGATTACATCGCTCGCGGGCTGTCTCTCGGGAGATTGAATCTGATCGTGAGCTCGCTGCACACGGCCAGCGACTTCGGCTCGGGTCCGGTGGCGTACCCGGTGTTTGGCACGCGTTTCAACGTCTTCAGCGTGTCGCCGCGGCTCGATCTCACGGTGGTGTTCTGCCCGGCGGATATCGCCGACGATCAGGGCAACCCGCTTCCCGGCGCCAGCGGTGTGCCGAACAACGGCGTGACCGAAGGCGACTACAACGCGTTCTTCGCTGGCTTTTTCGACGCGATTGCGTACTGCGACATCGCCGACGACCAGGGCACGCCCCTGCCCGGTACGCCCGGCGTGCCGAATAACGGCGTCACCGAGGGCGACTACAACTCCTTCTTCTCAAACTTCTTTGATGGCTGCCCGTGAGCACGCTCAATGCGCCGGTGCCCCGGCGACCGCTGGCGTGCCGGCGAACTCCGGGAACATCAGTTCGGCGATCTGCACCGCGTTGAGCGCCGCGCCCTTGAGCAACTGATCGCCCGCGACGAACAGGTCAAACCCGATTGTCGGCGCGCCATGCGTGAAGCGCGCGGGAGTCTGGCTTGGGTCTTCACGCAGACGCCCGACCAGCACGTGACCCTGCCCGCTGGCTTTCTGAGGCGTCGGAAAGCGGTTGTTCTCTCGATCGTCGACCAGCGTCACGCCCGGAGCGGCCGACAGCAATTGGCGCACCTGCTCCAGCGTCGCCGGCGTCGCAAGCGTGACGTTGATGGCCTCGGCGTGCGCCCGCAACACCGGCACGCGCACGCACGTCGGGCTGATGCGGACCGAATCGTCGCGCCAGATCTTGCGCGTCTCGGCGATCATCTTGGCTTCTTCGCCGTTGAGGCCGGTGTCGGTTTCGATGCTCGCGTTGTGGCTGAAGAGGTTGAAGGCGTAGGGCTCGTGAAAGACTCTGGGGTCCGCGGGTTTGCCGGCGAGCACGTTGGCGGTCTGGTCCCGCAGGTCCTGCATCGCAGCGGCGCCGGCGCCGCTGGCGGCCTGGTACGTGCTGACGACGATCCGCTCGATCCCAAACTCGCGATGCAGCGGCGTCAGCGCCACGACCATGATGATCGCGGAGCAGTTGGGGTTGGCGATGATGCAGCCGAAACGTTGGCCCGGCTGGCGCGTCGGGAGCTCCGAAGCGTTGACCTCCGGGACGATCAGCGGAACGTGCGCATCCATGCGGAATGCCGACGAGTTGTCGATGACGCACGCGCCGGCCTTGGACGCGATGGGGCCAAACTGCTTGGAGACGCCGGAGCCAGCGGAGAAGAGGGCGATGTCGACGTCGTTGAACGATCGCTCGGTCAGCGCTTCAACGATCAACTGGCCGGCGGAAGTCTGGATGGTGGTGCCAGCGGAGCGTGCGGAGGCGAGGGCTTTGATGGCGCCGAAGCGAAAGCCTCGCGAGGTCAGGCAGTCGATCATCTCGCGCCCGACAGCGCCGGTGACGCCGACGATAGCGATGGTGGGGGGCTTGATGGCGGAAGAAGAGTTGCTCCGCGCGCTGGCGGCTGGATTCGGTGCGGTGGCCATAGGGTCAGAGCGTATGGCGGACGCGATCGGCGCGTGTTATCGCGAGGCGATGGCGACCTTGTCCATCAACACCGGCACGCGGCTTCGCGACCACTCGGTGAGACGAAGGCCGCCGAGATCGCGATCATGGCGGAACTCGGAAGCGCTGAGCGAGATCGGCAAAGTGCAAGCGGTTTTCGCGTGGTCCAAGACGAGCAAGACCTGCTCGCCGTTGACGATCGCGAGGATGCCGAGGCCGACGGGCGAGGCGTTGACGTCACTGCGAATGCCGAGGTAGGTAATGTCGGTGTCACGTGGGAGCTTCAGTGCGGTGCCGAGTTTTTGAGCGAGGGTGAGTTCGAGTTCTGCGGGGTCGCTGATGGCGATGGCGGGGCCGAAGCCGTCGGCGCTGATGCGAGCGAGTGGCGAGGTGTTGGAGGAGTTGAAACCTCCGAGCGGAATCACGCCGAGCCAGCCAGCGACGCCGAAGGCGAGTAGCAAGCAAGCCGCAGCGGCGATGAGCGAAGTGCGCCGGAAGATTCGAAGCGCCGGGCGCGGCTCCGAACGCTCGTTGTCAAGCGCGCGTTGGGCACGGGCAAGCTGAGCGCGGGCGAGATCCGCATCCGGCCCTGGGACGGAGCGCGTGAGCGACGCGGAGAAAGACTCGTGGCGCGCGACGACAGCGGCGAATGCGGGGTCTGTTTCCAATCTGCGTGCGAACTCCGCGGCCCCAGGCCCCGACAGCGCAGCGGACAGATGCTGATCGATCAGCACCTGGTCGGCGTCGGGCATGGGCGGGAGCTTGGCCATGGGTTACCGGGCGGTATTGGGGCGGCGGGTGGGCGGTGTGGGGACAGTGGAGGCGGAGTCTTTGGCGGTGAGAAAGGCGGCCAGGGCGTGGCGAGCGCGGAAGACGTTGCTCATCGCGGTGCCCTTTGGAATGTTCATGAGGTCGCTGATCTGGTCGTAGTTGAGGCCGTCGATGGTGCGGAGCAGGAGGCAAGCGCGTGAGACGGGGTCGATGCGCGTGAGGGCCTCGCACATCCGATCGTCGAGTGCTTCCTGCGTGGAGAGGAGTCGTCCGTCGGCGGAGACGGGGTGGGCTTGCGGGGTGGCGCGGGAGACTTCGACGGATTGGGAATCGGTTCGCTGGCCAAAGCGTTTGAGCTCACGCCGAGACTGGCGGCGCCGATTCAGAGCGACGTTCCTCACGATCTCTCCCATCCACGCTCGAAAGCTGGTGCCGGCCTGAAACAACTCCTGCTTCCGCAAACCGATGATCGCGGCTTCTTGCATCACGTCGTCGGCATCGGCAGTGTTTGCAACGACGCTGAGACCGACGAGCCAGAGCGAGCGGTAGTGGACAACGAACTCGTCAGAAAAAACGAACGGCTTCTGCGACGGTGGTCCCATGAGGGTCGGTCTGGGTGCACGGGGCTGAATGCCAGCGAGGGCCGGCGCGATTGTCCGGGCACACTTTACTCCGAGCCTGGGGCCGAGCGATTCTGATCGCTCGTGGTGGGCGAGTGGGATCACATTTCCAGCATGCACGCGATTATCCGCACGCGCGGTATCGCAGGGGAACGTGAACGCTCGCCCCTGACCTCCTCCTTATGAATGTCCGCCCCGAGCAAGGGGATTGCATCGGATCGCGATTCTCAAGTTTTACGATCTTTTTGCAGGCTTTCGTGTGGAAGCTGCGCGCATTCGCAATGCGTGTGGTACTCTGGAAGAGTACATTTTTAAGTTGTCCTGCTCCTGGGGAGGCACCATGTTTCGTGCATGCTTTCTGTTGAAGTCCAGCCGCGCTGGTGCGCGGGGATTCACGCTGATCGAGTTGTTGGTGGTGATCGCGATTGTCGCGATGCTGATCGGGCTTTTGCTGCCGGCGCTGTCCAGCGCGCGAGCGTCGGCGCGTCGGACGGTATGTTCGGTGCGGCTTGCGCAGAGCGCGACGGTGTTGCGTCAGTACGCTTCAGACAACAAGGAGCAGATCCCGCGCGTGCAAGACGCGACATACGGATTTGTCACGCCATCGTTTGATCCGGGCACTGCGCTGGAGAAGACTTGGGTGAACCTGCTGGTGGACCGTGGCTACATCGATGGGTCGCTGGAGACCGCGGGCGTGCCAGCGATGCTGATGTGCCCCGAGGCATTTGGATATGACAACGATCCGACGTGGGCGGGGCATATGCCGCACTTCGGTGTAAACACGATGCTCAGCCCGCCCAAGCGGCTCGAAGCGACTCTCGGGCAGCGCTCGTTCTTCGGGCGGCCGTTTAACTTCAGCGGCGACGCCTCCAGCAAGATCATGATGGCCGAGTCGCGACAGCTTGACAACCAGCGCGGCTGGTTCGGCATGGGAAACGTGAACTGGGTCGGCGCGCGGCACGAACGCAACGCCGGCGCGAACACGGCGTTTCTCGATGGACGCGTGGTGTTTCAGCGTGTGGTTGAGTCGAATCCGCAAACGACGGTCGCGGCGCCATTCGCCGCGGTGAACTTCTGGCGCCAGCCGACGCCCTGAGCCGGCTCGGTGCGCGACGGCCTCGGTGGAGGCGTGTGTCTCTGCGCCGTTTGCAAGGGCACCCGCAGGTATGCCCCGGCGGGTACCTGGGCAGGTAACGGTAAGCGTTTCTTCATCTTGATCAGTGGGTTGTGCCTTTTCATCCGTGGCGTTGTCCGCTGTCCACATTGCCTGGTAGATCCCCGGGAGTGCAACCTGCGGGCTACCCCCGACATTCTCAACGGACTACGGCATTTTGATGAGTTGGTGGAACAGAAGCGCGTGACTCGACGAACCCACTGGTGAAGATGGCGAGCCACGCACGCGCGGCTCTCCAAGGCCCGCGTTTACAAGACGCGGGCCTTTTTCTGCGCCGAGGTCCCGGGCCGCTGATCCTGCACACCGTTGAGGGCAATCAGATACCGGCCAAGTTCGGTATGCCAGCGGCTATCATGGGCCATGGTCCACCCGTGGCACGACGTAACCCCCGCAACCGAGACCGGCGAACTCCCTCGCGAGTTCAAAGCCTTGATCGAAATCCCGCGCGGGAGCAACCTGAAGTTTGAGTTGGACAAGGGCTCGGGGCTGCTCAAGCTGGACCGCGTGCTGAGCTCGGCGGTGTATTACCCGGCGAACTACGGGTTTATCCCGCAGACGTTGGCCGAGGACGATGACCCGCTGGACGTGCTGGTGTATTGCACAGAGGACATCCCGCCCATGACGCTCTGCAACGCGCGAGCGGTTGGCCTGATGAGCATGATCGATCACGGCGACCCGGACCACAAGATCATCGCGGTCCTGCGCGAGGACCCGATCTATAACGAGTTTAAGGGCGCCAGCAACTTTCCCACGCACATGTTCAAGTTGCTGCGCCGGTTCTTCAACGACTACAAGGCGTTGGAGGGCAAGGAAGTGCAGGTGGACGAGATCCTGCCGGCAGAGGCGGCGCACGCGATCATCGAAGACTCGCTGGCGCGGTACTACAGGGCGCGCCAGACCGGCAAGATCAAGGGGCTTGTTGGCTGAAGGGCATTCTCGGCGCTTGTTCGCGGATGCGAACGGGTTGAGTTTCAGAGACATCCGCTGACGGCCCTGTCCTCTCGGGGCGTCGTTGCCGAAGCCAGTGCGTCCGGGTATCTTGGCGGCATGAGTACCGGGCAACGAGTGCTGCTTTCACGCGAGCAGATCAGCAAGCGCGTCATCGAGTTGGGCCAGCAGATCGCGGCGGATCTTGACGAAGAGGCAAATCGCGGCGGCGGGACGGGAGAAGGTGCGGCGGCGGGGGCGGCCGGGCCGATCGTACTGATCCCGGTGCTGACGGGCGCGCTGGTGTTTGTCGCGGACCTGATCCGCGCGATGCCCGTGGCCATGAGCATCAAGCCGGTGACGCTCAGCAGCTACCCGGGCAAGAGCACGACCAGCCAAGGGGTGACGGTGCAGAGCGGCGTGCCGATGGACCTGCGGGGGGCGCGGGTGCTGATCGTCGATGACATCTTGGATTCCGGGAAGACGCTTGGGCTGCTGAGGCGGCTGGTGGAGGCGCAGCAGCCGCGGAGCGTGCGGATCGCGGTGCTGCTGAACAAGCGGAAGCCGATGGGCCGTGCGGAGGAGGTGCGGGTGGAGTACAGCGGCTTTGAGATCGACGATGAGTTCGTCGTTGGCTACGGGCTGGACTTCGACGGCATCTATCGCAATCTGCCGGATATTGTCACGCTGTCGGGGCCGTCAGCGGCGTAGTCGCGAGTTGTCAGACAGAAGTGGCGAGACAGAAGTCAGGAGTCAGAAGTGCTAGTCCCGAGCCGCAGGTCCGTTCCACAATGACTCTCAATGATTCGAAGAACTTGACGCGATGGGATGCGACTGTCGGGCTCGACGGGACGGAGTTGCTGTTGCGCGATCAGTTGCCGCTGACGTTGTCGCGATCGCTGCCGTCGGACGAGACGGTGTTGCTGGTCCTGCGTCCGAGCGGGTGGTTTTTGCTATTGGCACGGGCGGACGCGTTGCTGTCAATCGCCGCGGTGATTGGGATTGGGGCGTTGATCGGTTGGTTTGAGCTTTTGAAGGTGAGCGTGTCGAACGTGCTGGCCTACGGAGCGATCGCGCTGAGCTTGCTGGTCGTGTGGAACTGCCTGGATTTCGCGACCCGCGCGTACGTGCTCACCGATCGGCGGGCTCTCCGGCTCAGCGGCGTCATCCGGCGGACGACGATCGACATCCCGCTCAACCGCATCCAAAGCGTCGTGCTTCACAAGGGGGTTCGTGAGCGCTCGTGCGGCGCGGGGACGCTGCTGATCTCGTCAGCTGCGGTGGGCGGGGGGAGATTCTCGAAGTCGGGCGTGAATACTGCGGGGGGCGGCGCGTCGGGAGGCGAGTTCACGTGGTTTTTCATTGACCGGCCCGAGCGTGCCAGCGCCAAGGTGCGCGAGGCGATCGAGCGCTATACGCGCCCGTGAAGGTGTGGTAGTGATCGGAGGCCGCGGCGTGTGCGGGCGGGGCTTTGAGGTTGCAAAGGAGACACGATGGGCGAAGCGGGCGGAGCAACGCGGCTGGTGCGGATCGGGCTGACCGGGGGCATTGGCGCGGGGAAGTCCGCGATCGCGACGGCGTTCGGTGAGCTGGGGTGTGTCGTGAGCGATAGCGACGCCGGCGCGCGCGCGGCGCTGCGAACGACGGTGGTGCGCGACGAGTTGGTAAAGTGGTGGGGGAGCGAGATTCTGGGAGACGACGGCATGCCCGATCGCGGGCGCATCGCGAAGATTGTGTTCCACGACGCAGCGCAGCGAGCCCGGCTTGAAGGGCTGATCCATCCGATTCTGCACCAGGAGCGTGAGGCTCTCGCGGCGGAATCGTCCAAGGCCGGGGCGCCGGCGTTGATCATCGATGCGCCGCTGCTGCTGGAGGTCGGGCTCGACCAGAAATGCGACGCGATCGTGTTCGTGGAGGCTACGCGCGAGGTGCGATTGGAGCGCGTGATGCGGACGCGCGGCTGGGATGCGTCGGAGCTCGATCGGCGCGAGGCGGCGCAGCTCTCGCTTGCAGAGAAACGGCGTCGAAGCAACTACGTCATCGTCAACGATGGCGATCGCGCCCGCCTCGTGGGCGATGCGCAGCGCGTGCTCGCGGCGGTGATCGGTGCGGCAAAGAACTGACCCGCCGGTGGTATGATTGACGTTGTCGGGCGCAAGATAGGGGGTAGTTGCCTCGGGCGGGCTGACGGCTACAGTGGGGGCGTCAGCGTGGGAGCAACACTGCTCTGGCGCGACGACGGGCTGAGGAGGCCGCGGAGCGCGTGGATCGCGATTCGTGGTGAAACCGGGGCGCAGGCAAGCGACCCGGCCAACCCCTACCCACTCTTCGCCATCCGGATCAGATTCGTTGGGGCCTTCCCACCCGCCCCTCGCTCTCGCCCGCCAGCCGATGGGCGATTCCACAAGGCATTCCTGAGCGCACGGTTGTCTGTCACTTCGGCGCACGCGGCGACGCACTCACGCCGCAAACCCACCTCCCTCGCCCCCAGTCTCGCGACCCCAATAGCACACATCGCTCCCCGGTCCCAACTTTGAAAGTCGAACTATGGCCAAGTCTCAGACCGCCGGCGAAGACGGCAAGCCCGCATCGAAGTCGTCCGCGGCTGCGGCAAGCGAAGGATCGTCTTCGTTTGTCCCCAAGCCCAGAACAGCCGCGACCAAGATCGATCGCGCAGAGCGAGCGGCACCTGCGGGTGAGCGGTCTGAGAAGCCGGAACGTGCGGAGCGAACTGAGCAAGCTGAGCGTCCTGAGAAGGCTCAGCGCGCCGAGCGCAGTGAGCGAAGTGAGGGCGGTGGGGGAGGTGAGAGGCGAACTGAGTCCGGGGGCGGCGGATCGAGTGCTTCGCAGCCGATGAGCGCCGGTGCATCGTCGAGCGGTTCTGGCGCATCGCGAGGCGAAAACGCTGGGCCGCCTTCATCCGGCGGCCCGTCGTCGTCCGGGTCAACCAGCAACGCGGGCCCGCGCGGCGGCTCGGGCGAGTACGGCGGCGGTAGTGGCGGCGGCTCAGCACAGGGCGGGCAGCAAGGCTCGGGCAGTTCGGGCACTTCCGGCGGCGGCGGCGGCAGTGGGCAAGGCTCCGGCCTTGGGCCGGGCGGCGGTGGTGCTGGCGGTAGCAGTGGTGGGGGCGGCGGTAGCGGCGGCGCGCAGGGCGGCTCGAGTGCTGGCGGTGGCGGCCAGCAGTCGTACTCCGGCGGTCAGGGCGGCGGATCGCAGCACTCTGGCGGATACTCCGGCAACAACGGCGGCTATGGCCAACAAAGCGGCTACAGCGGTGGTGGTGGCGGTAGCGGCTTCGGGCGTCGCAAGAAGAAGAAGAAGCGCGGCGGGTTCGGCGGCTACGACTCCGGCGGCGGCGGCGGCGGTGGTGGTGGAGGCTTCAGTAGTGGTGGCGGTGGTGGCGGTGGTGGCGGCGGGGGCGGGGGTGGGGGTGGAGACTTTGCGTCGCGCCAAGCCGCGATGGGCTTGCCCACCGATGACGAACTCGAACGCGAGGCGCAGGAGCTCGAGCGGATCGTCGCGGCCACCGACAAAAACGAGCTCAAGCAGGCGCTCACAATCTCGCAGCTCCAGCGCATGGAGATCGACGAGATTCACACGATCGCCAAGCGCGACGGGATCGAGTCGTATCAGCAGGTGCCCAAGCAGGACCTGATCTTCAAGATCCTGAAGGCCGGCGCCGCGAAGCGAGGGATCCTCGTTGGCGACGGCACGCTGGAGATCATGCCTGATGGCTTCGGTTTCCTGCGCTCCAGCGAGAACTCGTACCTGGCGGGGCCTGACGATATCTATGTGTCGCCGAGCCAGATCCGCAAGACCGGTCTGCGCAAGGGGATGACGGTGCGCGGGTTCATCCGCCCGCCCAAGGAGAGCGAGAGGTACTTCGCGCTGCTGCGGGTTGATGAGGTGAACGGTCGCCCGCCGCAGAAGGTGTTTGAGCGTCGAAACTTTGAGGATCTGACGCCCCTGCATCCCGAGGAGCGGTTCATCCTTGAGACCGAGGCGACCGAGGTGGAGTGCCGGATCGTGGATCTGGTGGCGCCGCTGGGCAAGGGGCAGCGAGCGCTGATCGTGGCGCCGCCGCGAACGGGCAAGACGGTGCTGTTGCAGAAGATGACCAAGGCGATCAGCAAGAACTACCCGGAAGTGAAGATCATCGTGCTGCTGGTGGACGAGCGGCCGGAAGAAGTGACGGACTTCAAGCGCAACACGAACTCGGGCGTCGAGGTGGTCGCCAGCACGTTCGACGAGCAGGCCTCTCGCCACGTCGCGGTGTGCGAGATGGTGATCGAGAAGGCGCGCCGGATGGTGGAGTTCGGCGACGACGTGGTGATCTTCCTGGACTCGATCACGCGCATGGCCCGGGCGTACAACAACGAGATGCCGCATTCGGGGCGCATCATGTCTGGCGGCATTGACGCCGGGGCTTTGCAGAGGCCCAAGAAGTTCTTCGGCTCCGCCCGCGCGATCGAGAACGGCGGCTCGCTCACGATCGTTGGCACCGCCCTGGTAGATACCGGCAGCAAGATGGACGAGGTGATCTTCGAGGAGTTCAAGGGCACCGGCAACAGCGAGCTGCACCTTGATCGCAAGCTTATGGACAAGCGCATCTACCCGTGCATCGATATCGCCAGCAGTGGTACGCGGCGCGAAGAACTGCTGCTGGACAAGAAGGAGCTCGAGCTGGTCTACCGGCTGCGCAAGGTGCTCAGCGACATGAACGTCGTCGAGGCCATGGAGCTGATCAAGGCCCGGCTGGGCAAGCAGAAGACCAACGCGGAGTTCCTCATGCAGATGGCGATGGGCTAATCTCGTTTGCTCGCTCGATCACTTGATCGCTTGATCACTTGTGCTTGGTTCAGGAGTTGCCGATAGCTGCGCAATCGCAGGGAGCCTCCTGGAGAGCGTGGCATCGTCAAGCAGTCGGGCGCGATGGAGCGACACTACGTTTTCGCTTGGCCAGAATCGCCATCGACACCAGGCCAACCGGCAGCGCGATGACCAACTCCGCGGCTCGGTTGAGCAGGCCGGCCGCGAGGCCGAGGGCCAGCAGGGGTGTGACGTCTGCTGGGGCGTCGGAGCCGCTGCTGAGGGCCAGTGCGCCAAGCGTGAGGCCGCAGACCCACTCGCTGAGGCCGATCTGGATTGGCAGGAGACTCGCGGCTTGAGTGGCCGCGGCGATCGCGAGCACGAACATTGCCGGCTGCGGCGCGCCCAGGATGCTGAACGCAAGCGCGAAGCGCATGCTCCAGACACCGATATCACCCAGGCGCAAGATGGTCGCGATGAGGATTGGGCCGCTGGCGGTGCCCTCTGGCTCGCGTGGGGTGCTGAGCGACTGGAGCCAGGCCATGAGCGCCGGGAGGACCAGGAGCACGCTGGCGAAGAAAACGCCCAGCGACTTGCCCCCGCCGAACTCTGAGAGCGCGAAGCCCAGGCATCCCATCCAGGCGATGAAGATGAAGACCGACGCCCCCCCGCACGCGAGCGTGGTGAGCATGACGCGTACGGAGTCGCGAACCGGGATCTGGTGGACGAGTTTGTGATACGCGACGCGCCCAAAGAGCCCCGGCTTGAGCGGGAGATAGTTCAAGAGCCACGCGGCCCCGACGAGCAGGTGCATGTCCGAAGCGGGCACACGCCCGTAGCGGCGAGTCAGCGTCAGGAGCACGCCGGAGGTGAGCAGCCAGTTGATGATCGGCAACAGCAGGAGCGCGCCGATCTGCACTCGCGAAGCGCGCGATGCGGCGCGGCCCGCGGCTTCGAGCGCGCCAGAGTTCTGCCAGATCACGTATCCAGCCGCGATCAGCAGTAGCAGGCCGATGACGTACGACCCGACGCGGATGCTCGAGTTTCGCCAGCGGCGCGACGACGTTTCATCGCTCAAGCTGCCGGGCTCGGCGGCGCGATCGGCTTCGCCCGGCGCTGGTGCGAGCGGTTCAATGTTCTGCGGCGTGTCTACGGGCGAGCTCACTTGGCGGGCGGCTCAATGGGTGCGTCGATGCGAACGCCCGACATTGTCGCGAAGCACCTGGCCCCGGTCGCCAGACGCTGCGCATGCAGGCGGGCGACCGTGGCGACCGGCGAGTCGGCGTTTCCTTCTGCAAGCGCCTTGAGCCATGGGTCGCCGGCGTCGGCGCAGCGCGTGATGATTTTGGCCATGACGACGCCGGGGTCTGCGTCGCTGATCGCCTTCACGCCCTTGGAAAACGTGTTCGTGACGGTGGTGCTGGGCGTGCGCAGCAGCATGAACGCGCGCCCGATCGCGCCCTCTTTCTCGTAGCGCTCAAGCAGGGCCTTGACGACGTCTTCGGCTTCGGTTACGCGCATCCCGCGTTCGAGGCCGACGGTGCGGAGGCGGACCTGGGCCGAGGCGATGGCGTGGGCGAAGGCGGGGCCGGTGTCTTCGCGGATGGCGCGCGCGAGGTCCGGTGCGGTGGCGTTGAGCTGACGGAGCGTGGGGCGCGTGAGCTGGCCAGCCTCGATGGCCAGGGCGTGCGGCCCGTGGGACATGATGTCCCTGACCATCTGGAAGTCCTGGAGCAGTCGCCAGCGAATGCGGACAGACTCGCCCGAGAGATTCTCGATCAGCCAGCCGCCATAGCCCGGGTCGGCCCAGATCGTGAAGGTGACGTCCTCGCGCGGCATGATGCGCAGGCGGCGATCGGCGGTGATGACCTCGGGCACGCCGCGCTCGCTCGCGGAGCCGACCTGCACGTTGGGGGCCAGGAGGAAGCGGGAGAAGATCGGCCCGTCTGGCGCGAGGCGCATCGGCGCGGGCGCGAGGTTGCGAATGCGGATGGTGAGGCGCGCGGTGTCAAGCGAGCCCGCGGCGGGCGCCGCGAGGTCCGCCGTCACACCCATGTACGACCGCGGATTGGTGATCATCAGATCGATCCACGAAGGCACGCCCGCGGCTATGGCTTCCAGCCGCTCGCCCACGGCGCTGGGTGGGATCGCCTTGCCCGCCAGCGTCTGAGCCCATGATCGCGCCATCGCGCCGGCGTAGGTTCCCGATGCACCGCGCCACACTGCGGACCAGCGCTCCAGAGCGCGGGTGTTGTCGCCCTTGAGCTTGCTCACCAGGCCAAGGCTCAGTTGCCCCAGCGCGTCGCTCGGGTCAAGCGTGTTGAACGCAGCGACGGCGCCATCGAGGTCGTTCGAGCGGAGTTTGATCCACCCGCCCAGAAGTGTGCGGGTCGCGGCGGAGAGCGACGCATCGGCGCTGGTCGTGACCGCTTCATACCGTTTCTTCGCTTCGTCGGTGTTCTCGCCTGAGATCAGGAGCATCAGCGGTAGATCCAAGCGCCAGATCACGCGCAGCTCTTCGGCGCGTTCCTTGGTCATGCGGCGCGGGAGCGTCGTCGGGTCGGCGATGTAGCCCTCGAGGGCATTGACGGACTTGATCATGTCGGTCGCGGACGCAGCGAGGGTGTCCTTATCCTCTGCCGCGGCGGCCGCGAGAAGGCGGACGCGCTCAGAGTCCAGATCGAGGCGAACGGTGTCAGGATCGGGGATGCCCTCCAGCGAGCCCTTGGCGTCGGTGATCTGGCGTCTCACGGAGGCCAGGTCGCGCCGGGTATCGCTGATGGTCTTGTTCATCTCGGACACGGCGCTGGGCGCACCGCTGAGGGCCCAGAGCGTAACGGAACGCTCGTTGGAAACTTCGAGCGAGAGGCCGCCGACGCTGTCGTCAAGGCTCATGGTGTTGGCGTAGAAGCGATCGGCTTGCTTCGCTGCGCCAACAGACGCGAGGAAGCGGGCGATCTCCAGGTGCGTGTTGCGATCCAGCGGATCGGCCATGAGCAGGTTGATCAACAGCTCGAGCCGCCCGGCGTCGTCTTGCACGCGATCGCTGAAGAACGCGTAAGCCAGAGCCGCGGCGTCCTTGTTGGTCGGGTCCAGTTGCGTCGCTTGTGTGAGCCGGGTGATGAAGGCCTCGGAGTCGCCACGCTCGCGATGCAGCAGCGCAGCGTCGAGTGCGAGGCGGCTGCGGACGGAGGGATCGAGCGATTTGCCACGCTCGCCAAGGAAGCTGGAATACGCCGCGGTGCGGGCAGGGAGGTCCTGCATCGCGTTGATGCGGGAGGAGATGAGCGAGAGCTGCGCGACGGTGTCGCTCGGTTCGAGGCTGACCAGCGTGCGAAGAAGTTCTTGAGACGCGAGCCCGTCGCTTGCGGGTTCGGAGGCGTCGAGCGCCAGGCGGACGTATTCCGGATCGCTCGGACGCAAAGCCGCGGCTTGGCGCAACAGGGCCAGCGCGATGCGATAGTCCTCAGCGGTGGGCGCGCTGATGATCCGAAGGTCGGTGAGGGCGACGCGCACGAAAGCCTGGGCGGTGAGTTCTTCGAGGGCGGGCGCGGTCATCGGGCCGAGCGGGCGAGAGTTGGACTCAGCGGGCGGGGTGGTTGGCGCAAGAGTCGTCGTGGCGGGCATCGCAGCCGGTGTTGCAGCCGGGGTCGCAGGGGCCGCGGGCGTGCGCGGCGCCGGCGGCGATGACGGCGCGGGCGTGGGCGCGGGGGTGTTTGGCGCGGGGGTGTTTGGCGCGGGGGCGGGAGATTGCGCGAGGGCCAGCGGCGCGCGGCCCGCGGCGCTCAGAGCGAGGGCCAGCGCGAGGCTCCCCCGGATGAAGTACACGTTTCGAGCGGCACCGTTCATGGCGTCCATAAGCCTCCACCCAGCATTGCAAGAATGATCACACCCGCGCACATCGCGAGCCCTGCGAGCCCCTGCACCGTCCACGATATCCACGGGTTTGCCCTCGGGAAGAGACGGTCAGCGACGAGAGCCGCGAACACCAGCTCGCCGATGGCCAGAGACATCAACCCGCCGACGATGCAAGCCGTCCGAGAATCTGGGAACCGTACCGACCACTCGACTGCGGCCCAGACGCCCCCTATGCCCATCACCAGCGCCCAGCTCGTGGCCAGAACTACTCGGACGATCAGGCGATGGTTCGCCCGCAAAGGCTTGGTGGCGACAGAACTCATGCGTTTGAGTGTACCGTCACGAGGCGTTGCGGGTCGGGCCTGGGCACTGCGCGACATCTAGAGGATCGTGACGGATGGCGCACCTTCGGCAAAGCGGAAGGCCGGGAACGTCGATGTTCCGGAAACACGCCTGGTCGAGCCGAAACCCGCGCCACGCCCGGGACGCGTGAAGCGGTTTGCACGTTGCGTTCGGAACGTTCGAGGATGTTGGTGCGTATCTGAGAGTGACCCCGGTAATGCATAGGCCGCGCCGCCAGCGCGGGGGAGACGGCCCGAATGGTCAATCGAATCGAGCAGGATCAACGGCGCTTCCGCCAGATCGTTCGCGGCAAGATCCGCAAGGACCTCCGGCGCTTTATCGCGCGAGGCGAGCTGATCGCCCGAGAGGGCAAGAACATCGTCTCGGTGCCGGTTCACGACATCGACCTGCCGACGTTTCGCTATGGCGACAACTCAGGCGGCGTCGGCATGGGCCCGGGCGAAGACGGCCAGCCCGCCGGGCAGGGCAAGGGCAACGGTCAAGGGGGCGAGCAGGCGGGGCAGCACATCCTTGAGGTGAACGTCTCGCTGGATGAGCTCGCGGATCTGCTGGGTGAAGAGCTGGCGCTGCCGCGGATCAAGCCGCGTGGCAGGCACACTGTGACCACGAAGAAGGACAAGTACTCGGGCGTGCGCCCGATCGGCCCCGCGAGTTTGCGTCACTTCAAGCGGACGTACAAGGAAGCGCTCAAGCGCCAGATCGGCCTGGGGATGTACGACCCGGAGAACCCGATCATCGTGCCAATAAAGGACGACCTGCGGTTTCGCTCGTGGGTCGAGGTGAAGAAGCCGCAGAGCAACGCGGCCATCGTCTACATGATGGACGTGTCCGGCTCGATGGGCCAGGAGCAGAAGGAACTTGTGCGGCTGCACGCGTTCTGGATCGATACCTGGCTGCGTCGAAATTATCAAGGGATCGAGAGCCGCTACATCGTGCATGATGTCAGCGCGCAAGAGGTCGATCGCGCCACGTTCTTCTCTATGCGAGAAGACGGCGGCACACGCATCAGCTCCGCCCTGACGGCGTGTCAGAAGCTCCTTGACGAGCATTATGACCCGTCGGACTGGAACATCTACGTCTTCCATTTTTCCGATGGCGACAACTCGTCGGACAGCGACAACCGGCTGTGCTGCGACCTGCTCACGCAGCGATTGCTGCCGGTGGTCAACCTCTTTGGCTATTGCCAGGTGAAGTCGGCGTACGGCTCCGGCCAGTTCCTGAACGTGTTGCGCGAGGCGTTCCCGGAGAAGCCTGACGCGTCGGACGACGACCCCAGCGCGCGGGTGATCGCGACGCGCGTGAACGAGCGCGAAGACATCCTCGAATCGCTGCGCCACTTTTTCAAGGCCGGACGGTGAGCCCGGGAAAGTCGCGAGTCGCGACTCGCGTCCTCCCCCAGCGATTCGCGACCTGATCTCGCGACTTACACTCCCCAGCGTGGTCCTGCTCCCGTTGTATGCGTTGCTTGTCTGGTTCTTCTGCCTGCGATTCCGACGCCGGTGGATCGGCTTTATCTGCGCGATCGCGGGCGCGTCCTCCGTTTTGCTGGTAATTCCGGTCGCGGGTCGGCTGCTTCGGCTTATTGGCAGCGACGAGGAGCCGCGGGTGCTCTCGCTGTTGATCTACGGCGAGGCAATGATCGTGCTGGTTGTGGGGCTCTACGTCGCGATGTTGCCCAGGCGCGACCGCTCCAATCGCTGCCCGTACTGCGAGTATGACCTCTCGGGCCACAGCGCCGAGCAGCCGCCACTTTGCCCCGAGTGCGGCGTGCCGTTCGACGGTTACTCCTCAAAGCGGAAGCGCTACGTCAGCGCCCAAGAAGTTCGCGAGGCCCTCGCGGCTCGTCAGGAGGCGATCCGCTGCGAGTTCAGCGACCCGGAGCGAGCAGCGGAGATTACGCGCCGGATCTCGTCGATCATCAGTCGTGACAACGCAGCGACCAAGGGCGGCGCAAGTTCCGGCACCGATATCAAGGCCGATGGCGACGGCGTGAAGCCTTCATAATGGTTTACCCATAATGGTTTACCGGAAAGTGTTGCCCGCCCAAGGGCCTTCCCTGTTCACCTGCTCACCCCCCCCGGGGCCATACCCCCTCCGCCCCACGCACGCCCTGGTGCCGGACCCCGCCCCGCCCGGGCGCAGCATTCCCCCCACGAATGCACAAATCTGCCAGAAACGCTACACTCAGATTGCGAGGTGACTGGTGCCCGTTGGAACGGACACCGCCTCCATTCACCCGTCCGCGCACCCTCGATCGGCGGCGTCACTCCAGGAGCTTTTCAATGGCCGGCAACTTCAACAAGGTCATTCTCATGGGCCGCCTCACCCGCGATCCCGAAGTCCGATTTACCGGCAACAACATGGCCATCGCCAAGATCGGCCTGGCCATGACGCGTCGCTGGAAGGGCGCCGACGGGCAGATCAAGGAAGAGCCGATCTTTGTGGATTGCGACGCCTTCGGCAAGACCGCCGAGGCCATGGGCAAGTATCTCTCCAAGGGACGCCCGGTCTTCATCGAGGGCCACCTTCGGCTTGACCAGTGGCAGGACAAAACCAGCGGCGAGAACCGCTCAAAGCTCAAGGTCGTCATCGACACGTTCCAGTTCGTCGACTCCAAGCAGAACGCTAGCGCCGGTGGCAACGCGGGCGGCGGCGATGACATGGGCGGCGGTGGTGGGGGCGGTGGGGGCGGTGGGGGCGGTGGCGGTGGTGGCGGTGACATTGGTGGGGGTGGGGGGGGTGGGTATGACGAGGGGGATCAGTCGCCGCCGCCTGCTCAGCAGCAGCGCCCGCCGAGCGGGAGCGCTCGGGTGGTGACTCGCAACCCCGCGCCGCAGCCGCAGGAAGTGAACGAAGACGACATCCCGTTCTAAAGCGCGATCGCCGCGGCGCAGGCGGCGCGACGCACTATTATCACTCGTGGCGTTTCTCCTTGAGATTATCCGACTCGGCCTCTCAAACATCCGGCGCCACGCGCTGCGCTCGCTGTTGACTGCGCTCGGGATCATCTTCGGCGTCGCGGCGGTCATCACCAACTCCGCCATCGGCGAGGGATCAAAGCGCCAAGCGCTGGCGCAGATCGAGGCGCTGGGTGCCAAGAACATCATCATCCGCTCAACCAAGCCGCCGGAGACGGCGCAGGGCAGCGGGCAGCGCCGCTCATGGACGACGCGCTACGGGCTGCTGCGCTCCGACCTTGACGTGCTGCGACTAGAGTTCCCGCAAGCCGACGCGATCGTTCCGCTGAAGGCTGTTGGCGGCCAGATCGTGCGCGAGAGCCTGCGCCAAACCAGCCAGGCCTTCGGCACCACGCCCGACCTGGCGCGGGCCGCGAACCTTCGCGTCATGCGCGGGCGTTACCTCTCGCAAGAGGACCTCGACGAACGCGCCTTGGTCTGCGTGATCGGAGCCGATGTTGCGAAGTCCATGTTCCCGTTTGCCGACCCAATGGGCGACACCATCGGCGTGGACTCCAAGCGCCTCAAGGTCGTCGGCATTCTCGCGCCGGTCGGGCTCTCCGGCGGCGCGGGGGTGCTGCTGGTCGGTCGTGACCTGAACATGGACATCCACCTGCCCATCACCACCGCCGGCGAGGTCTTCGGCGACACGGTGTTTCGCGCCACCTCCGGCAGCATGAGCAGCGAGAACGTCCAGATCTCCGAGATCTACATCGTCGCCCCCGATCGCGACAAGGTGCTGGAGTTCTCGAACCTCGTGACGCGCGTGATCGAAGCGCGGCGCCCGAACATGACGGATCTGAAGATCATCGTCCCCTTTGAGCTGCTGGAGAGCGCACGCAAGACCGCGCTGACCTGGAACCTCGTGCTGACGTTCATCGCGGGCATCTCGCTGCTTGTCGGCGGCATCGGCATCATGAACATCATGCTCGCCAGCGTGACCGAGCGCACGCGCGAGATCGGCATCCGGCGCGCGCTCGGCGCTACTCGTCGCCACATCGTCTGGCAGTTCCTGGTGGAAACCGGCGTGCTCTCGGCGGTCGGAGGCCTTGCGGGCGTCGCGACCGGTGTGATGCTCTCGCTGACGCTCGGGTACATCGTGCCGCGTTTGCATGAGCTGCCGCTGATCGGCTCGTCGTTCAACGCTGAGCAGCCGTTGCCGACATCGCTCACGATGGGCTCGATCATCGTCGCGTTCGTGGTGGCGACGCTGACGGGGTTGCTCTTCGGGCTCTACCCGGCGGTGCGCGCGTCGCGCCAGGACCCGATCGTGGCCCTGCGACACGATTGACCGCCTCTGAGCCTCCCATCAACCCGTCAAGCTCTGACCAGGGGCCACGCGCTCGCGCTGGCGGCGCATAAAACCTGGCAGCTCGCGTGCCCATGACCGCCTCCGATGTCGCTTCAACGCTGGAACTGTCATTCACGCATTCACCGACGAGCGCCGCCCGACCCCGGGCGCGAGTTGTTGGGCATGGCGATCTCCGCGCGCGTCGGGCGATTGGCGAACCGCTCCGCCGCTTCGGGGCTCATGAAGACCAGCGGCGGGCGATCGCGACCCGGAGCCGCGGCTGATGGCGCGGATTCGGCGCCGGGGCCGGAGCCCGCGACACCGCCGACACCTCCACCACCACTGCCGCCGCCGCCACCACCTCCACCGCCGCCAAGCCCACCACCACCTCCGCCACCACCTCCGCCACCGCCACCGCCAAATCCGCCACCACCGCCACCACCACCGCCGGTGGCGGCGATCTCAATATCAGACTGCACTGACACGGGCGCTGACGTCGCGCGGGCCACCACCATCGGCTCATCGGACAAAGTCGGCAACACAGTCACCGGCACCACGACCGCTGGCGGCGGCGGGAGCGCGGGTGGCGGAGGCGGGGGAGGCGGCGGGGGCACGTTCGGGTCCGGCGGCGGGGCAGGCGGCGGGGGCGGCGCGACTACCACGGCGTCGCTGGTGTTCACGCCCGACAGCGTGAAGCCCACGTCAAAGTTTGTTCGCGCCAGCGCGGGGGCCAAGTAGAGTTCCGCAGGGATCACATTGGGCCCGAGATCAGACGATGTGAAGCTCGGGCGATTGGGAATGCCCCAGCCGTCGATGATGGTGAAGCCGCTGGCAGCAACGCGCTCGAACATGCGGACCACGTCCACCTCATTCAGGCCCGGGAAATGCTGATAGATCGGGCAGGCCCACGATTCATGACCCGGCACGATAAAGTGCGCCAGGTAGTCGGGGCTTTGAACGTCCTTGGCCCAGTACCACGACGCCGCAAGCGTGTGCGCAAAGTCGGCGCCGGAGATTTCGGTGATGAACTTCACGTTGGGGTGGCGTTGGTGCATCGCGTAGAGCATGCGATACTGCATGGCCGGGGATCCTTCAACATACGCGTCAAGGCCGATGCTCATGGCACCCATCGCCACCGCGCGATCAAGCTCGCGCATCATGAACTCGCGATGCACCCGGTTGTCCGGGTCGATCAGTGGGGACTCTTCCCACGTGCAGTTCCAGTAGGGCATGTAGCGTGCCGAGTTTCCCCACCACAATCCGAAGATGCGACCGTTCGCTGCGAGGCGGCGCAGTTCCGGCAGCGTTGCCGCCAGCGCCGGGACGTCATCAACGCCCGTCGCGAAGATCGCCGGATAGTTGAGCAGCGGGTACGACGAGAAGAGGCCGGTGATTGCCCAGAGCATGGACTCGTCGTAGTTGTGGAGGTTCATCCATTCGAGGGTCCGGTCAACGTAGCGTCCGACGCCCTGCGGGTGGTCCCAGTAGGCCATGCCGCGCGGATTCGCGGAGTTGATCCAGGCGGTGTTTGACCAGGCGCTGCCGCGAACGGGCTTGCGCCGAGCCTGATACTGCACGCCGCCGAAGGTCTGGCGGAAGTGGTCGCGGTAGGGGATGAGGGTCCGGAGCCAGTGCTGGTTCTGGCGGGCCACGCGCACGCTCATCCGATAGGTGCGGGTGGTATTGGCGGGGACCATTGACCGCAGATCAACACGGACGAAGTAGCCTCCTTGGGGAAAGGCGTCCGTCGGTTTCGTCGCAACCAAGTCCATCGTCACCGAGTGGTTGTACCCGATGACGTCATAGATCATCGAGACCCCGACGGAGTGCGTCGCGTCCGAGAAAACCATGACGGGGCTGTACGCGTCGCCGGGGTAATCAACCTGGGTAACGCCGAGCGCCAGCGCGCCCAGCCACTGCGTTGGATAAGGGAACTGGAACTTCGTGGACCCATGCCGGAAGTCCCAGGCGTCGATATCGCGGAAGGGGAGGCGCGTGACCTGAAGCTGGGGCGGGGCCTTGGGCGAGTCGGTCGTGTTGCGAACCGTCAGGACCACATCGGCACCGTCGGGCTTGGGTTCGACGTGGACCTCGCCACTGCACTCGCCGCCGCGCAGAAGCGTCATGTGGTCATTGGTCACGATCTCTCGCCCGGTGACCGCGTCGCGGATCGAGAGCCTGTTGTTGTCGAACTTGACGCGATAGCTCTCCGCCGTCATCGTCGTCGCCAGCGACGTGGGCGTGATCGACTGCGCGCTGGCCAGACCGCCGGCCGATCCAAACAGCAGCGCGGCCGCGACAAGCGAGTTCGCCAGGAGGCGACGCCGAGAACCAGTGCGGAAAGTTGAGTGCAAGTTCATACCTCGAATGTCGGATCGCCCAACGCCCGCGGCGACTCGATTGAGGGATCGCCGTCGCGGAGTTGCGCGACGCTGCCATCTGAGCAACGCGTGCGGCGTGGGGAACTGGGGCGGCGCGAGGAAACACTGGGGTTCTGCGCCGCCTGCGCGGGGCAACGAGGACGGACTCGGTGCCAATGGCTTTCGGACCGCGCATTGCGGACGGTCCGTTGCGTTCACTCCCACTTCGTCGAACGGCACGAAGAACAACGCCCGAACTGGTCCTCACATCTAGAGGGCGAGGTAGCCAGACAACGATGTTGATAAAACCCCGCTCCAAGTGAGCAAATGTTCATTGTTCGCACACTCATTTGAACTCTCTCCGCAAGATCATCGGTTTGCACTCATCAGCAGGGGCGGAACCAGCCCCTTCGAACGCACACCTCGATTCCTTGAAAGGAATACCTCATGAACACTTCCGCCGCCTCAGCCACCCAAGCCTCCGACCGCACGCTCTCCATTGACGGCATGTCCGGTGACGCTTGCGTCACCAAAGTCAACTCTGCGCTCAGGGGCCTGGACGGTGTCGTGACCAAGAACGTCAAGGTCGGATCTGCTAACATCAATGCTGACAATGCCGGCATGACCTCTGCCTGCGCCGCGATTGATCAGGCTGGCTACAAGGCTCGCGAGAAAACTGCCACCGGTTCAACCGGAACGCCCGCGAACAAAAGCGCTGCCAACGCGAACGCGGGCACTCACAACTCGAACTCGAATCCCAACAGCAGCAACGGCAACAAGTCCAACGCCGGCAACGCCTCCGGCGCGCAGGGTCAGAATCAGCACCAGGGTCAGAACCACAATCAGGGTTCACAGAACAACGAGGCGCACGCGCAGGGCTCTGTGAACGACGCGAGCAAGACAGACGCGTCGCATGCTCAGAACAACCAGGGCCAGCAGCACGCCAAGGATCAAGCGAAGCCCGGCATGCCGAGCTCCGCGAAGCACTGATCCGATTCGTTGACTTTGTCGCCGCGGGCCGTGAACGGCACGAAATCGCCGACGAGATGCACAGGAAGCGCTCGTCACTTTCTCCAGCATGAGAAAGTAAAGCCGACACTTCATTTATTCTTCCTTGCCAGCAACCAAAAGGAGCTCTCATGGGCCTCATCCTTCTCATCCTTCTCGTCGTCCTGATCGTCAGCATTCTTCCCACCTGGCGCTATAGCAAGAACTGGGGATATGGCCCCACCGGCGGCCTCGGGCTGGTACTCGTCATTGTCCTCATCCTCGTGCTGATGGGCACCATCCCGCGCGGGTTCTGAACAAGATAGACAAGGACGCGCAGAGTCCAGTTAGGTGACTGTGCGGTCGTCAGCCCGGAGAGACTGGCGGCACATTACATCGATCTCGACCATCAAAGAAAGCGGGCCACTCATCGAGTGGCCCGCTTAACTTTGTTCAGCACTCAAGATCGTCCCGGCTTACTGCGAAAGCACCGGGCTGTCGCCCTCACTCTCGACCGATTGCGGAGCCGGGACTGCTTCGGGTGTAGTCAGCGCGGGCGCCACGGCGTTCTCGCTGGCCTGGGCACCGCCGCCCATCCGCTCGGCACGCTCCGCCTTGACCGCCTTCTCCGCTCGCTCGTTTTTGCGAGTCTCGGCGTTCTTGGCCTTGAGTTCGATGCGCTTGATCGCCTCGACCTTGACCTTGTCCGGCGCGATGATGATGCTGGCCTGCGGGCCCATCCAGCGCGGCAGCGGCGTCTCGGGCTTGCCCACCTCCGACAGCTGTTCCATGATCTTCTTCAGCCGATCGATGCCGATCTCGCGATGGGCCATCTCGCGCCCCTTGAACCGCTGCGTGATCAGTACCTTGTGCCCGTCGATCAGGAATCGGCGGGCCTGGTTGACGCGGATCTGCACGTCGTGATCGTCGATCTTCACCGAGCGTCCGAGGCGCACTTCCTTTAGTTCGCTGGCCTTGCTGGTGGAGCGATTCTTCTGCTCTTTCTTGGACTGCTCGTACTTGAACTTCCCGTGGTCCATGATCTTGCAGACCGGCGGGCGCGCATCGGGCGAGATCTCGACCAGATCCAGGCCCAGGTCGAGCGCCATCTTGATCGCGTCCGGCGTCTCAACGACGCCGATCTGCTCGCCATCGGCGCCGATGACGCGCACGGGCGTCATGCGGATCAAGTGGTTGATGCGAGTGCGCTGGGGGGGACCGCCGGGACCGAAACGAGGTGCTCGAGTGATGCTCAGACTCCTTGTGGCGCGCTGGACTGCGCGCAGTGATCAAACAGACACGCGCGGGCAACACACGGGCTTCGTGTCGTCGTGACATTGAGAGAAAACATGATGGACAGTGGCGCGGTCATTGCGATGACCACGCGGCGGGCCGAGCATTGAGTTGGGCCAAGCAGTTTCGAACCAGACAAAACCTCCAGCATCGACAAACCAAAAGGCGGGCCGCGGGAGTGCCGCCGTCCCGCGCCATCCTAGCAGATTCTAAACGACAACCGTCAGTCAGACAAGCCGAAACTCTCCAGCTTGTCACGCTTGGCCGCCGTAACGCAAAGGATCCGCAGCCGGTCAGCCACGCGAGAAGAGCACGATGTTGACCGCGACCGACAGAATCAGCAGGGTGCACATGGTCACGAAGAGCCAGGTCGCCACGCCGCGCTGCGTTAGGGAATTGCTCTGGTCTTCTGAAAGAGTGCCCTGAGCCTGGCGCTCCGCCTGGGCGATCGACGCCAGATCGACGCCCCCGAGGTCCTTGTGCGCGATTGGCGGGTCCTTCTTGAGCCGCACCGCTCGCAGGTCCGTCAATAAGTCTTTACACGAGGAGTACCGCTTACGCGGGTCCTTGGCCATCATCATCTCGATGACCTCGGAAATGCCCGCAGACAAGCGAGGATTCACATGATCCGGCGGGACCAGCTCCGCCTTGAGATGCTTGTGCATGACGTCGCTGGGGTTCTTGCCGTCAAATGGTACGGAGCCCACGACCATGTGGTAGAGCGTTGCGCCGAGCGAGTAGATGTCCGCTGCGGGCGTGATGTTCACCTCGCCTCGCACCTGCTCAGGGGAGATGTAGTACGGCGTGCCGAACGCCTTGCCCTTTTCCTCCTCCGCGGCCTCCTTGTCGGCGACGGCGCGAGCCAGGCCCATGTCCGCCAGCTTGGCGACACCCTGGTTGGTGATCATGATGTTCTTCGGCTTGACATCGCGGTGGATCAGGCCGCGGTCGTGGGCGTGCTGGAGCGCCTCGGCCATCTGGACGACGATCTCCAGCGCGTCGGTCTCGCTGTAGCGCTTGTTCTTGACGATGTCGTCATACACCGTGCGTCCGTCGACCCACTCCATCACAAAGTAGTGGTACTCGCCGGCCTTGCCGACGTCGTACGCCGCGACGATGTTCGGATGGTTGAGCTGCGCGGCGCTGCGGCCCTCGGCGTAAAACCGCTCCACGAACTGAGCGCTCTGCGTGAACTTGCGAGGCAGCACCTTGATCGCGACCATCCGGTCAAGGCTCAACTGCTTCGCTTTGTAGACCTTGGCCATGGCGCCCTGGCCCAGCACGCCCAGCAGCTTGAAGCCCGGGATCTGCTGGCTGGATCGCTCGGCCTCGGCGGCGTCGCGCAAGCGTCGGAGTTGGCGACGCGTGATGTACTCGTTTTGGACCAGCAGATCACCGACTGAGAGATTGTTCGCGTCCGCAACCGCGGCGCGAGCGAGCTCCAGGCACTGCTGCACCTCTTCGGAGGTCGCGAGGCCCTGGTCAACGACGATGCGCCCGATGATGGTGTCCACCATTGAGCCGCCGCGGGTCTTTTCGTTGGCGGTTGTGCCGTCGGCGGCGGGATCACCGACTCCAGCGGGCTGGGTGGAGCCGCCCTTGGGGTCGGTCGGCGAGCGCTGACCGACCGGCACGGTTTCGTCCAGGTTTCGGGATGGTTGGGGGGAGGAGCTGCTCTGCATAGGGCCGGCCGTGGCTCGCGAGGCGGAGGGGACGGAGACGTGAACCGGCGATGCGATCGCCGGATGGGGCCGACTGTAGGACGTGAAGAACGCGTGCTCGCGTCAGCGAAACGGGTTCCCCACGCCGACGAGCCTCGCGGCTGCCATGCAGCCGCGCAACCCGACAGACACACCCGCATCGTATCAAAGTACGAGCGAGGGGAGCGGCAAGTTTCGCAAGAAGAGGTTTCGGAGACGGGATTTCCGGGGAGCGGTAACCGGGGGTTTGAAGCGCGGCGAGGGTTGGAAGCAGGACGTGGGAAGCGGGGTGATCTCGGTGGTCGTGTCGATGGCCTCCGCCATGCTCGGGATGAGCGGGCGGTCCGAGAACGCCGCGGCGTGCGGGGTTGGTCGGGCGCGGCGGCGGCAGAGGGGGGATCGCCGAGAGAGGGCACTGTGCCGACTCGAACTCGAGCGCGTGCTGGCTGGCTAGCGTCGGGTGCGACCGCTGGTGGACGGCGCGATCGTGAAGGGGCACGCCGCGCGGGTCGAAGAATCGCCTCAGGGGTCCAAGAGTCGCCCTGCGGGTCGAAGAGTCGCCGCGGCGATGAACGAAGCGAGTCGCTTGGCTCGCGCGCTAGAGTCTGCTACGATGGCAGCGTCAGATCGCCGGAGAGGTGGCCGAGAGGCTGAAGGCGACGGTTTGCTAAACCGTTATA
>JBBQMD010000011.1:0-59632 GCA_038328575.1 Phycisphaerales bacterium | reverse complement strand
TCGTTCTTGCGCGCGTGCTTGGTGTCGCCGGTGCTCACCGCGATCATCGGCTCCACTGCGACCAGTGTGCCCGGCTCGCAGCGCTCGGTGGCCTCGGGCCATTCGCCGACATACGCCGGGACGACATTGCTGACGTACGGGGCCTTGTGCAGGGTTTTGAGGCCGTAGCCGTGCCCACCGAGCCCGCGCACGAGCTTGAAGCCGAACTCGGTCTCGACGATGCCTTGCACGCGCCGCGCCCACGCGAGGTAGATGTTCTGAGGATGCAGTTCCTTGACGCCCTCAGCGAGCGATTTCTTCCCGCAGTCCATCAGGCGTTTGACCAGGCTGGTGGGCTGGCCGAAGCTGTACGTCCACGCCGCGTCGCCAATCATCCCGCGATAGTTGACGCCAATATCGAGTTTGAGCAGGTCCCCTTCGCGGAGCGGGCGCGTGACGCTCGCGGCGGTGCCGTGGACGACGCAGTCGTTGAGCGACAGACACGCGTGGCTCGGGAACGCGGGCGAGCGGCCCTGGCGATAGTGCAGGAAGCAGCTCTTGCACTCGAGATCGGCCAGCACCCGCGCGACCTCCTGATCGATCTGCGCCAGCGTCATGCCCAGTCGCATAAACGACGAGACCCGTCGATGCACTTGCACGACCTTCTGAGCCGCGCTGTAGGCCAGGTCGATCTCAGCGGGCGTCATCTTGCCAGCGGTGGTCATGGCTGCGGCTCGGTGCTCAGAGACTTCGGATCCGGAGGCGGCGTGTTGGCTCGCGTTCATTCAAGGCCCTGACGTGCGACAAGGTAGTTGGGAGATTCCTTCGTGAGCTGGATGTCGTGCGGGTGATTCTCGACAATCGTCGCGCCGCTGACGCGACAGAACCGTGCGTCGCGCTGCATCTCCGTCAGCGTTCGACAGCCGACGTAGCCCATGCTCGCCCGCAGCCCCCCCACCATCTGGTAGACAAACTCGGTGAGCGGGCCGCGCGCCGCGACCAGGCCCTCGACACCTTCGGGGACGAACTTCTGCTTGCCGATCTCGGCGCTGGCGTTGTCCGAGGCGGCGCTGCGCGACGCGGAGTCTCCGGCTGCGGCTGAGCCGGTGCGGTTAGCCTGTCCATAGCGATCAGCGCTGCCCGCGTTCATCGCGCCCTCGCTGCCCATGCCGCGATAGCTCTTATACCGCCGGCCCTGGCGAATGACCATCTCGCCCGGTGATTCATCAAGCCCCGCGAACATCGAGCCCATCATCACAGCGCTCGCGCCCGCCGCGATCGCCTTGGCAATATCGCCGCTCTGGCGGATGCCGCCATCGGCGATGACCACGCAGTTGGTGCCAGCGACCCCTTGGACCGCGTTCATCACCGCAGAGAGCTGAGGCACGCCCACGCCCGTAACCACACGCGTCGTGCAGATGCTGCCCGGCCCGATGCCGACCTTGACCGCGTCGGCGCCCGCCGCGGCCAGCGCCTTGGCGCCCTCGGCGGTCGCGACATTGCCGGCAATGACATCGATGTCATGGCGCTTCTTGAGCTCACGCACGGTGCGCAGCACGTTCTCGCTGTGCCCGTGGCTGGTGTCCACAACGAGCACATCGGCCCCCGCCGCGACGACCGCTTCGGCTCGCTCGTACGCATCCACACCAATCGCGGCCCCGCAGCGCAGCCGCCCGCGCGAATCTACACACGCGCGCGGGAACTGGCTCAAGCGGTCGATGTCGTTCATCGTGATGAGCCCGACGAGGTTGCCCGCGTCGTCAACGAGCAGAAGCTTCTCGATCTTGTTGGCGTTTAAGATGCGCTCGGCTTCGGGGAGCGTGGTTCCGGCGGGGGCGGTGATGAGGCCGTCCTTGGTCATGACATCGCCGACGCGGGTCTGCTCATTCTCGACAAACTTGAGGTCGCGCCGCGTGAGGATGCCGCGCACGGCGCCCTTGGCCTCGGCGTCGTGGGTGACAGGGAAGCCCGAGACGTGATAGCGAGCCATGAGCTGTCGCGCCTTGGCGACGGTGTCATCCGGTGAGAGCGTCATCGGGTCGCTGATGACGCCGTTGGCGGAGCGCTTGACCTTGGTCACCTCGCGGGCCTGGATCTCTGGGGGCATGTTGCGGTGAATCACGCCCAGGCCGCCCTCTTGCGCCAGCGCGATGGCCAGCGCGCTCTCGGTGACAGTGTCCATCGGCGCCGAGATCAGCGGGATGTGCAGGCGGATGCGCCGCGTGAGCCAGGTCGTCGTGTCCGCTTCGGTGGGCACCACGTTGGAGTATCGCGGGAGCAAAAGCACGTCGTCGAACGTGATGGCGTCCATCACGATCTTCTCATTGGCGTTCATCGGTTGTGGCGGGCCGCTGAAGCCCTGAGCGAGTGTCGCGTCGCCCGTGCCAACAGTAGATGAAGCGGAACGTTTGGCGGAAATCGTGCGGGCTTCCATGAGACAGGGTACGCGTACACGCGTCGCGGGCAAGTCGCCCCGGGGGAACGCGAGTGCCAAACTTCAGCTACACCGGGCTCGCCGGACTTCTGGCAGAACTTCACTCCAGCCCACTCCAGCCCACTTCAGCCCGAAGCCACCAGCCACCAGCCGTGCGCTCCACACGCAGCCGCTCGCGACTCACCACTCGCGACTCGCAACTCTCACCACGCGGCCTTCGCGAACCTCGTCGAACCAGCCAGACCGATTACTTGCCGGCGAAGTCGATCACGCGGGCCACCTCGCTGCGGAGCTGGTGACGCGCCACCACGCGATCAACGAACCCGGTTTCCTGCAGGTATTCGCTGCGCTGGAAGCCCTCGGGCAACTCCTGGCGGATCGTGTTCTGGATCACGCGCGGGCCAGCGAAGCCGATCAGCGCCTTGGGCTCAGCGATGATGATGTCTCCCAGCATGGCGAAGCTCGCGGTGACGCCGCCGGTGGTCGGGTCGGTCAGCACGCTGATAAACAGCCCGCCAGCGCGATCAAAGCGCGCTAGCGCCGCAGAAGTCTTGGCCATCTGCATGAGCGACAAGCCGGATTCCTGCATGCGCGCACCGCCCGAGCACGAGACGACAATCAGCGGCAGGTCACGCTCTTGGGCCGTCTCGATCGCGCGGGTGATGATCTCGCCGACGACCGAGCCCATCGAGCCCATCATGAAGTTCAGGTCCAGCACCGCGAGCATCGCCTGCCGACCCTTGATAAAGCCCACGCCGGCCTGGCAGCCGTCGGTCACGCCGCTCTTGATCTGCTCAGCGATCAAGCGCTCCGCGTAACTTTTGAGATCCTTGAACTTCAGCGGGTCATTCGAGCGCAGATTCGTAAACATCGCCTCGAACGTGCCGGGGTCGCAGAGCTGACGCACCCGCTCGACCGCGCCGATGCGGAAGTGGTGCTGGCACTCAGGACAGCAGTGCAGATTGGCCTCCATCGACTTGCGATAGACCATCTGCTCGCACGACGGGCACCGCAGCCACAGCCCCTCGCTGATCACCACCTTGCGCGGCTGCTTCACATCCGTCCACGTGCGAGGTGCTTGCACTACAAGTTTGGCCATGATCCTGATCCTTCAGAACGCCGGGGATCGTCCGTACGACCTGGCGAAAGAGGCGAAAGTGCGGGCGGCTCTGACGATGGGCCAAGGGCGTCACAGAGCGAAGCGTTTGACCGAAGGAGCCGCGCGCGTTGAAGACACTACGAATCGTGCGAATGGTGTACCAGGTTAAGGCTCATCCTGTCGCCGCTGGCCTCCCCTGTCAACTTGCACACCCAAACAAAACATAAACTCAATATGCGGCACGGATGAACTCCGACATCGGCAAAGAGGAGTCTACCCCTGTCATTTCCGCCCGGCGATCACACACTCCAGTTTCCGTTCGGATTTCGTTCTATCTGACCGTGAAATCTCACCTGCTCGCGGCGCGCCCGCTCAACCGCCGAGTCACCGCGCTCCATGAGAGTGCCACGCGTTCGCGGCTACGCTCTGCCCTATGCGATTGAGCAACCGCGTGCTGGCGCTGAAACCCTCGTCCACCGTCGCCGTCATGAACAAGGCCAAGGCTCTCAAGGCCAGCGGCATCGACGTGCTCAACTTCGGCGCTGGCGAGCCAGACTTTGACACGCCCGAGCCCGCCAAGCGCGCCGCTATCGCCGCCATCAACGCCAATAACACCAAGTACATCGACACGCCGGGCGACGTCGTCAGCCGCGAGCTGATCGCGAAGCTCCTGACCGATCGGGGCGTGCCGGGCGCGACCAAAGACCACGTGCTCATCACCGCCGGCGTGAAGATGGCGCTCTACCTGACGTTTCAGGCGCTCTTTGACGAGCCGGCGACGGAGACCGAGCGGCGTGAAATGCTGCTCCCGGCGCCCTCGTGGGTGAGCTTCGCCCCGATGGCCCGCCTGGCGGGCGCCAAGATCGTCGAGATGGTGACAACGCCGGAGACGAACTTCAACATCACGCCGGCGCAGCTCAAGGCCGCGATCACCGCTCGCACCCGCGTCATCCTGTTCAACAGCCCGAGCAACCCGTGCTCGACGATGTACACCGAGAGCGAGCTGCGGGCGCTGGCGGCGGTCATCGCAGAGGCCGCCAAGACGGTCGCGCCGGATGTCTGCGTCGTCAGCGACGAGCTCTATCAGCACATCGTCTTCGGCGAGGTGAAGCACTTCTCCATCGGCGCCTGCCCCGAGATCGCCGAGCGCACCATCACCATCAACGGCCCCGGCAAGAGCTTCGCCATGACCGGCTGGCGCCTCGGCTGGGCCAGCGGCTCCGGCGACTTCGGCAAAACTCTCATCGGCGCCATGACCAAACTCCAGGGCCAGTCCATCACCTGTGTGCCCGGCTTCTCGCTGGCCGCCATGCGCTCGGCGCTCACCGAGTGCTCCGCCGAGCTCGAGATGATGCGAAGCGAGTTCGCCAAGCGTGCCGAGTTGATCTTCACACTCCTCGGCGCGCTGCCGGGCGTCAAGGTCGCGCGCCCGATCGGGGCGTTCTACGTGTTCCCTGACATCAGCGCCCACTTGGGCAAGACCACGCCCTCGGGCAAGAAGCTCGGCGCCGCCGCGGACCTCGCCGCGGCACTCCTGGACGAAAAGCAGATGGCCGTGGTCCCCGGTGAAGACTTCTCCAGCGAGATCGGCCACAAGCACATCCGCATGAGCTTCGCCTGCGACGAGCGACAGATCCGCGAGGGTGTCAAACGCCTGGGTGACTTCCTCGCGGCGTTAAAGTAATCGAGGGATCGAGGGATCCAGTGGCCTCCCGCCTACCCTCCGCCACTATGTCACTCGTCGTCACCGGTACCGTCGGCATTGATTCGGTCTACACCCCCACTGGCCACGCTGAAAAAGTGCTGGGCGGCAGTTGCACGTACTTCAGCGCCGCCGCGTCCTTCTACACGCCCGTCAAGCTCGTCGCCGCCGTGGGCGGTGATTTCGCGCCGTCGTATCGCGAGGTCTTCAACACCTTCCCAAATATCGACCTCGCCGGGCTCGAGTCGCGCCCCGCCAGCAAAACCTTTGCCTGGGGCGGCAAGTACCACGCCAACATGGACTCGCGCGAAACGCTCTTCACCGAGTTGGGCGTGCTGACCGAGGCGCCCCCGCCGGTGCCAGCGTCGTACACCTCCAGCGAGTACGTCTTCCTGGCCAACTCGCACCCGGGCGTGCAGTTGAGCTTCCTTCGCCAGTTCCCCAACCGCAAGCTCGCAGTCGCCGACACGATGGACCTCTGGATCAACATCGCCAAGGACGACCTCAAGGCCCTGCTCAACGAAGTCGACGGGCTGGTCCTGAACTATGACGAGGCCGAGCTGTTCACCGGCAAGAAGAACCCCGTCAGCGCCGCCAAGCAGATCATCGCCGAGAGCAAGCTCACCTTCGTCGTCGTCAAAAAGGGAGAGCACGGCTGCCTCTTCGTCCACAAAGACGGCGTCGCCATGCTCCCGGCCTACCCCGCTGAGACCGTCATCGACCCCACCGGCGCCGGCGACACCTTCGCCGGCGGCATGATGGGCTACATCGCGGCCAACCACGCCCATCACGCCGTCAAAGACCGCGTCCACTTCGACATCATCCAGAAAGCCCTCGCCCACGGCACCGTCGTCGCCAGCTACAACATCGAGTCCTTCACCCTCAGCCGGCTGCTCACGCTCAAGAAGGCCGAGCTCGACGCGCGCTACGCCGAGTTCACAAAGATGGTCCGGGTGTAAACCATTTGGGTGGGCCGTGCGTCCCAGGCGGCTTGGCTGCGGCGTCAACATCGCGCCACCGACTCGCGACCCCGGCAAACCCACTTAATCGGGTGCAAGCGAGGGTTTCGCGCGTAGAGATCCATCGCGCGGTATTTGCCAGATTCCAACCGCGTGCCGAACGCCCGTCGCCGCGGCGTGACAATTTCATCGTCCCCCATTCAAACTGACTGGCATTCTCGGACCACGGGGGTATGTTCTGGCGTTGTCTGACTGGCGCTCTCTCCGCGCCGGGGCGACGTACTCGAGGAGGAAAACATGATCCGTGCATCAATGATCGTCGGCGCGATGGCTCTTTTGAGCACTTCGGCCATGGGCCAGCAGGTGTTCTTCGACAACTTCGACGGCGCGCTGTCGCCAGACCTTTCCGGCATAACGAACGCCACGAGCGTGCAGGGGTTCAACGGCCTTGGCGCCGCTGGCAACCAGTTCAGCGGCAGCCTGATCTACAACGACTCCTTTGGCAACCCCGCACAGGCCACCACGCTCACGCTCACCAACCTCCCGGCCCACACCCAGATCACCATCGGCTTCCTGCTGGCGGTCATCGATAGCTGGGACAGCGATGACGGCTCGCCCTCGCCGGATTTGTTCAACGTCCACCTCGACGGCGTGCAGGTCTTCCAGGCGACCTTCGCCAACCAGAGCGGCAGTACCAACTACGCCCCGCCCGCCGGCGGCGATATCGGCGGCCTCGCACAACGCGGCTTCTCCAACTTCAACGATCGGGCGTACGACCTCAGCCTCGAAAGCGCGCTGCAGAACATCCCCCACACCGCCAGCACCGCGACCATCACGTTCTTCGCCTCCGGCGCCGGCTGGCAGGGCGGCAGCGATGAGTCCTTCGGCATCGACAACCTGCGCGTGAGCGTCGCGATCCCGACGCCCGGCGCAACCGGCCTGCTCGCCCTCGCCGGCGTGCTGGCGTCGCGTCGTCGTCGCGCGTGAGCGATCGCGGCTCAACGATCTCGCGGACTGATCGACAGTGAGACTGAGTACAAGGGCCCGCCGCGATTGGCGGGCCTTTTCTTGCGCCGGAGTCAATCGCCGGGGTTAGTACGCCTCGGGCGTCGGTACGCTGCTCGCGATCACCGCGACGACGATGATCGCTCCAAGGGCGATCATGGCCACGCGCGTCATCACCGGCACGACGCCGCTGGACTTGCGAACGCTGCGAGCATGCTTCGTGCCCAGCGCAATGACAAGCGGCAGCAGGAAGAGCACGGCGCTGGCACGCGTGTGGCCGTCTGTGTAGAGCACGCTTTGGTACAGCAGCATGCTCAGGAGCGGGCAGACGATCATCGCCGCTCCGAACAGGGCCAGGCGTGGGCGGAAGAGCGCGACGACGCACACGCCGCCAGACGCAGCGCCCAGAGCGCCGGCGATCTGCGCATGCTTCGCGCTCCCGACGACGACCAGGACAATGCTGATGGCGGTGCAGAGAATGACGAGGCTGAGGCCGGCCTCAACGCCGCGCACGCTGTTGAGAAGGGACCGCAGTGCGTACCAGAGCGAAGTGCCGAAGACGAGCGCGAGCACGAACGTCATGATCTCGGGACGCTCTGCGGGCCAGCGCCAAGCGCCGCCGCCGACGAATGACCACGCCACGACAATGAACGTCAGCGTAAACGCCGCGATCACCCGCGTGACAAAAACGCCTCGCCCGTTGCGAGGCAGCACGCTGGAGACGATCGCAACCGCCCCCGCCAAGATCGCCGCCCACGGGATCCATTTCTCGGCGCTCGTGACGCGCCAGCCACCTTCCAGCAGACCGGGCGACCACAGCACCCACGCCCCGGTGATCACGCTCACCACAGTCAGCGTGACCGCCCCGGCAACGCGGGGCAGAGCGTCCTCGGGCATCGGCACACTCGGGTCCGCTGGCGCGTCCGACGCGCCAAATCGCGCCTGGCGCACCGCTGATTGGTGCGTCGACCGCCACCAGCCGATCGCCATCAGCACGATCGCAAGCGCCAGCGGCACAACCGCAGATTGAAGAAACGGAAGTTGCAGCTCAACAGGCATGCACGAGTCTACCGGCACCTGATACCCTCAGCCATGCCCAGCCCCGAGGCGAACCCGAACCCACCCAGCAAAGCCATGCGCGAGCCGCCGGTGATCGTCGTGCGTGACCTCGCCAAAGAGTTCGGCGGACGCGCCGTCCTGGAAGGCATCGAGCTTGAAGTCTTTCGCGGCGAGACCCTCGTCGTCATGGGCGGATCCGGCTGCGGCAAGAGCACGCTCCTCCGCTGCCTCATCGGCTCGCTCCATCCCGAACGCGGCAAGATCGAAATGTTCGGACGCGACCTCGCCTCGCTCAACGAAGAAGGCATGGACGAAGTCCGCAAGCGCTTCGGCATCCTCTTTCAATCCGGCGCGCTCTACAACAGCATGACCGTCGCGCAAAACGTCGCGCTCCCGCTGGAAGAGCACACCGACCTGGGCCAGGACATCATCGACATTCAGGTAAAAATCAAACTAGAGCTCGTCGGCCTGCGCGAGCACGCCGACAAGTTCCCCGCCCAGATCTCCGGCGGCATGAAGAAACGCGCCGGGCTCGCCCGCGCCATGGCCCTAGACCCGCAGGTGCTCTTCTACGACGAGCCCTCCGCGGGGCTCGACCCCGTCACCAGCGCCGAGATTGATCGCCTGATCATGCGCCTCAGCAAGGGCCTGGGCGTCACCAGCGTCGTGGTCACCCACGAGATGGACTCGGCGTTCACGATCGCCGACCGCATGGTGATGCTCGACAAGGGGCGCGTGCTGAAGATCGGCGAGCGCCAGTGGTTTGATGATCTCCGCAAGCTCAGCGATGAAAACGCGAAGGATCGGACGGAGGACGATCGTCTGATCCGGCAGTTCCTGCGAGGCGACGCCGAAGGCCCGATCACCACGCGCAAGACCGTGAACAACTACGCCGACGACTTGCTGGGTCAGGCTCGCACGCAGTTGACGCCGATGCCCTCGATCGAGTCGACACGCCGTTTCTTCCTGGGGCGGCGCAAACCGACGGAGTGAGCCGGTGGCGAGCACGGCGCGCCGGCCTCCGGCGTTGGAGCGGGCGGGCGGTTGCCTTAGGGGGTAGGATGCCGCCGCGCAAGGGTGTGCCTTCGCGCTGGGGAACGACAGATCGAACGTCGCGAGCGGGTCGGCAGTACTTGAGAACGAGCCATGTCGAATCGTGCAACGTGGAACAACCTGCTGGCTGGCACGTTCATGCTGACGTTCCTGGTCGTCGGCGTGATGGTCACGCTGGTGCTCGCCGGGATGCGCGAGGGCGTCACGCAGCGCTCGTCGTACACCGTTCGGTTCAATCTCTCTGACGGCGCCGAAGGGCTCGAGGCCGGCTCGCTGGTGAAGGTCGGCGGGCGCAGATCCGGCAAGGTCACCAGCCTGGGCTTCTATCGCCCCCCGGGCTCGTCGGTGATCGCCGCGATCGACGTGATCATCGGCATCGACAAGGACGTCACGCTGTATCGCAACGCCCGGGTGTACCTGCAGCTTCCGCTGCTGGGCAGCCAGAGCCAGATCAACATCCCGTCCACCGGCGACCCCGGCACACTTGCACTCAAGGAGGGCGATAGCGGCGTCGTGAGCCCCGGCTCGCTCGTCGAGGGTCGGTTGTCGCCACCGGCCTTCCTGGCGCAAGCGGGCTATGGCGAGGAACAGTCCGATGAGCTGCGGATCATCCTCCGCCGCGGGGCCGAGATTTCCGATCGCCTCGCGAAGCTCACCCAGCGCGCCGAGGGTGAACTCGACACCATCATGCCCACGATCAACCAGACGCTCACCGACCTGCGCGCGATCACGGCGGAGTTTCGCGCCGGCATAAGCAAGTGGCTCCCCATGATCGAAGCCGCGATCGCCGATGTCCGCGGCGCCACCGGCGAGGCGCTCCTGGGCGTGCAAGACGCGCGCGATGTTGCCAAGCAGTTTCGCAACGCCACCGGCGGCGTGATCAAACGCGTGGACTCGATCGCCAAAAACATCGACGAGCTCGCCCAGAAGGCCAACACCGAGCTCTACGCCAAGGTGCAGTCCACGCTCACCAGCGGCAGCACCGCCCTGGACGAGTTTTCCAAGATCGGTGTCAAAGCATCGTCGCTGATGGACGAACTCACGCCAGAGCTCCGGATTTCGATGGCCAACGCGCGCCTCGCCAGCGACCAGCTCAAGCTGGCGCTGACCGAAGTCCGGCGCAACCCGTGGCGCTTGCTCTATCAACCCGGCAAGAAGGAGCTCCAGGAGGAGTTGCTCTTTGACGCCGCCCGGACCTACGCCAGCGCCGTGAGCAACCTGCGCGGTGCCAGCGCCTCGCTCGAGCAGAGCCTCGCCGCGGCCAATGCTCAGCAGCGAGGCGTGGACGCCGCGATGCTCAAGTCAATCCAGTCGCGCATCGAGGAAGCCTTCAACGAATACCGTAAGGCGGAGACCAAGTTCCTCGACCAGTTGATCAGCGGCGAGCTGCCCCGCGACAACCCGCGATAAAGGTCATGCCGCCAACACGGGCAAGCGCACACGCCACGCCAATCGACAATCCGGGTACGCTATCGCCCAATGGCGCAGCGCCGACACCATTACGAGCGGGCGTTTGAGACGTTCCTCCGCCAGCGCCGTATCCCCTACGTTGCAGTCGATGAGGCACGCAAAGCGCTGCTCCCGCCCGACGCATCCTTCCGCGTCGCCAACAGCACCACCACCGACGCTGGCTCCAGCGCCGCAACCGACAACGCGCTCAAGTCCTTCGACTTCGTGCTCTACGGCGACCGCTGCAACTTCCTCATCGACGTCAAAGGCCGCAAAGTCTTGAAGCGCTCGCGAACCGTCCCCTCCCCAGAAGCCGACGCGATCTCGATGCTCGCCCGCCTCGCCCGCGGCACCTACCCCGGATCTCCCACGCCCCCACACCTCCCACACTCCCCGCGCGCAACGCGGGCCACCAGTGCTCCCAGTGTCGGCCGATTAGAGTCCTGGGTCACCGAAGATGACGTCCAATCGCTGGACATCTGGCAACGCCTCTTCGGCGACGGATTCGTCGCGGCGTTTGTCTTCGTCTATTGGTGCGACGAGCAGCCGCCCGACGGCCTGTTCCAGGAAATCATGGAGTATCAGGGTCGCTGGTACGCCCTGCGGGCCATCCGGCTGGAAAACTACTCACGGGCCATGCGCCAGCGCAGCCCGAAATGGAAGACCGTCGACCTGGCCCGCACGGACTTCGAACGCCTCAGCCAGCCGTTTGTCGAGAGCTGGCTCTGCGGCAGCACATCCCCCGCCTCGCGCGTGTAAGATCAATCGCCGAACCCCAGGAGCCTCGCGATGACCAACATCACTCCCTCCCGTGCGCGCACCATCGCCCTGACCCTGGCCACCCTGTGCGCCGCGGCGATGTGCGCCGCCCAGACTCCCGACGCCGCCAAGACGCGAATCGAGCCCCCGGAGATGCGATTCCAAGCCAAGGACCAGGGCGTCTCCTTCCTCACCACGCTCTCCATGCTCGTGCTCGTCGGCGTCGTCGTCGGCGGTAGCTGCATCCCCAGCAAGCGCGGCCACCAGGACTAATCAAACTCGCAGACGCGGACGTGAACGCGAGCGCCGACGTGAAAGCATCTCGGAGGTTGTGTGCTTGGGCGATGTGGCGAGAGCGGTCGCGTTCATCGCGGGTCCACCCAGAGGCCTTGGACTCACCCGCGACTGACCGGCTCTCTCACTGATCGCGTGTACTGACTCCCGCTCCCATTCCTTTTCCTGAGGACTTCCCATGTCACGCACACATCGGTGGTTGATCGGCCTGAACGCCGCTCTGCTCCTCTCCCTCGTCGCCGTCACGCTCGTCCCCGCCCAGCCACTCACTCCCGCGGCTCAATCCCGCGCCCGCGGCCAGTACGTCGCGCTCCCCGCAAAGCAACTCGGCAACCCCATCGGCGTCGTCTACGTCATGGACACCGTCAACGAAGAACTCATCGCCCTGCGCTGGGATCGGGCCGCGCAGCGCCTCGAGCTTGGCGGCTTCCGCGACATGATCAACGACGCGGGCACCGCCGGGAAGGGGCGCTGAAATGAACACCCAGACCACTCCCAATCATGCGCCCTCCACCCCCTCACGCGCCGGCACGCTCGCGCTCCTGGCCTCGGCCTTTGTCCTCGCCGGCCTCCTGCTCAGCCAGCTCAACTCGCGAGACGTCGCCGCGCGTCTGGCTGGCCCGGGTGCCTACGCCCAAGCCGTCAATCAAGGCGGCACCAGCGAGGTGTCGCTGCTCGCAACGGACATCGGCAGCGAGGACGCGCTGGTGGTCATTGATCAGCGTCGCGAAGAGCTCCTGCTCTATCGCATCACGGGTCAAAAGCAGATCGACTTCAAGGGTCGCGAGAGCCTGCGCGAGCTGTTCGTGCAAGCCCGCGGCAACGTCCGCCGCGGCATGCCAGCAACGCCCATTCCCGGTGCCCCGCCCTCATCGCCGCTGCGGTAAGGCGTGTCATTAGCAGCCGCCCGCTGCGCCCCTACGCTCTGGCACATGCTTCCCCGCCTCGCCATCGTGGGCCGACCGAACGTCGGCAAGTCTTCGCTCATGAACATGATCGCCTCGCGAAGGGTCTCGATCGTGGACCCGACGCCCGGCGTCACGCGCGACCGCGTGATGGCGATCGTTGATCTCGAAGGCGAGAGCCCCGCCGACCCCCTGCTCAAAGCCGAGTTCATCGACACCGGCGGCTACGGCGTCTACACCGCCGAAGGCCGTCAGATCGACAACGCCGGCAAAGATCTCTCCGCCCTCACCGAGGACATCGAGAAGCAGATCGCCCGCGCGATCGAGTCGGCGGACATCATCCTGTTTGTCATCGATGCGCAGGCTGGCGTCACCGCCCAAGACGAAGTCGTCGCCAAGCTCCTGCGCGAGGGCGGCATGGGCCAGGAAAGCCACGGCGCACCGGCCAAGGTGACGATGGTCGCAAACAAAGTCGACGGCCCGCGCTGGGAGATGCACGCGCTGGAGGCCAGCGGCCTGGGCTTCGGTGAGCCGCTGCTGGTCAGCGCCAAGAACAACTACCGTCGTCGCGAGTTTGTCGAATCGCTGTACGCTCGCGTAGCGATCCTGCTGAACGAGCGCACCAAAGCCGCTGGCAAGCCCAAGGCCCGCGGGCGCAAGCGCAGCTCGCAAGATATCGAACAATCGGCGCCGCCAGAAATGATGCTCGCGATCGTCGGCAAGCGCAACGCCGGCAAGAGCACGCTGGTCAACAAACTGGCCGGCGAAGAGCGCGTCATTGTCAGCGAGATCGCCGGCACCACCCGCGACGCCATCGACGTGCGCTTTGAGATGGAAGGCCGCTCGTTCGTCGCGATCGACACCGCCGGGCTGCGCAAGAAGAAGAGCTTCGCCGACCGCGTCGAGTGGTACGCGCTCGACCGCATGCAACTGGCCATCGAGCGCTGCGACGTCGCGATGCTGCTCATCGACGCGACCGATCCGATCAGCCAGGTGGACGAGCACGTCGCCCACGCCATAGCACAGAGCTTCAAGCCCTGCGTCATCGTCGTCAACAAGTGGGACCTGGCCCAGGGACGCGTCATGTCCGGCGGGCGCGGGCGCAAGGCCAAACGCGGCGCGAAGGTCACCCCCGAGGCATACGAAGAATATATCCGCGCCGAGCTGCGCGGCCTCTGGTACGCGCCCATCTCGTTCATCTCCGCCAATAGCGGCCTCAACGTCAAGGACACGATCAACCTGAGCTTCGAGCTCATGGAGCAATCGCGCGACCGCACCACCACCGGCAAACTCAACCGCCTCGTCCGCAAGATCCTCACCCGTCAGGGCCCCGCCAACAAACTGGGCACCTTCGCCAAGGTGCTCTACGCCGCGCAGGTCAGCACCTCGCCACCCACCATTGTCTGCGTCGTCAACCGCCCCGAACTCTTCACTGCGAACTACCAGCGCTTCCTCCTCAACCGCTTCCGCGAGGAACTCCCGTTCCCCGAAGTTCCGATCAAGCTGCTCATCCGCGGCCGCAAGAAAGACGAAGACCTGGAGAAGAACGTCGACGACCGCCTCAAGCAAGAGGCCGAGGCCGGCGAGATCCGCATGTTCAACCCTGGCGACGCGCCGTCGCTCACCCCCGACCGCTTCACCGCGGCGGAGATCGAAGCGATGTTCGAAGGCGGCGCCGTCGACGAGATGGATGTCGATGGTGACGACGAAGGAAGCGAAGACGTCGCCAAGCCCCGCTCGAAGCCAGCCGGCAAAGCCCCCGCTCCCGCGCTCTCACGGCGCGCCAAGAAAGCGCCCCAGCCACGCCGCAAGGGCGCACGCACCGACCCAACCCGCAAGCCCAAAGAACGCGGCGGGCCAAAGCGCGTCCGCCGTCGAACATCACCCGGACGCGGGTAACCCGGTTCCTCGCGTGCAGGCGGTCCGCCTGCCCCCCACGAGCACGATAAACTCCGGTATCCGCAAGCCTCCGCGCTCGCGGCCACTGGAGCCTTCGCATGGACATCTGGAAGAAACTCACCGGCGAACTGATCGACATCGTGCAGTTTCTCGATGAGAGCGGCGACACGATCGTCCATCGCTTCGAGCGCCTCAACAACGAGATCAAGAACGGCGCCAAGCTCGTCGTCCGCCCCAGCCAGGCCGCGGTCTTCGTCAACGAAGGCCAGATCGCCGACGTCTTCGGCCCCGGCACGCACACGCTGGCCACTCAGAACCTTCCGATCCTCGCAACTCTTAAGGGCTGGAAGTACGGCTTCGAATCACCCTTCAAGGCCGAGGTCTACTTCGTCAGCACAAAGCAGTTCACCGACCTCAAGTGGGGCACGATGAACCCCATCATGCGCCGCGATCCGGAGTTCGGGCCGATCCGCCTGCGCGCGTTCGGCACCTACGCCATGCGCGTCAGCGACCCCGCGGAGTTCGTCCGCCAGATCGCCGGCACCAACGGACGCTTCACCGTTGACGGCATCCAGGAGCAGCTCCGCAACATCATCGTCAGCCGTTTCAGCGACACGCTGGGCGAGAGCAAGATCCCCATGCTCGACCTCGCCGGCAATCAGAGCGAGCTGGGCGACCTCATCGGCACCGTCATCCGCCCCGAGTTCAGCGGCTACGGCCTCGAGCTCACCAAGCTCCTCATCGAAAACATCAGCCTGCCGCCAGAAGTCGAAGCCGCGCTGGACAAGCGATCCAGCATGGGCATCATCGGCAACCTCAACGCGTTCAGCCAGTTCCAGGCTGCCAACGCCATGGAGCAAGCCGCGAAGAACCAGGGCACCGCCGGTCAGGGCATGGGCCTCGGTATGGGCATGATGATGGCACAGAACGTCGGCGGCCAGACCCAGCAGCGAGGCGACGGCACCTTCAGCGGCGTGAACCCCACGGCCGCGACGGGCGCTCTCGCCGCGCCCCCGCCAATGCCCGGCAGCGCGAGCTTCTGGGTCGGCGTCAACGGCCAGCAGGCAGGCCCGTTTGACATGGCGACCCTGTCCGGCATGGCACGCTCCGGCCAGCTCTCGCCTCAATCACTGGTCTGGAAGCAAGGCATGGCGGCGTGGGTCGCGGCCGATCAAGTACAGGAGTTTGGCAGCATCTTCAACAGCCCACCGCCCATGCCCTGACACCCGCCCGCCTCCTTCAAACTCTTTCGCTCACACTCACTCACACCCATCAGCCCGAACCGGCGTGGACACGCACGAAACCCCGCATAGCGCGCGCAACCAACCCGCAAGCGACGCTCGCGCGCCGGGCACCGTTGCGCCGTCGCACAACTCGTTCCCCTGCAAGTCCTGCGGCGCCAAACTCGTGTTCGAGCCCGGCGCTCACGCCCTCACATGCCGGTTCTGCGGCGCGCTCAACGAGATCACCGCGGGCACCGAAGCCATCGAAGAGCTCGACTTCGCCTCCCAGCTTCGCGCCATGCAAGGCTCGCAGGAAACCGAAGACCGCATCGTCGTTCACTGCGACGCCTGCGGCGCGGACCTGCCGATGAAGCCCAACGTCACCAGCCAAAACTGCGACTTCTGCGGCACCCCCATCGTCGCCACCGGCCGCACGCGCAAGCTCATCCGCCCGCGCTCGCTCCTGCCCTTTCATATCACTAATCGCCAAGCCCGCGACATGTTTCAGTCCTGGCTCCGCGGTCGATGGTTCGCGCCAAGCGACCTGAAGCGAGCCGCCGCGCTCGATGGATCGCTCGCCGGCTGGTACCTCCCCTATTGGACCTACGACGCCAACGCCGACACGCCATACAACGGCCAGCGCGGCGACGACTACTGGACCACCGAAACCTACACCACCACCGTCAACGGCCGCTCTCAACTTCGCACACGCCAAGTCCGCCGCACCCGCTGGACCAGCGTCAGCGGGCGCGTGCAAGACCATTTCGATGACGTGCTCGTTCCCGCCAGCGCCTCGGTCCCCGCGCCGATGCTCGCGCAGTTAGGCGAGTGGGACCTGCCCAACCTCACGCCCTATGACGATCGGTTTCTCTCGGGCTTCAAGGCCGAGAGCTACACCGTTGACCTCTCCGACGGCTTCACCGGCGCGCAGGCGGTGATGGTCCAGGGGATCAAACGCACCATCGCCGCCGACATCGGCGGCGATCACCAGCAGATCACCAGCATGGACCCGCACTACTCAGTCGTCACCTTCAAACACGTGCTCCTGCCAATCTGGATCGCCGCGTACCGCTACCGCGCAAAGAGCTACCGCTTCATCGTCAACGCGCGATCCGGACAAGTCGTCGGCGACCGCCCATACTCCTGGATCAAAATCACCCTCGCAGTCATCGCCGGCCTCATCGCGCTGGCCATCATCGCGATCATCATCGCCAACTCGCGCTGACACGCTTCGGCACGCGCGGGCACGCTTCGGCCACGGGATTCGGGGAGTTGGCGGGTTGTCCGGGGCCATGGATCGGCAATCGGGAATCGGCAACCGGCAACCGGCAACCGGCAACCGGCAACCGTGTGAATACAACTCCACCAAGCCCTCACCGCGTCCAAACCCGCGCCGCCGTTTGTCCTCCCCACGATTGCCGGCTGCCGATTGCCGATCCCGATCCCACGATTGCCGATTGCCGATTGCCGGTTGCCGATCCCGATCCCACGATTCCCGATTGCCGGTTGCCGGTTGCCGGTTGCCGGTTGCCGATCCCACTGTTGCCGATCCCGATCCCACGATTGCCGATTGCCGTCTTCCACCACCCATGTTCGTCTCCCAAGCCCATTCATTCACGCAGCAGGCCCGCCTCGCGATCACGCTGGCCTGGGTGGCCGGCTACACCAACGTCGTCACGATTCTCGCCTTCGGCAGCGTCACCAGCCACGCCAGCGGCACCACCAGCCTGCTCGGCGAGTTCGTCGCGCAAGGTCAATGGGCCGCCGCAGGCGCTGCGCTGTATCTCATCGGCATGTTCACCCTCGGCGCAATGCTCAGCGCGCTGTCCACCGAGACCGGTCGTCGTCGCGGGTGGGAATCCGTTTACGTGTTGCCCATGGCGCTCGAAACCCTGCTGCTCGCGCTGGTGGCGCTCGGGCTCGAGCTCCAAGGCCCGACCACCGACCCCGGCCTGCATCTCTCGCTCATGCTCGGCCTCGCCGCCTGCGCCATGGGCCTGCAAAACGCCACCATCACCCGCATCTCCAGCGGCGTCGTTCGCACCACCCACGTCACCGGCGTGCTCACAGACCTCGGCGCCGAGCTCGTGCAGTTCTGCTTCTGGCTCGCAGACCGACGCGCCGACATTCAGCGTCGCCAGTTCACCGAGCTGGCCCGCTCCATCCACGCCAGCCCCGGCGCGCGCCTCGCGCTCCTGGCCTCGATCGTCGGCTCATTCGCGCTCGGCGCCGGCCTGGGCACGCTGGTCTTCGGCTATCAGGAACGCTTCGCGATGGTGCCGCCGGTGGTGTTCCTGCTCTGGATCATCTACCAGGACATGCACGCGCCAATCGCCGAGATCGAGCCCTCACGCCTGGTCGCCGAAAACAACCTAACGCTCCCACCACAGATCGCTGTCTACGCCCTGGCCCACAGCCGTCGCCGCCCGGGTCGCATCCACGGGCTCCCCGACCTGATCTCATGGGCCGAGCGCCTTCCGCCGGTCATCCGCGTGATCATCCTGGACATGCAGGGCGTCGCGCAGCTCGACGCCGAGAGCGCGCCGCAGCTCCGGGCCCTCATGGCAATGCTCAAAGCAACCGGGCGCAGCCTCGTGCTCGCCGGCCTCGATAGTGACCGCTACTCCCAACTCTCAATGATCCTGGGCCCGGGCGTGCTCACGCCCGATCACGCCCTACCCGACCTCGAGCTCGCCATCGCCCACGGCATCAACCTGCTCGACGAGCTCCCCCGCTAGCCCACCCTCAATCCGCCATCACGCACCGCTCGCGTGCCCACGCGCGCAGCTCGCTTATCCGCTCGCGCATCGTCACCGACAGCGGCTTGGTCTGCGTGATCTCTCGCATCAGGCACTCCGTCGTCAGTCGGCACGCAACGCCGACCTCGACGTCATTCGCCGCTTCGTGCAGCGCGCTGAGAATCGCCTGCTCAATCTCCGACCCGCTGAAGCCCTCGCACGCCGTTGCCAGCGCATCAAGATCAAGCGACGCCGGCGCCTGGCGCCGCTTGCGCAAGTGAATCTCCAGAATCGTGCGCCGCACCTCGCGCGACGGCAGGTCCACAAAGAAAATCTCGTCGAAGCGCCCCTTGCGAAGCAGCTCCGGTGGCAGGGCCGCGATGTCGTTCGCAGTCGCGACCATGAACACCGGCGCCCGATGCTCCTGCATCCACGTCAGCAGCGTGCCAAACATTCTTCGCGACAGCCCGCCGTCAACACTCGCGCTCGCGGCGGACGCAAAGCCCTTCTCGATCTCATCAATCCACAGCACGATCGGCGCCATCGCCTCCGCCTGCGACAACGCGTCGCGCAGCCGCCGCTCTGACTCGCCCACGAACCGATCAAACAGCGACGAGGGGTCCAGCCGCATCAGCGGGCGCTTCCACGCCGTCGCGATCGCTTTGCTCGCCAGACTCTTGCCCGCGCCCTGCACGCCCAACAGCAGAACGCCCCGCGGCGGCGTCAGCCCCGTCGCCTCCCGCACCTTCGGATCAAAGCTCGACTCCCGCGTCCGCAGCCACCGCTTCAACCGCTCCAGCCCGCCAATATCCTCAAGCGACGTCGGAGCATCCACAAACTCCAGCACGCCGCTGTCTTCCATCAGGCGTCGCTTGCCGTGGGAAAAGTCATCGAGGTCCGCGTTCTCCAGCTTGCCATCGGCGCACGCCTCGCGGATCAGTTGCTCCGCCTGCCGAAGCGTCAGCCCGCGCAACACCTCAACCGCCCGTCGCTGGCCCGCACCATCTATCGTCGCGTTCTTCAGCAGACCCTGCTGATGAAGCCGGCGCGCCGTCGCCTTGATCATCGCCGCCAGCGCCGCGTCATCCGGCAGCGCCGGCGTGTGTCGAACACTCACCGCTCCGATCGACGGCGGAATCGCGTCCCGGTGATCGATCATCAAAAGCTTCGGTCCCGCCCGTCGCTGATCGCCCGCAACATTCTGACTCGCCAAGGCCCGCCCCTGCACGCGGAAGTTCTCGATCAACTCGCGAAGCGCCCGCAGCGTCGGCGCGTCGTCCAGCCGGTCGCCAAGGTCCAGCGTGATCAAGCCGATCGGCTCGCGGCACCGACCAATCGCCCACGTCAAAGCCGCCGCCGGGTGCTCCGACTTCGGCACCGCCTCATCCGAAACGCCCCCCACCGCACGCACACCCTGCACCGACGACCAGACCCAGGGCGTCAGCCCAAGCGATTGCATCAGCCCGATGCCCGCGCTCAGCACCTCGCCCTCCTCATACGTGACCACACGCACGCACGTGTTGCCCATTTCAAACATCGACTTGACCGGATCAAGGTTCACGCCGACCATGATAACAAATCCGCGGCGTTCCGCCGCCCAGCCACGCAATCAACGCGGGCACGCATTCAGAAAGTACCAAAGGTAAAGTCACCCGCATGTTTCACATCGTCCTCCACGAACCCGAGATCCCCAACAACACCGGCAACATCGGCCGCACCTGCGTCGCCACCGGATGCTCGCTCCACCTCATCCAGCCACTGGGCTTTGACACGTCCGAAAAGGCCTGCCGTCGCGCCGGCCTTGATTACTGGCCCCGCCTGCGCCCGCGTGAGCACGTCTCCTGGGATTCGTTCCTCAGCACCCAGCAACCCGCCCGCCTCTGGTTGTTCACCACCCACGCCACCCGCCCGCTCACCGGCCTCGCCCAACCGCTGCTCAACCATGGCGACTACCTCGTCTTCGGCAAAGAGACCCGCGGCCTGCCCTCCACTCTCCTCGCCCAACACCCCGAATCGCTCATCACCCTCCCCATGCTCGAGGGCGAACGCTCCCTCAACCTCGCCACCGCCGTGTGCAGCGTCATCTACCTCGGCATAGACCAGCTTCAACGCGCCGGCGTCCTCACGCTCACGCCCGCTGGACGCCTGGCCCCCAGCGCCCCTCTGCAACCCGCGCCGCCCACGGGCGAGCCACCCCCGCCGCCCCCCTCCGTGTACACTGGCACCTCATGACCGACCTTCGCACCGCCGCGTGTTCTCTTCTGCCTCGCCGACATTCCGTCGCGCGCGCGATCGCGATGGCTTCGGCCTGCCTCTTGCTCGGCGCGTTCACAGCCCTCCCCGGCTGCGGCCGCCCGCTGCTCGCGCCCGACGATGAACGCTCCCCCTTTGATCGCTACGACACCTTGCGCAATCAATCCGCGCCGCAGACCCTCGAAGACCCCTTCGGCCGTAAACAGCCAAATCTTCGCGGACGCCTCGCGCCGCGAACCGACTGATCCGCCAGCTTTTCTCTCCGCATTCCGCCCCGACGCCACACCCACTATCGCTTGTGGTCGGCCCCGTCGTCGCCCCCCTCGACGCTTGCGTCCCGTTCGGAAGGTCCGCCTCGGCGCGGATAACATCCCATCGGTCCTTCCTTCCAACACTTAAAAACCCACAGGATTTGCGAAGATTCCCTGCTCGCAAACCCGAAATCCGTCGAACGTTATCACTGGGGAAAGAACGCATGCCACGACTCCGCACATCCAGATCATCAGCCGCACACTCTTCCAGCCATCGCGCCAAGATCGTGTGGCTCTCTCTGGTCGCGGCCATGACCTGCGTCGGCGGCCTCCTGGTCATCATGGATCGCAGCCCCGCCCCTCGCGCCGGCGGCGTCTCGCTCACCCCCCTGGTCGCCGCCGGCACCTCCTCCTCCATCGGCTCCATCTTCGACTCCGCACAGGCCATCAAGCCCGGCCGCTGGAACTCCATCGTCATTCACCACTCCGGCGAGCTCGCCGGCGGGCCCATCTCCCTCGAAACCGCTCATCGCGCCCAAGGCCTCAAGGGCCTCGGCCATCACTTCGTCATCGGCAACGGCCGCGGCTCAGAAATGTCCGATGGCGAGCTGCACCTGGGCTTCCGCTGGATCGAACAACTCCCCGGCGCTCACACCGTCGGCCCCAAGGGCGATTACTACAACCAAAATGCCCTGAGCATCTGCCTCGTCGGCGATGGCAACCGCCAGCGCTTCACCAAGTCGCAGCTCGCGCGTCTGAACCAGCTCATCGAGGCCCTGCGCGTCAAGCTCGCAATCCCCGCCGATCGCCTCGTGCTCGCGTCTGATATCTCCAGCGTCAAGAGCCCCGGCACGCTCTTCCCCGAGGCCCAGTTCAAGTCGCGCCAGCTCGCCCGCTGAACTCCAGGCGCGATCGCGCCAAGGCGTACACGCGCTCCAGCTCCTCAATCATCGTCTCAACGCTGAACCTCCGCAGACAACTGTCGCGCCCCGCGCTCGCCAGCCGTTCTCGCTGCGCCGGGTCCCCCCGCAACTCCCCCATCGCTCTCCCCAGCGCAACCACATCGCCCGTCGCAATCAGTCGCCCCGTCACCCCATCCACACACACCTCGCCAGTCCCGTCGCAGTCGTACGCGATCGGGCACACCCCCGCTAGCAACGCCTGCGGCACCGTCCGCGGCAGCCCCTCCCGATACGACGTGTGCGCCAGCACGTCCATCGCCCGCATCAACCCCGCCACCCGCTGCGGCGGCATCAGCCCGCGAATCACCACCGTCGCGCGCGTCGGATCAACCCCCTTCCACGCCTCAATCAACTGCTGATCCTCAGGCTTCTGAAACCGATCAAGCTCGATCACGTTGAACGCGTTCTCGCCCGCTCGTGCCGCGCTCACCAGCGAATCCCGCAGCCAGCCATCTCCAACCCACAAGAGCACCACCTTGCCCGGATCCACCATGCCCCGGACCGCGCCAAGCAAGTCCGCGTGCCCCTTGTGCTCCGCCAGCCGCGCCACCGTGCCGATGACAAAGTGCTCGTCCCTGAGCCCGAGCGACTCACGCATCTCCATGCGCGTCTCGCCCGGCTCCGGGTTCGTATACGGCTCGGTCTCGATCCCCGACCGCACAGTCACAAACAGCGCATCGCGCCCGATCCGCCGACGCAGAAACGTCGTCGTCATCGCGTCCGCCACGCTCACGATCACGTGACACCGCTGCGCCGCCGTGCGCTCCGCAAGCGTGTACACCCAGTTCACCAGTTGCGTCTTCACCCGCCGCACGAACGACCCCTCCACCGGCATGAACGGCGGCCCGTGGATCGTGTGTACCACGCCAACCGCTTGGCCCGCCCGCACGCAATGCCACGCCGCCATCCGCCCCAGAATCCCCGCCTTGCTGCTGTGCGTGTGCACAATGTCCGCTCGCAGCATCCGCACCATCGCCCGCAGCGCGATCCTCGCCCGCCAGTCTTTCACCAGCGAGACCTCGCGCACCAGGTCTTTGACAACGTGCGTCACGATCGGCTTCACCGGCCCGCCCGCCAGCGTGCGCTCCTCGCCCCGCACACATCGCGCATTAAACGCATCCACGCGGCTCAACAAAGACCCCTCCGGCCCATAAATCGGCCCATACGCCAAATGCACCTCGTGCCCCAGCCGCGCCTGACCCTCACACGACAACACCGTGTTCTCCTGCGAACCGCCGAGGATCAACCGAGTTGAAAGGTGAAGGATCTTCACAGTGCTCACGGGCAAGGCAGCGAGGGGGAGAGGGATCGAGAGATCGAGAGATCGAGAGATCAAACTACGCGCTCCTTGTCGCGAGCGTCACCCCGCATTATCTACCAGCGCGTCGCCGTCGCCGTACCGAATCCATTCCAAGCACAACCCTTCCGGCCCCAGCGTCGGCCCCGCCTTCCGCCGGTCGCCGCTCAAGATCGCCTCGCGCACGCTCGACGGTGCCCGCTGCCCCAGCCCGATGAGCATCAGCGTCCCCGCGATGATCCGCACCATGTTCCACAAAAACCCCGACCCGCTAATCTCGATTCGCACGCGCTTCATGTCGCGAGCCCCCTCACCGCCGAGGACATCGCCCGCCACCCGCACAACGCGGCAAGCATGCACCGTCCGCACCGTTGACAATCTCCCGTGCCCCGCCGCCGCGAACGCCGCAAAGTCATGCTCCCCCACCAGCATCGCAGCCGCCTCGTTCATCGCCTCAACATCCAGCCCGCGATCGCTCCAGACATGATGCACCAAATGCCTGTCCCACAGCGCCCGCTCGCGGCCCACATGAAACGTGTACGAATACCCCTTGCTCGTCACGTCGCCGATCGGGTCAAACGCTGGCCCCACCGCCTCCGCTCGCAGCACCAAGATATCCGCTGGCAGGCGCGAGTTCAGCGCCAGCACCAGCTTGTCCACGCCGCGCTCCAGTGGCCAGCCCATGCCCTTGATGGCCGGCACGTCCGGTAGCGACTCGCCACCCTCACCCAGCATCGCCTCAACCAAATCGCGAGGCGAGCACGTAAACGCCGCCACCTGCCCACGCGCGTGAACGCCCGAGTCCGTTCGGCTCGCGCCCATCACCTCGACCCGCTCGCGCACCACCCCGCGCACCGCCTGCTCCACCACCCCTTGCACCGTTCGCAGCGCCACGCGCCCCTCACGCACCGACTCCATCAGCGGCGTCTGCGTCGAGTACGCCGGCGTAAACATCGCCCCACCGTTCACCCCTGCACGAACCTCGCCGCCCACGCCCGCCTCGCCTTCAACCGCCAGCGGGCGCTCAGCCCCGCCCGGGCCAAACGACGCCGCGGGCTCCTGGCGTTGCCACCCACAGAACCCCGTCCCGTCATACGCAATCGCAAGCTTGTATCTCGGCATAGCAGCGTCATTCACCACCCACCCCACCCGCCACCCTCACCGACGCGGATTCCGATTCGGATTCCTTGGTCCCCTCGCGGGCGGATATGGCGACGGCTTCGCCGCCTCCGGCTGCGGCGGACGAACCCGAAGCGCCCCCGTCGCGCCCTCAGTCCCCTCCGCCTTGCCATCGCCTCCATCCTGCTCCGCCGATGTCGCTCCGTCCAACGTCTCCTCTGCCGACACGGCCCCCGCGTCCGCGTCCACGTCTGCCGCGCCCGCCCGCTCCCCGCCGCCCGCCGACTCCAACACGCCCGCCCCCTCGCGCCACGGGTCCACCGGTCGCGCGAAGATCAGCCGACCCGCCGACGTTTGCAGCGACGAACTCACCTCAACATTCACCGACTCGCCGATCCGCTCTTGCGCGTTCTCCACCACCACCATCGTGCCATCGTCGAGATAGCCCACGCCCTGCCCCGGCTGCTCGCCCCCCTTCACGATCGCCACACCAATACGCGTGCCCGGCACGAGCGAGGGCTTGAGCGCCGCCGCCAGCTCGTTGATGTTCAGCACCGAAACGCCGTGAATCTCCGCGACCCGGATCAGCCCGTTGTCCGTGGTGACAATCGTGCCGGGCAGCAGCTTCGCCAGCTCCACCAGGCACTGGTCCACCAGCACGCCCTCCGTCGGTGTGTCGTCGATCACCACGTCCACCCCGCGCACCCGCTGCAAACGCGCGACCGTGTCCAGCCCTCGCTTGCCGCGCGGCCGCACCAGCCGGTCCGACGAGTCACCCAGCTTCTGCAACTCCGCCAGCACAAACCGCGGCACCACCAGCGGCACCTGCAAAAACCCCGTGTTCGCCAGCTCCAAAACCCGCGCATCAATCAACGCGCTCGAATCCAGCACCATCGGCCGCGGCCCGCGCACCTGCTTCGCAAACTCCACGTACGGAATCACCAGCCGGAAATCATCCTGCGTCCGCGTCACGATCGCCACGCCCAGATAACAAAAGCAAATCCCAAAGATCACCTTCGCAGCAAAGATCATCTCGTCAGACTTGATCTCATACGTCCTTGCCAACAGGTCAATCACAAAGCCCAGCGCAAACGTCGCCAGCAGCCCCGCCAGCACGCCAAACAGCAGCGCCGAGATGATGCCAATCCGCTTGGGCGCCAGCACCTCAACGCCGATCACGCACCCCGCCAGGATGATCGACAGCGTCAGCGGGATGAACCACCACTCGACAACCGTAAAGCTGCCGCTCTCGTTTGCCGCTTGCCGCGCCGTGTCGACGCGCAGGATAAACAACAGCGTCACCGTCATCAGCAGTGTGACAAATGCCATCCGCACGACCCGCACCACCACGCCTCGCGCGACCTGCTGCTCCGTCGTCGTCACCGGCACAAGAAATGCGTTCCCGCCCCCCGCTCCCCCAGCCGAACCCCTCGCCGCCCCCGTGAGGCCCGAATCGCCCCGCCCGCCATCGCCAGAGCGCAAGTCAACCTGCGTGTGCTCGCCCGAGAAGTTCGCCATGACACAAGAATACGCCAAAGCCCCGCGACCGAAATATGTCCGCGTTGGCCGACTCCTTACGCTTCCGCATGCCGCCCCCCCCGCCATCCACGCCGCCGACCAGCGTTAGCCCACAGCCCCGCCCCGCCTCCGCGTTCATCGCCATCACCCGCGAGCTTCCCTTCGCCGCCGGCCACCCCCCGCGCCTCGAGGGCTTCCACCTGCGCATGGCCCCGCTCCAACCACAAATGACCCGAGCCGAGTTGCTCGCCTTCGTCCGCGGCGCCTCCGGCGTGCTCACCATGTTCCATGATCGCGTGGACCACGAGTTCCTAGACTCCGCCGGCCCCGGCCTTCGCGCGATCTGCAACTTCGGCGTCGGTGTAGACAACATCGATCTGGCCGCATGCAAGTCGCGAAGCGTCACCGTCGCCAACACGCCCGACGCCGTGACCGAGGGCACCGCGAACATCGCCCTTGGCCTCCTGCTCAGCGTCTCCCGCCACATCGCCTCCGCCGATCGCTTCGTCCGCACCGGCCGCTTCGAGCACGAAGGCAACGGGTTCCCGCTCGGCTGGATGGGCAAGCACCTCACCAGCCAGACCCTCCTCATCGTCGGCGCCGGGCGCATCGGCAAGGCCTTCGCCCTGCGAGCCATGGCCCTGGGCATGCGCACGCTCTACGTCGCGCGAACCCGCAAGCTGGACTTTGAACTCGCCCCCCTCTGCGCCCGCCGCGTTGAACTCGACGACGGTCTCGCCCAGGCCGATGTCGTGAGCCTCCACACCCCGCTCACGCCGCAGACTCGCCACCTCATCGACGCCCGCCGCTTGGCGCTCATGAAACCCGACGCCATCCTCATCAACACCGCCCGCGGCCCAGTCCTCGACGAAGCCGCCCTCGTCACCGCCCTCCAATCCGGCCACCTCTACGGCGCCGGCCTCGACGTCTTCGAGCACGAGCCTCGCGTCCACCCCGGGCTGCTCACCCTGGAAAACGTCACGCTCACGCCGCACATCGGCTCCGCCGAGCTTTACTGGCGTCAGCAGATGGCCCAGTTAGCGTTCGACAACATCGCCCGCGTGCTCCAAGGCCACCCAGCCATCACGCCCGCAACCAGCGACTGATAGTTATAGAAGAATGCGGGGGTCATACTTAGAGCACGAACCACCGCGCATCGCCGCGCGCCTGAAACCCCACCTCAGCGGATGAACCGCAGCCGCCCAAAGTCCGGCACCCACCAGGTAATCCCCGTGCCAGTGGGCGATGGGAAGTACACAAAAAACGCCTTCCCGAGCAGCAAATCATGCGCCACGACGCCGTCCTGGTGCGCCAAGTCCATGCCGCGCGACCTCATCAGCAAAGAAACCCAAGCCTCCGGCGCGCCCCAATACCGCCCGTCCAGCGACGCAGGGCTGTTATCGCCCAAGCAGAAATATTGGCGTTTCAGCAGGGTTAAAGTCCTTTCCGGGAGCGTGCCCAGGCCGCGATTCAAGATGCCCGATGGCGTGGATTGCGAGCTGCTCTGATAGTGCACGTCGCGGTCCAGCCCGATCCGGGCGAGCGTGACGGGGCGCGAGCAGGTGATCTGCACCTGGGCCTGCCGGTATGCCGCCTGGTTGCCCAGCGGGTGCGGATTCATGGCTTGGGCGAGGTTGTCCTCCAGCGACTGGCCGGTCTGATTGCGGACGCGCTCGGCGGGCGTCCAGTTGTAATGGCCGTCGCTGCCGCCCTTGGTGGCGAGCTTGCCGCCGACCCAGAGCTCGACGGTCTGGTCGTAGTGCCAGAACTCGACGGGCGTCACTTTTCCAGGGGTGAGCGTCGCGCTCCCGCGCGCGAGCTCGGTCCAGGGCGTGTCGGTTGAACTGCCGGGCTCGGGGGCCTGGCGAAACTCGACGCGTGCGGTCTGGCCCTTGATGATCCCCCGGAACTCGTGCCCGCGGGTGCGGAGGACCGTCACAAACTCGAAGGCGTCATCGACCGGGCTATCGGGCCTGACGCCGACGCGCACGCGCACGTCGCCAACCTTGGCCCGGTGCGGGTTCACGCCCACGCGTTCGTTGTAGGCGTACCAATCTTCCAGCCCTCGCATCATCGCGCCGAACCACGAGTCCTGGTAGAACGTCGCGGTGGTGTCATATTCCAGTGGCTCGCCGGGGGTGCCGCTGGTGAAGACTCCCCGTGAATCGCTAGTCCATCCCTTGCCCTTCCAGGGCTGCGAGAACGCGCCGGCGCCCGGGCCGCCGAGCTGCAGATCCGCCGGGGTGTAGATCGTGTCGTACACCGGCTGCCAGAGCGCCCGCTGCACGTCGTGGGGCTTGCGCTGAATCACCCACCCCGGCGCTTCCCACTCGCGCCCCATCAACCCCGGCGCGCCGGTGCGGGTGAACACGTCGCCATCGACGATCGCCACCTGCTCGCCCGGCAGGCCGATCAGCCGCTTGATGTAGTTCATGCTCGGATCGGTCGGGTTTTTGAACACCACGGCGTCGTAACGCGTCGGGCTCTGAATCCCGTAGAGATACTTCAGCACCAAAATTCGGTCACCCGCGCGGCGCGGCACGCTCGGCGCCTGCAACGTCTGACCGGACATCGGGTCGTGGACCTTGATCCCGCCGCTGCGGAGGCCCTGCAGCGCCGTGGGCGCATTCTGCATCGGTGCGTCATCAAACTCCCAGGGCGTCACCGCCCAGTTGTACCCGGTCTGGGCCGATTGGAACCGCATGTGCGCGCCGTGCAGCGTCGGCGCCATCGAACCGGTCGGGATGATGTACGCCTCCACGACGAACGCCCGGAACACAAACGCCATGATGAACGCGATCAGCACGCTGATCACGGTGTCCTTCGGCGTTTCCTTGTGCGGCCCCGGCTTCACGTCACTCGCAGCAGTCGGCATCGCCAAGCGTAGCGACCGAGATCAGGAGGGCGGCTTCGCGTCCGGGGCGTTGCTGTTGTCTGCCGGGGGTGTTCGCGGAGCGGCGCCATCGCCCCGAAACTCGCTGGGAGGCACGAGCTTGCTCACGCGGCGTTGATCGCGTTCGTTGACATCCTCACGTCGCGCCGGCGGTCCGCCGGGACCGCCAGTCGGGCGAGGACCGGCGCCGCCACCTTGGGCACTGCCGCCGCCGCCGCCTGGCCCACCGCCGCCGCCGCGATCGTTGCGTGGGGGTTGTCCCGGACGTTGGCCTTGGCCGCCGCCAGCACCACCAGCCGGGCCACGATCGCCGCCCGGGCGGCCGCCCATCGGGCCTGCTGCGTCGTCGTCGTCATCATCGCCGGGGCTCGGCGTGCCGAGGTCGAGCTTTTTGAGGCTCTCGATTGGGTACGCCGCGTCTTCGTTTGTGCTATCCAGGCGCACCAGCGCGAGCTGCGTCAGGATCTGCGTGTCGATCACGATGCCGGGGCCATCGGGCGTCAGGACCGCGGTCTTCTTTCGCGGCAGGTTCTTCTTCAGCTCGTCGTAGGTGTTCTCTTCGTAGCGCAGGCAGCACATGAGCCGCCCGCAGCGCCCGCTGATCTTCAGCGGGTCCAAAGTTGCTTTCTGGATCTTGGCCTGCTTCATGCTCACCGGCTTGAGCACCTTTAGGAACTGACGGCAGCAGCAGTGCTGCCCGCACTTTTCGTAGTCTGCCGTGAGGCGGGCCTCGTCGCGTGCGCCGACCTGGCGCATCTCGATGCGGGTGCGGTAGAGCGCGGCGAGCTCCATGATGACGGGCCGGAAGTCAACGCGTTCCTCGCCGTAGAAGTAGAACATCGCGCGTTCTTCGCCCAGCAGGAGCTCGACATCGGACATCTTCATCTGCTCGCCAAGGCCCACGCGCTGGACGATTTCCTTCGCGGCCCGGACCATGTCGCCCTTGCGAGAATCGTTCGCGGCGTGCTGGTTCAGGTCTTCCACCGTCGCGACGCGCAGGACGCGCCCTTCGGTGAAGAACGGGAAGTCCTTGCCGCCGGACATGTCGATGTATTGCAGCATCTGCTTGCGCGTCACGGCGTGGTGACACCCCGCGTTTGGGCAGGTGCTGGTCAGCATCTCGGCGATCTCGGTCCCGCGATGGGTCCGCACCACGAGCTTTGAGCCGCAGCCGGGCTTGGCGTCACCGTCGTACGGATATTCCCCGATGAGTCGCATCACGCCGAAGCGGACGACCATACTGGTGGGCGGCTTGAGGGCGTCGTAGATCTTTCGATCGGCCTCGAGATCGGCCTCAAACTGCGGGAGCGGAACGATCGGCATAGGGCGATGGTAGCGACATTCGGGCGGGGCCCGTGCCACCGACCCGACTGTTGGTCGGTTTGACGGGAACTCTCGGCGATCGGAGAATCACCGCGGGCTCCCGCTTCACCGGACACCGTCGGCGTGGTATCCTCTCGACCCGCACCATCGCAGCGCGGTGCTGGCGTGCCAATCAGCACGCTTGCGTGCTCGGCCCGGCGCTCGGAATGTTCTGCGCCGGGGTTCGTTTGCCCATCCTTTGGAGCCAGCTCGTGATGAAATCTTCGCCGCTCGTCCGGTCCGTTGGTCCTGTTGTGCAGCGGACCGGCGCGCCGGCGCACGCCCGACGCGCGTTTAGCGCCGCGCGCTTGATGCTCGCGGCGGGGGCTTGCCTCGCGCTGCACGCGATCGCCGGCCCGGTGGCACATGGGCAGGTGCAGCCGATGGCCGCGATGCTGCGGTTCCCCGCGATCAGCCAGACACAGGTGGCGTTTACCTACGCCAACAAGCTCTGGATCGGCCCCAAGGCTGGCGGCATCGCGACGCCTTTGGCCAGCCCCGCCGGGAGCGTCAGCTTTCCGCGCTTCAGCCCCGACGGTCAATCCGTCGCCTTCGTCGGCAACTACGACGGCGGGCGCGACATCTACACCCTCTCGGTCACCGGCGGCGTGCCGAGCCGCATCACCCACCACCCGGCGAACGAGTCCATTAGCCAGTGGACCACCGACGGGCGGATCGTGTTCATGGCCTCGGGCATCGTCGGCGCCGGCCTGCAGCGGCAGACCCAGCTTTACAGCGTGCCCGTCGGCGGTGGCATGCCTACCAAGTTCCCCATGCCGTACTCGGGCTTCGGCAGTCTCAACGCCGACGCCACGATCGTCGCCTTCACGCCGCACTCCACCGACACGCGTACCTGGAAGCGCTATCGCGGCGGCATGGCCACCGATATCTGGCTACTCAATCTCAAGGACAACAGCACCAAGCAGATCACCGATTGGGAGGGCACCGACACGATCCCGATGTGGGGCTTCAACAGCGCCAAGGCCACGATCTATTACCTCTCAGACGCTGGCAAGGAACACCGCCAGAACATCTGGGCGTATGACACCGCCAGCGGCAGCCGCGCGCAGGTCACGACGTTTGCCGAGGACGACATTCGCTGGCCGTCTGTCGGGCCGGGCGGTGGCGCAGGCAAGGGCGAGATTGTGTTTCAGCTTGGTGCTCGCCTGATGATTTTGAATCTTGACTCTTCGCAGACCAGCGAGATCAAGATCACGATCCCGGGTGCGCGGCCGACGCTTCGCGCCCAGGTGGAGGATGTGAGCACGTCGATTTCAGACGCGGCGATCTCGCCTACGGGTAAGCGGGTGGTGGTCGAGGCGCGGGGCGATTTGTGGACCGCGCCGGCCAAAGAGGGCATCATCCGCAACCTGACCAGCACCGACAACGTCTTTGACCGCGACCCGTCGTGGTCACCGGACGGCAAGTGGATCGCCTACTTCTCCGACGCCAGCGGCGAGTACGAGCTCTGGATCCGCTCGTCAGACGCCAAGGCCCCGGAGCCGGAGAAGAAGGACGAGGACAAGAAGGACGCTGATAAGAAGGATGACAAGAAGGACGAGAAGAAGGAAGAGAAGAAGGAAGACGAAGCGAAGAAGGACGAGCCTGCGAAGGACGATCTCGCCAAGGACGAATCTGCGAAGGAAGAGTCGAAGGACAAGCCCGAGGGCGAAGCGGCCGAGGGCGTGAAGAAGGCTGCGCCGGGTGTGGGCGCGGCGGCCAGGGCGTTCAAGCTGACCTCGATGGGGCCGGGCTTCCGGTTCTCGCCGACTTGGTCGCCTGACTCGAAGCAGATCGCGTTCACGGACAAGGCGGGGGCGGTGATGCTCGCGGCGCTGGCCATCGACGAGGGGACGGGCGTTGTCACTGCGGAGCTCAAGACGATCGACACCGATCCGTGGGCCAACCGGCCCGCGCTCTCGTGGTCGCATGATTCGGCGTGGCTCGCCTATGACCGGACCGATGAGGGCAACCAGAACGAGTGCGTGTGGGTGTACAACGTCAAGGGCGCGAAGTCCACGCGCCTCACCACGCCGATGTTCTCCAGCGGCAGCCCGGCGTTTGATCGCAAGGGCGAGTATCTGTATTACCGAGCGGCGCGGAGCTTTGGCTCGCCGATCTATGCCGACAACGACTCGACCTTTGCCTACGCCGGCACGCACCAGTTGCTCGCGGCCCCGCTGCGCGCCGACCTGAAGAACCCGTTTGATCCGAAGCTCGACGAAGAAGAGCTGAAGGCCGACAAGAAGAAGCCTGCCGAGAAGAAGGATTCGCCGAAGAAGGACGACGCGAAGAAGGATGACGCGAAGAAAGACGATCCCAAGAAGGACGAGCCCAAGAAAGAGCCCGCGGCTCTGGACCTTGAGCAGTCTGTCTGGTCCGTCACCGCCACGGGCGGCACGCTCCCGCCCGATGGCCTCCCCTTCCAGCTCACCGTCCGCGTCAAGAAGGACGGCACGCTGAATGCCAAGGCCGTGACCCCACTTGGAGAGGCGACGTTTACCGGCTCGCTGGAGAAGGCCACCGGGAAGCTCAACCTCAGCGGAACACTCGGCCCCAACACCGTCACCATCGCTGGCACGATGGACGGCCCCAGCCTCGCGGGCACCTGGACGGCCGGTGAAGTCAGCGGCACGATCCGCGGCGCACGCACCAGCGTCGAGATGATCGCCGACGAGGCAGCGAAGGACGAGCCCAAGAAAGACGAAGCGCCCAAGGACGACGCGAAGAAGGACGAATCGAAGAAGGATGAGGCCAAGAAGGGCGACGCGAAGAAGGACGAGGACAAGAAAGAGATCAAGATCGATTTCGAGGGCTTCGAGCAGCGTGCCATGCTCCTGCCCATCGGCGCCGGCAACTTCTCCAACCTTGGCGTGAGCCACGACAACAAGCTGCTGTACACACGCACCGGCGGGCGCGGCACCGGCGAAGGCCCCTCCATCCGCATCTTCGACATGAACGAGGAGACGCGCGAGGAGAAGACGGTCCTCGCCGGCGCTTCGGACTTCGCCTTCTCCACCGACGGCAAGAAGATCCTGGTCCGGCGCGGCGGCAGCCTCGCCATCCACGACCCGGCCGCGGGCGGCGGCAAGGCCCAGATCCCCTTCACCTCCTCGATGCGCACGCTGATCCGCCCGCGCGAGCAATGGAAGCAGATTGTCACCGACGCGTGGCGCTTGCAGCGCGATTTCTTCTACGAGCCGACGATGCACGGCGTGAACTGGGAGAACGTCAAAGTCCACTACCTCGCGATGCTCGAAGACGCCAACAGCCGCGAGGACGTGAACTTCATCATCTCGGAGATGATCAGCGAGCTGAACATCGGGCACGCCTATTTGCAGGGCCAGGGCGATGTCGAAGGCCCCGGCTCACTCATCAACGTCGGCCTGCTTGGAGCTGACTACGAGCTGGAAAAGGTTGGCGAGAACAGCGCGTACAAGGTGACCGCCATCTACCAGGGCGGCGATCACGACGCCGACGCGCGCGGCCCGCTCACACGCCCGGGCCTCAAGAAGCAGCGCATCAACGTCGGCGACTACATCCTCGCGGTCAACGGCACGCCCATCGACACGACCAAGGACATCTTCGCGTCGTTCATCGGCACCGGCGAGCGCACGACTGTCTTGACCGTGAACTCCACGCCGGTAATGGACGCAACCGCTCGCGAGGTCGTCGTTCGCCCGACGGGCGTGGACAGTGGCCTGCGCTATCGCGCGTGGATCGAGAAGAATCGCAAGCACGTCGACGAGAAGTCTGGCGGCAAGGTCGGCTACATCTACGTCCCCAACACCGGCGTTGACGGGCAGAACGATCTCTTCCGCCAGTTCGTCGGGCAGAAGGACCGGGCGGCGCTCATCATCGACGAGCGCTGGAACGGCGGGGGCCAGATCCCCACGCGCTTCATCGAGCTGCTGAATCGCCCGGTGAGCAACTACTGGGCACGGCGCGATGGCAAGGACTGGGTCTGGCCGCAGGACGGCAACCAGGGCCACAAGGTCATGCTCATCAACGGGCTCGCTGGCTCGGGCGGAGATATGTTCCCGTGGCTGTTCAAGCAGAACAACCTCGGCAAGCTCATCGGCACCCGCACGTGGGGAGGGCTCGTGGGTATCTCGGGCAACCCGCCGCTGATCGATGGCGGGTCGATCAGCGTGCCGACCTTCGGCTTCTACGAGAAGGACGGGACCTGGGGCGTTGAGGGTCACGGCATTGACCCGGACATCGTGGTCGTGGACGACCCGGGCAAGATGCTGAGCGGGGGCGACCCGCAGCTTGACGCCGCGATTGAGTTGATGCTCAAGGAGATCGCCGCGTCGCCATTCATTCAGCCCAAGCGCCCCGTCAGCCCCAACCGCAGCGGCATGGGGATCGCGCCCGAAGACAAGTAATCGCGAGGCGTTTCGTCAGACAATGACCACTCGAAAGGCCCTCAACGCGAGGGCCTTTTCATTGCGCGCTTGGCGACCTTCTGGTCGTCGCGCGATTCATCACGAAGCTTCTGACAACGAGCGCAAGCGACCGCCAAAGAGCCTTCCGCGCTCAGCACTCATTGCTCATCGCGCAGCACTCTTTGCTCATTGCTCAGCACTTGCCAGCCCTCACTGGCTAACGCGTCGAAAGGAGCCGCTCTTGCGGAGCGTGGCCTCTTGAAGCAGCTTGCCGCGCAGGACCGAGAGGCGGTCGGCGACTTCGTTCATGCCGCTGGGGCGCATGGCGGGCTCGATCTCGACGCACTCCATGATGAGCTTGTCGAACGCCTCGGGGACGCGGGCGTTGATCTCGATGGGGCGCTTGGGCTTGGCCAGGAGCTTGTCGTCAACCGTGCCCAGGAGCGAGTCTTCCTTGCCCAGGGCGGTGGGGACGTGCTTGCGCGTCAGGGCCCAGTACATCGTCGCGCCAAGGTTGTACACGTCGGTCTTCTCGGTGATGGGGCGGCGGTGGACCTGCTCGGGCGCGATGTAATCTGGCGTGCCCTGGATGCGCTTCTTTACGGTGCCGATGGTACACGACTGGCCCAGGTCGATCACCTTGGTGTTGCCGGCACCGTCAACAATGATGTTGTTGGGCTTCATGTCCGCGTGGACGAATCCTTTGGCGTGCATGTAGGCCAGGGCGCGGGCGGTAGACTCGAAGATCTCCGCGGCTTGCTCGAAGGTCTTGGGGGGCGAGCGATCGACGCTGATGCCGTCGACCAGCTCCATGACCAGGAACAGCTCGCTGACGGTGAGCAGCCCCGACTTCTTCTTGATCATCCGGTCCACGCGGCGCAGGCCCGGATGATCCAGTTGGCGAGCGATGTTGTACTCGCTCTCGGTCTGCTCGAGGAATCGCTCGTCCTTTTCGGTTTCTTTGGCGACGTGCTTCAGGGCCCAGATTTGCTTGGATTTGGGGTCTTGGACGAGATAGATGACCGAGGCCGCGCCCTTGCCCAACTCGGACATGACGCGGAAGCTCTCAACCATGTCTCCGGGCTTGTAAATGTGCACAGGGAAAGAAATCCTGGTGGGGCGACGGGAGGGGAGCAGAGAGGCGGGGGGGGCGATGCACGGACCAACTCAACCGGCGCAGACGGCGTCAGAACGAAGCCACCCGTTCGTACGGGTCAGAGGATAGGCCGATGGCTCCCGTGCATCGTCACGCCGCTCCGCCCATTCCAGCAGGACCAACGATGCTTAGGAGCTTCTGATGCACGGCCTCCGGGAGAACCCTTCCCAGCGGCACAGACCCCAGCCAGCGTCCTCATCAACATGCCACACGCGAACCGAACACACAACCTGATCGCATGAAACCGATTACGCCTTCTTTGTCCCGGCTTCGACTTGGACCTCAGCGCCTCCGGCCCCTCCAACGCCCGCCGCGATTGTCTGCATCGCACGCTGAATGTGACCCTGGACATTCAGCCAGCCCGAGAACATACCACGCACGACCCCCGACGGATCCACGATGTACGTCACTCGGGCGGGCAGGACGAACCATTTTCTGGGCACCCCGAATGCCCGCTTGAGCGTGCCGTCGCGATCCGAAACGATCGCATAGGGCAGCCGATTGCGCGAAGCGAACGACCGGTGCGAGCTGTCGCTGTCGCTGCTCACGCCGATGACCGTCGCGTTGAGCGTGCCAAACTGCTCGTATTGGTCACGCATGGCGCAGGCCTGGGCAGTACACGCCGGGGTGTTGTCCTTTGGGTAGAAGAAGATCACCACCCATCGACCCCGCAGGTCCGTTGAGCGGATGGTCTGCCCGCGATGGTCCGTCACGACGAACTCCGGCACCTGATCTCCGACGCCGATCGCAGCACTCATGGATGAAGCGTAAGCCGCTGGCGGATCGCTCCGCCAAACCCAGGGTCTACCGCTGCGCCGGCGGCGCTCCCGCTGGCGCCGGCCTCGTGCGCGGCGTCTCCGGCTCACGCCCACCCGCGGGCGTTGCCTCCGGCGTCGTGCCGATTGGAAGCTCCTCGCGCCAGAGCACGCCAGCGCCGCCCAGGGTTGTGCCGGTGGCCACCGCCAGATCGACCAGCGCGATCTCGTGATCCGTGAGCGCACGGATCTCCGCCGACTGCGCATCGGCCAGGCGCGTCGCGGCGTCCAGCACGTCGGTCGCGGTGCGCAAGCCATTCTCAAACTGGCGCTGCTCGGCTTCCACCGTCCGACCCGCGAGGATCGAGCTCTGGCGGGTGGCCATGATCCGCTGCCACGCCGAGCGCACTCGATCGATCGCGTCCAGCACATCCTGCTCGATCGCCTGGCGGCGTGCTTCGAGCGTCGCCAATCGCTGCACGCGCGTCAAAATCGCGCGGCGAAGCCGGCTCTCGGCGGCTTCGTTGCCGATCGGCACGTCGCCCCGAATGCCCGCGGAGTACGAGGCGAAGCGATTGTCAAAGAACGAGGAGTAGGCGGCGCCGGCGGTCGTGCCCGCGCCGGCGCTGGAGTATGAGCCGGTCAGCTCCAGCCCGGGGAGCACGGCGTTGCGCGCGACATCAATGTTCACGCTGTCGGCCAGCGCCTGCAGCTCGCTCTCAAGCAGCTCCATCCGCTGCGCCGAGGCGAGCGAGACCAGATCGGCGGCGCGATCGTCGAGCCGATACTCCACCGGGCTCGGATCGGTGCTGGGCACGAGCGCGACGTTGTCGCTCAATGAGAGGCCCGGGGCGTTGATCAATCGCTTGACCTCGCGCTGCACGATGAGCAGGTTGGTCTCGCTGCTGATGATGTCGTCTAGGCGCGACGCGACGCCCGACTGCGCCCGTGTCACCTCGACGCCGGTGATGACGCCGATGTTGCGACGACGCTCCGCCTTGGCCAGCAGCTCGGTCGCAAGCTCGTACTGCTGCTGGCGCACGACCAGCTCGCGCCGGGCGGCGCCGAGACGCCAGTATGCCCGCTCCACCTGCGCAAGCTGCGAGATCACCTCCAGCTTGGTGCGCGACTCGACGATCTGCTGGTTGTACCCCGCGATCACGATCGACGCGGTGTTCACGCGGCGACCCGCGTTGCGCAGCAGGGGCTGGCTGATGGAAACGCCGACGCCCGGCGACTGCGTTGTGCCGTCGGTATCAAACGGGCTGTTGGTGTCGCTGATGGTCTCGCTGAGATCCACCGTCACCCGCCCGCCGGTGCGCAGGGGGATGCTCACGCCCGTGCCGATCTGCGTCTGATCCGTGCGAATCTCCGGAGTTCCCGCGATGCCCGACACCCGCGCCGGGTCCGTCGATTGGAACGTCGCAAAGGGCGTGAACACCGCCTCAAACTTCGCACGCTCGGCGTTCAGCGACTCGCGCGCGATCGTCGGATCGATGAGCGCCACCTTCAGATTCAGGTTGTTCCGCAAGACCTCCGCGCGGGCCTGCTCGATCGACAGGTCCACCGTCTGTCGCGACGCCTGGGCCGCGCGCAACTTCTGAATGTTCTCTTGCGCCCGAGCGGCGGACACTTCAACACCCGACGGCATCGCCACACCGGGACGCGCCAGATCGTTGACCGGATCCGGCGAGAGCGCCCGGAAGCGATCGATCGCCAGCCGGTCAATCCGGCGCAGCCGCTCCTCGCTGGCGTGTCGCCCGAAGTCCGCCTCGGTCTCCCCCAGCGGCCCAATCGCCGAGCATCCGCTCAGCGCACCGGCCACTCCCACACTGGCCAGTAGCAGGCCAACGCACCGACGCACGCGCACACGGCGAGCCCCCAAGCTCGCGCTGGTCTTCGTGTTTGCGTTCGCGTTCAGATCGCCACGTCCATTCATTCGTGTCGCAACGCCTCGATCGGATCAAGCCGGGCGGCCTTGATCGCGGGGAACATGCCGAACGCGATACCCGTGAACGCGCTGAAACCTACCGACAGCCACACCGACCACGCCGGCACGCTGGCGCCCTCCATCGGCCCATCGGGGATCGCGCGCAGCCCCGCGACCAGCCCGTAGCCGAGGATCAGCCCGATGAGCGCGCCAGACAAGCACAGCACCACCGCCTCGACCAGGAACTGCGTCAGGATCACGATCGGCGGTGCGCCGACCGCCTTGCGCAGGCCGATCTCGCGCGTCCGTTCGCTCACGCTGGCGAGCATGATGTTCATGATCCCCACGCCGCCGACGATGAGCGAGATGGCGACGATGCAGGTCGCGGCGATGGTGAGCCCGACGCTGACGCGGTTGATGCTGCTGATCGCCTGCTCGGTGGCGCGCACGGCGAAGGTGTCCGGGTCGTCGGGCTTGAGCTCGCGCGAGCGTCGCAGCGAGGCGCGGACCTCCGCCTCCAGATCGTCAAACGCGTTGGGCGAGGTCATCGTGCCCTGGATGAACAGGCCGAAGATCGGCTCGGGCTTCATGGCGTTGGCCGCGGAGAACGGGATATAGACCTCCGAGAGCGGTTCGCCGCCGCCGAAGATCGCCGGGAGCGTTTTGGTCTCGACCACGCCGACGACCAGGAACTTGCGACCGCCGACGAGGATCGTCTGTGTCGCCGGCTCCTTATCCAGGCCCAGCTCCTCGACCGCCTTGTCGTTCACGATGCAGACCGCCCGCTGCTCCTGTTCATCAATCCTTGAGAACGGCCGGCCCGCGATGATCGTGCGCCCTTCGATCAGGTGCCAGTCCTCGTCCATCCCGGTGATGCGAACATTTTGCTCCACTCGATCGCCGAACTGCACCTGCGCCACGAAGCTCTTGACCGGCGTGAGGCGAGCGATCGACGGGCAGGTGCGCTCCAGCATCCGCGCCTCGCGCAGCTTGAGCTGGATCTGCTGCGGCGAGTACCGGTTCGGCGTCTCGCGCGGGTTGCGCGGAAAGATCACAAACCGCGACGCGCCGAAGGACTCGAACTCCTTGAGCACGAACGCCTTCAGGCCCTGCGTGCCGCCCACGATCGCGATGGTGCTCGCGACGCCAATGACGATGCCCAGCGTGGTCAGGAGCGCTCGAACGCGATTGGCCCACAGTTGACCCAGCGCCAGGATCAGCGTTTGCAGCAACACCTGCGGAATGGAAAGGATCCCCCTCACGTCCGCGGCTCCTGCGTCACGCCCGCCTCAACCCCGCCCACACTCGCGCCCGTGCTGTCGCCCGTGCGCTCGCCAGTGCGCGCGCCCGTGCTCGCCCCTGTCGCGCCCTCAACCGAGCCGTGCAGCTCCATCGCCTGGCGCATCATCGTCCGCAGATACTCACCATGGATCGGGTCCAGCCGGCGCGGCCAATCGCTGTAGATCTTCCCATCACGCAGGCGCACGATCCGCTCCGCGTTCGCCGCGACGCCCTCCTCGTGCGTCACCACCACGATCGTCTGCCCCTGCTCGTGCAGTTCCTTGAACAGCCCGATGATCTCTTCGCTGGTCGTGCTGTCAAGCGCGCCCGTTGGCTCGTCCGCCAGCAGGATGCTGGGCGAGTTCACCAGCGCCCGAGCGATCGCCACGCGCTGCTTCTGCCCGCCGGAGAGCTGGTTGGGCCGATGGTCCATGCGATCGCCAAGCCCCACCCGCTTCAGCGCCTCGGCCGCTCGCTTGCCCGCCCCGAACCACTTCCCCGGCGCGTACATCAGCGGCAGCGCCACGTTCTTGATTGCCGTTGCCCTGGGCAGCAGTTCAAAGCTCTGGAACACGAACCCGATCTCCTGATTCCGCACCCGCGCAAGCGCGCTTGCGTCCAGCGAATCCACGCGACGGGAGTTGAGCAGGTACGACCCGGCCGTGGGCTGGTCCAGGCATCCGATGATGTTCATCAGCGTGGACTTGCCGCTGCCGCTGGGGCCCATGATCGCGACGAACTCGTTCTTCTTGATCTCAAGGTCCACCCCGCGCAGCGCGCGCACCTGCTGCTCGCCCACGATGTACGTCTTCTCGACCTTGCGAATGGAGATGGTCACGCCTTGGCCGCTGCCTCCGAAAGGTGGTGCCGCGGCTCCTCCTCGTCGTCGTCATCGTCACCGTTCAACGAGCTTGACGCCGGCGCACCGGGCGCTTGCTCGGTCTTCTTCCCCTCTTCATTCACCTCTGAGCCGGTCTTCAGCGTGGTCAGCGCGCGGAACGGCCCGACGATGATGCGCGCCCCGGGCTCCAGGCCCGCCGCGATGATCGTGTGCGTCAGGTCGCTGGGGCCGGTCTTGACCACCACCGCCCGCGCCTTGGCGTGCGGCAGACCTGCCTCATACAGATACACCACCTGCGTGATCGCTTTCGTCCGGTCCACCAGCGGCCCGTTGATCAGTTCGCTGGGCAGATCGTCCACCTTCCGATCCACTACCGCCTGGCTCGGCACCTTCACCACATTCGTGTACCGCTGCACCTCGATGTCCGCATTCGCAGTCAGCCCGCTGGCAAAGGTCAAGTCCGCCGGCTTGTTCACCAGCACCTCGACCTCAAAGTACCCGGTGCCGTCGCGGTCCACCTGGCGCTTGAGGCCCACGCGCTCCACCTGGCCCAGGAACGCCTGCCCCGAATACGCATTGGCAAACACGCGGCAGGTCTGGCCCGCCTTCACCGGCGCGATGTTCGACTCATCCACCCGCGCCTTCATCAGCATCGTGTTCAGGTCCGCGATCTCCATGATCACGCTGCTGGCGTTGTTCAACGTGCCCACCACCACCAGCTCGCCCACCTCGGCGTTCAACTTCGTGATCGTGCCGTCAAACGGCGCGACGATCGTCGTGTTCTCGAGGTCCTTCTTGGCGCGAAGGATGTTCGCCTTCACCTGTTCCACGCCGTGACGGCCGGACTCCATGGCCGCCAGCGCCCGCAGCCGGCGCTCCTGCGCCTCTTCGACGCTCGCCTTGGTCTCGTCATCAGTTTTCATCAGCGCCTCGCGCCGCTTGACGTCGCGCTCCGCCTGATTAAAGGTCGCCTCGTTCCCGCGCAAGCGTGCCTCCTCGCCGCGAAGCTGGGCCTGAGCGCTCTCCAGCGAAGCCGCGAGATCTCGCGAGTCCAGCCGCACGACCACCTGGTCCTTGCGGACGTATTCACCCTCGCGAAACGGCAGGTCGGTGATCCGCGCGATGACCTGGGCCGAGATCTGCACCTTGGTCTTGGGCTCGATCGAGCCCGGCGCGTTGACGACGCGCGTGACGTCGCCGCGTGCGACAGCCTCCACCCGCACCTCCGCCGGCTTCTGCTGCAACACCGAGGACTTGAACCACTCTCGGGTGCGGGCGTCCTTGGACGCGAAGTATCCGCCGACGCCGCACGCCACCACCGCCAGCACAAACACGATCGCCAGCCACTTCCACACGGTCCAGTACTCCATGACCACGCGCCCGAGCGCGCGTCAATTTTCTGCTGACAAACCTCGCCGGGTCGCCCTCGACCTCCCGCAAGGTCAAAGCTCATTTCCCATGCGGGCACGCCCGGGCGGCCTACCCGCCACCCCCCGGGCCTCGCCAGCACGCGCTCGAAGGCTTCCACTGTATAGGGACGGGAGCCGTCTGGGTTTCTCGGGCCTCTATCTGGTCGGCGGTGCGGATTCGGGCCTGCCGATGCCGCAGATGCCGATCCGCAAGGTCTGCACCCGGGCAATCGGGGCCGTTGGCCGCTCGACGCGCAAAGAAATGTGTACTCACGCGCACGGAGCGTCCGATGCTTCCTGTCACGCGTGAGCGGCCGGCGAACGGCGCGATCACGCCGCAACCCGACCGTCATTCTCAGGAGTCGCGACCATGGCCGATCGTCAAGAGCAGCTCACCGTCATCGGGGCCGACACGCTCGTGCGTGGCGAGATCGTCGCACAATCCGCCGCGTTCATCCTTGGCAAGGTCGAGGGCAGCATCATCGCCCACGCCCCGCTCCAGATCGGCCTCGGCGCCGTGTGCAAGGCCAGCGTTCAGGGCACCAGCATCATCGTCGAGGGCACCATCGAGGGTAACGTCATCGCCAGCGAGAAGCTCGAGCTCAAGCCCACTGCGCTGATCAAGGGCGACATGACCGCGGCGAAGCTCACCGTCACCGAAGGCGCCACCTTCACCGGCCATTGCGCCGTCGGGGCCGATGCCGTCGCCACCGCTCAACAACTGGTCAACTCCCACTCGACGAGCCCCACGACGCTCAACCCCCCCGCGCTGCCCTCGCGCGCACCGACCCACCTCAACGGCAACCTCAACGGCAGCCGCAACCCCGTCAGCACCACCGAGCACGTTGACTCCGCCCTCGCCGGCCTCGAAGCCAAACTCGCCGGCTTCACCAAGTCACGCGCGGCCGCGGAAGCGTGAGGTCGGACTCCAGCGTTCGGCGACCAGCCGCCAGCGTCTTCGTCGTCTCAGCATCAGTCGTAGCCGCGAGTTCTTGAACGCACGCGTGCGCCTCAGCACACGCGTGTTCTTTCATTTCTCACGCATCGAACCGCACGTCTCACATCTCGCCACTCGCACTCGCGACTTCCCCCCCGCTCCCCTCTGGCTCGCCATTTGCGGGCTCCCGCCCATGCCCGCTGATACCCGCACCGTACTCTGTGTGTGCTGCGCCTCGTGGTTCCGTGTCCCGGAGGCCGCGATGGTGTTGACGTGTCCGTGCTGTTACAAGCGCGTCTGCGTGCAGGACATCACCATCGATTCGGACGACAATCGCCACCGCCTGGAGACCTGCGGCGTGCTGCGCGTCTCTCGTCGCGCCGTCCTGAACGCTGGCGAGCTGCGTGTCGGCGCTGGCATCATCGTTGAAGACACCGGCTCTGTCCAGACCCGCCATGCCAGCACCTTTCGCCTGCAACTCATGGGGCGAGCGCAATGGGCTGGCGACTGCGAGGCGGCGTATCTCTCGATTGATCCGGGCGCGACCGTGCTCTCCGGTCGCTTCACCATCGCGCCGCCGACACCGCTCAACCCCGCGACGCCCGCGGGTGAATCGCTCACCCTCACGCCCGTGACCCTCGTGAACTCCCGCCGACTCGTGAGACCCGCCTGATCTTCATTCAGGGGCGAATCCCTTTACAGCCAGACTCGCCGACGGATCGATACACAGACACGCGGCGGAGCCGCGCCAGCGCACGCTCTCGTGCTCGGCGCATCGCGACCTCCCGCGCCCCGGAGCCACGCCATGCCACCCCCGAGCGGGCGCAGATCAATGAACGACGAATCGCCGATCGCGCTGGCAACGTCCACCGCGCTAAGTGACGGCCCCGCGTCGGAGATCTTTCTCTCGCCTCGCGTCATTGATCGAGACGCGTTCAACGAGCTTGCAGGCTCGCTGCGCACGCTCATCGAGCAGGCCCACGTCGAGACTGAATCACTCCGCAGCGCCCACGCCGGCGCGCAGAGCACGCAGACGCAGCTCCGCGAGGTTGCCATCAAGACCCAGCCGCGCATCGACGCCGCAGGCAAGACACTCACGGCGCTGGACACCCAGTCGCAGCGAGTCGAGCAACTGCTCGCAAGCGCGAAGGAAACCGCTTCGACGCTCTCATCCCTCAGCCAGCAATCCCAGCAGCTCGTCGCGCAAGCCGCGGCGGACCTTCACACTCGCGTCGACCGCCTGCGCGATGAGCAGGGCCACCGCCTCGACGAAGCCCGTGAGCACCTGCGCGATGACCTCGCGAAACTCTCAGAGGAAAACGAACGGCGCACCGAATCTCTCAACCGCCAGCTCGACCTCGCCCGCGCCAGCTTTGATGCGCTGGTCACCGGCATCGCCAGTGAGAATCAGCGTCGCGCCGAGGATCTGCGCCGCGATCTAAATGCGCGAGCGGCCGAGATCGTCTTGAACGCCACCCAGCGGATGGCCGAGACCAGCGCGCTGGTAGATCAGGGCGATGCGCGCCTCGAAGAGCGCCTCCGGCGCGCCGAGGAACTCATGGCCCAGAAGTGGGCCACCATCAACGCTCGCCTGGACACCATGGAGCAGGACGCCCAGGCTCGCGCCGCCGAGGTCGTTCAGCGCATTCAGGACGTCATCGCCCGCGGCGAGGCCCGCTTCGCCGACCTCGCCCAGACCATCGACAACCGCTTGATTCAGAGCTGGACGCATGCCAACGAAGTCATGCTTCGCCTCGACAAGGCCGCCACTCGCGCCGAACGCCTGCTGGGCCTGCCCGATGGAAGCGATCCCGCCCCCACCGTCCCAGCGCTGAGTCGAACGACATCGCTTGACATCACGCCAGCGGAAGCCGCCGACGCCTGCGACGAACCGACCCCGTCGCTCGCGACGATTCACCGCCTGCTGCGGGAAGCCCGTGAACTGAGCGATGCCTCGCGCCAGACCGCGCGCGACATGGAGTCGCTGCGCGAGCAGACCACACAGGCCCAGGGCATCCTGGGTCAAGATCTCAACGAAGCCGCGGCCCGCATCGACGCCCTCAGCCAGCGCGGGGGTGATCTGATCGGCGAACTCGGGCGCGCTCTTGAAGCGTGCGACTCCGCCCAGGCGCTCATCCTGCGTCAGCGCGACGAGCTCTGCGCCGCGGTCGATGAGCCGGCCCGCCGTCTTGAAGCCGTGGGCGTCGGCTTTCGCGAGTCGATCAGATCCACGCTCACCGACGCCGAGGCGCAGCGCCGCGCGACGCAGGTCGCCGGCGAGGAAGCCAGCGAAGTCCTGGTGCGCCTCGCCGCGCTGCAGAGCGAGCTGAAGCCCTGGGAGCCGTTCCTCGTGAACCGCGCGCCGGGCGCGGCGGTGCCAGCGCCGTTGCAGACGCTCGTCGAATCGGTGCGCCGAGATCTCGCGACCGATCTTGCGTCCATCGCCGAGACCATGCGCGCCATTTCGGGCAAAGCGCAGACCGCGGCGACCCGCCTCGCGAGCGAGTGAGCCGCGCGAGCGTTGGTTGTACCGCTTCGCCGAACCAAGCCGGTGTAGCGACGAACCGTTCGCGCCGCACGAACGCCGACCTCTTCATTCCACGCGCCACCAAAGAAAAAGCCCCGGCTCGGCAGCCGGGGCTTGAGTGTTACTTAGGGATTCAGGCGGCCGCTCGAGCATCTCGACCGGTCACCCGCGCGTCGATTACTGAGCCGCGAAAATGCGCTGCAGCAGGCGGCCGGCGTTCTGGTCACCCAGGAAGAACTGCGTGGTCGCGTCGGTGCGGCTGAGCGGGCGTGACGTCGTGTTGAAGCCGTAGGTGTTGCCGGCGCCGATGTTCGCGGGGTTTCCGCCGGGCATGATGCTGAACGGGTTGGCGTCGGCGCCGCCGAGCGGCACCTCGGTCCGCAGGCCCAGCAACTGGCCGATCTGGCGGCCGGCGGTGGTGGTGAGTTGGCGGATGAAGGTGTCCAGCCCGCTCAGCGACGAGCCGTTGCCCAGCGTGTTGAGCGAGGGCATGAAGACCACCGACTGGTCGCGCGTGTTGGCGTTGAACGCGTCTACGCGCTGCACGGCACCAAACTGGCCGTTGTTGAACGACGCCGCGTTCTGTGCGCTGCTGGTGAGGAACACTGTCGAGAACGCCTGGCCCTCGAAGTCTGCGGGGTTCGAGCTGACGCGGACCAGCGGCACGCCACCGGGGTTGAACCCTGTGATGGAGTTGAACGCGTTCTGAAGCTGGAGCACCAGCGAGTTGGCGTTGACCGCGGGGTTGCTGGTAAGCAGATAGTCCAGCGCGTTGAAGCCGTTGTAGACACCCGTGAAGCCGTTGTCGGTGGGGTCGTAGGCCAGCAGCGTGGTCGAGCGGTTGCCCGGCTCGAGCCAGTTGATGGTGCCGCCGCGAGTGTCGATGAGGATGTTCTGTGTGAGCGCCTGGGTGTTGACGGGGGTCGGCGTGGCGCTGGCCAACTGCTGCACGTCCAGCGAGTAGTTGGAGCGGACGGCGCCCTGCACGTAGAGCGACAGGCGGGCCCAGTCGGCCGGGTCGGCGATGTTCGGAGTGGCCGAGTCGATCCGCGCGGCGGCGGTGAACTCGATGAAGAAGTCGCCCCGCGCGTCATAGCCGTAACGGGTGATCCCGTTGTTGGCCAGGTCCGTGTTGGGCGTTGCGCCGCCGAAGAACTGCACGCGATTGGGAGCCGCGATGAGGTTGCCGTTAGTGATGGTGTTGGCAGCGGTCGTGTCAAAGATGCCGAAGTTCACCTGCCCGCGCAGGTCAGTGACGCGGAAGGAGGTGAGGCCGGCGAACTCCTGAAGCTGGGGGAGCAGACGCCCGAAGTTCCCGCCCTCGTCGTTGGCCCGGAGCGTGACGCGATAGCGCGTGCCCGGCTGGATCGGGTTGCCGTTGTTGAGGTTGTAGACGTCCTGATCGGCGCGGCGCGCGCTTGGGATGCCCGCGACGTCGCGCTCGCCGATCGAGGAGCGGATGGTCGTGACATCGTCGGTGTTCACTGCGTTGGAGAAGATGCCGTTGGCACCCGCGCGCCGCTCGATCACGTTGCCGCGCGCGTCGATGCCGATGACCACGTCGTCGCTGGCGGTGTTGCCGTTGAAGACGCCGTTGGGGCCAGCGTCCAGACGGAAGCTGTAGTTGCCGACATTGACAAAGGGCAGGTTGCCGGGCTGGTTGAAGGTCGCGGCGCTGCCCAGGAACGCCGAGGGGAGCGGCGCGACCACGATGTCTGCGCCCGAGCCGGACGCGGAGCGAAGCGTGATGACATCGTCGCCGTTGCCCAGCACCTGGTTCGGACCGGCCTGTCGAGTCGCGTAGACACCCAGGAAATCGCCCGTGCTGATCTGCTGGAGCTGGCCGATGATCGTGTCATCGCCGTTGTCGAGCGTCGCGTCAGCGCCGCGAACGTACCGGAACAGGTACTGCGTGCCGGCGATCTGCCCGGGCACGGTCACAGTGTTGTCGCGAGCGGCGTTAAACGCACCGGGCAGCGGCACGGCGGCGTTGCCACCGACCAGCCCGCTGCCGGCTGGCACCGTCTGGTCGCTGAAGCCGTTGTTCCCGTCGTTCTCGATCGTAAACGTGAAGGAGTAGTCGCCGATCTGGCCGCCCACGGCGCCGTTGTTCGCCACGCCGCCGACGTTGATGAGCGGCACCGGCGGGTTCTGCGGAATCGGAGCCAACGCGAAGGTTGTCGCTGTCGTCGCGACCAGGATCACATACGTGCCCGAGACATTGACGTAGAACGAGCCATCGGCTCGCGCCGTTATCGCGCCGATGGCCAGCGCCTGCTGCGTCCCGAGGACCGGCGTGATCAGTACGCCCGCGGCGGCTCCCTGCGTCGCGCCCAGGCGGATCGTCTGCCCCGCCACAAGCGTGACGCTGTAGAGGTCCGCATCGGAGCCGACGTTGAAGCCGTTGGCGTTGAAGTCCGGGTGATCGCCGATCGCGCCGCGGATCGTGATCGTGCGGTTGGATTGGACGTTGAGGCTGCCGGGGTTGGAGAGCTGGAGATCCAGATTGACGGGGCTGTAGAACGAGACCTGCCCGCCGCCGCCCAGCGCCGTGGTGAAAGGCGTAAGCCGGTCACCCGCATCGCCGATGACCTCGGTGCGAACGAAGTTGTCACCGGGGACGCCGTTGGCATCACCGTCGAGCGACGCGTCGTTGGTTGCGCCACGCAGGCGCGTTGCGCCCGTGGAGTCGATCGTGAAGCGGTAGGTGCCCGGCCCGCTGAGCGCGTTGAGCGTGTCCGCACCCGGCACGTCGGCCGCGAGGTTGCGGCTCGTGATCGCGGTCGACAAGGTGATCACCGCCGTGAGCGTCGCGTTGTCATACGACACTGTGTAGTCCACACCCGGCGTGCCCGGCGTGCCGCCCACCAGCGGGGCCAGCAGCGTCGTGGTTCCCGGCGTGCCGCGAACCTCCTGGATGGTCAGGGCCTGGAGCAGCGACGCGGCCCCGGAGATCGGCTGGCTGAACGTCACAATCGCCTGATAGATGCCGCCCGCCTGCGTGACGCGCAGGTCACTGACGCGGATCGAGCTCGGGGCGGTGTTGGACTGCGTGAGGCGGAAGTTGCCCGACTGCGTGACGAGCGTGTTGGCAATCCGGAGCGTGCCGGGCGTGCCGGTGGCCGCGACGCGGTAGGTCTGGGAGTTGGACGCTGAGCCGACCTGGTTGCCCGAGATCGTGACCGAGGTGATGGTGGCTCGTCCGTCGGAGGCGAGGTCGTCCGCGGTGCCGAAGAACCCGTCAGTGCCGCGCAGGATGCCGGCCGCGACGTCTGAACGGATGAAGTCACCGAAGATGTTGACCGAGCCGATGGAGCCCGACGACACGCGATCGGCCGCGGAGCCCGTGCCGCCGAAGGCGCCGTCGGTGCCCAGGTCGCCGCCGCCGAGGATCTGTGTGTCCGTGGCAGTGGAAGAAAAGTTGACACTGGAGATGCCGCCGCCGCCCGAGACGCGGCTGCTGTTCGAGCCCGCGGCGCTGACGAAGCCGATTCGTCCGCCGGCGCGGATGCCCGCGCCGTTCAGCGCGCCGCTGGCGACCACGCTGGAGATATCCCGCTCGATCGAGACGACACCGCCGATCGTGCCGTTGACAGTGAGCGAGTTCAGCCCGCGAGCTTGGATACGCCGGTTGTTGACACCGACCCCGCCGCCAAAGTTGCCCAGCACCGAGACCGAGGAGATATCGCCGTCGGCCCGCAGCCCGGCGAGTGTGCCGTCCGAGCCGCCGGTCTGGAGGATGCCGCGTGAGAAGGTGCCGCTGCTGAACGAGCCCATGCCGGCGCCCGCGCCGATGACGCCCGTTCCGAAGGTGGCGTTGGACGTGAGATCGATGTTGTTGGCGCTGAACGACTGGATCGTGCCGTCCACGAAGATGCCGGAGTTCCCGGCGAAGTTCGCAGAGTTGATCCGTAGCGAGCCCAGCGAAGCGTCGTTCAGCGACCGCACGCGCAGCCCGCTGATGGTCGTGCTTGCACCGGTGTTGCTGATCGTGAGGCTGCTGCCCAGCGTCGTGCCCTGAAGTACGAGCGAGTCGGTCGCGTCATCAAAGAACGCCTGGCCAGTGCCAGAGAACGTGATCGTGCCCGTCTCGCCCAGGGCCGTGGTGAACGGCGTGGCAACGTTGGCCACCAGCGCCGTGTGACCGCCGGGAACCGCCGTCAGGATGCGCGGGTCGCTCGTGGCGGTAGGAACGTACGTCGAGCCGACGAACGAGCCGCCACCGGTGACCACGCCAGCCGTGGTAAATCCAATGGACGAATCCGTGAACACTCGCGTATTCGTCGGCGTGCCCACGACAAAGACAAACCCAACCGTGCTAATGCCCGCGGCCGCCAGATCATCGGCGCCTTGGGCGTAGAGCCCGTCGGCGCCGGCGTTCATGCCCGCAGAGATCGTCACGTTGTTCGTGCCCGAGTAGAAGTACGCGCTGGTGACCGCGCCCTGGCGGACGGTGTCGGCGTTCGCGCCGATGCCGCCGATCGTGCGGTCAGCGCCCAGATCGGTGATGCCCGCGCCTACGAAGAGCCCGTTGGCCAGGCGCGTCACGATGACGGCCTGCACCGTGTCGCCCGCGACGATGAAGCTCGGCGTGGTCGTGCCCGTCGGCGTGTTCGGCGTCGAGTTGCTGTCCACGCCGCGAACGGCGTACACCGTGCCGATCGTGCGCCCGGCGCTGATTGCCGACTCGTAGATGCCGCCGGTGGTAAAGATATAGGTGATGTCGCGCCCGGCGCGGATGGTCGGGCCGTTGCGGATGCCGTCGGCGTTGACGGTCGCGGGGTTCGCGCTGCCGGGGGGAAGCTGTGTGCGGAACTGAGACGGCGCGACGCCGACAGTCGAGCTGAGCGAGAGGTTCGGATCAACACCGATGTTGCCGAAGACCGCGTCGCCGGTGACGTACAGCACGCCCAGGCTGCCATCGCGAACCGAGACGTTGCCCAGGAGATGGCCGGAGATGAGATAGAGCACCGAGAGGTCGCCGTCGCGCACGTCGATCGAGTTGATCGGCGCGCCGCTGGCGTCGTTGCCCAGCGAGCGAAGCGAGCCGTTGAGGATGTAGACGAAGCCGATGCCGCCGGAGTGGCTGGTGATCTGCCCGGCGAAATCGCCGAACCAGTACACGCCGCCGATGCGACCGAACGCCGTGATCCGCGCGTCAGATGCCTGATCAGACCCGACGCTGCCGGGGATGGCGAACACGGGGCTTGCGAACCCGGCGTACACCAGGCCGGTGATCGACTGGCCAACCAGCAGGTCGGCGTAGAGCTGGCCGCCCGCGGTGACGCTGCCCAGGTTGCCGCGCACGTCGATGACGTCGGGCGTCGAGGCGGTGCCGGTCTGACCATCGATCAAACGCCGTCCGATGTTGCGCCCGGCGAACAGCACGCCGACATCGCCAGCGACGTTGAGCGACACGTTCAGGTCGCGTGAGGCGTAGAGGAAGCTGACGTTGGCGGTGTTGGTCCCGCCGGTGCTGGTGTTAATTGTGCCAGTGAAGTCGCCGCCGATGATGTACACCGTGCCGATGTTGCCGCTGGAGGTGAGGCTGCCGGAGAACGAGCGGGCCAGCAGGTAGACGATGCCGCCGCCGTTGCCCGTCGAGCTGATGGCGACATTCGACATGTCACCCCCGGCGTAGATCTGCGAGATCGCGCCGTTGGCGTTGATCGTCGAAGCCTGGATGTTGCGCCCAACCGCGAGCACCGTGAGCGCGCCGGTGCTGATCTGTGACGACCGCACGTCCTGCGAGAACGACAGGACGCTCACGCTGCCGCTGACCGCCAGCGTCGAGCGCAGCAGGCTGCGCGCGAAGAGGACGGAGCTGAGATTGCGACCGACCTGGATGTTCAGATCCGCGATGTCGCTGTTGACGCCCGTTGCGTACAGCGTGCGAAGGTCACCGGTCGTGACGATGGAGTTGGGGCGCCACTCGCCAGCCTCGCCATCCAGCGTGCTGTTGACAAACGCGCTGGCGAGGATCGTGCCCACGCTGCCCGGAGTCAGGCCCGTCTGCGGATCGATCCCACCCGCGCCGCCCGCGGCCTGAAGCGTCGATGCGTCCCAGTTGCCGTTGGAGATCGTGATGTTATTGAACGAACCCGCGAACAGACGCGACCGCAACAGGTCCGTGTTGCTGATCGCGATGTTGTGGACGGTCCCGCGCGGGGCCGGCGCGTCGCCCGGGGTGACGCCTCCCACCGGCGAGGTCCGCGCCGAGCGCCAGAATGCGTCCAGATTCGCGACGCCGATGTACGCGCCATCGATCCGTCCGCCGTTGATGTTGATGCTGCCGATCCCGTTGAGCGCGGGCCCGCCGTTGCCGGTGCCGGCGCTGTTGCCCGCGATGATCACGCCGCGAACCTGCGGGTTGCGAACGCGAAACCCGCCGATGACGGTGCCGATGTCGTTCTCAGCGAAGATGCCGGCCTGGGCGAAGGGCGTATCGCCGGGTGCGGCGATGCCGTCGCCGATGTCCACACTGAGGATCGAACCAGCGTAGATGGTGCCCTCGATGCCGCGGAACACGCCGTCGCCGGTGCGATTCAGCGGGTTGGCCACGACGCTGCTGATGACGCCGCTGGACTGAAGGATGACGTCGCCCAGACGGTTGCCCGCCTGCACGCTCAGGAGGTTGCCGTTGCGAACGACCAAGCCTTGGAGATAGCCATCGAACGGGGTGCCAGCGTCCTCAAACACGCCGCCGTTTGCGGCGTACTGGATCGGCGCAAAGGTTGTGCCGCCCTGGCCGCCCTGCTGGATATTGCCGTTCAGCAGGCCCTGCGCGGTGTTGATGCCCAGCGGGGCACCCACGGCCTGTTGCAGACCGGAGGCGATGTCAACGAAGTTGCCGAAGCGCCGATCGCCAAACGAGTTGCTCTCGGTGAACCCAAGGCTTCCGGTGTTGATGAGCAGCGTGTTCAAGCCCGCAACATCGACCGAGACGAGATCCCCGTTGGGGGTTGAGTTGCGGATGAAGTCCAACGGAATAATCGACTGCAACTGGCGAATGTCGATCTCACCGATGCCCGTGATATTCACGCTCGGCCGCGTAAGGCCCGGCGCGAGTGACGTGATCAGAATGTTGTCCAGCGCAACACGCCCGAGGCCAGAGTTGTTGGTGATCGTCAGGGTCGGGGCGCCGTTGAGTTGAGCCAGGACACGACCGACCACGCTGCCCACGCCCAAGGGAATAAAGAAGACCGTGGCAAAGCTGCTTGTCCGAAGTGGCCCGGCTCCCCCGCTGATGTTGATCGAGTACTGCGCACCGGAGTCGTCCTGAATCTGTGCCGTCTGGTTGAACCCGACGTTGAGCTGGAACTGCTCGTCGAGCGTCGCGCCGATGCCGCCCAGCGCGATGCCCTGGAAGTCCAGGAAGCGGATATCGCTCCCGGAGCCGAAGTTGAACGTCGGCAGCCCGAGGACGATTCGCCCTGAGTCCGCATCAAACGCGCGAGCACCAACGACGAACCGATCGATGATCGAGTTCGGGCTCGTGTTCATCGTGAACCCAAGCCCGTTGATCAGCCGGCCAATCCGCAGCTCACCGATGTTGCCCGGCCGCGGCGAGGCACCGAACGTCGTGCCCGTGTTGAGCGTGAAAGTGCCCGGACGATTCGTGGTCACCTCGCCGGTTGTCGTGTTCTGGAACCCGACCGACCCCGAGATGTCCAGCAGCCCAATGCTCCCGGCGACCGTGAGCGTGGTGCCGTGAATGTTGCCGAAGGCAGTGCCAACGTTGCTTGTGCCCTCGCTGTCGGCCGTGAAGAACCGCCCGGTCTGGAACGTCCCGAGGTTGCCGCCGATGCTGATCGTGCCGCCGCGTACATCGCCGCCGGCGATGAACGAGTACAGGCTGCCGTTGATCGAGATCGAAGCGTTGCCGATGGCGACATAATCCTGGACGGATTCAACCGTCGCCAGCGCCCCGCCAAGCCGGATGACCCCTGCATCGGGATCGATGAAGCCATTGCCCATGCGGATCATGCCCACCGAGCCGGACTGCACGAGGATCGGCGCCGCGACGTTGTTGCCGCCGCCGGATGAGATCATGCCCACTGTGACCGCCGCCTGACCCTGGATCGTCGCGGTGTACGTCACGAACGTGTCATTCTGCCCGTCGGGGTTGGTCGACATCACGAGGTAATACACATCGCTGGCGGGGGCCTGGAAGTTGAACTGCACGTCGAAGACGTTTGACGGCAGCGCGAAATCTGGCGCCAGGAACGCGAACTGGTGCGTCGCCAGCAGGCGCCCGTTGATATCCACCACGCGCGCATACAGCGTCTGCGTTGACTGCGCGGGCTGCCCCGGTACCCACTGCACGCTGACGTTGACCGTCGAGCCAACGTTCGCCGCGAACGCAAAGACGTCGGAGCTGTCCTCGCTGTGGAACTGCGTGTTCCCGAGCCCGAGCGTGCCGCTGATGATCGCCCCGCGCAGGCCCGTGCCGATGAACTCCGCTCCGGGGAGCAGGTCGTTGCGATAGATGCCGCCGTCGCTGGCGTTGCCGCCGAAGAACACCGGCCCGCCGCCCTGAACCGCCCGCGCCGCGGCTGCCAGAATGCCGGGCGCATCGGTGGCCGCAGGATCGATAAAGATTACCCGCTCGATCTCGCTATACCGCAGGAAATCCGTCGTCGCGCGGTTCGGGTCGTTCGTCGCGCCCAGGACCGTGATCGGAGTGCCGATGATGCGACCGGACACCAGAACCTGTCCAAGGCTGCGTCCCACCGTCACCTGCGACGGGAACGTGCGGAACGCATCACTCGGCGCCGTGCTCGTGATCAAACGCGTGCCGCCAAGGTTGCCGTTGACGATCAACTGCCCAAGGTCGCCATCGACGATGATGTTCGCGCCGGGGTTGCTGATCACGATCCGCGAAAGCGAGCCGTTGAACCGCACCGCGCCGAAGACCAGGCCGTCGATACTGAACTGGCCCCACACGCGATTCGCCAGCAAGGCCCCGGCATCAAAGCCCACGCCCTGCTCCGTGACCGGGTTGCTGACCGTCGCCGGCTGTGGTGCTGGCGGATTCGGAATCGCATTTGGGAACGCCGGCAGCGGTACCGCTATGAGCTGGTTCTCCAGCAGCGTGCCGGTCAGGCCAAAGTGCCCGCCGGCGTTCGCGTACGGATATCGCACCCACGCGCCCGCGGGGTTCGCCGCCGGGCGATTCACTGCGCCAAACACTCGCACCGTCGTCGTCACCGTCGGGTCATCGGCGCGAATCGGTCGCCCGATGGTGTTGTCCGTGCCGTCGGCGCCGCCGAAGTACACTGCGGTGTTGCGATTGTCGCGGATCCAGGGCGAACCGATGATCACCGTGGACTCGGTGTCCTCAAAGCCGCGAAGCTGCCACGCGCCATTGACAAAGCTCCCCTCAAGCGCAAAGCCACCGGCGCGGAAGTCCGCCGTCAGGCTGTCGCGAGCGCGCAGGAACGTGAAGAACTGGCCGATGCCGCCGACGTTCTCGTTTGGCTGGCCCACCTGCGGAACCTGGACGGTGCCGCCGATGATGTTGAACGCGGCCCGCGCATCGCCGCGCAGCAGATTGACGCGCCCGATTCCGTCATTGAAGTCCGGCACGCCGTCGCCGTTGGCGTCCGCGATCAAGCGCGTGTCGCCCTCGGGGATGCCCATGTCGATCGTCGCCAGCATGTCGCGCCCGTAGAGATCCAGCACCTCGATCGCTGTGCCGTTGTTGGCGCCGGGTGCCGTCTCGGCCCGCCCATAGAGCTGAACCTGAGCGCCGAACAGTCGTGCATCCAGGTACGCCGAGAAGCGCGCCGGCGGGTTGATGCCCGTGACGTTGTCCAGCGCCAGCGTCACTTGAGCGCCGGTGTTCGTGATGCGGATGACCTGGAATCCCTGGTCGTAGCGGACGCTGCGAATCTGCGCACCGCCGGGCGCGTTCGGGTCCGCCGGGCGGTTTGTGATCGCCAGGTTTTCACCAGCGACCAGCACCGTTGAAGGCTGGCCGGCACCGGCAAAACCGCGTGCCTCCACGTTGAGTCCCCCGGGAAGCACGCCTTGGCTTGTCCACTCGAACCCGACAAACGTCCGCGGCACACTGTTCGCTGCGCCGGTCGTCCTGAACACCAACTCCACCCACCCGTTGGTCGGGATGGTGATATCAAGCCGATTGCCAGTTGCCGGGGCAAAGTTCGCCCGCACGATCGTCGTGACTGCCGCGCTTGACGCTGCAAACCTGCCAAAGTTTGAAGGGTCGCCGACGTTCGCGGGCAAGTTCGCGTTCGGCAGCCGCGCCTCGAAGTCCTCAATAATCCCAGTCTGCTGCTCAAACGCCGGGATCTCCGCGCTCAAGAACGGGATGAAATAGCCGAACGTCGTCGTCACCGTGCCGAATCCCGGGTTGGCAAGGTCCGGCTGGAACGTCGGGTCAACCGGGCTCACCTGCAACACGAACATCAACTGGCGCTGCTCAAGCTGCTCGATGCTGGTCGCAAGCCCGACGCCCGCCGCAAGCTCCGCCGCGCTCCGCTTCGAACGCGCCCCGTGCTTGACACGCTTGCCCGAGCGCTCGATGGTCTGGGGGGTCGTGCCAAGAAGCTTGTCCATCCAGCGCTGCATCGTGCTCATGTATCTACTCCTGCGTCCTGGCCGGATCTGGCCGGACGCATAATCTCAATGTTTCCTGCCCGTCCCCCGCGACAGAACGCCGCAAGCGACTCCCAAACTTCATCTCCACCGACCACGATTCATCTTCCAGCCGAACCCGTTTCCCAACCGCTCACGCCACCGCCCCCCATCACCATTTCATCGCAGTCGCCCTGCGACGGCTTGACTCGATTCCAAGCCCCGCGAGCGCGATCACACGCCTCGCTTAAACCGAAACCTCTCGTTCGCGCGGTGCGGCGGATAGCCCGGGCCGCGCCCCGGTCCCGATAACGGGTCGTAGGGGTCAAGCGTATCGCGCATGTGAAGCGCTCGCAAGTGGAGAAGCACCAATGGGTTGGATCATTTTGTTGCTGACCGCCGGGGACAGTTGACGCCGCGCAGAACACCACCGCCCGGCGCGTCTCCGATGCGCCGACGACCCCGAGGCACGAGCAACAAATCACCTGCTCAACGAGCGTCGAGCATTTCTACTTCGCATCTGGATGTCTTTTGTTCCAGACTCCCGTCACAGTCCGATCTCATTTCCGCACACGCCCGCGCTCAACGTCAAGCAACCCCCTCCGCACTTCACCTCAGGACACGCACGTTGCACCTCTTCGCCGTCCCCGTCGCGAGCCTCCCCAGCATCCCCTCAGCGCTCCAATCGCTGCCTTGGGGGCTGCACGCATTGGTCGTCCTGGTGCTCATCGCAGGACTGGTTTTGTGGCTTGTCGGGCGGCAAGTCCTTCGCCCCACCACCATCTTTTTGAGCTGCGTCACCGGCGCCGTCGGCGGGTTCATCCTCTGGCCCGTCCTGGCGCGCGACAGCGGTGTTTCACCCTACGTTGGCATGGGCGTCGGGCTCGCCTTAGGACTTTTACTTGGTTTTGCTCTGTACCGTCTCACCACCGCCGCCGCCTTCGGCATCATGGCCGCCGCGGCCTTCGCCCTCCTGACCGCCACCGGCTTCCACCTCGCCTCCAACCCACCTCGCCTCCAAGCCGCAGCCAGCCTCTCCTCCCAAGACCCCGTGGACTATCCCGAGCCCACCGGCAGCGGCCTCGGCGGCGGCGATGAACAACCCGTCGTCCTGCCCCCCGACATGCCCGACGAGCCCCCGCTCATCGACCCCGACGTCCCCAACCCCCCGCCCCCACGCAAACGCATCCCCCCACCCTCTCAACGCCCCGACGTCCGCGCGACCACCCCCCCAGCCGCCAAAGCGCCCGCACGCGCGCCCGCCGAGCGCGTCACCACACCAACCTCACCCGGCTCAAAGGCCCCCGCCAAAGACGCCACCCCCCACACCCCCCCCGCCACCCCGCGCGACCCACTGACCACAGACCGCCGCGCCCCACCCGAACTCTCCGACACCGCCGCCCGCGCCCACAACCTCGTCGCCGCCCTCCGAGCCGAAGCGGACGACCGCTGGCAACGCACGCCCGCTGGCGAGCGACTCTGGATCATGGTCGCCGGCGTCGTCGGCGCCGTCGTCGGCATCATCCTGGGCATACTCATGCCCGCATGGGCCGCCGCGGCTATCACCTCGTTCGTCGGCGCCGCCGTCGCGCTCCCTGCCGCCGCGTGGCTCATGGTCGCCCTCGACCTCCCCGGCCAATCAGCCCTCAACCTCTCGCCCCTGGGCTGGTCCGTCCTCTGGATCAGCGCCGCCCTCCTGGGCCTCGTCGTCCAATCTCAAGGCCTCATACCGGTCAGCGAGCCCGCTTCAAAGCCCAAACGCAAACGCGCGCCCAAACGCGCGGCAGAGTGACCGCAAGGCAGTTCGGCAACCGGCAATCGGCAAAGGCCCTGAACGGCAATCGGAAATCGGCAACCGGCAATCGTGGAAAGCAAAGATAGAAACCGAAGACCCCGACGCTCCATGCGCCGGGGTCTTTGCTTCTTGTCTTCCCCGATTGCCGATTCCCGATTCCCGATTGCCGTTCCGGAGCCTTCCCCGATTGCCGATTGCCGGCTGCCGAATGCCGACCTTCCCCCTCACTCATCACTCCCGCCACGCCGTCGTTTCGTCTCCGAGCGCACGCGTTTGGATTGAAGTCTTCGCTCTTTCGCTCCGCGTCCCGGCTTGGTCTTCTTGCGGACCTTGGGCACCACCACCGCCCGCATGATCATCTCGCGCAGGCGTGCGAAGCACTCTTCGCGATTGCCCGACTGCGAGCGTTCGCTCTGCGAAACGATCTGGATCTGCCCGCTCTCCAGCAGGCGTGCGCCGGCGCTGGCCGCGAGCCGCTCGCGCGCGCCGGGGTGAATCGGGATGTTCGCCAGCTCGATCCGCAGCTCGCAGCGCGTCGACACCTTGTTCACGTTCTGCCCGCCCGGGCCGCCCGACCGTGAATACGCAAACGTCACCACGCCCGCCGGCACGCTCACCCCCGGCGCAAGCTCCACCGCGTTGCTCGAAGTCTCCTCACCCGGCATGCGTGGCGGCTGCTCCATCGCCCATTGTTGCACCCCCGGCAGCCTCGCCCCCAAGCGCACCGCGACGCGCCATCGACCCGCCCGTCACGTCTCGACCCGCTCTTTGCGGGCGTTCCGCCACCAGCCCTATATCCCAGCCCAACGCAAAAGACCCGCGCCGAAGCGCGGGTCTTTGTCTCTAGTTTTCACGACTACCGATTGCCGCCTCCCGATTGCCGACGCTCAGCACTATTTTTAGAACGAGCACCCGTCAAAGAAGATGCTGAAGAACAGGTTGTAATCACCTTCGGTTACGCCGTTGTTGGTCTGGAGCGTGCCGAAGGGTGGCAGCGGCGAGCCGTCGTCGTTGGCGATGTCCACTGCGAGGTCGGCGTCAAAGAAGCGTGCGAAGAAGAGATTGTAGTCGCCTTCGGTCACGCCGTTATTCGTGCCGCCGGGCACGCCCACGGGCGGAAGCGGAGCGCCGTCGTCGTATGCGATGTCGGCGGGGTTGCAGCGGGATGGGCCGGTGATGGCGAGCGCGGCGGGGAGGCTGGTCGCGTTGCCGCACGCGTTGGTGATGGTCACGGTATAGGAACCCGCATCGCTGACCTGCGCGCCGGTGATCGTCAGCGCGATGGGCACGCCGTCCTGCACGGTGCCGCTGGCACCCGAGACGACGCCGCCGCCGCTCGAAGCGCCCTCTGAGCCATCGCTCACAGCGACCTCGTTGCGGAACCACTGATAGGTCAGCGTCGGCGCGCCTTGCGCAAGAGCCGAGAGGCTGAGCGCCCCGCCCGCGCCGATGTCTGGGGCAGACGGATTCTCCAGGAACTGCGGGCAGCGCGGCGCGAGCTTCACCTTGAGGGCCGGGGCGAAGTCGGGCACGCTCCACTCCTTGGTGAACCACGACTGGCCGTCGTTGCTGGCGTCAAGGCGCTTGGCCAGGAACGTGAGCCGGCCGTCGGTGTCGGCGTTAATCTGCTCGATCAGACGCGGGCCGCCAAAGAAGAACTTGTCGGGCTGGTAGTTGTTCTGGAAGTTGGTGTTGTCCAGGAAATACGTCGACATCCAGCGGGCGGTGTCGGCGTCGGCTTGGCTGCCGCTGCCACTGTTTCCAGCGGCCGTCAACCAGGTGACGAAGCCCGGGCCGGACTC
>JBBQMD010000010.1:0-60997 GCA_038328575.1 Phycisphaerales bacterium | reverse complement strand
GTCTCGCAGCTCGCGCGCAACGACTTGATCATCGCCTACAACGCGCTGGCGGCGATGGCACCAAATCAAAGCCTCACTGGCATGAACCTGGGCGGATTGACCCTGACACCGGGCGTGTACTCGTTCGCGACGTCGGCCTTCCTGACCGGCACGTTGACGCTCGATGGCGTGGGTGATCCGAACGCGATGTTCGTGTTTCAGATCGGAAGCACGCTGATCACTTCGAGCCTTTCATCGGTCCTCACCACCAACGGTGCGGGTGCTTCGAACATCTTCTATCAGGTCGGCAGTTCGGCAACGCTCGGCACTGGCACGGCCTTTCAAGGGAACATCCTCGCATTGGAGAGCATCACGCTGACCACGGGCGCGACCATCGTTGAGGGAAGGGCCCTGGCCATCAATGGCGCCGTCACGCTCGACTCCAATCTCATCACAATCCCAACGCCGGGCGCTTCGGCGCTATTTGGCGGGGCGCTTGTCGGGGGACTGGTGCGTCGGCGAAGGTCCATTCTCGCGTGAACAGTTTCTGTACGCGGCAAGCCGCGGCGTGGGCGACCGGGTGAACAACAATTGGAGAGAGGGTTCACTCAGTCTCACATCGTCGGTGCTTGCCCTGGCACCCCCTCCGCCCACGGGATCATCAGTTCCTCCGCCACCGCACCACCCCCGCGACGATCGTGGCGACCGCTCGCGCCCGAAGCTCGCGGTTGAGGAACGGCGTATTGAACGATCGCCCGGCGAGTTCGCGTCGGGCCAGTGTCCAGCGGGCGGCGGGGTTGATGACGGTGATGTCGGCGGGGCCGTTGACGGCGAGCTTGCCCAGGCCGCAGGAATCCAACGCGCAGAGACGCGCTGGCTCGATGGTCATCATGGCGATGAGGCGGGGCCAGTCAACAACGTTGCCTTCGACCAACGCTTCGTAGTAGAGGCTGAGCGCCGACTCAAGGCCCACAAGACCGAACGACGCGGTGTCAAAGGGAACGTCTTTAGACTCTGCCGGGTGCGGCGCGTGATCAGTGCCCAGGACGGTGATTGTGCCGTCGGCGATGCCGAGTTTGATGGCGTCCTGGTCTGATTGCTCGCGGATGGGCGGGTTGACTTTGTAGCGTGTGTCGTAGCCGCTGGACTCGATGAGGTCGCAGGTGAGCAGCAGGTGGTGCGGGGTGGTCTCGGCGGTGACGGGCTGGCCCGCTTCCCGGGCGGCGCGGACGATGTTGACGCTCTCAGCACTGCTGATGTGCTGAACGTGGTACGCACAGCCGATGTTGCGGTTGAGGCGGATGTCACGCTCGACGATGATCTCCTCTGCGGCGCGGGGCCAGCCGGCGAGGTCAAGTCGGGTGGAGGTGGTGCCAGCGTGCATGACTGAGCCGCGGGTCATCGTCGGCTCCTGGCAGTGCTGCATCAGCGGCTTGCCGGTGGCTTTGACGGTGCTGAGCGCGCGGCTCATGAGCGCGGCGGACGCGATGCAGTCGCCATCATCTGAGAACCCGCAGGCGCCGGCGCGGGCCATGAGGGCGATCTCGGCGAGTTCCTCGCCCTGACGCGCCTTGCTCACGGCACAGACCGGAAAGACGCGGCAGGCCCCGGTGGACTGTGCGCGATAGAGCACGAAGTGGACCATCGTGTCGTTGTCGAGCGCAGGGGTGGTGTTGGGCATGCAGCAGACGGTGGTGAACCCACCGCTGGCGGCGGCGCGGGTGCCGCTGGCGATGGTCTCGGCGCGCTCGTTGCCGGGCTCGCGCAGGTGGACGTGCGGATCGATGAGGCCTGGGGTGACGAGGCAGCCCTCGGCGTTGATGATCTCATCGGCGGGGGAGCGCGGGAGCGCGAGGCCGATGGCAGAGATGACGCCGCCGGTCATCGCGACGTCGGCGATGCGGTCCATGCCGGAGAAAGGGTCGATGACGCGGCCGCCGGTGATCAGGAGGGTGGACATCGGGACGAAGATAGCCGCGCGGACGGAGAGGGGGAAACTCACACAAAGCTTTTGTGTCCTGTTCCTCCACTCCGCGGCCTTTGCGATCAGGGCTCGCGTCGCGTGCGGGTAGAATCTGGCATGAAACTGGACATGACGATCATGAGCGTGAGTGGGCGGATGGCGGCGTGGTGCGTGCTGGTGGCGTGCGTCGTGTGGCTCGGCGGGTGCGGCGCGACGCGCCCGGATGGGAACACGCCCCTGTCAGCGCTTGCGGACTCAATCTTCCGGGATGAACGGCAAACTGAGATCATCGTTCACGACAGCGCGTCGGTGCCAGGGTTGAGGTTCTCGACCAATGGCTCGGTAGAGATCAGCCGCGTCGTCGGGCGCGATTCTTGGGCGGTGGTACACACCGCCAGCCTCGGGGTCCCCGCGGAGTTGCCCGGCGCAAGCGAAGCGGCTGCGAACACGCAACCGGTCGCGCGAGAGTCTGTCCTCACGTCGCCGGTGCTGGAGCTTCGGCGTGGGGTGCGCGAGATTTTGCCGAGCTGGAATCTGGCGCCGACGCCCGGCTCCGGGGTTCGCGTCGAAGTTCGCGCGGGCAGCACGCGACTCGGGCGATGGACGGAGTGGTTCGACATTGGCGGAACCGGCGTGATGCGCCCGGTGGTCGCTGCGCCAGTTGTCAAACCGGGTTCCAGCGACTTCGGCGCCAAGGTCGATGTTGACGTGCTCGTGCTCACCGGGCAACTGGCCGATCGCGTGCAGTATCGCCTGATCGGCTATGGCACCGGGCCAATCTTTGTCTCATCGGTCACGATCTGCGCCTCGGTTGCGCAAGACCCAAAGCTCGCCAGCGCGGCCGCTCTGGCATCGCCCGCGCAGCCGTTGGCTTCGCCGGCGTCGCCACCGGTGACAGGGCGACTCGGCCTTGAGTTCAAGACTCAGCGGACGCAGCGGAGCGAGCTCAGCGGGCGGCTCTGCAGCCCGACAAGCGTCGCGATGGTGGTGGGCGGGGCAACGCGCCTGCCGTTGGAGGTGCAGACGGTTGCGGAGCGGGCGTACGACGTGAAGCACGATCTGTATGGGAACTGGCCGCGAAACGTGCAGGCGGCGTATGAGCTGGGGGCGCGAGGATTTGTGACACGTTACAGCACGTGGGCCCAGGTGGAGCGGACGCTGGCGCGGGGCATCCCAATTGTCGCGTCGATCCGCGTGAAGACTGGGGAGCTGCGCGGGGCGCCCTATGAGAAAACCGACGGGCACCTGATCGTCATCGAAGGGCTGGACGAGCGCGGCGACGTGCTCGTGCTGGACCCCGCGGCGAGCGACGCGAAGACTGGCACGCTGACGTATCGGCGCGAGGACATGACGCGCGTCTGGTTCGGCGGGAGCGACGGGACGGCGTATGTGTTGCTGGCGCGCTGATGTCTTAGGCCAAGTTGTGCGGGAGGGATAGATCGATGGCGATGAGCGCGGAGCTTCGGGATCGGTTTGATCGGTTGCTGGAGGACGCGATCGACGCGCTGCCGCCGGCGGCGCGAGGCGTGATCGAAGAGGTCCCTGTGATCGTTGAGGATCGACCCAGCGCAAAGCTGATTGCGGAGCTCACGCGTGACGGCGTGATCACGCCCGAGGAAGCCGCCGAGGCGCCGGAGGAACTGATGGGCCTGCACAGCGGCGTCGCGATCACCGAGGGCACGCTGGAGATGTCGGGCGTCCTGCCGGCAACGATCCACGTTTTTCGCGAGGGGATCGTCGCGCTCGTTGGTGGCTGGGATGTCGAGCACGCCGACGACGAGATCTACGAGGAGATCCGGGTCACGCTTTTGCACGAGATCGGGCACCATTTCGGGCTCGACGAGGACGATCTGGAAGAGCTCGGGTATTCCTGATGCCGCGGCACGCGCATCCGGCGCGCAGCGCACGGGCCGCTCACTCGCCGGTGAGTTCGGAGCGGTCGCGGTCAAGCCATTCGCTGCGGAGGCGATCGAGCACCAGCGAGTGCATCTGACTGACGCGCGACTCGCTCTTGCCCAGCACTGCCCCGATCTCCTTCATGGTCATGTCTTCGTAGTAGTAGAGATACAGCACGAGCCGCTCGCAGCGCGAGAGGTTGCGACCAATGAACTTCTTGAGGTCGGCGCGCAGCGCGTCACGCGCGGGGCTACCGCCCGGCGCGTCGAGCTGGATCTGCTCCGAGTCGTGGTCGGAGTTGGCTGGCGGGGTGAGGCTGCGGACGGGGACGATGCTGCAATCGCCGATGGTCTGCTGGGCCTCCTCGGGGGTGAGGCCCTGCTCGCGCAGCGCGCGCTCGATCTCCTCCGGAAGCGCCTCGCGCCCGAAGCGCAGGCGGAACTGCTCGCGACAGCGCTCGACCTTGCGGTGGCGGCGCTGCGTCAAACGCGGGTGCCAATCCAGTGCGCGAAGGTAATCGACCATGGCGCCGCGGACGCGCTTGGAGCAGAACGTCTCGAACGTAACGCCGGCTTCTGGGCGGAAGCTTTCGAGGCACTTCATCAGGCCGATGGTGCCCTCGCTGACGAGGTCTTCCAGGTCGATCGCGGCCGGGAGGCGCGAGGCCTCACGCGCCGCGATGGCGCGGAGCACAGGACGGAAGTGCGCGAGCAGTTGCGCGCGGGCACCGGCCCAGCCGGCGCCTTTGGAGCGAAAGAGGAGCCACCAAGACTCGACGTCGGCGCTGGCGGCTGCCGGCGGGCGCTGCGCGCTGGCGGCGGCGCGTCGCGCGGGCGCGTGAGTTGTGCGAGCCTGCGCGGGGCGCGCGGGCTGAGCAATCGCGACTGCTCGGGCGGGCGCCGATGAGCGATCGATGGTGTGAACTTCTCCCGCGGATTCGACGTCGCGCGGCTGGGGCGCGCGGGTACCGGTAAACATGGCCGTCTCCTTGACCTTCGCGGGTTGAATGGTGTCGCGAACGTGCGACCAACCCGGAGCGGCCGATCCATGGCCGCGAGAAGAAAGATACCGGCGCGTCAACGACAAGCCAAAAACAAAACTCAAAAAGTGTGCGCGAGGGGGAAAACTCAGTGGACAACTTGATCGCGCGGCTCAGTTTTGCGAACGGAGTCCAAGCGGTAGGTGCGCGACACGTTCATGCTGGGCTGTGGATAGGGCAAACCCGGTGATGTGCTGGGGTGATTGCCCCTGCGTGGGGCGTTCCTCGCAACGAGTTCGGGAGCGCGAAGCGCGTCATCGCCAACGGCGCACGGCAAACATCGCCGATGCCAAACTGGATCGCGCCCGTCGTCCTGCTGCGGCTCTCAAACGTCGTCATGACCTTCGCGTGGTACTACCACCTGAAGATGAAGCGCTGGGGCATCCTGTTTGCAATCGTTGTGTCGCGGGGCTGGCGTTCTTCGAGTGCTGCCTACAAGTGCTGGCGAACCGGATGGGGCACGTCGGCTTCGGCGGGCGGTTCAGCGCGCCGCAAGTGAAGATCATTGAAGAAGGATTCACCCTCAAGGTGTTCGGCGTGTTAAGCATCTACGTGCTCAAGGAAAACCTGCGCTGGACAGACATCGCCGCCTTCACGTTGATCATCACGGGCGTGTGCGTCGAAGCGTTGGGAAAGGGGCTGGGATAGCCGTCCCCCACCTCCCACCCCTCATCTCGCCACCACGGTCTTCGAGCGATCGCCTGTTCAAAGGCGCGGCGCAAAGTGCATGATGTCGCCGATCAGCGGCTTGGCGTAATCAATGAACGCGCGGCTGACATCGTGCGTCCCGCTGATGAACTCCGGCGGCATCGTGCGCGTCTTGGCGGCCACATCGCTCAGCTTGAGCACGCGCTTGTCGACTCGGTACGGATGGTTGCTGAGGCGGATGATCGCGATCGAGCCATCGGTCAGGCCGTTCATCGCTTCGACCGCGGCCTTGATCCCCGCGCCGCGGGCCTCCGCAGAGTCCACAGGGCTCGGCTCGGGCCAGCAGCGCTGCAGGTAGCCCAACGTGTCAGCCCGCACGCGCGGCGGCTTGCCCGTGGGGCTTTTGAACTTCTCTTTCAGGAGGTTTGAAAGCATGTCTCCCAGTGCGCCGGAGCCGGAGAGCTGGGCGTTGCCGTGGGCGTCTTTATCGCCGGAGATGAGTTTGGCGCCGATGTCCTGCCCGTCTTTGTCCTTGATCCCCTCGCTCACGGCGATCTGACAGCGGTTGTACTTGGTGACGACGCCCTTGACGTCTTCGACGAAACGATCGGTGTCGAAGGGGACTTCCGGGAGATAGATCAGGTGCGGCCCGTCGCCCTCGTATTGGCGAGCCAGGGCGCTGGCGGCGGTGAGGAAGCCAGCGTTTCGTCCCATGACGACGTTGATCTTGATACCCGGGAGCGAGGCGTTGTCGCGATCGTCGGCCATGAAGGCCATGGCTACGAAGCGCGCGGCGCTGGCGTAGCCAGGCGTGTGGTCGCTGCCCATGAGGTCGTTGTCAACGGTCTTGGGAACATGAAAACAGCGGAGTTCATACCCGGCCTTGATGCCCATCTCGTAGACGATGCGGCACGTGTCGGAGCTGTCGTTGCCGCCGATGTAGAAGAAGTAGCGGATGTCGTTGGCCTTGCAAGCCTCAAAGATCTTGGGCGCGTCGGCCTCGGTGGGCTTGTTGCGCGAGGATCCAAGACAGGCCGAGGGGGTCTTGGCGATCTTCTCGAGCTGCTCGCTGCTGAGCGCGCCGAGATCGACCAGCGGCATGTGCTTGATGAGGCCGTCCACGCCGTGACGCATGCCGAAGATCTTTTTGACCGGCTTGTACCCGCGGAGGCCCTCGATGATGCCGACGAGGGACTGGTTGATCACGGCGGTCGGGCCGCCGGATTGTCCGATGATGGCGTTGCCTTCGATGAGCCCTCGTGCCATGGTAAAACCTCCCAGTAGACGCGTCGCGTGTGCCCCAATGTAGCATCAAACGGGGTTCGGCGCAGGCAAATCAGGGCAAACTGGACTTTCCGGCGTTAACCGGCGCGGATCGGGGGTGAGCCGAGTTCCTCGGGAGGCAGCTAGCAGGCCTGCCTGACTTGAAAGCGACGCGGTGGCGGGTGGGCCGCCGCGCCGGAAAGGTTTGCTCGCAAGAGGATTAACCGGCAGACGCGACGGCGCGACGGCGACGGGCGAGGATCATGCCGCCGCCCGCCAGCAGGATGCCAGCACCGGGCGAGGGCACGAGATTCTGGTTCACCCACTGCATCGCGGCGTCATGGTCGGCCTCAAGAGCATTCTGGTTGAAGACGATCCAGAACGACTGCGATTCCTGCATCAACGGCGAGTTGCCGACAAGGCTCATTTCGAGCAAGTAGATACCGTTGGTCGCAGGGCTTTGCAGCGTGAATTGCAGGTGGCGGTGCCACTCGCCGTTGGAGTTGACGTTGATCGCAAAGCCCGGCAGCAGCGAGGAGTCCGTCGGCGTGAGAACCGGGGTGAACGTCGCAAAGCCGATGCTCAGACGGACCGGGTCGATGGCGCTGGAGAACGCGCTGGACTCGAACCGGCGGAGCCCGCCGTGGACGTTGAAGGTGATGGCGGTGCCGAGGGGGAAGGCGCCGGCGAGCGAGTCAAAGCCGGGCTCGTCGGTGAAGTTGGGCAGCACCTCGCCAAACTCAGAGCCGAAGACCCGCTCGCCGGGCGTGAAAGTGCCCAAAGCGGCGATGCCGGTGGTGATGCGGTTGTTGACCAGACCGAGGCCGATGTCCCCCGCGTGCTGGGCGGAGGCTCCCGCGGCAAGCGTCAGCGAGGCGAACAGGGTGACGAAGCGATAAGCGTTCTGCATGGGTGATTTCACTTTCAGGTTCAGGACAACAAAGGGAGTGAGATGGTGAAACGCGAGAGCACGGGAGAGAGGCCCGGCCTTCGCGAACGAAAAAGAGCGACACAGGAAACTACGGATCGCCTAGCGCGCGACCCGCGGGTCAAACTGGTTGTGGACGTGACTCTGGTACACGTCGCGAAAGGTGCGAAACGAGGCGTGCCCGTCAAGAAAGCCGTAGTTGCTCCCGGCCTGCCAATCGCGCGCCCGCCCACCCCACGCGTGGGTTTTGACCTGGCTTCCGGCCAGCGCTGGCGGTGCATCCGCCGGGCCGGGGTCCCAGTTCTCAACGTGCGTGTGGTCGCTGACTGCGAATGAGCCTTCCTCGGTCATGAGCAGGAACTGCACCGTTGCCGACGGTGCCGGAACTTTGCCGAGGCGGTCGTACGGCTCGTTGGCCGAGAGGCCGGGGTTGTAGGTTCTGCTGAGCCAGTTGTTCATGCCGTAGGACGTGCGGCGTGGCTGGCCGCCGCTGAGCGTCCCGCGCCCGCCCTGTTCGACTGGCCAGAACTCGCTCTGATCTCCGGGCGAGCGGACCGGCAGCGGCGAGCCGTAGTAGATGGAGAGGACGTTGTAGAACGAGCGGGCCGGATCGCCGCCCCCGCCGTGAGGAAGGCCGACATCGGCGAAGTGCTCCTTGGAGTCGTTGATGTAGAGGGCGTGAACGGTCTGAAGGGATCGGACGTTGGCGAGGCAGACGGTGGCCTTGGCGGCGCGCCGTGCTTTGGCCAGCGATGGGAGGAGGATCGAGATCAGCAGCGCGATGATGGCGATCACCACCAGCAGCTCGATGAGCGTGAACGCCCAGCAGCGACGGCGCCGCGGCGTGAATGCCCGCGAAGGGACCATGGGCGGACTCCGACGGATTGAAGGATTGACTGCCGGCAGCGCGAGCGAACAGGGAGCGCGCGACGCCGATGACTTGTTGTGATGCGGTCCGTGTTCGATGGGCAGCGCGCTGGCTGATCAGGCCAGCGGCGGGCCGCAGGGGAAGAGCACCGGCCCGGAGTCAATCAACGGGACCGCGGCGCAGGGCGCGCTGGGAGTCGGCGTTCGTAACGCGACGGCGAACCACATTGGAGCCAAGGGCGGCGTGCCGCCGAGCGGAGCACCCATCGCGATGCAGATCGCGCAGTCGTGGTCAGTGTGTTTGACGGGCTCGCGGTGCGGCGATGCGGGGTGGTCGTCGCTGTGGTGATCGGAATCCGACCCGCAGGAGTGGTCGGCATCGTCCAGCGCAAGCGTGTGGTCGTGGGCGGGGTGTGCGTGGAAGTGCCAGGCCGGCGCAGTGGCGACGCACAGCAAGCTCGCGATCAGCGTGCAAGCAATCAGTCGCATCATGGCGGGCATCTGACGCATCGAGCACGAGTATAGCCACCACATGCAACTGAGTTGCATTCGTTCCGCTCTTGGCTGAATGCGGGTGAGCGGGTCGCTCGCGATCAAGATCTGCGGACCGCCTGGCCCGTGAGCAAAACTTCCTGCGCGCGCACAGGAGGGGGCTTCGTGTGTGCGGTTGCGCGCGTTGCGACCCAACTCGGCGCGACTTTGAATCGCCGAAGGACTAGCGCTCGGCGGCGATGCGAGTTGCGCCGGGGGCGGTTGTGCGCTGGGCCGTGGGCGTTGTCTCGTTAGCTTCTGGCGTGCAGGCGGGATCGGCATCGTGCATTGTGGCCTGCACCCCGGCGTCGATGGGGCCAAGATGGCCAAGGGCGCGGGCGACGAGCTGGCCTCGGTTGTTGGCGTTGAGCTTGCGGTGGAGGCTCTTGACGTGGTCGTGGACGGTGTAGATCGAGCGGTGAAGAAGCTCGGCGATCTGTGGCACTTTCAGGCCCGCCACCAAGTGCCACATCACGACTTCCTCGCGCGGGGTGAGCCACGTCATGTGGTCCTCTGTCTCAGTGCCGAAGGCGTTGCACACGCGCTTGCTGAGCATGGGAAGGCAGGCGGCCAAGACGGCCTGCTCTCGCCCGCTCTCGCGGAAGCCCGGGTCGTTAGTGGCAAGTTCGACGAAGAGCATGCGCCCAGCGCTGCCGCCAAGGACGTTCACGGCGCCGAGGAGAATGTCGGTGGGGTTGAGCCAGTCCCAGCGTTTGCTGAGGGGGCCGGGGCCGCGCCCGGTCATGAGGCCTTGCTGGGTGGCGGAGCTGACAAACCAAAGGTTTTCGTTGAGCGTGCCGAGGTTCCAGCCGAGCCACTCACCCGGGAGAAGGTTGGACTTCACCTGATTGAGTTGAGTCTCGGACGCGAGGGCACGCCAGGAGGATTGATCTGGACGCGCGCCCTGCGGCACGGCTTTGAGCATCGTGTCCGCTTGGGGCGCAGCGATGGCCTGGCGCCCATCGGAGGCGGCGACGCCCACGAGCTCGATGTTGGTGACAAAGCCGCGCGGATCTATGCGACCGAGCGTGCAGACGACGGCGGATGGATGGTGGATGCGCGAGAGAGCCGCGGCTGCGCGGTCGCACCAGTCGTGTGTCGGTACCCCGGGCAGACGACAGATCAATTCCATGACATGAGAGGTGAGGATCGCCGCAACTTTCATTGTGAATCCCCTGCGATCCGAAAGAAGCGGAAGCCGGTTGTTTCTCGGCAGAAGTCACTCTACGCACAGCAGAGCTTCGCGACAAGCGACCCGCAAACCGACTCGATCGCAGAGCGGAAGCTGAGCCCGCGCGATGAGGCCGAACATCGGGCGAAGGATGCCATTGCAAGGGTACCAGAAACGAGCGAGGCCGCGTGGGGAAATGGAGGACCGAGCTTCGGTGCAGGGCGCGCAGACGCGGACGCAGGCTTCAGCAAGAACCAGGAGCAACAATCCACATTCTAAGACTGGCGTTGTGGATGACGCCCCGGCGGGTGCTGGACGGGGAGCGGGGCGCGGGCACCCATGGCCGGAAGGCGCGTGGATCTGGGCATTCTGGTACGATGAGTGTTCCGGTTCCCCGGGCCCGTGGTGCCCGGCGGGCCGGCGCTGCCTGACACTGAAACTGAGGAACTGCGCATGAAGTCGAGCTTGGCCGGAACGTCGCGGGTGATGGCGCTGGTGTTGGTGTGCGGAAGCTTGTGGTCGCTGGGCGGGTGCAAGTCCGCACCCGCGATGGTCGAGTCGTCCGTCGGCGAGGAGTCGCTCGCCCGCCAGGAGGGCGCGGCCCAGACGCTGGACTTCTTTGACCGACTGAACACTCGTGTGCGGGTCTGCCAAGATGACGTCCTCACCGGCGTGCTGCTGGTCAAGAAGGGCGCAGCGCCCGCGGGCGAGCAGGGGTATGCCCGCCGTGTTGAACTGGGCAAAGAACTCGGGCTGATTCCGGCGAGCTTCAACAAGCCGGCGCTCCAGGTGGCGACGACTGGTGATGTCGCCACGATGGTCGTGTCGGGCGCGGCGCGGGCCGGTGGGCCGGTGGCGGAAGTGGACGCGTTGCGAGTACTCACGGCCGGAGCGTGGATGCCCGGCGGGCTCACGGGGTCTGAGATCGCAAGCGGGGCCCAGACGTTCAACGCGCTGGGCGGGCTCTCGGATTTGCTCGCGGCCGGGGGCGTTGAGCTCCCGCTGGCGACGACTGATCAGGCGGCGCGCAAGGCGGACGCTCTCGGCGAGCGGAACGCGCCAGCGGGCCGCCCGATGGAGCCGAACGCGGGCGACGAGAAGCCCTTCATGATCGATGAACCGGCGCGAGCCAGCAATGCCGGCGCCCAGCCGAGCGAGACGGACGCCAAATCGGGGACGAAGAAAGCGGCGGAGAAGACGCCCGCAACGCTCGCAGGCATGACCAGCCCCAACGCGTCCAAGGGCACCACTGAAAACGTCTCAAACACGCCGACTCCGGCGACGCCCCCCACCCCCCCGGTTCCGCCTGCAGCGCCCGCGCCGCCTGCGGTCGTCGCTCGACCGGTTGCACCCTTGGCACCGGTTGCTCCTGCGGCGCAGTCGGCCCCCGTAGCGCCGGTCGAGACGAGCATCTCACGTGGGCCTTCGACCGGGATCCCCGGCGCAGCGACGCGAGCAACCATGGCGGCTACGCCGCCGACACCGACGATGCCGGTGGTTGAAGTCGAGCCGGTGGCGCCCGTTCCGCCTGCTCCGCCCATCGCTCCGCCCATCGCCCCGGTGATGGCACCGGCCCCGGTGTCGCCTGTTGCCCCGGTGGCACCGGTTGCGCCAGTTGCGCCGATGGCTCCGGCACCGAAGCCGGTGGAGCCGGCGGGTGCGCCGGTCGAGCAGCGGGAAACCTCGCCAGCGTCGATGACACCGGTGGGCGAGCCCGCGCCGGCACCCGCAGCGGAGCCAGCGAAGAAGTCGCGATTTGTTCCGGGCAAGCCGCTCTAAGGCGGCTAACCGGTCGAACTTGGGCGCGGGTTGGACCGAGCACGCCCGATTGAGCGTGCCTAGGTGTCGCGTTGTGATTTAATCGGCGGAACTTGGAGATTCACATGGGCACTCGCAAGACGGGCGTGAAGTTCACAGCGGGGATCGTGATATCGCAGCTTGTCCTGTGCGCAGCGCTGGCCGAGCCGGCGGCGACGCCGCCAGCGGCACCCGCGCTAGCGGGCACGCCAGCGGCGCCGAGCGCAGGTGGCAAGGCGCCGGTGAACGATTCGGTGATCGACGTGCGCAAGTCTGCAAAGGTTGCGCGCCCGGGGCAGGTGTTACTTGGGCAGCCGGGGCCAGCCGCGCCGAGCGGACCGGGGGTGCCAGCAAGTTCGGGCACGCCCGGAGCGCCGGGCGCGAGCGTGCCCGCGACCGCCGCGGCTTCAGCGATTCCTGCGACTCCTGCGACCCCCGCGGCACCAACGACGCCGGCCGCTCCCGCGACAGAGACCGTTCCCACGCTGGCGCGAGACAAGTCGGCGACGATTTCGACGACGCCAGAGGCTCCGGCCGCGACGGTCAAGCCGGTCGCGAGCGGCGGCGGGTCGCCCGGGCCGGCGACGGGGATTCCGTCGATGCGGGCGATTCGGTTCGAAGGGGAGACCGTGCGCGTCGGCGAAGGGGCTCGCGCCGGGCAGGTCGGTTCGACGCCCGAGCGCGCTGTTCCGCCGCCAGTCGCCCAGCCCGCGGCGGCGGCAGTGGCGGCCCCTCTACAGGAAAAAACCGCGCCGACTGCGAACAACGAATCGATGCGCGCGGCGGTGCCCGCTTCGACCGCAACGCCCGCTTCGGCGGCGGCGCCAATGCCCGCACCGGTTCCAACCTCTGCACCGGCACCAGTAAAGATTGACCCACCGACAGCGAAGTCTGCCGATCGGCCTGCCGCGCCGACAGCGGCCGTGCCGACGCCAGCGAACGCGAGCTCAACGGCTGGCGAGGTCTACGAGCAGATGGTTCCGGTGAACGAGCCGAAGTCACCGGCGCGCAACGCGACGCCGCCGACATCCGCGAAGACGACGGCTACTCCCGCTCGCGCTGGGGATCTCCCGGCGACGCTTGAGCCGGTGATGGTTGGCAAGGCGACGGATGTGCCGTCGCCGGAGCGGGCGGTGGCGGGGCGGAGCAACGAAGCGCCGAGCCCGCTGGCGACGCTGCGCGCCGGGTTGCGGCGGTCGGATATCGAGCTGCGGGTGATGAGCACCCCTGCGGAGGGGGTTGCCGGATCGTTACAGGTTCGCGTCGCGGGCGACGCCGCGGGGGCGTGGCGGGAAGTGCGCAATGGCGAAACGCTGACGGGGATCTTCGAGTTTCGGGCTGGGGCCACCGGGGAGACGGAGCTTCAGGCACCGGGCGGCGCGAGCGTGCGGCTGCACCGGATGGCGCGAGGGGTAATTTACGTCTTGTCGGCAACGGATGACGATGCGCCGTCGGCACGGCGCGTGACGATTGAGCTGTCAGCGGGGAAGCTGGATCTCCGGCCCGGAAGCGTTGACGGCCAGACGCGCCCGATCTCGGTGGTGCGAGGATCAGAGTTGTCGGTCGTGCGTGAGCCGTTAACAGTGTGGATTGAGGACGGCGCGATCAAAACCAGCACGAACGCCGAACAAGCAAAGTAAGACGCTGGTTCTTTGACTGGGCGGTGGAGATTCTACCGGGCAAGATCGAGGTCGCGACGCAGGTTTTCCGAGCGGGGGCATGACGAAGCGCCCGGTTTACTGGCCGATTCGCGGGGCGTACTCCACACTCTGTCAGCGTAAAGTTTGCTTCACTCTTTCCAGTCCGGGACGAACGCGGGACGAAGATTGAGTGATGCCCACCCATCGCCCGTCGCACGATGACCAAGTTCCAAGGCCGCGCACGGGCGCGGGTGTACGGGGAGATGATGGTGGCGGGGGAACTGGCGCAGGCGGAGCGAGGGAGGCCCCCTCTGGCGACGCGCTGGAACGAGTGCAGGGGCGAACATTTGTTGACCGCCCCATGACCGCTGTTCCAACACAATCTGTTACGCACGCGGCCTCGCTGGTCGCCCAGGCCGAGCAACTGCTTGAGGAACACCACGTCGTGGCGTACTCGCGGAACATCGGCATTCGCGAGCGGTTCGCCCTTGAGTTGATCAAGCACTTGCACGCGATGGTGGAGGTGCAGACCGTGGTGCTCTCGGGCACGGGGATCCACGATCTGGAGACGTTTTGTCGCCAGTTTGATCGGTCGATGCCCGGCGAACGCGAGCGGACGCGCCCGACGATTGATGGTCCTGAGGGCGTGTGCGATCGGATGCGCGATCGGCCGAGTGATCTTTCCTCGCACATCAAGCACCGGTACTACATCTGGCGCGACGCGGACGTGCTGCTGAAGCAGAACCCGAAGCTGTTCGCGCGGCTGGCCGACGCGTTGATGGGCGTCGCGGCTGAGAGCGAGTACGCGAGCGAAGACCTGCTGCTGCTCCATCGCGTGATCTTCATCGGTGCCGGCGCGCTGCACACGAGTTTTCGCGATACCAAGGGCCCGCTGCGGTCGTGGCTCGCAGATTCTCCGCAGGGCGGCAAGCCGCTTTGGGCGGTCGTCACCGGAATCGAGCACCCGCCAACGGCGGAACTGCTGCTTGCGTAGGCCGCGCTTGACGTCGGTCATTGGGCTTGAGTCTGCCTGCGAAACCGCTTCGAGTTGGGACGCGTTTCGTGCTTGCCGATCGCAAAGCGACGAGTGCAGTCCGGCTCCCCCTACACTGGTCATGCGCATCATTGCTGGAGAATTTCGGAGGCGGCAGCTTTTTTCGCCGTCGGGTGAGACGACGCGTCCGATGCCCGATCGGGTGAAGGAGTCGCTGTTTTCAATGCTGGGCCTGCGTGTCAAGGACGCGCTGGTGCTGGACTTGTTCTCCGGCTCGGGGGCGGTGGGGCTGGAGTGCCTGTCACGCGGCGCAGCGTCGTGCATGTTTGTCGATAGCGGTCGCGACGCGATCGAAACCATTGAGAAAAACGTCGAGGTGTGCAAGATGCAAGCGCGCGCCAAGATCGTGCATGGCGATGCGCTGGGCATGGCGATCGTGGCGCGGGCGCCGCGCCCGCTGGACCTTGTGTTTATGGACCCGCCGTATCCGCTGGTGCGTGATCCGATGACGTGGCCCCGGGTCAAGGCGCAGGCGGAGGCGTTGCTGCCGCTGCTGGCCGACAATGGGTTTTTGATCCTGCGGACGCCTTGGCCCTTTGTGCTGGATAGCGGCGGCGAGGAAGATCTCGCGCCCGACGCGGCGGCGCTGGCGGCCAAGAAGTTCAAGCCCAAGGCCAAGGAGCGGTTCAAGTACGCGGACAACGCGACGACATCGCGGATCGCACGACACACGCCCCGACCCACGAAAGATCAGGCGTCGCGCGGCCCGATGCGGCGCGAGAAGCTGCACGAGCTCTCGCTGGGCAATCGGCAACTGGACGACGACGGATTTCTGGACGCCGCTGGAGAGCTCAATGCGCCGGGGACGGTGTCGCTAGAGCGCGACGAGCGCGGCGAGTGGATCGTGCCGACGCCGAAGACTCCAGACGGTGAACAAGGGCTCGCGGCCGTCGGGCCGGGCGGTGTGCCCCTTCCGCCCGGGTTTGCTGAGGCGCTGGCGGCACAAGAGCGCGGCAGGCCGCTGCTGGCCGACCTGGCCATGGCTGGCGGGCGCGGGCCGGAGACGCATGTGTATCGCAAGACGGCGGTACACTTCTTCATGAAGGCTCAGGCGACGGTGTGACAGGACCCAAATCAGGCGGTGAGCCAAGTTTCTGGTCGCGTCTGGGGAAGAGATACCGAGCCAGCATGGCGGATGATCCCCGGACGGGCAAAACAAAGTGGTCTTGATGGTGGACGAAATGATAATCGTTGTGAACTACCGCAGGGTGGATCACGTAACTACTGATGACACTCCTCTTCTTCTCCTCTACAGTGAGTCAGGGTCGCGAAAGCGGCCCTGACTTTGTTTTTGGGGCAATGGGTCTCGGGCCGAGGGGAAAGTGGCCCGTGGGCGGCGTGGTTGACCGGGCGGGCGGATTGTCTAGACTTGGTCTTCAGGGCCGACCGTGACGGACGCGAGCGCAGGCTCGTCGAGGCGCGGTCAGGGGTCTTCGCCAAGCGGCTGCTGCGGAGGTCCTGCTCACGATTCTGCGCGACGAGGGCGCTGGGTCAATCGCCGCGATTCCTCCTTGCTCCGACAGCGTGTCGGGCGTGCGTGGGTCGCGTTCCGCGATGATGCGACACGCACCCGATCCCGGTCTCGATCCGGGCTCAGACGCAGGAGCAAGGTCACGGTTCTTTTCAGTTCAAGAGTATAAAAACGCGGGGACCGAGCGGTCCCCGGCGCTGCGAAAGTTGTCGGTGCGAGGCTTCAGGCTGGCCGATGGTGTAACGGTAGCACAGCAGATTTTGGTTCTGCTTGTCCTGGTTCGAATCCAGGTCGGCCAACTTCTTCTGGCGGCGCGCGGCGGGGCCTGCAAGGGCCCGCGTCAAGCCCGCCGAATGCACGAGCCTTGGGAACTTTCGCGAGCCGCCGGCGCGCACGCCGGCATGTGAACTGTTTAGACCTGTGACCGACGTCACATGGTGGCATTCTCTGAAAACGCCGGGCCTTCGACGCTTCCGCCGGTGGCGATCATTCTCGCCGCGGGCAAGGGCACGCGTATGCGGAGCGATCTGCCCAAGGTGCTGCACGAGGTGGGCGGGCGGCCGATGGTGTGCGCCGTGGTGGATGCGTGCCGCGATGCGGGCTGTCAGCGGGTGGTGCTGGTCGTTGGCTACAAGCAGGAGCTGGTGTACGAGGCGATGGCAAAGCAGCCGAAGTCGTGGCTTGCGGGGATTGAGTACGCGATCCAGAGCGAGCAGATGGGCACGGGGCACGCGGTGCGGTGCGCCGAGGGAGTGTTTGCGGAGGACCTGAAGGCGGGCAAGGGGAAGCGGGACGTGTTCGTGCTGGCGGGGGATGGGCCGCTGATCCGCGGGGCGACGCTGAAGCAGTTGCTATCGCGCCACCGGCAGCACGGCGCGCAGGCCTCGCTGGCCACCAGCGTGATCGATGATCCGACGGGGTACGGCCGGATCATTCGAGATCGCGAGGGACGGTTACAGAAGATCGTGGAGCACAAGGAGTGTTCGCCGGAGCAACTGGCGATCCGCGAGGTGAACCCGTCTTACTACTGCTTTGACCTGACGACGCTGTTCGGCACGCTGGCGAAGGTGAAGCGGAACGAGCAGTCGGGCGAGTACTACATCACCGACGTGCCAGCGATGCTGCTGGGCGAGGGCAAGCGTGTCGAGGTGATCGACGCGGTGCCGCCGGAAGACGTCTTGAGCATCAACACGCCGGAGCAGCTTGCGGATGTAGACGCGATCTATCGGCGGCGGGTAGCGGGCGGCCCGCTGGGCGGATCGAGGGGGAACGCGTGACACCGAATACCGCCGCGAGCGAACTGAAGATCTTTTCGGGGCGTGCGAGCCAGCCGCTGACCAAGCGCATCTGCGAGCACTTGCGGCTGCCGCTGGGCCAGGCGCGGATCGAGGCGTTCCCGGATTCAGAGATCATCGTGAAGCTGGAGGAGGACGTGCGCGGGCGTGATTGCTTCCTGGTGCTGTCCACGAGCCCGCCGGTAAACGAGAACCTGATGGAGATCCTGATCTTCATCGACTGCTTGAAGCGCGCCAGCGCCCGTCGCGTGACGGCGGTGATCCCGTACTTCGGCTACGCCCGCCAAGACCGCAAGGACGAGGGGCGCGTGCCCATTACCGCCAAGCTAGTCGCCAACCTCATCACCAGCGCCCGGGCCGATCGCGTGCTGGCGGTTGACCTGCACGCGGCTCAGATCCAGGGCTTCTTCGATATCCAGGTAGACCATCTCACTGCGAGCCCGGTCTTCGTCGACCACTTCATGAATCAGCGCGAACAACTGGGCAACCTGTGCGTGGTGTCGCCGGATCTGGGAAACGTCAAGGTCGCCGAGAGCTTTGCGAACCTGCTGAATGGCGACCTGGCGATCATCAACAAGCGGCGCGTCTCGGGGAGCGAGGTCGTCATTGACAACATCATCGGCGACGTGCGCAACAAGACCGTGCTCATGGTCGATGACATGATCTCCACCGGCGGCACGCTGGCGGAGGCGTCGGAGCTGGTGATGTCGCGCGGGGCCAAGGAAATCATCGCGGCCGCGACGCACGGGGTGTTCGCGGGCAAGGCGGTTGAGCGGCTGCTGGCGGCGCCGATCAGCAAGATCATCGTGAGCGACACGGTGCCGCTGCCCGAGAGCGCCGAGCCGCTGCGCAGCAAGATCGAGATTCTGTCGGTGGGCACGCTGCTGGGCGAGGCGATCCACCGCATTCACAGCAACATGTCGATCAGCGCGTTGTTCAAGCGGAGCACGGGGACCAAGCGGTAGTCGGTCCGGGCGCGGGCCCGGAGCGTGTTTATTTTCAGAGCAACACACACCGGTTTACACACCATTGATTTGAGGAGCATCGCATGCATGAGAAATCACCCGTTCTGAAGGCCAGCAAGCGTGAGCGACTGGGCTCGCGTGTCACCCAGCGCGAGCGCGCACAGGGTGCCCTGCCCGCGGTCATTTATGGTCACGGCCGCCCGCCGGTCGCGGTCAGCTTCCAGGCGAAGGAGACGATCACGCTGATCGAGCGTGGCGAGAAGGTTTTCCGCCTGGAGATGGAGGGCGAGTCCGGCCAGGTCATGCTGCTGAAGGACGTGCAGTTTGACTACCTGGGCGACTCGATCATCCACGCGGACTTTGCGCGCGTAGACCTGAATGAGCGCGTGCGCACCAAGGTACCCATTGAGCTGCGCGGCGAGGCGATGGGACTGAAGCAGGCCGGCGCGATCCTGATGCACCCGACCAACGAGATCGAGATCGAGTGCCGCGTTGCGGACCTGCCCGAGTCGATCCAGATCGACATCTCGGGGCTGGAACTGAACGGCCTGATCACGGCGGACAAGGTGCCGCTCCCGGCGGCGGACATGAAGCTGCTGACGGACCCGCACTCGATCATCGCGCAGATCGTCGAGGCCAAGGAAGAAGTCGTCGCGGAAGCGGCGGCGGTCGCCGCGGGCGGCGTGGTTCCGGAAGTCATCGGCGAGAAGGAGAAGGCGGAGAAGGCCGCGGCGGATGGCAAGCCTGGTGCGAAGCCAGCGGCGGGCGGAGCGCCGGCCAAGGACGCAAAGGCCGCGCCGAAGAAGTAAGCGTTTCGGATCGACTCGTTCTCTTTCCCTTCACCCCCCCACCCCCTTCACCCCTGTGGAATGCACCACGGGGGTGCGCCGAGAGCCGTTGAGTGTCGCGTGATGCGATGATGAACCGTCTCTGGGCGCACCCTCGTGAGCGAGCGAGACATGAAGCTGATTGTCGGCCTGGGCAACCCGGGTAGCCAATACGAACGCACGCGTCACAACGCCGGGTTTCTCGGCGTGGATGCGCTGCTGCGCCGGAGCAAGACCGGCGCGAGCGTTCGGCAGCGCTTTGGCGGCGAGGTCGCCGAGATCTCGATGGCGGGTGATCGGTGCGTGCTGCTGAAGCCGACGCGATTCATGAACTGCTCGGGGGCGTCGGTGAGCGAGGCGATCGGCTTCTACAAGCTCGACCCCACCAGCGATCTGCTGGTGCTGGTTGACGACTACGCGCTGGCCCTGGGGCAGATCCGCATCCGGAGCGAGGGCTCCGCGGGCGGGCACAACGGGCTGATGGACATTCAGCGTGCGCTGAGCAGCCAGACGTACGCGCGTCTGCGGATCGGGATCGACCCGCCGCCGGCTGGCTATGACGACCCGGCGAACTGGGTGCTGGGCAAGTTCACCGACGTTGAGATGCGCGAGCTGGCGGAGCCGCTGGATCGCGTCTGCGACGCGGTCGAGTGCTTCGTCCGCGAGGGCGCCGGCGCTGCCATGAACCGCTTCAACACCAAACCGAAGACCAAGGTTGAGACGGCGCCGAAAGCGGCGGCGAAGGCGACGGCGTCTGCGAGCGAGGGCACGCGGATTTCGTCTTCTCAGGGCTTTGGTCAAAGTGCTTCGAGTCCCGCGGGTTTGACCCTACCCCCCACTTCAACATCATCCACCCCTGACATCGCTCCGGGCGGGCGTTCAGGGCGATGACACTGCCCCCACACGTATTTATTACTCACTGAGTTTGCCACCATCACACGAGGTCTCCCATGCGTCAAGTCCCGGTTTGCAACTACGAAGCGATGTTCCTCTTCCCGCAGTCGGTCTCGGCGGACCTGAAGTCCGGCGTTGATCTGATCAAGGACGTGCTTTCCAAGAACGGCGCGACGATCATCGCGATGAAGAAGTGGGGCGACCGCCCGCTGGCCTACCCGATCCTGAAGCAGAAGCGCGGGCTCTACATCCTGGTCTTCTTCTCGGTCTCCACCGACAAGCTCGGCGAGATCGAGCGCGCGTTTAACCTCTCGGAACTGGTGATCCGTCAGCTCCTGCTGCGGGCCGACCACCTCACGATCGAGGAAATGGTGAACGCCGAGGGTCAGGCCGATCTGACGATCGAGGCCAACCTGCGCGCGGCCGCGGCGAACGAGGCCGGAACGACCCCCGGCACGACTGCCGGCGCTCCCGCGGGCGCTCCCGCAGGCCAGGGCGGCGCGGCACCCATGAGCGCTGGCGCGAGCTCGAACGCTCAGTCTGCTCAGGCTGCTCCGGCTGCTCTGCCTGTTCCGGCTGCTCAGTCAGCTCCGGCAGTCGCGGCGGCTCCGGCTGTCGCGGCTCGCTGAGCCGACACTGGGCTCGAAATCTCTGCTCGATCAACGACGCGGGCTCGCGATGAGCCCGCGTTTCTTTGTTTGCAGGCGATGAGGATTGAGCGATGAGCGTTGAAACACGAGGGATCCCGGGCGAGAGCAATCGACTCGCCCCCGCCGCGCCCGCTCAGCGATCCCACGGCCACTGGATCGGTGCGCCGCCCGCGGTCAAGGCGTCGCGGACCTGCGCGAGCTGCGCAGGCGCGCCGTGGATGGCGTGGGGCGTGGAGTTGGTCTGCGTGCAGATCGCGGCCAGTGTCCCCGCGGCCTCGCCGATGGCCCACTCACTGTGGTGCATGCGCGTGGTCGCGTTGACGATGTGCGAGACCCCCAGTGACTTGCCGGCGCTGAGGATGTTTGTCAGTCGCACGGGGATCAGCGCGCCCATCGGCACTTGGTACGGCGCGCAGGGGAGGTAGAGGTTGTTTCGCCCGGCGCAGCTTGGGTGAAGGTCGATCGGGTAGTGGCCGATGGCGATGGAGTCGGGGAAGGCGTGGGCGCTGCCGTGGGGAGTGGCAGACCAGTTGGCGTCTTGGGTGTGGCCAGCGAGGGCGCGCAGCTGGGTGCCGATGTGCCCCTCGGTCATCATGACGCGCGCGATCAGACGGCGCGGCTCGCGGATATAGACGTGCTGAGCGAAGCCATCGGCTGAGCCGAGTTCGTCGGGACGGAGCTTGAGGCCGGGGTATCCAAGGCGCGATGCGCTGTCGTGTCGCGGGGCCTCGGTCTGCATCCAGTACAGCCACGCCAGACTCTGCTGGCGAGCTTCGCGCAGGGCATGATCGCGCTGCGCGGGCTCGACGCCCAGGAGCGGGCGCTGCCAGTAGTCCATCTGCACCATGTTGATGACGGTGACGTCGGGGTGAGGAGATTTGGGTGGCCAGATAGAGGCGTCGACGATGCGCCGGTAGCGCCACATCTCAAGCTGGTCCTTCGCGGGCTCGTCGGGCCATGGCGCCATCGCAAACTCGCGCCGGCCGGCCTCGTTGTGGCTCGGGACGGTCCAGGAAAACAGCGGGCCGGTCCAAGGCGGAGACATCGGCACACCCGGATTCGCGCCATCACCGGCGAGGCCCGGCGAATACGCCCTCCACCAATCGAACGACTCGGGACGAGCGATCGTGTGGTCCTCGCCCGGGCGATGCTCCAGCGCGAAGCACCAGGAGCACGCCTGCTGGTCCAGCGGATCAAGTCGCTGAGACGCGGGAAAGTCGGTCCGCCCGTGCAGTTCCTGGTACACGTCGGCATGCTCAGCGCCGATGGCGTGCTCGGCGCCCGTGAGGGGCAACAGGTCGCCGGTCTCGGTTGCGTCCAGGAAGATCCGCGCCGTGACCACGACGCACTCGCCCGAGCGCGTGTCGCGCAGCGTGACCGAGCGAATGGAGTCGCCCGAAATCTCTGCGGCCATCGGCTCTTGAAACAACAGCATCGTCGGCGTTGTGCCGGGAAGGGCTTGGGCGTGCGTCTCGTTGATGAGCTTCAGGATCTGTTGGTGCCAGCGCGACGGCTCAGCGCAGCAGCGACTCACCCAGCCGCCGCCGGGATTGAAAGCGCCGAATGGCTCGACGGCGCGTTCGCGGGCGCCGTCAGCCAGCGCGCTTTGGCGTACGCGCGAACGCAGCTCCTGAAACGTGCGTGTCGCGCCGAAAGACTCGACCCATTGGTTTTCATCGGGGGGCACGCCTTGCGACGTGAGCTGGCCGCCCACCCAGGCGGTGGGGTCGGAGATGATGCAGCGAACGCCGGCGCGGGTGCAGGCCAGCAGCGCAGCGACACCGCCGACGCCGCCGCCGATGATGCAGACGTCAGTCGCGACTTCACGCATGGTCAAGTATTGCTGGGTAGGGCGTGCTCAGACCGTTTGGCCGGGATCGGTCGCCGGAGAGATGAGCCCGTGGGGCGCTTTGAAGCAAGTGCGTGCAGCGCAGCAATCCTGCGGGTGAACGGGCTGGTCGTCGGGGCCTTGCGAATCGCCCGTGCGCACGCAGAGGAATACGCGTGTGTCGCTGGTGGCGTCAACCACGCCCAGGCGGGCGTGACGCTCATCGCAATACATGAGCTTGTGCCGCAGGTTCATGCACGCCGGCTGGAGTTGCACCGGGCGCGCGAACTGGTTGCCGTTGGTTTTGACACCAGAAATGTCCCACGACGTATCGTCGGCGGCGGCGGCGGGTGACACGGGGGTTTCGAGCGGGTCGATGGGCTGGGTGCTCATGAGTCGCCCTCTTCCTGGCCCGGGACGGGCTTCTTGAGTGCCGTGAGGATCGCACGTTTGACCGCGACGCCCAGAAGCTGGACCTTGTAGCCATTATCACGCATCGGGCGAGCGCCTTCGCCGGCCTTTGCGCACGCGCCGGTCAGGGCCGCGTCGTCATCGGGCGAGACGCCGACAAGGGCCGCGGCGACGTTCGGCAGCATCCACGGCACCGGCGCGACAGCGCCCGCACACACCGTCGCAGAACCGATCTTGGCGCCGTCCATCTGCAGCGAGACGCACGCGAAGACCAGCGGCCAATCGAAGCTCTGCTTGTGCTTGACTGAGTAAAACCCGCTGACCGGGCGCGGCGCGAAGGAGACGTGCGTCACGACCTCGCCGATCTCCAGCACATGCTCCGTGAGCACGCCCTTGTCGGGCATGTGAAAGAGTTCCGAGAGCGGGAGGCTCTCGCGCTTTCCGCCGACGAGGTGTACACGCCCGTCGCAGACCATCAGCGCGGGCGCGAGGTTTGACGGGTGGACGATGTGGCACGGGCCGGGGCCGAAGATCGCGTGGTACGCGTTCTCGCCGTCGACCGCGAAGCACTGCGAGCCGCCCTTTTTCAAGCAGTCAAACTGCTGCTGGCGGTAGTACCAGCAGCGCGGGCGCTGGAGCAGATTGCCCGCGACGGTCGCGACGTTGCGGACCTGCGGCGTCGCCGCGGATTTCAGCGCCTGCGCCACCACAGGCGACGACTGCGTCACCAGCGGGCTGGCGACGACATCGGCGAGGATCAAGGACGCCGCGAGGCGAACGCGCCTGGCGTCTGACGTGGCCGATGTCTTTCCGTTGCTTCCCGCGCTCGCATCGGCGGCGACGCTGGCGATCGGCTCGCGTTGGTCCGGCGGCATGAGGCGCTTGACATCGACCAGCGCATCGGGCGACCACAGGCCCTCTTTCATGTGGTCAAGCACATCCAGCCCGCCGGCCTTGAGCACCGGCAGCGAATAGGTCTTGGCGGTCAACATGCCCGCGGCGTCAGCGTACGACTTCGGTCTCACCAGCGTGAAACGGTTCAAGCGCCACCTCCGGGCTTCTGGTTTGCAGGTTTGCCGTCAGGCGGCGGATTGACCACGGGTGGACGGGCGGCGCTGGCGATGGCCGCGAGAACCTTGCCAGGCGAGAGCGGCGTGGAGCGAACGGGCACGCCGATGGCATTGAAGACCGCGGCGGCCAGCGCGCCGGCGGTGGGGATCACCGGCGGCTCTCCCAGCGCACAGACCTTGGTCTGGCCCTTGCTCCAGAGGATGGGCTCGATGTGCGGCATGTCGCTTGAGCCGAGGACTCGGTACCACTCGAGGTTCGGGTTGACCATCGCGCCGGTGACGCGGTCCAGCAGGCGGTCTTCAAAGAGTCCGAAGCTCAGGCCCTGAATGACGCCGCCGATGATCTGACTCTCTGAGGTCTTGCGGCACAGCACCTTGCCGCAGGATTGGATGGCGATGACGTGTTGCACGCGGATGACGCCGGTCTCGGTGTCGACGGTGCATTTGACGAACTGGGCGCCGTTGCTGTGCCCGCGTTCCTCGCCGCGCTTGCGCCCCGCATTGCGCCCGGTGATCGCGTCAGCGGGAAGCAGGGCGCAGGCGTCCTTGAAGCTCATCAGGGGCTTGGCATCAGCGAGGATCTCGCCATTGTCAATGCGGAGCGTGGCGAGGTCGATCTTCTTGTTCGCGGCGACGACCGCCAGGAGCTTCTCGCGCGCGTCCTCCGCGGCCATGCGCATCGTCGGCGCCATGATCGGCGACGTGACACTTCCGCCGGAGCCAGGGCCGTTGGGTAGTCGGCTGCTGCCGACGCTGCAGCGGACCATGCCAATGGGGACGCCGATCGCTTCGGCGGCGGCGATGGCCATGATCGTGCGGAAGCCGGTGCCGATGTCCTGCGCGCCGGAGCGGGCTTCGACCGAGCCATCGCGATTGATGATGACCTCGGCCTCGGCGAGCGAGTTGGCAGAGCCCCAGGAGCAGGTGCCCATGCCGTAGCCGGTGCGGATGACGGATCGCTGCGACCCGGTCAGCTCGCGCTTTTCCCAGCCGATGAGCTTGGCACCCAGGCGCATCTGCTCCTGCAGGACGCTGGAGGCAAGACGCATTCGGAGGTCCAGCGGATCGACCTTGGCGAGAAACGCGACCTCGTCGAGCATCAGTTCTTCAGCGAAGGAGCCCTGCGGATGGCCGGGGGCGCGCATGGCGCGCGGGCCGCCGGCGTTGAAGTTCACGTCTTTGTGCGCGGTGCTGAGCTCACCGAGTTTGTAGCGACCGGACGGAACTCGGCAGCCGCCGCCGCCGCGCCCGACGCCGATACCGCCGTAGGTCTGAATTTGACCGCCAGCGATGCCACCGTCGCGTTGAATGGCGATGCGGGCGAGCGTGCGGCTGGAGGGGCGGTTGCCGGTGTCCAGGTGTTCTTCGCGCCGGTCGCAGAAGACGTAGACGGGCTTCCGGAGTTTCTGCGAGAGACGCGCGGCGAGCAGCCCTTCTTTGCCCGGGCCGCCGAGCTTGGAGCCGAAGCCGCCGCCGATGTACTCGCACTTGACCTCAATCTGCCCGTTGTCGAGTTTGAGCGCTTCGCCCAGGCCATCGCGGAAGCCGAAGGTGCCTTGGGTGGAGGCCCAGACGGTGGCGGATTCGCCCTGATGATCGGCAACGCAGCCGTGGGATTCGAGAGACGAGTGAGTCTGACAGGCGGTGGTGTACGTCGCGTCGAGCTTGTACGCCGCGGCGTCGAGCAGCTTCTTCGCGTCGCCATCGGGGGCAGGCGGATCGCCAGCGTCGTCTTCGATCAAGGTCTTAATCTCGGTCGAGCGTTTCCAGACCGGTCGCAGGGCCTGCATGGCGCGATGCAGCGCCAGCGGCGAGTCGGCACAGATGTAGCCGACATCGCGCCCGTGGTAGTTCGCCTCTTTGCGGGTGATCGAGACTTCGAGCACGCCCGGCAGTTTCTCGACCTCTGCCCGGCTGTCGCTCATCAGCTCCGCCTTGCCCCAAGGGCAGCGGATGAACGACGCGAAGACAACGCCCGGCAGATACTTGTCGCGCCCGTAGCGCGCGGCGCCGGTGACCTTGGCGATCGCGTCCAGGCGTGACGCGTCGTCGGCAACGGACATGCCCGCGTTCATCGGCCGGTTGGTCGTCGGCATTGAAGAGACATCAGCTTGCGGAGCGGTCATGGTGTGGTCCTGGCTTGCCTGAGTCGATCGATGAGCGTGAACGCAGCGGGCGAGAAGGGCGGGCGTCGGGCGCGAGGCTCAATCAGACGGGTGCGCTGTCGGCGATCGGCGACTGCCCGGAGGCTTCGAGCACAGCATTAAAGATGTTGGTGTACGTGCCGCAGCGACAGATGTTGCCCGAGAGGCCCGACTTGACCTGCGCCAACGTCGGCTTGGGGTTGTTGTCAAGCAGCACGCGGCACGCGACCACCAGACCCGGCGTGCAGAAGCCGCATTGAAGGGCGTCGTGCTTCACGAACGCGGTTTGCAGCGGGTCCAGCGCGTCGCCATTGGCAAGGCCCTCGACCGTCGTGATCTTGGCGTCCTGCGCGTCGAGCGCCAGCATCATGCACGAGGCGATCAATCGCCCGTCCACGATCACGCTGCACGCGCCGCAGCTTGCGCGATCGCAGGCTTCTTTAGCGCCGGTCAGATCGCACTGCATCCGCAATGCCGAGAGCAGCGTCGTCGCGGGGTCGAGGCGCAGCTTCATCGGCTTGCCGTTGACCGACAGCGTGACATCGACCGGGTCCGGGCCCAAGGCCGGCGTCGCGTCCGGCGGCGCGCCCTCCGGCGCGCCGAGCGCAGCGCCGCCAGCATGTGAAAGCGATGCAACGGCGGCCGAGGCGCCGGCGGTCTTTAGAAACGAACGTCTCGATACGCCTTCGCCCATGGCTCGGCCTCCGGTGCCCTCGTGCGCCCCCTGACTGGCAACAGTATACTAAAATGCCAGCATCGCGGCTGCGTCGATGGAGCACGGTAGACGAATGAAGCGTGAAACGACAATGGGCGCAAGCCACACTTGCGTTGACGCCCAACGTTTCGCCCGGCTATCGCCCTCAGGGTTGTGCTGACGGAGACACGCCATGTCCACGATCGTGAGCATCAACGTATCGCCGATCGTGACGGTGGATCGCGATGGAAAGCGCGTCCGCACCGGGATCTACAAGAAGCCGGTGCTCACGCCGACGCCGGTGGGCGAGCTTGGGCTCGCCGGTGATGCCCAGGCGGACAAGCGTTATCATGGCGGGCCGCACATGGCGGTGTACTTTTATCCCGTGGAGCATTACGCGCATTTCGGGGCGGAGCTGGGACGCACGCTGGCACCCGGGACGTTCGGCGAGAACGTGACGGTGACGGAACTAGACGAGGAAACAATCCACATTGGCGATGAACTGGAAACTGGCAATCCGGGCTCTGGCGAGTCGGTGCGGATCGCGGTGACGAGCCCAAGGATGCCGTGCTCTACGCTGGCAATGGTGATGGAGTCAACCGAGTTCGTGAAGACGTTTCTGCAATCCGGGCGGCTCGGGTGGTACGGTCGCGTGGTGCGGCCCGGGGTTGTGCGTGTGGGCGATGCGGTGCGCGTGGTCCATCGCGACGCGGCGGGCCTGAGCGTGCGGGCGCTGGCCAAGTTGAGCAAGAACCCACGCGCGACAGAGGCGGAACTTCGCCGCGCCGCGGGCGCAGGGTCGATGCATCCGGAGTGGAAGGCGAAGATCCAAAAGCGGCTGGAGGAACTCTCGCGTTGACACGCTTGTCGCTGCCCATTTTGTCGACTTCGCCGGGCGATGACGATCGCGCCGGAGCGATTCGCGCCGGGGGTCTATCCACCGACGGGCGCGATTCGGCAGATCGCCCGCTGGCGTCAGCGCCGGCGCACGTTCGCACGCTGGTGGATTCGCTCGGACGCACGATCCGCGATCTGCGCATCTCGATCACGGATCGGTGCAACTTTCGCTGCGTGTACTGCCTCGAGCCGGACGTCCGCTTCATGCCCTCCAGCGAGCTGCTGAGGCCCGAGGAGTTCGCCCGCGTCGCGCGAGTCGCGACATCGCTGGGCGTCCGTACGCTGCGCATCACCGGGGGCGAGCCGACGGTCCACCCGGAGCTCGCACGCGTGATCGCGCTTTTGCGCGATGCCGGGGGCGACGATTTGGCGATGACGACCAACGGCTCGCGCTGCGATGACGCGAGCCTGCGTAAGTGGCGCGACGCGGGCCTGGACCGGCTGACGATCAGCCTCGACTCGCTCCTGCCCGATCGCTTCAGCGCAATCACGCGAAGCACGTCGTCGCCCAGCGAAGTCGTCGGCGCCATCCGCGGCGCCATCGACGCGGGGTTTGCGCCCGTCAAGGTCAACTGCGTGGTCGTGCGCGGCTTCAACGACGACGAAGTTCCGGGCATGGCGGGGCTGGCGCGCGAGCTGGGTGTCGATGTTCGCTTCATCGAGTACATGCCGCTGGACTCGGGTCGGGCGTGGGAGCCCGGGAAGTTGGTGCCCGCTTCAGAGATTCTGGCACGCGTCGGCGCGCGGTTTGAGCTCATTCCGATGGAGCAGCTCGACCCATCATCAACTTCGCGCCAGTATGCCTTTGCCGATGGCAGGCCGGGCACGGTCGGCGTGATCGCGCCGGTAACGCGCCCGTTCTGCGGGGCGTGCTCGCGCCTGCGCCTGACCGCTGACGGCAAGGTCCGTCCCTGCCTGTTCTCACTTGCGGAGTGGGATGTCGCTTCTCTCCTGCGCTTAGGAGCGACCGACGCGGCGATCGCCCAGCGGTTGATCGACATCACATGGACAAAGCAGGCGGGTCATGGGATCAGCGATCCGGGCTTCGCACAACCGTCGCGATCAATGTCGGCGATCGGCGGCTAAGCACGCAACCGCGGTTCGCGATACGTTCGCGTTGCAAAGCGTTGACGCCAGTTTCTACGCCCCGACGCGGGCTCGGCTGGTCTACACTGAAGCGTCAGTCTGGTACGCGGGGTTTGGGGCGGAATGTGGAGACTTGCATGTCGGAGTCGGCAAACCTGCTGAAGCTCTTTCGCGTTGATCAACAAATCCGGGGGCTGCGGTCCAGACTGACGAGCGCCGAGCGGTTCCTCGCGGAGCAGAAGCGGCTGATGGACGAGCTTAACGCGAAGCTCAACATCGCTACGAACCAGTTCAAGATCGCCAAGACCGCCGCGGCGGGAGCCGAGGGTGAGGCGGCGCGGATCGAAGCGCGCATGAACCACTTGCGCGAGCAGATGAACCTCGCAAAGACGAACAAGGAATACTCCGCGTTCCTGACCGAAGTGAACTCGCTCAAGGTGCTGAAGGACGAGCAGGACAGGCTCCAGCTTGAGCAGCTTGACCGCGTCGACCAGCTCTCCAAGCAGATGACCGACCTGGACTCCCTAGTCAAGGATCGCAGGGGCGTCGCGACCAAGGCACAGATCGAACGCGACGGCAAAGAGGGCGAGATCAAGGACCGCCTGGGCGAGCTGACCAAGGAACGCAACACCGTCCGAGGCGGCGTGGAAGCGTCGCACGCCAAGCGGCTTGAAGACCTGATGGAACGCCTCGGCGAAGACTCAATGGCGCAGGTCGAGGAGATCGACCGCCGAAATCACGAATGGTCCTGCGGCGCGTGCCGTATGGCGGTGCCCGCGCAGGTCCTGAGCATCATCACGCGCGGCGCGCTGGTCAACTGCCCTTCGTGCGGCGCGTTCCTCTACACCGAGACCGACGTCGCCAGCAAGAAGCTGCCCAAGGCCAAGAAGGGCGAAACCCTCGAGGCTTGAGAGGCTCGCGGCGTGACCCGCCCGCGGCTCACAGCTGCGCGCCGATGCACCGCGGGATCAGCACGCGATCGATCAGTGATTCGCCCTTCTCGTCGCTGCCGAAAATCTTCGTCAGTGCGCTAGAGAGCTGGCGGTTGAGCGTCTGACGCTCGGGCTCCTTGAGCTGCGAGAGCTGGGCACGGGCAAAGATGCGCGAGACTTCTTCCTTGATCTCGGCTTGGCGCTGGGCGAGCGTGTTCTCCACCGCCTCGCTGTTGCGCTGCTTGACCTGAACGACGATCTCGGCGCTCCACACCCAGAGCGATCCACTCATCATGTTCGGGAACTTGCCGTCCTTGTCCGGGATGATCGTGATCTCGACGCTCGACGCCGAGTCGTCCTTGACCAGCGCGTGCGTGTCCACCTGCGCGACGGACTTCTTGGGCCCCAGCATCATGAACGCGCCGGCGGTGATCACCACCTGCGCGATCACGACCACGCCGACCGCGCCGATCATCTTCATCCCGCCGCCCTTCTTGGGCGCCGCGGCCTCGGGCACTGCCTTCGCGTCCGCCTTTGAGTCGGGCTTCTTCTCGTCCTTGGCCATGTCGTGCTCGCCTTCCAGATCGATCGCGCCATCCCGGGCACGCGCCCGCGGACGACGAAGATGAGATCGGTCCGATCGCCCGTGGACTCGGCATCCGGAGGCGGTTGGCGGGCTAGGGGAGCGGGCGCACGCCGCGCAGATCGCGCGGGCTTGCCAACCTGAGCGTTATCGGCCCAGCGCAAGCAACTGCTGCACGAGCTGGTCGGTCGTGGTGATCACGCGCGAGCTGGCGGAATACCCCGTGCTGGCCAGGATCATGTTGATGAACTCCTGCGCCAGGTCGACGTTGCTCTGCTCCAGCGCCCCGCCGACGATGCGGCCCGTGCCCAGGGTGGTGGGCGGCGCGACGACGGGGGTGCCGGAGTTCGGCCCCACCGCGAAGAGGTTCGAACCGATATCAACGAGGCCTTCGGGGTTCGAGAACTTCGCGAGCACGACCTGGCCCACGCGTCGGGTCTGGCCGTTGGAGAACGAGCCGGTGATGATGCCGTCCTGCCCGACGCTGTAGCTGTTAAGCACGCCGACGGGTGTGCCATTCTGGAACGTCGCGGCCAGCGAGGAGCGCGTGTCGGCCAGGGCGGTCACCGTCGCGTTCGGCGATTGGAAGAGCAGATCAAACGACATGGGCGACGCCGCGCCCGAGCCGGTGCGATCCACCGTGACATTCAGCGGCGTGGGGTTGATCGCACGCCCTTGCGTATCAAAGGCGATCGATCCGCTGCCCACGCGTGTGTCAATCCCCGCGGCGTCTCCGGACTCGACAAAGTACTGCCAGGTGGTGCCGGTGCCGCCGGTGCGCGCCGAGAGCACCATCGTCAGGTCGACGCGGACTTCTGAGCCGAGCGAGTCATAGGCGACGAAGGTGTGGCGTACGGACTCGCCGTCGGCGCTGGCGGTCCGGGTCGGGGCAAAGGGCGTCCCGATGCTCGTTCCCGCTGCGTTCAACTGCCGGATCGAGTTCAGATCGATGTTCAGATCGTTCACGCTGCCGATGTTGCCCACCACTGCGATCACGCCCAGTGCGTCGATCGTCGCGCCGGGCGTGAGCCCGTCGGGGTTGGCACCCGCAGTGGGATTCAGGCCCAATGCTTGATTCAAGAAGGTCAGGTAATCAGCAACGGTTGTGGTGGCGGTGATGTCCAGTCGCGCGACGGGGACTTGCTTACCACCCTTCTCGGCGCCGTTGATCTCCACTGCCTGACCGACGCTGAAGAGAGCCTGGCTTCCGGCGACGGCGCTGTTGTCGATCGCGGTGAGCAGGGTCGCGCCGGTCGCGGGCGTCGCGCCAAGATCGTTGAGCGGGGCAAACTGGAAGCGCGAGCCGCGCGAAGCGGCCACGGCGCCGGTGTTCGTGTTGAGGTTGCCGGTGAACCGCACCTGGCTGGTCGCTTCAGCGAGCCGAAGCTGCCCAACAGGAACGTTCAAGTCGGTGAGCGTCCCCGTGACAATGTTGAAGTCGTCGTCAATGCCGTACCCCTGAAGACGCTCGCCGGAGACAGTGACGATGTTGTTGGCGGAGTCCTGGCGGAACGCGCCAGAGCGGGTGTAATAGCGCTGGCTGCCGCGGTTGACGAGGAAGAGCCCATCGCCGTCGATGGCCAGGTCGCGCTGGTCGCCGGTGGTGCTGAGCGAGCCGGAGTTGAAGTTGCGCTGGGTGCCAGCGATGGTGACGCCGAGCCCGATCTGCGCGGGGTTCGAGCCGCCGGAGGTGTCACTGGGCTCGGAGCCGAGCGAGAGATTTCGAGCGAACTGGCTGGCGAAGAGCATGCGGTTGCTCTTATACGCCGTGGTGTTGACGTTGGCGATGTTGTTGCCGATGACGTCGAGCGTGCGGGCGTTGGCGTTGAGGCCGGTGAGGCCCGTGAACATTGCGGTGGTTGAGGCCATGGCGGATCTCCAGGGTGAGCGCGAGCGCGGCGAGACAGAGAGTCTGCGATTGATCGACGATGAGAGACAATGGGCGGGTCGGCGTGATTGGCGGTGGTCAGTGAAACGACCGGTCAGAGCGTCGGGACGCCCGGGGCCTGTCGCGATTTGCGTGCCATGTTGTCAAGTAGCTTTGCGAGCGATGGATTCGAGCCGACCGCGGCGCTCAGCCCGCCGGGCAGCGGCAAGGTTTGCGGCGCTTCCGGATCTTGCTCAGCCGGCGCCGTGACAACGCCATCAAACTGCGCCGTGCGGGCGCTGCTCTGCGCGTCAAACGTGCCTTGAATCTGGCGCGTCTGAACGTCGAGCTTCAACGCCTTGCCGTCGATCAGAACAAGGGCGGTGGTAAAGCCAGAGGCCTCGGCCCGATCCGCGGCCTTTCCGACGCGTGCAAGCTGCTCTGGCGTCAACTCCACCCCCGCTCGCCCAGAAATCTGGATGGGTTGTTCGCTCGAGACCTGCCCGTCTTCGGCAAGTTTGAGAAGCTTCTGAAAGTCGGGACCCGGCCGCGGCGGTGCCGCCTTGGGCGAGAGCGCCCGCGCCATCGTGCCGATCCCGGCAGTCGTCAGCTTTGCCAGCAAGGAAAAAGCGGGAAGACTCATAAGCGTGGCCTTGCGTGAGTGCGGGTGCGGGGGGAGTGCGGGGGGCAGGCGGCGACAGCGATCTACTTGAGAGCACGCGGGGATGAGGCGAGCGATGCCGCAGGCGCTTCAAACACGCTCAGGTGCCCGCGGGCGTCGGAGCGACCGGCGCAACACGCACCGCGTTTGGTGACACGATTGTCGATACGGGCGCGGTGATCGTCGATGAGCCTGACGTCGGCAACGCGGGGGCGACCGTGCCGCCAAGGCCTGCCAAGAGATCGCTCAAAGAGTTCGCGTTCCGGTCGTTGACCAAGGGCGAGCCACTCACCGGCGGCGGAGTGGGCGGCGGTGCAGGATTCGGGATCTGTGGGTTCGCCAGATCGGGGAGGAAGAACTCGTCTACGTTGTTGAACGGCACGCGCCATCCCTCGCGCAGATTCATCACCGGACCACCCGGCGTCTGGCTGACCGAGATCACCTGGCCCTCGACGCGCTGATTCGTGTCGGTGATGCCGGAGACGAACGCGCCGACAAGCCCACCGGCGGTTGACATCTGATTTTGCGCGACAAGGTCGCCAAGCTTGCGCTCGAGCGTGATATTGGCCTCGATCGAGCGGATCGAGTTGAGCTGCTGGAGCAGGGCGTTCGAGTCGTTGGGCTTCAGCGGATCCTGCCTGGTCAACTCCGAAAACATGATCTTCACGAACTGCTCGCTGGATAGATCGCTGAAGCGGCTGGTGCTGCCGGTGCTGGTCGACCTCGTCGTGTTGTCGCTGTTGATCGTCGGCATGAGTGACTCAGAGCAAGCGGCGGGCCAGAAGGATTGCGGCGAATCGGCCGGCTATGCGAGCACATGAACACGCGTGCGCGTAATGATGTTGGGCGACTCTTGCGCGGCCCCGCTCGTCGAGACGCCGGCAGCCGCGACGTTCAACGTTTCCGGCCACCGACGGTTCTGTTGGCCTCGCCCGGGTTGGTTCTCGCCGCCATTGTGACCGTTGAAGCCGGGTTGGCCGTCGGCGAAGGCGCCAGACATCTCGGCGCGCTCCGCGTCAGTTCGCAAATCCGGCTCCGGCTGCGACAACGCGGATCCGCGCGCCGGCGCGGCGTTTGTCGTCTCCCCGCTTGCCGGCGTCAGCGACGAATCAAGTCGAACCTCCAGCCGATCAACCTTCAGCCCCTTGGCATCCAGCGACGCTCGCACGTCCGCCTCCAGATCGCGCAGCGAACGCACCGCGCCTTCACTCGACGCATCAAGGCGAACGTTCACGCCCGCATTGGTGATGTCCAGATGAATCCGCAACTGACCGAGTGCTTCCGGCTGAAGCCGCATCAACACCGAGCCACCACGCTGGTTGACCGCGTTCGCAAGCCCGCGCTGAAGCTGCGCTTCGAACGATGGCGAGCGCTCGACTGGCGCACGCTTCGGCTCGCTGGCACTCAGCCCAAGCCCGGATGTCTGTGAACGCAAATCGGAAACGCCCGCGACTGCCCGGCTGCCCGCGCTCGCGTCACCCGCAGCCGCCAGAGCAACTCGATCAAACTGACCGGTCGGCAGCCGCGTTGAGTTGCTGGCCTCGACCACGATCGGCTGCTGCATGCTTGACTCGGCGCGTGCCGGCGCGCTCGTCGCGAGACGGACGCTGGCCGATTGCGCGTCGGCATCCGCCGCTTTGGAGCTCGATCCGCTGGCCAAGACGCGAGCCTGCAACTCGTGGAAAGGCTGAGATTCAGTGGATTTCCAAAGCGTTTGTGACGCCAACTGCGAGGCACCGAGCTCGCGCGCCTTCAGCGCGTCTGACGCGATGCTCGAAGCGCCGGGCGTTACTACACCCGCACCCGAAGCGGAGTCATTCCCAGATAGCACACGAGCACCGTACCGATGAGCGCTTGTGGCAGCGTCAGCCTCTGAGGCCAGGCTCGTTGCATAAATGCTGCTGGGCCGCAGCAATCGCTCTGCGACCGACGGATCGATCGTCAGCAGCAGCTCGTTGAGCGAGTCAACCGTCAGCGGCTTCCGGGTGAACTCCGCGATCTGCTGCGACACCGACGCCGGCGTTCGCGGCGCGGCGGCCCTCGAAGTCACTGCGAGATCGCTCGGACGCGAGGCGCTCGCCGCAGCTTGGCCCGCGGCAACTTCAGCCCTCTGCGCATCCACACCCGCTTCTTCGCTCTTTGTCTGATCCTGACCGTCACGCGCCGTCAGCGCGCCATCTGCCTGAAACGGCTTGGCAGCGTCACCTGGCTCGATCGGATCGGTCGTCGCCACGGCTGACGACGACAACGTCGCTGCCAAATGTGGATCCAACAGAAGCACGGGATCCTCGCTCTTGTGAGGCTCAGCCGCCGGCCGGTCGCTCGCATCAGCGCTCGCGGAGTCTGCGTCAACGTCAGAGTCGCGATCCGGTTTCGATTGCGTACGGGCCGCGACCTCGCCGGACGGCTGCGCAGCCTGCTCCAACAACTGGCCGGGCGCGCCGTCAGCGTCTTTGCTCGCATCCGCTGCCAGTTCTTCCGACGCGTCCGTGCGTCGTGCGAGCGCGGCACTTTGCGATGCTTCGCCCGTGGCGTCCGAGCCTTCAGTTTTCGTCTTTCGCCGCAGCGTTTGTGCAAATGTCGGGCGATCAGTGAGCGCGGTGTCAGCCCGTTGAACCTTCAAGGGAGCGTTAATCCCGCTGTCGGGTTGCGTTAGCAACTTCTTCTCGGCGCTCGTTGAGGCCAGGAGGGTGGGCACGAGCGACGCCGCGGGCTGGAGGGTTGTCTTCATGGCGAGCGTGGGGGTCGCGGGGTGGCGGAGGGTGACGACGGCGCAGTGATGCCGCGCGTCCGCAATCCCTCTAGCAACTCCGCTGCCACGCCGTCATTACTCTTGGCAAACTCGCCGATGATCTTCGCGCGGACGCCTTCATCCATCGCCGCGAGATAATCCAGCGTCTCGGCTCGCTTTCCGTCCGCCATCAAGACCTGCAGAATCTGCTTGGCCGCGGCGGGTTTCTGCGCCTCAAGCGCAGCAAGCGCTTGCCGAAACTGCTTATCGCCGCCAGTCTTGTTGATCTCCGCCTGCTTCGCGTTGAGCTTCTTCTGAAGCTCCTCGATCGCGGCGCGCTCCTTCTCCAGGTCGCTCTGCTGCTTCTGCAATGCCGCCTGAAGCTGGCGCGACTCCTCGCGGATGCGGATCACGCTGGCAAGCTCGGCCTCGCCTCGCTCGCGCGTCGCGGCGATTGATTGATCAGAAGTGATCGACGGGCCGACACGCTTGGCCTGATCGCTCTCGGTGCGCGTTTCAACAACTTTCGCCGCCGTGTCGGCCTCGAGTTTGACCTTCTCCTCAGCGCTGGTGACAGCGAGCATCTCGCGGACGCGTTGCACGCGATCAGAGTTCAAGCGATCACTGTTGACGAGCCAGAGCGTGACGCCGAGGATCGCCGCGAGGTTGGTGACCGCCAGGATCGCGATGATGTTCCAGACCGTTTTCATGGTTCATATTCCGTCAGCGACGCGCGATCAAGCTCGCGCTGGCAACTCGTGGCCCTGCGCGTCGCTCGTCGATGCACCGGCCCGCATGAGCACAAGATCGTCAAGTTCCGCAGTCTCACGCCGCTCGATGTCGGCCTTCCAGCGTGACAGTTGTTTCTCGCGCAGCGTCTGGACCGCCTTGCGCTGCACGCTCGCGCCCAAAAGCTGCTGGCGCGCAACATTCAGCTTCTGGTGCAGCCCCGCCGCCCGGAGCGCGACGCGTTGCAGCTCGATCATGGTGTGCAGCGAACCGCTGGCCTGAGCGCGGATGTCATCGATGCGCACCGTTCCCCCGCTGCTGAGTTGATCACGCATCAGATCGCGCGAGAGCACCATCGACCGCTGCATGCTCACCGCCTGATCCATGAGCTGCTGGCGCTGCGCTTCCAGGTGCGCGACTTCCTTCTGCCGCTCCTGCTCGGCCCGAACGCGCATCTGCAGCACCACCTCGAGCTCAAAGTAAAACTTCCTTGCCATCGCTTATCTCCGCTGCGCCTGCGCGCGAGAGTTGATGTCCAGCGCCAGCCGCACCATTCGCTCCCGCGATGCGCTGAACGCTTCGTTCTCAGCGCTTGTCTGTCGCATGATCTCATTGATCCGCGGCGTGTAATCAATCGCCAGGTCCGTCTCGCTATCGGAGCCCCTGGCGTACGCGCCGATCTGGATCAGATCCTCACTCTTGCGATACGACGCGAGCACCCGCACCATGGTGCGGCGGGCGCCGATATGAGCCGGATCGCACACTTCGTCAGCCACGCGCGAGATCGAGTCGAGCACGTCGATCGCCGGGTAATGCCCGCGCTGCGCCAGCGTCCGAGAGAGAATCACGTGCCCGTCAAGGATGCCGCGAGCCGCGTCCGCGACCGGTTCGGTCATGTCGTCGCCCTCGACCAGCACAGTGTACAGGCCGGTCACCGAGCCCTGCGGCCCGCGTCCTGGCTCCGGCTCAAACTGGCCTGCTCGCTCGAGCAATCGCGCGAGATTCGCGAACACGCTGGGCGTGTAGCCCTTGCTCGCGGGCGGCTCGCCGATCGACAGGCCGACCTGCCGCTGCGCCTGCGCGAAGCGTGTGACCGAGTCCATCATGAGCAGGACGTGCTTGCCCTCGTCGCGAAAGTGCTCCGCGATGGTCGACGCGACAAGCGCCGCTCGAATGCGCATCAACGGTGATTCATCGCTCGTGCTGGCCACGACGACCGATCGCTTCCTGCCAGAATCGCCCAGGACGCCCTCAAGGAAATCCTGAACCTCTCGCCCGCGTTCGCCAATCAGCGCCAGCACAACGACATCGGCGGAGGTGCCGCGTGCGATGGAGGCCAGGAGCGTGGACTTGCCAACGCCGGGACCGGCGAAGATACCAAGGCGTTGCCCGCGACCGAGCGTTGTCATCAGGTCCAACGCGCGAACGCCCGTGTGCAGCGGGTCGCCGATACGCTTCCGGTGCATCGGTGGGCGCGGCGGCGGCTCGACGCTTCGTTGAACCGTGTGAAGCAGCGCACCCTTTCCGTCGATCGGCTCGCACAAGCCGTTGACGACGCGCCCCAGCAGCGACGCGCCGACGCTTGCGCTTCGCGAACTCTGCAACGCGATGACCTCGTCACCGACGCGAATACCTGTCGACTGCCCGAGCATCATCACGATCGTGTGCCGCCCAGTAAAGCCGACAACCTCGCCCGCCAGCCGACCCTCCGCAGACCCCGTGCTCGCCCTTGGCAGATGCACCAACGCACCGATCGGCACGGGCAGATCGTGGACCAGCACCGTCAGCCCGCGCAACGCCGCGACGCGCCCGGTGACACGAATCGGCTGGGCGCTGGCGACGGTCTGCATGGCGGAGGCGAAGGTGGTCATGCGGGCTTGTCAAATGTCAACTGTCACGAGTGAGATGCGTTTGGCGGAGATGCGTTCGAAGGCGAGTCTCTCCGCGCCGCTCGCGTATCGAGACCTGAGCCGTCGGGAAGCAGGGCCTGAACGATTCGGTCGAGCTGCGTTTCGATGGAGGCGTCCAGCGTGCCAGCACCGTTGGCCTCTCCCTCTTGGACCAGATCGGCGAGGCGCAGCAAGCACGAGCCGCGGGCGAGCGTCGGGTCGTCGATGATCTCTGCATCAACCGCGGCGCTGTAGGCGCGAGCCAGCTCCGGCAGCGCGATCGACACCAGGTCGCGATCCAGCGGGTGAACGCGGATCGTCAGACGCGATTGCCGCATGACCAGCGCCAAGACACCCTTGAGCTGGTCGACGACCACCGAGGGATCCAGCTCGATCACCCGGTGCGTCACACGCTGCCCGATCATCGCGCTGAGCGCCAGCAGGTTCTTGCGCGCCTCGTCAAGCATCGACTCGCGGCGATCAACGAAGAGTTTGAGCTCCGTGCCCCACACCGCCTGGAACGCGTTCAAGGCATCGCGACGCTCTGCAAACGCCGCGCCGTGTCCTTGATTGACGCCTTGCTCATGCCCGGAAGCAAGGCCCTCCGCAAGTCCCTCCGCCCGCCCCTCGCTCGCGGCGGATTCGATCAGCCGCCGCCGCGTGCGCTGCGCGTCGCCGATGATCTTCGCCGCCTCCAGACGCGCGTGCTCGAGGATCTGCTCGCCCTGCCGACGCAGATCGCCAAGATCGAGCACGATCGCGTCGCGTGCCATCAGCGTCGAGTTGGAGTTCTTGATCAGGGCCATAGGGATCGGCAATCGGCAATCGGCAATCGGCAATCGGCAATCGGATCGGATAGAGCGGAAGGGATTAAGCGAAACGGAGTGAGCGAAACGGATGAAGGTGGCCGGTGGTTTGCAATGTCTGATGTCAGATCTAGGTCCCGAACTAGTCCGCAAGGCCCGACAGGCCTTCGCACTGAGAACGCTCTGCGATCCTGACAACCGCACCGCGCCCCTCGGCACGGTTGCCGAGTGCCGAGTCCCGATTGCCGACTGGCAACCACTCACACCAGCGTTTCGCTGTCGCCGCCTCGCCCGCTGATGATGATGTCGCCGCTGTCTTCCAGGCGGCGCACGATATCGACAACGCGCTGCTGCGCCGACTCGACATCCGACACGCGCACCGGACCCATGAACTGCATGTCCTCCTTGATCAACTGCGCGGCTCGCTCGGACATGTTGCGGAAGATCATTTCCTTCAACTCTTCGCTGGCGGTCTTCAACGCCAGCGTCAGCTCGTCGTTGTCCACTTCCTTCATGATGGCCTGCAAGCCCTTGTCGTCGACCATCTTGATATCCTCGAAGACGAACATCAGCCTCCGGATCTGCTCGACAAGATCCGGGTCGTCGCTCTCTAGCCCCTCCATGATCGCCTTCTCGGTCGAGCGATCGGCCAGGTTCAAGATCTCGGCCACCGTCGGCACGCCGCCCGCCTTCTCCATGGATTGCATGAGCATGGTCGAGAGGCGAGACTCAAGCCCGCGCTCGACCTCCTTGATCACCTCGGGGTTCGTCTGCTCCATGTTCGCGACGCGCTTGATGACCTCGACCTGCTTCTGCATCGGCAGCCCGCCGAGGATCTCGGCCGCTTTGTGATGCGGCAGATGGCAGATGATCAACGCGATCGTCTGCGGGTGCTCATCCTGAATGAACGTCAGCAGGTTCTCGCTCTCGGCTTTCTGCAGGAAGCTGAACGGCGTCTTCTGCACCTGCGTCTGAATCTGCTGCAGCACACGCTCGGCCTGCTTCGGGTCCAGGCTCTGCATCAGCAGCACCTTGGCATAGTCCAGCCCGCCCTCGTTGGCAAACTGGTTCGCCATCGACAGCTCGTAGAACTCTTCGATCACCGCGTTTCGTAGATCGTCCGTCACACGCCCCAGGCCCGCCAGCTCGCGCGTGACTTCTTCCACCGCCCCCGCCGTCATCTGCTTCAGAAGCTCCCCGGCGGAGTTCGAGTCGAGCGTCAAAAGCAGGATCGCCGCTTTCGTGAGCGAGTCCAGCTTTGACACGTCCTCCGGCAGTTTGTCGCCCGGCTTGCGAGGCATTGAGATCCCCTTCTCGATTCGCGCTCTGTCCGTCCGCACCATCAGCCAATCAGTCAATCAACGCCATTCACGTCTCCGCCTGCACCCATCGGTTCAAGATCGCCGCGGAGTCTGTCGGGCTCTTCTTCACCATCTCTTGCACCTGCTCCAACATCTTCTTGTACTTCAGCTCGTCTTCCTGAAGCTCAATACCCACCATGGCCGCGGCACCCTCGTCCGCCTCGCCCACCAGATCGTTCTGCGCCTCAAGCGACGGGGGCAGGCCCACGATCTCCTGCGGCGTCGGCAGGTCGAGCGGCTTGCTCGCCTTCTTCACCAGCATCAGCATCATCCCCATCGCACCCAGAATTACCGCCCCCAGGACGCCCGTCCGGATCGCCGTCGGCGTCATCAACTGCGACATCAGCCCGGCTTCGCCGCCGCCGCCCGTGCCACCGCCACCCACCATCGACGCGGCTCCACTACCGATCGCGCCGATCATTCCCATCCCCAGCGGCACCGGGATCATCGACACCGTCACCGCTTGATCTGTCGGCCCGGCTGCCGGCGTCGCGCCGGAACTCTGCGCAAGCGTCGTGATCAGCGGGAGCAGGTCACGCTCGAGACGGGTCTTCTCGGCCGCGAACCTCGCTTCAATCTCCGTCTGAGTGGGCTCGCTAGCCGCTAAAGGCGCAGCGCCCGCCGCGGGCGGCGTCGCGGGCGCGCCAGGCGTCGCCGGCGCGCTCGAGCTCGCCTTGTCTTGTTTAACCAACGCCACCACATACTCCCGCGGCAGGCTGATCATCACGTTCACCTTCGTCGGCATCCCGCGTGAATCAAGAACTTCCTCTTTCATCGACCCGGGCACGAGCTGGAACTCCGTCTCGGTCACCTCGCTCGTCGAGCGGCTGCCCGGCGTGCCGCCGCCGCGATTGATGTCGGCCCCGGTGTTGCTCGCAAGCCCCGGCTCCGCGCCAGCTCCGCCTTGCACGTCGTTCGTGTTGGTCGCAGATTCACGCTTCGGCGTACGGATCGAGCCCTCGCCGACAGGCAGGACTCTGCTCGTGACGCTGTTGCGCCGCGTCAGGTCCGCCTGCGCGCTCACCGCAACGATGACCCCGCGGATGTAGCCAAGTGAGTCCAACAACTTCGCCTGCACGCGCTCCTCGATCTTGGCCACATGCTCGACATAGTCACCAGATCGCATGTCGCCCGCCGACCGAGCGGCGAGCTGACGCCCCGTCGTCGCGTCGATCACTTTGACATCGGTGATCGTGAGCCCCGCGCGCGCCCCGGCGACCATGGCAGCGATCGCGTCAACCATGTCGCGATCCAGTTGCTTGCCCGACTTCATGGTGACGCTCACCGACGCGGTCGGCTTGCGATATGTCATGCCCAGGCCCATCGGCTCCGGGACATCCATCATCACCGTCGCGCGTTCAACGCCGCGAAAGTTGGAGATGACCATCTGCAGCTCGTTCTGCAACGCGAGGTTCTGCTTATACTCGCCCTGTGAGCGCGAGTCCATCCAGTTGCTCTGCTGCAAGAGCGTCGCGAACATGAACTGCGTGTTCTGCGGCAGCTTGCCCTCGCTGCCAAGCAGGCCCAGAGCGGTGTGCCGGTCCTCCGGGCGAACCATCACCTTGCCGTTCTCCGCGGTGTGCTTGATTCCGTAAGTTTCCAGCGTGGTTCGCGCCCCGGCCTGAATGTCCGGTGCCGCACCCGGCAAGAGCTCGACATACGTGGGACGTGCTGACTGGGTGACGACCAGCAGCAACACCATCACGACAATGACCCCCAGCGCGAAGAACAACATCTTCGCCACCAAGGGCAAGGTACCAAACTGCGAGTTGATCGTGGCGAGCGACGCCTTGAACCGACCCATCATCGACCTCCTGTCGTCCGCCCGCCGCGCGATCCTCGCACGACCCGCATCAGCTCAGGAGAACCCCGCGCCAAGCGTCGCTCTTAAAGTCGGCTCATGAAGGTTCGAGACTTGAACGTCCGCTCCACGTTCCCGCAGAGATCGACGTGCAACGCGCGAAGACAACCCGATCGCCTCGCAGAACGCGCAACAATCGCCTCACACCTCGCTCAGATGCGAACTTGCTTCAACTCGTCAAACGCCGCCTGCACCTTGTTTCTTAGGGCCAGAGCCATGCGAAACGCCTGATCGGCCTTCTGCGTCGCCAGCAGGACGTTCTCCACGTCTGCGCGTTGTCCGGTCGCTAGATCCTCCGCCGCCGCCGACGCCTCCTGCTGCGCCGCGTTGAGTTTTTCGAGGTTCTGCATGAGCGCATCCTTGAACGTCGCGCCCGCCTCATTCACTTTCGCGCCCTGCAATCCCGCGCCGGGCAGCCCCGCACGGTCCGCGACGTTGATCCCCGAGTTCACGAGTCCGAGTGGGTCCATGGCTCACTGTACCTTGCAAGTTGCACTGACGATCTCATCCTCCGATGAACCGCCCGCTTGTCCGTTCCGCCCGCTCCGCGGGTCGGTCTCATCCGCATCGGTTCATCAAGCAATCAACCGCAGGGTCGCGGCGAACATCGCCTTGCTCGCCTCCGCCGCCATCACGTTCGCCTCGTACGCCCGCACCGCCTCCATCGCGTTGACGTTCTCCCTGATCGAGTCCACGTTCGTCCGCGCGACGTACCCCGCCAGCGGGCCGTCTTTGTAAGCAAGCGAGTTCGACGGGTCAAACGCGCCCGGCGGCGCTGGCGAGCGATCAATCTCGATCTTTGCCACGCGCACACCCAGCGCTTTGAAGTCCCTACTCGCCGGCGCCAACATCACCCGCCTTGCCTGATACGGGTTCAGCCGCAGGCTTGAGTCCAGCAGCGTGTCGGCGTTCGCCAGGTTTGCCGACGCGACATCGAGCCGAGTCCGCTGAGCAATCATGCCCGAGGTCGAGATGTCCAGTGCTCCGTACACGCGCGTCACCTCCAAATAGTGAACTCACACACGCTCAGAGATCGCAGCGCGAAGCAGGTCCATGCGAGACTTCAGCAAATCAGACGCCAGACGAAACGTCGACGCGTTCTCCACCAGATCCTTCATCAGCGTCTCAAGTTCGCGATTATTGCGATCATGCGCAAGAATCCCCGTGCCATTCGTGCGCGGGCGCAAGATCAGCCCCCCGCCCGGCCCGATCTTGATCTCGCGGGTATCTTCCATGTTCAGTTCGCCCGCTTGCCCACCGGTCCGGGCCCGCCGTTCGAGCACCGCCCGCCGCAGCGAGTGTTGGAAGTCCTTGACCGAGACGTCCGACTGACGGAAATCAGGCGTGGTGATGTTGGCGATGTTGTGCGCGATCAACCGCTGTCGCTGAGCCGCAAAGCTCAGCAGCTTCTCAAGCGCCGGCACACTGCCCGAACTGGAAAGCTCGTTCATCATAATGACTCGCTCGCTTGAATCCCCTTCAGATCGCCTCGTCAACGAGCTGCTGCGTCTTCCATTTCTTGAGCTTCAGGCCCAACGTTCGCACTCCAATTCCAAGCGACTGAGCGGTCTTCTGTCGATGGCCACGAAACCGCTTGAGCGTGCTGATGATCGCGTCGCGCTCGATGTCTTCCAGCACCCGATCCATGATCGGGATCACCGTCTGGATCACCCCGGGCTTGGTTTCCGTCAGCACGTCCGCGTTCGAGTACCCGTTGCTCACGCCGATCGGGAAGCTCGACGGGCCACCCGCACTCATCCCATTCAGATCGGCCAGCAACCACGGCTCCACCAGCTCACGCGTGATGACGCTCTGGCGCGCCAGCACAACGCCGCGCTCACAAATATTCTGCAGTTCGCGGACATTTCCCGGCCACTGATACACCGTCATCACCGCCAAGGCGTCCGGCGCAATCGTGACGTCGCCCCGCCCGTCACGCCGCGCGATCGATCGCACGAAATACTCCGCCAGCGGGCCGATATCTTCCTGCCGATCACGCAGCGGCGGCACATGAATCGGCAGCACGTTCAACCGGAAGAACAGATCCTGCCGGAACTCACCCTTGGCAATCGCCCGCGGCAGGTCCCGATTGCTCGTCGCAACCACCCGCACGTCAACCCCGATCGAAAGCGAAGCGCCAACCCGTTCCAGCACGCGCTCCTGAAGTACCCGCAGCAGCTTCGCCTGCACCCGCACCCCCACCTCGCTAATTTCGTCCAGCAGCAGCGTGCCATGATCGCTCAACTCGAAGCGCCCTTTGCGCACCTTGTCCGCGCCGGTAAACGCGCCGCGCTCGTGGCCGAACAACTCAGACTCCAGCAGACTCTCTGACAGCGCCGCGCAGTTGACGCCAAGAAACGGCCCATTGCGCCGCTGCGAGGTCTCATGGACCGCTCGCGCCACGACTTCCTTGCCCGTGCCACTCTCACCGATGATCAGCACCGTGCCGTGGCTCTCCGCGACCGCCAGGACCTGCTCCTTCACGCGGCGCATGGCCGGCGAATCACCAATCAGCCGCGCGATGCCGCTCAGCGGCTCCTCACCGCCCTGCGCTTCCGATGCCGGCGCACCCGCGCGCAGCACCGCGTTCTCTCGCACCAGCCGCGTGTGCTCCGTCGCACGCTTCACGCTGATCAAGAGCTCGTCGCCCTCGAACGGCTTGGTCAGATAGTCAAACGCACCCAGCTTCATCGCTTTGACCGCCGTCTCCACCGTCGCAAACGCGGTCATCAAGATCACCGGGATCTCATCATCGATCTCGCGCACCTTCGCCAGCAGCTCGATCCCCGTCATCCCCGGCATCTTCAGGTCTGTCACCACGCAGTCCGGTCGCTGCTGAGCAATCGCCCGCAGGGCCTGCTCCGCGCCGTCCGCAGTGCGAACAGTCATCCCCGCGCGGCTGAGCGTCGAGCCCACCGAATCGCGCAGCATTTCCTTATCGTCAACGACCAATACCGTCGCCATGTGTGGGCCCTCCTGAGCCGAGAAGCCGGTTCCACCGGCTGATTTCGAAGTATCGGCACAAGCCGCTTGCCCACCCGCACAAACTGCGCGAGGAGTTCGCCTCAGGCACCCGCCATGCCGACTTCTCGCCGTAGCGGCAAGGCAATCTCCACCACCGCCCCGCGCCCCACCACCCCGCCCACGTTGCGGATCGAAACCCGGCCCCCGTGCGCATCGATGATCCGATGCACGATCGCCAGCCCCAGCCCCGTCCCCGCCGCCCGCGTCGTAAAGAACGGGTTGAACATCCGCTCCGCAACCTCACCCGCCACGCCCGGCCCCGTGTCCATCACACTCAGAATCGCCATCTCCCTGGGCGTCCCGTCGCCCGCCACCACCCGCCCCAGCGATGCTCGCAGCGTCAGCGTCCGCTCACCGGTCACCTCCGCCATCGCCTCCACCGCGTTGCGAATCACGTTGATCAGCACCTGATGCAGCAGCCCCGCGTCGCCATCAAACGCCACGCCGTCGCCCGCCGCGGGTTTCACATCCACCCGGACCTGCCGCCACATCAAAGAGTCCTCTCGCGCTGCCTCTATCGCGTGCTCAATCAGCTCCGCCGCGACAATCGGCTCAAGGCTGAGCCGCGTCTCGCGCGAGAACGCCAGCACGTCCCGCACAATCGCGTCCAGCCGCGTCACCGCATTCACGATCTTTCCTGCCGTGCTCTGGCAGGGCGGTCGATCAGCAAGGTCCTCGTGCAGATGCCTTGCATACAGCATGATCGAGCCCAGCGGATTGCGAATCTCGTGCGCGATCCCCGCCGCCATTTCCCCCAGCATCGCCAGATGTCGCGAGGTCTGCACCTGGCGGTTCGCTTCCGACAGCTCCGCCTTCAATCGCACAACCTCGCGCGTCAGCGATTCGTGCGTCACGCTCAATCGCGACGTCACTTCATTGAACGATTGCAGCAATGCGCCGAGGTCCGCAGGGCTGACGCCCAGATCAGGCGATGCACCACCGCTCAACGCACCGTCCGCCGCAACAGCCGACTTGGGCTCGATCTCGGGCATGACTTTGCCGTTGCTCATCCGACGCGATCCTGAAACATCGGCTCCGTCGGTCCGCCAGACATATACGCCACGCCCGCGGCCTTCGCTTGCGACGCCAAGGCCAACTGCTGCCCCAGCCGGACCCGCTGCGCCTGCAGCGCCGTCTGGTCCGCCGCGTCTCTCAGCGTGACCGCCGTCACCAGCTCATCCAGCTCCGCCAGCACCCGGCGCACCTCGCGCTGCCGCATCTCTGTCACCCCGGGCCACAACTCTCCCGCCCGCTCATGAAACAACCGCACCAGCGGCTGAATTTCCTGATGTTCCACCTGAAGCTGTGCAACCAGCGGCTCGCGTCCCTCAAGCGCCTCAAGGACACTTTCAACGTCGCCGGTCGAGACCGCGCCGCTCAGCGTCCGCGACGCAGCGTCCAGCTTCCGCGCCGTCTCACACGCACGCGTCGCCAGCCGCAGCAACCGCTCCGAAGCGTTCGCCCCAGTTTCCACATCCGCATTCGGTATGCCCATGCCACTGCTCCCATGGCGCCCGGCCGACTCCACGCCCTCTCCGAGGGCGCATGGTGCGTCGTCCAGCCTCAACTTCGGCCCGTTCCCGCGCGTCACTGGAGCAAAATCCGCGCACCCCGCCCACCGCCCCCTCGCCCACTGCCGAGACCGGAGCCGAATCGAACCAATCCCGGACCAGATCAGGGAGTCACGCCGGAGTTCGCATCCGCCTGCGCCCCCGCGCGCCTCTCAATCTCGCTCTGGGCGTCAAACCAGCGCTGCCAGTGGCGCCGCTGCATGGGCAGGTTGGCGTCGTTCAGGGCCGCCTCCGGGATGAGTTGAAGCTGGCGCTTGGCCAACTCGTGCGCACGCCGCGCCTCTTCCCACTTGCCCATCGCGACATACGCCGCGACAATCTGCGTCCGCGCCACAAGCGACGACGGGTCGCTCGCGTATCGCTGCGCAGCCTGATCATACAAGGCAATCGCGCCGTTGTAGTCGCGCCCCAGATCAAACACGCAATCAGCCAGATAGAACGCGCTATTCCGCAGCATCACCCGCTCAAAGGCCGTCAGCCCAGCTGCCCGCCGCCCGCCCAGATCATCGATGACTTCCTGGAACTTCGCCTGCGCAACACGCAGCCGCTCCTCGCGAACAACCTCAAGCTCCGTCCGTCGCGCCTGCGGCATCGTCTGCCGCAACTCATTCTGAATCTCCGACGCCGAGAGCCGGCTCGAGTCCGCCAGCTTGTAGCGCACGACCTGCAGTCGCGGATGCTTGTCATAGCCCTCGGCCCGCCGCAGCAGCCCGATCGCCTTCGCTTGGTCCGTGCCGTTCATGTGCTCGATCTCGCCCAACTCCGTGATCGCGTCGCGAAAAATGTCGCTCTTTGGTCCCACGCGCCGCCCCGAGATCACCTCGTCAAAGATCAGACGAGACAACTCGTCGTTGTCCGGCTTGCCGTCAGTCAGCAGCGACCTCGCCAGTGGCACCAGCGACCGGTCCCCCCACTCTCCCGCTCGCGGCGAATCCGGGTCCGGCGCAATGCTCGCCTTCCCGTTATCGATCTTCAGCGTCAGTCCCGCCAACCGGCGATACAGCTCAATCGCGGCCGCGTAATCGTGCTCCGCCTGGAAGATCTGCGCCAGCCGGAACCGCGCCTCGTGCCGTCGCGGGTCGTCCTCCGCGGCGCCCTCCACATATGTGCTAAACGCCGCCTTCGCCCCCGCCCGGTCCGCGGCCAGATCAAAGCAATCCCCCGCACTAAACATCGACTCGCCATACGCCTTGTTGTCCGAAACCACCACGCTGTCAGCATGAGCGCGAAAGTTGATCCCCGCCTCATAGAAGTGTCGCTTCGCCTGGCGAGCCGTGACGATCGACACGCCCGGCATCGTCGCCCCGCCCTCGACGTGCGCAGCAGCATCGCCACTCTTGGGTGCATGCGAGTCAGCGCCCGCGTGTGCATCCGGTTTGGCGTCGGGCTTCGCCCCTGCGTCCGCAGCGCCCGGCCCGCCGCCATGCGCTGAGCCTGAGGCTTGTTTCGTCTCGTGATTCTCCATCGCCGGCGACGCGTGCCCATCTGCCGGCATCTCCGCCTCAAGCATCGCCTTGGCGTCCTTGGCCTCCGCCAGCGCCGCCATCGCGACGCGACGGTGCGTCTGCGCCAGCGCCAGGAACACCGGCCCCGGCACCTCGCCCGCCTTCCGATACACCCGCTCGGCCATCTGCGCATACTGCAGCGCCCGCGGATAATCCTCACGCACAAATCGGTCCGCCTGACGCTCCATCAGGCTCGCGCCCAGCAAGTCAGGCCGCACACTTTCGCTGGCGTCCTTCTTGCTCGCCATGGCCTCCAAAAGTTCCGCATACGTCGCGATCGCCCCGTCGTCGTCGCCCGTGGCGCTGCTGGCCTCCGCGAGCCCCAACAGGGCCGTGGGCGGCGTGCTCTCGCCCGGCGCGATGTTCCGCAGCTTCGCGAACGCTTCCTTCGCGTCCTCTGATCGCCCCGTCGCCTGCATGACCCGCGCGATCATCAACTGCGCCTCAACCCGGCGCCCCGACGTCGTATCAAGAAGGCCAAGAGCGCTCTCAAGCTGACGCTCCGCCTGCGCCATCAACCCCGGGTCGGCGCGCTGCTTCTCCGCAAGCTGGAAATACGCCCGCCCCAGCAGAAACGCAAGCTCGCCCCGCTGCTCCTTCGACACGCCCTCCAACCGCGGCATCGCCCTCAGCAACTGCCCGATCGCCTCGTCCTCCGCCCCCACCGCCAGCCGCAGCTCCGCCTGCTTCGCCACCAGCCACGCCCGCCCGTCCGGCGTCAACTGCGGCGACTCCATCATCTTGCTCAAAATCTCCAGCGTCGCGTCATACTGAACGTTCTTCGCGCGAAGGTTCTGCTCCACGACCCGCATCAGCAGCGCCTGACGACGCAAGCTCTCCGAGTCCGGCAGCTTGCGCGCAACCTCCAGCGCACGCTCCGACTTTCCCGTCGACGCCAGCGACGACGCCAGCAGCACGCTCTGGTCCGGCGTCAGGACATGCCCGAGCTCCACCGCGCCCTCCAGATCCGCGATCACCGACGCGTGGTTCTCCGCCCGATCAATCCCCATTTTCGCCTGACCCTGCGAGATCGCCCGAGCCCTCAACAGCAACATCTCAATGTGCCGCTCGCGCCCGACCGAGCCCTCTCGCACTGCTGGCGCCACCCTGGTGTTCACCACCTCAATCGCCTCTTCAAACTTCCCCTCATCCACCATCGCCGTCGCTTCGCGCAGCGGCAGCGTCGGGTCCGCCTTCGGCGCTCGCATGATCCCCACCGCCAAGCCCGCGACCAGCAACCCCACCGCGCCCAGCGCCGCCGGGATCGGCCACACCGCTCTCCAATCCACACGCGAACGCCCGCCAGTCGCCGCGGCGCTGACCGTGCCCTCGCCCGGTGCGCCCGCGCCGCCCTTCGGCGCGCTCTTGGTCACCGTGACGCTCGGCTTGATCGTTGCTTGTGGCTTGGCTGCCTCCGCCAATGGATTACTCCGCGATCACTTTGCATCTTCCGCGCCATCGCCACCCGGACGCCAGCGTCCCCGGTGTGTTATCGGGGATCATTGCCCGCCAACTTCACTCCGAACGACCACCAGCCGACCATTCCCCCCGCCGCCGCCCGCATATCCGTCATATCCTTCTCCATGCCGCGCCGACCATCCCGCGACCCGCTCATGCCACGCACCCCGCGGCACGAAACGAAGGATTCATCATGACCCCATCAACCGCCGTCTCCGCAGAGCCAACCGCCAGCGCCCCCGGCCCCATGACCGCCCCTGGCACCCAAGCGACCACAGCAAACCTCGCCATTGCCCCCGCCTCAGCCACCAAATCCAGCAACAGCCGGATCTTTAATTTTAATGCCGGCCCAAGTTATCTCCCCGAAGAGATCATCCGCCAGATCCAGGAAGACATCTGGAACTTCAAGGGCACCGGCCTGGGCATCATGGAACACTCGCATCGCGCCAAGGCCTACGACGAGGTCATCGTCGAAGCAGAGGCCGACATCCGTGCGATCGCCAACATCCCCAAAAACTACCGCATCCTTTTCATGACCGGCGGCAGCTCCTCGCAAAACTTCATCGTCCCGACCAACCTCCTCAAGACCGGCCAGACCGCGGATCACATCATCACCGGGTATTGGGGCCAACGCTCCTTTGACGACGCCCACGCCGTCGCCAAGCAGCTCGGCGGCACGATTCACCTCGCCGCCACCAGCGCCGACACCAACCACTCCTACATCCCCTCCAGCCAGCAGACGCGATTCTCGCCCGCCGCCGCGTACCTGCACTTCACCTCCAACAACACGATCTACGGCACCCAATGGCGGAATCCCGACGGTTCCGAGCGCCTCCCCGAAGCACCCGCCGGCGTCCCCCTCGTCTGCGATATGTGCAGCGACATCTACTCCCGCCCCACCGACATCTCAAAGTTCGGCCTGGTCTACGCCAGCGCACAGAAAAACCTCGGCACAACCGGCGCGACGATTGTCATCGTCCGCGACGACCTCGTGGAGCGCGCCGACCCGGCCCTCCCCCGCATGCTGCAATATCGCACGTTCGTCAAGGACGCCAGCATGCCCAACACGCCCCCGGCGTTCGCGATCTACACCGTCGGCCTCATGGCCAAGTGGATCAAGGCCCAGGGCGGGCTCACCGCCCTCCACACCCGCAACGTCGAGAAGGCCCAACTCGTCTACGACGCGCTCGACTCCACCAGCAACTTCTGGATCGCCCACGCCCGCAAGCAAGACCGCTCGCTCATGAACATCGTCTTCCGCGCCCGCGCCGCCTCCGGCTCCACCACCGCCGAAGCCCTCGACCAACGCTTCACCAGCGAAGCCAAGGCCCACGCCATGGACGGCCTCGCCGGCCACCGCGCCGCCGGCGGCATGCGAGCCAGCGTCTACAACGCCTTCCCAAAGGCAGGCTGCAAGGCCCTGGCCGAGTTCATCGTGGACTTCGCAAACCGCAACGGCTGATCGCCGAAGACCACCCACTGCGAGTACCCTCCGCTCATGCTTTCGTTCGAGCTCTGGCTTGGCTTCGCCGCTGCAATCGCCCTCCTGATCGTTCTCGATCTCAGTTTGTTCACGCGCCGCCTGCAAGTCGTCTCGCGCGGCGAGGCGATCGCCTCTTTCGCCCTCTGGATCCTCTTCAGCTACGCCACAGCCCTGGGCGTCTACGCGATCTACGAAGAGAACTGGCTCAACCTGCATCGCACGCTGCAGGACGGCATCACCCCGATCGCCGGTGCCAGCAAGCTCACCGGCTTTGAGGCGCACTTCCAGTTCCTGGCGGTCTACGTCACAGAGATCGGCCTCTCGCTGGACAACATCGCAGTCCTCGGGCTGCTCTTCTCGTACTTCAACGTCCCCGCCCGCGCCATGCCGCGCGCGCTCCTTTGGTCCGGCGTCATCGCAGTGGTATTCCGCCTGGGCCTGACGCTCGCCGGCGCGTCCATGCTGAACACCGCAGGCCTGAACTGGACCTCCTGGGTCTTCACAGGGCTGCTCATCATCGCGCTGCTTCGCCTCCTCTTCATGCCCGACGAGCCCAGCGACTTCTCACGCTCAAAGTTCGCCGCGCTCCTCCGCCGCCGACTACCCGTTGCCGATGACTTTGACGGGCACCGCCTCACCACCCGCCGCACCGCCACCGGCAAACTCGCCTTCACCCCGCTGCTCGTCGCGGTCGTCGTCGCGGCATGGATCGACCTCACCTACACCGCCGACAGCATCCCCGCCGCCTTCGCGCTCACCCGTGACCCGTTCATCGCCTTCTCCGCCAGCGCCCTGGCCATCTTGAGCCTCCGTTCGCTCTTCTTCTCCCTGGGCACCTTGATCGGGCGGCTGCGATACCTGAAGCCCGCGGTGGTCCTCATGATCGCCGCCCTGATCGTCAAAAACTTCTTCTTCATCGCCCACCCCAGCGCCCTCCCACCGCAATGGATGACCCTCGGGATCACCGTCGTGCTCCTCGTCGCCACCGGTGCATCGCTGCTCTATCTGCGCCGCACCGATCCCGCGGCCCTCGCCTCCCCGCGCCCATCCGCAATCGCAGACCTTGAAGAGGCCGCCCGCGCGACCCGCCGCAACTTCCGTAAGGTGATGATCCTCATCGTCGGGACAGTCGTCATCCTGGTCGGAATCGCAATCGGGCCGCTCCCGGGCCCGGGCGCATCGATCGTGGTGCCCATCGGCATCGCGATCCTCGCAACCGAGTTCGCCTGGGCCCGGACGTTGCTCATAAGGATGAAGGACGCCGTGCTCTACTTCGACAACGTCAGCACGCGTCTCTCGAGAGCGATCCCCCCGTGGGGCGTGATCCCGATCGTGCTCGCCTACGCCGGGTTCTTCTATTTTCTCTCGACGCTCAACCCGGAGAACTGGGGGCGAATCAACTTCCTTGGCCTCACGCAGTCCAAGTGGTTCTATTTCATCGTGGCGACGAGCCTCGGGCTGGGGTTCCCCTTCTGCGCCTTCTTGTTTCGCCTGGCAACCGGCCGCGCCCGCGCCATCAAATCCGACGCGCCGCCCACTCCGCCGCCCCCACCTTGAACTCGCTGTGGCTGAACGATACCGCGCCGCCCTCTACGCTCACCAATGCAGCAACTGACGCTCTGGGGAGGATTTGTCATCTTCGTGCTCGGCGTCGTCGCCCTTGATCTCTTCTTCGTCTCCAAAAAAGGCCAGGAGATCTCCACCCGCAAAGCCCTCTTCCTCACCGCCGGGTTCGTCACCCTCGGCCTCCTCTTCACGCCCCTGCTCGACTGGATCTACACCACAAACTTCGCCGGCGTCGCAGCACCGCTCCTCGCCGGCACCGCCACCGTCCCCGCTCAACCCGCCCTCACCGGGCGCGAAGCCGTCGCGCAGTTCCTCCAGGCATGGCTGCTGGAGTACTCGCTCTCAGTTGACAATCTCTTCGTCTTCGCCCTGATCTTCGCGCACTTCCAGGTCCCCAAAGAAAGCCAACATCGCGTCCTGCTCTGGGGCATCATCGGTGCCCTCATTCTTCGCGCCCTGATGATCGGCATCGGCGCCGCCGCCGTCGCCGCCTTCCATTGGCTGCTCTACCTCTTCGGCGCTCTGCTCATCTTCACCGCTTTCAAGCTCGCGACCACCAAGGACGACGAGCACAAGGACTTTGAAAAGTCCATCGTCGTCCGCCTCACGCGCCGCGTCGTCCGCCTCACCCCGCACTACAGCGCCGACAAGTTCCTCATCAAGGCCCCGATCACCCCCGGCTCCACCGAGCTCGCCCTCTTCGCCACGCCCCTCCTGCTCGTCCTCATCGTCATCGAGTCCACCGACGTGATGTTCGCCATCGACTCCATCCCCGCCGCCTTCGGCGTCACCAAAGAGCCATTCATCATCTTCTCGGCAAACATCTTCGCCATCCTGGGCCTGCGCTCGCTCTACTTCGCCCTCGCCGGCCTCATGGAGTCCTTCCGCTATCTCAAGTACTCGCTCGCCGTCGTCCTCGGCTTCATCGGTGTCAAAATGCTCATCGAGTACCCGATCGACTCCATCCCCTGGCTCAACATTCACGTCGGCTGGGCGGGCCTCAAGATCCCCACCGTCATCTCCCTGGCCATCATCTGCGTCGCCCTCACCCTGGGCATCGCGGCCTCACTCACCGCCTCTCGCGCCCGCAAACCCGCCTAGCTGCGCAACCATTTCGACCGCCCCCAGAGCGTTGTCATCTCCACGTCCTAGTTCATCGCTGAAATCCCCACGAACGCCTCCCCGCCCCCGGCAGTATCATCCACCTGACATGAAGCCATCCCCCGCCCTCGCCATCTTCGCCCTCTCGCTCCTGACCACCGCCCTCCCCGGCTGCGCCTGGAAGTCCGCGGCCCAGCGCGACGCCGACGAACGAAACTCCCAGCGATTCCTCGAAGGCACCGACACCAGCGCCTTCATCGCCGCCGCCGAAGCCGCCGTCCGGGCCGGTGACAAGGCTAAAGCTCTCGAAGCCTTCGGGCGCGCCATCGAAGTCAACCCCACCCTCACCGCCGCCCACATGGGCATGGCCGACCTCTACCGCATGGATGGCGATTTCTCCAAGGCCGAAGTCGGCTATCGCGACGCCGCCCGGACCGAGCCCCGCAACTTTGACGCCCAGTACTTCCACGGGCTCATGCTCCACATCCTCAACCGCGTCAGCGACGCCATCCAAGCCTACCTCCGCGCCCTCTCTGTCCGCCCCGATGACTTCAACGCCAACCTCAACGTCGGCGCCGCCTACTACCAACTCGCCGAATACGGCCAAGCCCTGCCCTTCGCGCTCAAAGCCACCCGCCTCGAATCTCGCAACGGCGCCGCCCGGTTCTCGCTCGGCGCGATCTACGCCGGCCTTGGCCGTCATCAAGAAGCCATCGGCGAATACGAGCAGGCCCTGGACAACAACGCCGAACTCCCCGCCAAGCTCCTGCTCAACCTCAGCGCCAGCTACGGCGCGCTTCAACGCTTCGCCGAGATGCGCAACACCCTTGAACGCCTCATCAAAATCGAGCCCTCTCCCGCCGCCTTTGAACGCCTCGGCTTCGCCCGCTTCCGCCTCGAAGACATGCCCCAGGCCATCGCCGCCTACTCCGAAGCCCTTAAGCTCGATAAGGACTACTTCCCCGCCCTCAACGGCCTGGGCGTCTGCGAACTCAACACCTATTTGTGGTCAGACCGCACCGACAGCGGCGCACGCGAGCGAGCGCTCACATCGCTCCGTCGCTCGCTCCAGATCACTCGCAACCAGCCCCGCGTCGAAGAGCTTCTGCGCCGCTACGGCAAGTAATCCTCAGTTCAGCGCCAGCGCCACGAGGCCCGGCTTCGTCGCACGCATCATCGCGTGTACACGGATATCCGCGTCCAGCAAGTGCCGAACGCGCTCCGGCCGCTCACTCATCAGATGACCAACCACCGGGCACGCCGCGATCAATCGCGCCGTCGTCAGCGCAAGGATCTCGCGATGCGCCGCCGCCCACGCCCTCGCCACCGTCAACGCCCGCACGCAGTCGCCGTCATTGTCCAACGAGATCGCATGCAGCCCGCCCTGCGCATCAATCGCCAGCTCAACGCCCGGCGCGAACGGGCATCGCGCCCGCAGCGGCTCCAAGCCAAAGATCACGCTCGCAAGCGTCGGGGGAGTTTCGCCAATCGCACCCTGAGGGGTCGCCGTCGTGACCGCGTGCGCAGGCATCAACGCCTTGACCGACCGCGCGGGCGACCCCGAACCAATCACCGCATCCCCCACCGCTCCCGCCGGCGGCTCCACGTCCACCGTCGCCGGCTCATCCACCATCCGAAGCGACCCGCCCACTCGAACCCGATCATCGCGCGTCTCAGCGACGGCCGCAGGCATGACGCCCCAATCAACCAGAGCACCGCGGCGCATCGCTCGCGAACCGCTCGCAACCATCTCGGCCAGTTCGATCGCGCTGTGCGCACGCTCAGACTCAAACACAAGGCTCGCCGCCGCCGCCCCCGCGCCGCCCAGCCTCGCCACACTCGGCTCAACCTCAATCCTCGCACCGACGAACTTCTCAATCGCCCTGCACAGACGACCGCCCGCGTCATCCGCCTGCGCCGCATCGCACCCAACAAACCACACGCTATACGAAGTCTCGCCCCCCACGCCCGCGCTCAAACCCCGGCGGGACGCGAGCACCATCGACTTCAGCAGGCGATACGCCGCGATCACGCTCGTCTCGTCCGCGCCGCTCACCAGTCGCACCTGCGCCACCCGCCCCGACGCGATCAGATCGCGCGCCTCAACCTCCGGCGCACACAACATCACCCGCGCGCACGCCGCGCCGCCCACGTCGATCGCGGCCTCTACCCCACGCGCACAAGCCACCCGCGCCCCATAACACTCCACCCGCATCGACGCTCCCCGCGCATCCACCAACATCACACCGCCCCGCGTCCCCTCGCGCCCAGCAATCTGCGCCAGCCAAGCGCCCCCGACCCCGGGCACATTCCCCACCAGCACAAGCTCAACACCCCGGCCGCGCACGCCGCCGACCAGCTCTCCATCCGCCCCATCCGCCGCCCCGCTCGCAACACTGAAGTCTCGACCCGCGCCCGCCCTGCGCCCCGAACCAATCACGCCCAACATCTCAAGTTCTTCGCCACTGGCAAGCCCACTCGCGGCGTCCTCATCAACGCCCCCAAGCCCGCCCAAGCGTGCCGAAGCGTTGCCGCGCCCGTCCGCCTCGCCACCGCCAAGAAACAAGTCCGCCAGCGCATCAAACGCATCGCTCCCCACCGCGCCAACGCCTCGCGCGCCAGCAATCGCGCCGCGCCCACCGTCGCTCTCGGGCCTCAGAATGTCTCGGGTCAACGCCATGATGCTCGTTCCACTCGCCTCGCTCGCGTGCTCACGCAAGCGCTCACGCATAAAACGCGACGCCCTCGCCCGGCACATCGATATAGCTGTTGCACTCGCCAAACGGGTTCGTCGTGACTCGCGGGTTGAACGCGTCTGAGTTCCAGCTCTCATCGACGATCAAGCGATACTCGTGCCGCCCCGCCGGCAGCTTGACAACACACTCAAACACGCCCAAATCTGCATTCAACGTCATCGGCGTCGCCCCTGCCGACCAGCGATTGAAGTTCCCCGCCACCGCCATCACACGCCCCGCCGACGCCGGCTGCACAAACAGCACGCCCTGCGCCGTCACCCGCACACCCAGCACCGGCCGCAGCGATTCAACACTGGGCCACGCCTTCCGCCCCTCCGTCTCCACCAACTCCAAAACCCCCACCCGCGTCCGCGTGCGCTCCGCCGTCACCACGCCACCCCGATTGCCCTCCCCCGCAACCACCGGAGCTTCCGGCTCAGCACGCGGCGCCTTCACATCCTCCTCAGCCCCCGCTCGCCCGTTCAACAAACTCTCCACCGCGACCGCCCGCGTCCGCACCGGCGTCCCCTCGCTCGCGTCGCTCGCCTCCTCATTCACCGACACCTTCCGCATCGCCGGCGTCCGCAGCAGCCAATCCGCCAGCGCAACATAATCCTGCGCCCCGGCCGACTCCGGCGCATATTCAATCGCCGGCTGACCAAAGTTCACAGCCTCGCGCAACTTCGCATCAAGCCGAATCACCACCGGCGCCACCAAGCCCTTGAACCGACTGTTGATCTGCTCCAGCACCTCGCGCGCCAGCGGATTCGTCTCGTCATACATCGTCGGCACGATCCGGTGCGCCGGCTGCACGCCGATCTTCTTCCCCATCGCCTTGATCATCTGCACCTGCTTCGCCGCGCCCTGCAGCGCAAAGAACCCCGTCTCCACCGGGATCAACACCTCAGTCGCCGCAACCAACGCGTTAAACGTCAGCACACCAATCGACGGCGGGCAATCAATCAGGCAAATGTCATACTGATCCGCTAACCGCGTCAGCACCATGTCGAGCCGGCGCTCCGCGTCCTCCGCCCCGCCCAGCCCGCCGCGCGGCGCCTCCAGCGCCGCCAGCCGCACAGTGCTCGGCGCAAGATCAAGGTTCCTGCTCACACGCCACAACAGCCTCGCCCAATCAACGCTCTTGCCGTTCGGCGTCGCGCTCGTCATCGCGTCGCCAATCTGCACGTCAATCCGCTGCTCCGGAATCGCCAGCCCCGCGGCACAGTGACTCTGCGGATCCAAATCCACCAGCAGCGTCCTCTTCCCTCGCCGCGCAAACACCCCAGCCAAGTTGATCGCGCTGGTGGTCTTCCCGCAGCCGCCCTTCTGATTAATGATCGCGATGGTGCGCACGTTGAGCCCCGTGTGCAAGGCGGCCCGGGCGAAGCTCACAAACCCAGGCCAATCCTGAGCCGTAGCAGAAGACCGCCCCTGCCAAACCCTTATCGGTGCCACGGGCAAAAAGCCTTGAGAGATGCCAGGCCCGCGTGCAGCCCAGCCACGCGCCAAACCGCGCCGCCACCCTCCACGCTTCACGCGACCAGCAAAACCGCTGGACTTACGCCCCCGTTTGCCCGCCGCACGACCCCGGTCGCTTGCCACACCCGCACATCCGCCCACGATGAACATGCCCACCACCGCCCGCGCCCCCGCGCCCAAACTCACCGCCCGTCCCCTGCGCCGCAAACGTCGACTGCACCCGCGTAAACCGCCGCCCCTTCCCATCCGGGTCCGCCAGCGGCTTGTCCGCATCCGCCATCGAACGCAAAGTCTCCACCCGCGTCCCATCCTCAGCGACATACTCGTAAATCGGCATGCCAAATGGTAAGTCGCCAGTGGGGAGTGAGTCGCGAGTCGCCAGTTGAGATTGCCTCAAACTTCCATCGCCGCCCCAAGAGCGCCCCCAACTCCCATCCCCCCCATTGCCGCCCCCCGATTGCCGTTCCACCTCCCGATTGCCGGTTGCCGCCTGCCGATTGCCGTCCCCCCTCCCGATTGCCGGTCCCGCCTCCCGATTGCCGTTCCGCCCCCCGATTGCCGCCTGCCGATTCCCGATTGCCGTCCCCCCTCCCCCCCGCAACTCGCGACTACCCCCTGACTTACCATCCCCCATGACCATCTCTTCCTCACCCGCCTGGACCGCCCTCTCCGCCCATCACAACTTCATCAAGTCCACGCACATGCGTGAGCTTTTTCAGCGTGATCCCGCTCGATTCACCTCGATGACTCAGACCTTCCGCCTCGCCGACGGCAACCAGATCCTGCTCGACTACAGCAAAAACCGCGTCACCCCTGAGACTCTCAAGCTCCTCTTCGATCTCGCCCGCCAGGCCGACGTCAAGTCCTTCGCCCAGCGCATGTTCCAGGGCGACAAGATCAACATCACCGAAGGCCGCGCCGTTCTCCACACCGCCCTCCGCAACCGCGCGAGCACACCCGTCCTGGCCGATGGCAAAGACGTCATGCCCGACGTCAACGCCGTCCTCGATCACATGAAGCAGTTCACCGCCGCCGTCCGCTCCGGCACCTGGCGCGGCTACTCCGGCAAGCCCATCACCGACATCATCAACATCGGTATCGGCGGCTCAGATCTCGGGCCCGTCATGGCCTGCGAAGCCCTCAAGCACGCCGCCAAACGCGACCTCAAAATGCACTTCGTCTCCAACATCGACGGCACCCACATCGCCGAATGTCTCCGCCAACTCAACCCCGAGACCGCCCTCTTCATCATCGCCAGCAAAACCTTTACCACCCAGGAAACCCTCTGCAACGCCCACACCGCGCGCGAGTGGTTCCTCTCCCAGGCCAAAGACGCCTCCGCCGTCGCCAAGCACTTCGTCGCCCTCAGCACCAACGCCAAAGAAGTCTCCGCCTTCGGTATCGACACCAAGAACATGTTCGGCTTCTGGGATTGGGTCGGCGGGCGCTACTCCCTCTGGTCCGCCATCGGCCTGCCCATCGCCCTCAGCGTCGGCTTCGATCAGTTCGAAGAGCTGCTCACCGGCGCTCACGAGATGGACACCCACTTCCTCAACACCCCCCCCGAGCAAAACCTCCCGATCATCCTCGCCCTCCTGGGCATCTGGTACAACAACTTCTTCGACAGCCAGAGCCACGCCATCCTCCCCTACGACCAATACCTCTCCCGCTTCGCCGCCTACTTCCAGCAGGGCGACATGGAGTCCAACGGCAAGTTCGTCGACCGAAACTCGCAACGCGTCGACTATTCCACCGGCCCCGTCATCTGGGGTGAGCCCGGCACCAACGGCCAGCACGCCTTCTACCAGCTCATCCACCAGGGCACCAAACTCATCCCCTGCGACTTCATCGCCCCCGCCCGCAGCCTCAACCCCGTCGGCAACGAAGCGCTGGGCCAGCACCACCCCATCCTCCTCAGCAACTTCTTCGCCCAGACCGAGGCCCTCGCCTTCGGCAAGACCACCGACCAGGTCCGCGCCGAACTCGTCAAGTCCGGCACCAGCGCCGACGCCCTCGAACGCCTCCTCCCCCACAAGGTCTTCGAAGGCAACCGCCCCACCAACTCCATCATGGTCACGCAGATCACCCCCCGCGTGCTCGGCAGCCTCATCGCCATGTACGAACACAAAATCTTCACCCAGGGCGTCATCTGGAACATCAACTCCTTCGACCAGTGGGGCGTCGAACTCGGCAAGCAACTCGCCAAAGCCATCCTCCCCGAACTCCCAGGCGACACCAAAGTCACCGCCCACGACAGCAGCACCAACGGGCTCATCGCGTGGTACAAAGCCAACCGCTGAACACTCGCCACGACCACATGGTCCACTCGCACGCACGCACCCCGTCGCGCGCGCGTTCCTCGTGCTCGAGCGTTTCAGCCCGAAGGGCCGGGCGCTTAGAGCCAACGTTTCAGCCCGGAGGGCTGGGCGTTCATAGCCGGGGGTCAGAGCGAGTCTGCGAGCGCGACCGCCGGATGGAAGGCCGATGTTTTCGAGAGGGGTGCTTCGATGGTTGTCAGCCCGAAGGGCAAGGCGTTCATAGCCAACGTTTCAGCCCGAAGGGCTGGGCGTTCGTAGCCGGGGGTCAGAGCGAGTCTGCGAGCGCGACCCCCGGATGGAAGGCGGATGTCTGGACGGACCCTGAAGGG
>JBBQMD010000009.1:0-66745 GCA_038328575.1 Phycisphaerales bacterium | reverse complement strand
CAGCGACCACAGGTTTGCGGCCCGAGGCAGTCGAGCGAGCAAAAGCGCCGTCGGGACGAACTCAATCACGATGATGACACTCGCAATGAGCTCAGCGAAGTTATCGGTTTGATTGAGCAGCGCTGCGACAAAACTTTGATGGGCTGACCAATCAACGAGCTTCGTCGTGCAAGACAGGAGCAAGACCATTGGCCCAGCGATCACAAGCATTCTTCGAGCCCCTTGCTTAAGCGCCGCTGGAGGTGGACTCGAAACCATCTCGCGGTTGGGGGGTGTCATGGCGCGACAACCACCCCGACGCACGTTTCCCCCTTCGGCGCCCTTCCTTGGCAAGTTTTCGTGCTCACGCCTTGGTCGTCACACCGCCCTTGATTGTTCGCCTGGCGGCACTTGAAGTAATGAATTCGTACCGAAACCGCCGGGGTCGTATCGTCGATGCCAACCCGTCCGGCTTCGCCGACATTTGCGCCGCGAATATCTGCGATCATCACCGCAGGATCGAGAATAACATCGCCACACGGCACCGCGTTCGCACCGACTGTGCATACTCTCGTGGTGTTGGCGTGCAGTGCGCCGCAACTTCGTTCAATCTTTACGTAACAGGCGACGCTCGCAGAAACCGAGAGTAAAGCGGAGGCGATCGCGATGATCCGGGCCGTTGTTCGACGATTGACAGTGTTCCACATTCGTTGCTCCAAAAAAAGTTTTATTCGGTGAGCGGTCAAGATTTGCGACGAAGCCAAAGTACGGCGACTGCGGTGACTACGACAGAGATAACGGCAAGCGAAAGCCAGCGGCCCCAACCCGAGCTTCCACGCTCATTCGCCGCGAGATCACCCGATTCGGCTAACGACATCAGCGTGATTTTGTCGCCCGTCGATGTGCTCTCCCAAACGCCTGTCGGCCCTGAGTGCTTGCCCGGACTGTCGTAACTCACCGTCCGAGTGGTCGCCGAGTCGGGCATTGGTAGGTCGGTCATGCGCTGAAGTTCTGCTTCTGAAAGTGCACGTACTCGCACGTTTGTAACGGTCTCGATGAGTCCAGAACTCGCTACAACTTTGACAGATGTAGCGATCGGCATCAACCATGATGTGCCTTCAGCAGAAGCGCCGAAACGACACTCTGATTTCCAGTAGGTTTCTCCCGGCACACTCTCTGACACGCACGCGACATCGACCGCTCGCCCAGTCGAATCGCGGTTGATCAAGAATCGCTCATTGCCTGGATCGCGATAGCTGTAGCCCGCCCGTATTCCTGCAAACTCCTCGGGTTCAAGACTGTTGGAAGCAATGTTCCAGTTGCAGACGGCTGCCATTCGCTGAACCAGAACGACGTCGCGGAACATTCCGACGTTTGCTGAAAGTGGAAACGGTACGCCAACGTGTACGATTGTCAGGTGTCCGCGTCTCTTTCCTGGCTCGAACTCAGTTTCTGAGAGCATCCAGCGTCGAGTCGTGTCCCCGCTCGCAACAAAGTTGTCGCTCTCACTCTTGCGCTCCCCATAGTGCCAGCGCCCGACGCCGAACGCCATCACAACCTCAGACGTTTCCTTCGCACGGCTGAGCTCCCGCAGTCGCTCGATACTGCGCCGTTCCGGGTGATCGGGTTTGTTCGCGACCTCTTGCCAACGGCGCTCGATCTCCGCCACGGGGACATTCGTCGAGAACGTCCGCGTCGCGCGAATCTCCATCGGCGGGCTGTTGCGGATCAGCGTCGAAATCTCGCTGATCGTCAGCGGTGGCTGCTTCGGTGTTTCCGCAAGCGATGCCACTGGCATCGCCAGCACTGCCGCCGCCAAGATGTTCCACACGAAGCGTTCCATGCTTCCCTAACACTACCGTGTTGGCAGGTTGAGAAAGCAGCGTGTCGGCGTGCCGGAACGACTACTCTTGAATAAGCAGTTATACCTAGTCCCTCCCGGGGCTATCTCTAGCGACGCCTGCCGTTGCCGTGCCCTTCCCGCCTATCCTTCTCCCCTGTCCTGCACGCGACACACCCGCGGCGGAATTGCTTGGGACTCGCACTCTGGCCCTCATTGCCCGAGCGCGGGTCGGTCGGCATCCGGAGCGTCGCGTGCGGGGAAACATTCGCACCCTTCGCGGGATCAGAGCTCTTTCCTTTATGATTGATCACAACCTCATCGCTTCGCTTGACCTGGACCTCGATTCGGCCATGGAAGCGGGCCAACTCCTGAAGGACTTTGGCAAGGGCGTGGACACGGGCGACATGGCCGCGGTTCTGGGCGACCAGCTCGGCGACCTGCGCGAGAACAACATCCTTGAAGGCAAGATCGTCGGCTTCGCTGGCGACGACGTGGTCGTAGAGATCGGCCTCAAGAGCGAGGGGCACATCCCGCGCGAAGAGTTCGACGGCGCCGAGATCAAGATCGGCGACAAGATCAAGATCTGGCTGGACAAGATCGAGGGCAAGGACGGGCTGGTCGAGGTCTCCAAGCGCAAGGCCGACCGCCACATCAACTGGCAGCGCCTGATCGACTCGACCCACGAGGGCGACGTCGTCGAGGGCAAGGTCACGCGCAAGATCAAGGGCGGCCTGCTCGTCGATATCGGCGTGCCCGCGTTCCTCCCGGCCAGCCAGGTGGACGTCCGCCGCCCCGCCGAGATCGGCGACTTCATCGGTCGCACGGTGCGCGCCAGCGTGCTGAAGATCGACCTTGAGCGCAAGAACATCGTCGTCAGCCGTCGCAAGCTCATCGAGGACGAGCGCGACATCGCCAAGAAGCGGCTGATGGAGACCCTCAAGGAGGGCGACATCGTCAACGGCGAGGTCAAGAACATCGCCGACTTCGGCGCGTTCATCGACCTGGGCGGCATCGACGGCCTGCTGCACATCACCGACATGTCCTGGGGCCGGATCAACCACCCCAGCGAGATGCTCAAGATGGGCCAGAAGGTCGAGGTCAAGGTCCTTAACATCGATCGCGAGAAGGAGAAGATCGCGCTGGGCCTCAAGCAGCGCGAGGTTTCGCCCTGGGAAGAGATCGAGCAGAAGTATCCCGTCGGCTCGCGCGTCCACGGCTCGGTGGTCAACATCGTGTCCTACGGCGCGTTCGTGCGGCTTGAAGACGGCATCGAGGGCCTTGTCCACATTTCCGAGATGTCCTGGACGCGCCGCATCAACCATCCGTCAGAAGTTTTGCAGCCCAACCAGGAGGTCGATGTCGTTGTCCTGGAGATCGACAAGAACAAGCAGGAAATCAGCCTCGGCATGAAGCAGATCGAGGTCAACCCCTGGGAACTCGTCAGCGAGAAGTACCCGCCCGGCACTGTCATCGAGGGCACCGTCCGCAACCTCACCAACTACGGCGCCTTCGTCGAGATCGAGCCCGGCATCGACGGCCTCCTCCACGTCAGCGACCTCTCCTGGACCAAGAAGGTCACCCACGCCAACGAGGCCCTCAAGAAGGGCGACAAGGTTCGCTGCGTCGTGCTCGATGTCGATCGCGACAAGCAGCGCATCGGCCTTGGCGTCAAGCAGCTCACCGAAGATCCGTGGCTCAACGCCATCCCCGAGCACTACAAGCCCGGCATGGTCGTTCGCGGCAAGGTCACCAAAGTTACCAACTTCGGTGTCTTCGTCGAGCTCGAAGCCGACCTCGAAGGCCTGCTGCACATCTCCGAGCTCTCGGATCAGAAGATCGAGAATCCGCAGGACGTCGTCAAGATCGGCGACGAGGTGGATGTCAAGATCCTCCGCGTCGATACTCAGGATCGCAAGATCGGTCTCTCGCTCAAGCGTGCCCAGTGGGGCGATACCACCGGCGGCGAGAACACCGGCTCCGGACCGCAGGCCGCGGGCAACCGCGAGTCCAAGGCCGGGCGCGGCCCCAGCCCCACCAAGGGCGGCATGGATGCCCACGGCGCCATGGGCACCGACAAGATCACGTTCGACAAGAACTGATCTCGCCTCGGCAGTCCGCAATCTGAACTGACACCCAACGCCCCCGGCTCAATCGAGCCGGGGGTTTTTCATTGCAGATCACCGGATACCGACGGGCTGGACGCGATCATGGCCCTCGAACGGGCCGGGCGGGAAAAGTCACGCCGGCCCAAGCCCGCGCAAGTCATTGATGATCGCGCCGTGTTTCTCCACCGGCCGACCAAAGATCGCCGTCGCCGCCACGATGACGTCGCAGCCAGCTTCGCGGATGAGCTCGGCGTTCAATGGGTTGATGCCGCCGTCCATCTCCAGGCGCTGCACGGGCATGAGCGCGTCGCTCAACCGCTCGACCTTCGCGAGCACCTCGCGGATGAACGACTGCCCGCAGAAGCCGGGATGTACCGACATGACCAGCACAAGGTCCAGGATCGGCAGGTGAGGCAGCACCGCTTCGACGCCCGTGCCGGGATTGATCGCCAGACCCGCCGTCATGCCTTGGTCGCGGATCTTGCCGACGACCTCCGCGATTCGCTCGCTCGGGATGACCTCGGCGTGAAACGTCAGGTGGTTCGCCCCCGCCTCTGCAAACGGCCGTATGAACATTTCCGGGTTAGTCACCATCAAGTGGACATCCAGAAACGCCTCGGGCAGGTGCTTCCGCACGCTTCGGCAGAGGTCCGGGCCCATCGTCAGGTTCGGGACAAAGTGCCCGTCCATGACGTCTAGGTGCAGCAGGTCGGCACCAGCCGCGAGCACGCCCTTGCACGCCTTGGCCATCTCGCCAAAGTCCGCCGACAAGATCGACGGCGCGATCAGCGGGAGCGTTCGCGGCGGTGTCGGATGAGTAAAGAGGTTGCGCATGACTTAGGATACCCGCAGATCGGTCGCGACCCTCACGCAGCCGCCCACGCGTTCGCTCACGCCAGCCGGTATCCTGTGCGTCGCACGCTCCCGCCTCGACTTCCTCGTTCGCATCGGAGCCCCGAATGCCCATGCCGCCGTCGATCGCTGCTGTTCGCCAATCGCTCTCATCGATCGGGCAGGAGCACTTGTTGACGTTCTTTGATCGCCTCGACGCGACGAAGCAGGCCCGCCTGCTCTCGAGCATCGCGTCGATGAACCTCCCGAGCATCCCCGCCCTCGTGCGTGAATACGTCACCTCAAAGCCCGCCGCCCAGAGCGCCGGCCAGCTCGCGCCGCCGCCTTACTACCCCGCAGATCACACGAGCCGCTCCGGCCGCGGCCAATGGGATCGCGCACACTTTCGCGACAAGGGTATCGAGCTCATCGCCGCCGGCCAAATCGCGGCGTTCACCGTCGCGGGCGGGCAAGGATCTCGTCTTGGCTTCGAGGGGCCCAAGGGCTGCTACCCCGCAGGCGCCGTCTCCAACATCCCGCTCTTCGCCTGTCTGGCCGATTGGATCATCGCTGCCCAGCGCGCGTTCTGTCCGCCCGGCGTGCGCATCCCGTGGTACATCATGACCAGCCCGCTGAACGACAGCGAGACCCGCGCGTTCTTCAAGCACCATTCCAACTTCGGACTGGATCGTCACGACGTCATGTTCTTCCCGCAGGGCGTCCTGCCCTCGTTTGATATCGCCACCGGCAAGATCCTCCTCAGCGATCTGCACGAGCCCGCAGTCAATCCCGATGGTCACGGCGGTAGCATCCGCGCCCTCATGGTCAGCGGCGCCATCGCCGACATGAAGCGCCGCGGCATCCGCCACATCTCATATACGCAGATCGACAACCCGCTCGTTCGCGTCATCGATCCCACGTTCCTCGGGCTGCACGCCTTCGCTCCCGACTCCTCGGCGCAGATGAGCAGCAAGATGGTCGCCAAGGCGCGCGCTGATGAGAAGGTCGGCGTGCTGGCGTGCCTTGACGGGCCCACGGGCAAGATCGGCGTGATCGAATATTCCGACATGCCGCGAGAGTTGACCGACGCGCTGACCGCCGAGGGCGGGCTGGTGTTCAATGCGGGCAACGCCGCAGTGCATGCGCTGTCAGTCGAGTTCGTCGAACAGTTGAACGCGGGCGTTGGGGGAGCGGGGGGGGCGGGTGGCAGCACTGGAAGTGCGATGGCCCTGCCATATCACCGTGCGGAGAAGCGCGTGCCGTGCGTTGATCTGGCGACCGGTGCGCGGATCGAGCCAGCGGCGAACAACGCCGTTAAGCTGGAGACGTTTGTCTTTGACGCGTTGCCGCTGTGTGTTTCGTCGATTGTGATGGAGTCGCTGCGGGTCGATGAGTTTGCCCCGATCAAGAACGCGACAGGCCCGGACTCGCCGCAAACCTGCCGCGAGATCCAGACCGCGCGAGCCGCGGCGTGGCTGGAGCGCGCCGGCGTCCGCGTCCCGCGGAAAGACTCGGGTGAGCCCGATTGCGTCCTCGAACTTCCGCCGACCACCGCGATGGACTCGCAGGAGCTGGTCGCCAAGCGCCCAATGCTGAATGTGGCACCGGGGGCGAAGATTGTGGTGTGAGCGGGAAGTGGCGGAATGGCGGAGAGCAAAGCAGCAAAGCAGCACATGCCGAACAAAGGGCGCGAGCGCGAACGCGTTGCTGACGCGACGAAACACTGATCTTCCCCGGTTGCCGATTGCCGGTTGCCGACTCCGCCCGGCTGCCGATTGCCGACTCCGAAACACACACGCGGCAATCAGGCGTTTCATGGCCCGATCGCCGCGTGCAAATGCCCAGGAGAGGACTTGAACCTCCATGCCTGTGAAGGCGCTACCACCTCAAGGTAGTGCGTCTGCCAATTTCGCCACCTGGGCGACTTCGGTGGAAAAGGATGCTATGCCCAAACCTCGCCACCGACAAGCCAGCGTGCGCGTCGGCGGACTTGGTGCGTCGCTCCGCGTTGACACGCGGGCATTTATCAGATGCGGACTATGCTCATTCCCGGTTCCGTCCGCGACGCCGGGCAGCCTTCAGGAGAAATCGGAATGTCCAGCTCAGCGCCATTTCGCTCACCCATGCTTGATGACAATGCCCTGGCAGCGCTCCTGAGCGCCGTGCGGGCCCACGCTGAAGCGAGCGGTTTGTTCGGCGAGGTCACTCTCGAAGGCGCCACGTTGTCGCTCGTTGCCCCTCACGCAGCGGCGCCCGCGTGGTATCGCGTCCTCGCCGAGCAGGGGCATCTCTACATCGCCCTGGTCACCCCAGACCGCTATCTAAGTCAGTCCATTGAGCAAGACCTGGTTCACGCCGGCGACAAAATGGGTGACCTGCTGAACGACGAACTCATCGACGTCGATCACCCCGCGCCCTACCGCCCCGTCGTCGAACACTTCCGCGATCCCCAGAAGCTCTTCACCTTCCGCTCCGTCGCGCCCGCCAGCGATCTGGCTGGCTCGCTGAGCGACTCAGCGCAGCGCATATGGCTCACGCTCAAGGCGTATCAGGCGTGCTTCGTGAACCTCGGCGGGATGAACGAGGCCGCCGAGGGCGAGTGAGGGTTGGTCGGCAATCGGGAGCTGGCAATCGAGAGTTGGCAATCGGGAGCTTGTGAACAAGCCCGCAACCGAATGCCAGGGTCTTTCTCGATTGAGGCTGGCCCTGAACGCTCACGGCGGTCGGCTGATGGGCGCTGGCCCAGGACCAAAGGCTCTTGCCACGCGTGGCGTATGCTTGCCTCCCTTCGGGGCGATAGCTCAATTGGTAGAGCACTAGCTTTGCAAGCTAGGGGTTACGAGTTCGAGTCTCGTTCGCTCCATTGCCGCCGCGCCGGCTGCCGGATGAACGGCCACAGCGGCGAAGCGGTCGTGATCACCAGCAGGCACATCAGCAGCCTGTTCGCGTGATCCAGTACGTCGGCGCCGTGAGTCGCTCGCAATGCTGCGGGCCGCGAGCCCGCCGCCCAGGCCACGCTTGATTCATCGCGGGGTGTAAAGCTTGTCCCTGAGCCGATGCGTCGCCGTTCGCCTTGTTCCTCAGCAAGTGCGCGGCCTGCTCAGTTCCGCATCGGCGACGGCGACTGCGTGCCGTTCCCGGGACGAGTCTTAATCGGCGAACCCGCGCCATCGAGAGGGGTGCCGGGAACTGTGCCGCCGGTCGAGTTCGGGCCGCCGGCGCCGCCCCAGCCGCCGCCCAGCGCCTTGTAGATCGCGACGTATTGGCGGGCGGTCTCACCCTGCGACTCCGCCTGCGAGTCCTCCAAAAGGAACAGCTGGCGCTGCGCATCGAGCACCGCGTTGAAGTCGGTCAGGCCCTGCTTGTACAGCTCGCTGGAGAGCTCGACCGCTCGCCGACCCGCGACAACCGCGTTGGTCAGCGCACCCTGACGCACCCGCTCACGCGAGTACGACACCAGCGCGTCCTCAACTTCCTGAAACGCGCCGATCACGTTGCGCTCGTACTGCGCAAGCAGCCCCTCGGCCCGCGCCGACTGCGCGCGGATGTTGGCGCGGATGCGCCCATAATCAAACACGTTCCACGTGACGCTCGGGCCCACGCTGTACGCGACGCTTGACGCGTCGTAGAGCGACGCGAACTTGCTCGCGTTCCAGCCGACGCTGCCGCCCAGCAGGAAACGCGGGAACAGATCGCCGGTCGCAACGCCAATGCGGGCGGTCTGGCCCGCGAGCGATCGCTCCGACGCTCGAAGATCCGGGCGGCGGCGCACCAGCTCACTGGGCACGCCCGTCGTCAGCACATCGTTCACCACCGGGATCGGCTTGAACGCCGCCAGATCCTCGATCAACACACCCGGATTCCGACCCAGAAGCACCGCCAGGGCGTGCATGCTGCGCCGTTCGCTGGCCTCAAACGACGGAACTTGCGATCGCGTGGTCTCGACGTTCGCCTTGGCACGCGCGACATCAAGCTCGCTGGTCAGGCCCGCGTTGAAGCGCGACTCCGCTAGCGCCAGCGTGTCCTGCTGCGTTGCGACGTTGCCGCGTGCCAGCACCAGCCGGCGCTGCGTCGTTCGCAGGTCGATGTAGTTCCGCGCCACCTCGGCGCTCACGATCACCATCACGTCTGCGGCGTTGTACTCCGCGACCGCAACCTCGGCCTCGGCCGCCTCAACACCCCGGCTCACGCGCCCGAAGAAGTCCAGCTCCCAGGTCGCATCAAAGCCCGCTTGAAAGACGTCGGAAGAGCCGCCATCGGTGAACTGACGCGTCGAACTGCGCCCGACGTTCGTGCTGCCCTCGGTGCGTTGATACCCGCCGCTGGCGTCGATCGTCGGCAGCAGGCTCGATCGCGCGATCTGGCGCAGCTCTCTCGCCTCGCGCACGCTCGCGATCGCGCGGCGCAGGTCCAGGTTCCCCGCTCCTGCCCGCTGCACCAGCGCGTCGAGCGTCGGCTCGTTCAGGCGCTTCCACCACTCACGCAGATCTGCTGGCGTCGATGCTGGCACTTCTGACCACGACGTCGGCGAGTCGATCACCGGCTCGACGTAGTTCGGCCCGACCTTGCACCCCGCCAGCGAGAGCAGCAGCACCGTCGCGGGGGCTGACACGATCAGGCCCGCCACTCGAAACACACGCTCGTTGAATATTGACACGAAGAAACACTCCCAGAAGATTCGGCGCTCGAGCGCTCGCGAAAGACTCAACGGATAGATCGAAGACAAGTCGGCACCCGAGCGAGCTCGGGTGCAGAGGGTAATCAGCGACCAACCCCAGGGCGGGCGGTCGCCTCCGCCGTCGCGGGCGTGATGTTGACGGGCTCAGCCTCGATGCGGACGTCAACCTGCTGGCCGACAAACGCGATCATCGCGCTGCGCGGGAACGAGTACACCACCTGGAGCACCCGCGTATCCACGCGCTCCGTGCTGTCCCCGGTGAGCGAGCGCTTGGGGATCACGAACGGCTCGACGCGCACGAACGTCGTCTCGTCGGTGCGGATCTGCGGGTTCCCGCGAAGCGAGACGCGGGCTTTGGCCCCGGGCTTGATCCGCCACGCGTCGTTCTCATCCACGTCGACGCGCACGTGCAGCACGTCGGTGTTGCCCACGAGCATCGCGGGCGTCGCCAGCACGCCCGCCGGGACGTACTCGCCCGCACGAGTGTTCTTCTGCAGCACCTCGCCATCCACCGGCGAGCGCACGACCAACCGCTCCAGCTCGGTCTTGGTTGACTCCATGTCGGCTTCCGCCTGCTGCACCAACGCCTGGGCCTGGGCGACCTGCGCCTTGGAGATGTCCAGCGTCGCGCTCCACGCGCCGGCGAGCAACTGGTCCAGCGACGACTGGGCTTCCGTGACCCGCGCCTTGGCGGTCAACACCGCGCTCTCACGCCGCGTCAACTCCTCCTGCACGATGGCCCGCTTGTCCTGCACCTCCTGCATCAGGATCAGGATCTTTTCCGAATCCCGGAGCTGCGCCTGGGCGACCTCGACCCGCGCCCGCGCTGGGGGCACGTCCTCTTTACGGGGCAACTGCTGCTGCTGCGCCAGCTCCGCCTGCGCGATCTCCGCCTGCCGACGCGCCGCCATCAGGCGCGACTCGCGCACCGCCAGCTCGCTTCGCAGCGACCGATCGTCAATCCGGAACAGCGGATCACCCGCCTTCACGCGCGAGCCCGCCTCGACAAAGACCTCCACCGCGATCCCCGCGATGTTCGTGCCGATCGCGATGTTGCGCGTGCTGGCCTCGATGATCCCCGAGCCCGCCACCGAATCCGGAAATGGCGAGCGCGCCGGCTCCGCCAGCGCCTTGCCCACCGGACGCTCGGCGCTCTGGCTCATCACCGTTGTCACCGCGAACGCAAACCCCGCGACAGCAATCAGCGGCACAATGATCATTCGAAACATACAGATTCTCCTGGAAAGGCTTTAGACCGAAGGCTCGATGCGTGAGGCGGAACTCGTGCGGCGTGAAGCGCGATACCCAAGGCGTGAGACGTGACGATCGCGACCCGGTTTCAATCGATGGTTCGAGAGCTTGCCGACTCCCTCATCTTTACTCCGCCTCCAACCCCATCTCTGCAGGGGTTTGGACACTCTTGACCGACCCGTCGTCCATCTTTGCGATACGGTCCGCGAAGCCGAAGATTCGCGCGTCGTGCGTGACGATCACCAGCACGCGATCGTCCTTGAGCGCCACCTGCTTCAGCAGGCGCATGATCACATGACCCGTCTCATGGTCCAGCGCGCTGGTTGGCTCATCACACACGATGATCCGCGGCTCATGCACCAGCGCTCTGGCAATCGCCACGCGCTGCTGCTGCCCGCCGGAAAGCTGAGAGGGCATGCTGTGCGATCGCTCGCCCAGGCCCACGCGCTCCAGCATCTCGCGCCCCTTTCGAACGCTGGCGCTCCGCCCCTCGCCCAGGATCATCAGCGGCACCGCGACGTTCTCCGCCGCGGTCAGGGTTGGTATGAGGTTGAAGGCTTGAAAGACGAAGCCGATGTTGCGCCCGCGAAACTTGGTCTTGGCCGAGCCAGACATGGTGTTGAAATCGACGCCAAACACCGAGCACTCGCCCGCATCGCGATCAAGGATCCCCGCGATCACCGAGATGAGCGTGGTCTTGCCGCAGCCTGACGGCCCGACAAGCATCATGAGTTCGCCGGAGGCAATCTCCAAGTCGATGCCGCGCAGCGCGACGACCTTGGACCCGCCGACGCCGTAGCTCTTGGTCACACTCCGGCAGACCACCGCAAGCGGACGCCCGTCCGCCGACATGTCACCGCTTCGTCCACGCGCGGTCTCAACACTTGCCATCATCCCTCGGCCCGCCTTTCGCTCTTCAACGCCAGTCCCACAAACTCGCCGCGAACGCCTGCTACCTTCCCTCGTGACCTTGACCTATCCCCTGAACACCACCGCGGGTTCCAGCGCGATCACGCGTCGAACACTGATGAGCCCCGCCAGCAAGCAGCAGATCAGAATTGCGACGCCGCCGAAGACCGGGATCTGCCAGGGCATTATGAACGCCAGCCACGCGAACGCGATGCCCGCGACCAGGCCGATGTACTTCAGGCGATCACCGACAAGCATTTTCAACGCCATGATGATCACAGCATCCCTCGTTCGCGGAGTCGGCCCTTCATGGATTCCAGTTCGCCGGTGTCTGCGAGCATGCCGCGCAGCAGGACGTCGAGCACGAGCTCGATGCGCGTCGCCAGCGGCGCCAGCTTCAGCCACGGGTCGTTGCTGTGCGTGATCTCGATCGCGGTCACCCCATGCACCGCGGCCCAGAACGTCTGCGTCACCAGATCCACATCCACGCACGCAGGCCGAAACCGCCCCTGCGCGATCGCCTCGCCCACGCTGTGCCGGAAGAACGCGTAGCCGTCCTGATCCGGGTCATTCATCTTCTTGCGATCCTCCTCCGTGGGCGTCAGCTCCGGCGGATGAGGCGTCATGAACATCATGCGGTAGTGGTTCTTGTGCTCGATGCCAAAGCGGATGTATCCCATCCCGCAGAGATAGATCCGCGCGATCGGGCAAGCCACCGCCGCGAGCTTCACCGTCTGCCTCGTCAGCGCGTCAAAGTCGCGCCGGCACATCTCGCGCAGCAACTCGTTCTTGTCGGTGAAGTGGACGTAGAGAGCCGCGGGCGTGTACTCGATCGCCTCGGCGATCTTGCGCATCGACACCGCCTCAATGCCTTGGCGGACGAAAAGATCGCGGGCGGCGTCAAGGATCCGCTCTTGGACTTCAACCTTCTCACGAGCTCTGCGATCCTCAGACGACATGCGGGTTGCTCTGGTGGCTGACAGGCGAACGGGCGAACGGGCGAACGGGCGACGTGGTGATCAGTGAGTACCCGGTGATGACCGGTTATCCAATGAACACCGTTAGTTTAACGTCCAGCGTGCATTCGGCAAGTGCCGCCCGGTCGTTTCGCTCGTTTCATAAGGATCTGAGGGGAAATCACGGGCCTTCAGGTCGCTCACGCTCGTTCTCGGCCTCAAGAGCCGCCCGGCGGGCGGAAGTGCTCGCGTGCGGGCATAGCCGCCCACCGGCAAACTCAGCCTTTGAACACGATCGCTGGCTCGAGCCGGATCACCTTGATGATGCTCAGCAGGCTGGCCAGCACGCAGATCAGGACGATCGCGCAACCGGTGATGACCAGGGTCTGCGGCAGGAGCCGGAACGCAAGCTCGCTGTTGCGGCTCAGGATGCCGAAGCAGGAAGCGAGCCCGACGCCGATGCCGTAGCCGAGGACGCCGACGACGATGGCTTGCAGCACGATCATTCGCAGGAGCAAGGCGTTGCTGGCGCCCATGGCTTTCAGTGCGCCGAAATGTCGCAAGTTGTCGAGCGTGAAGTTATAGAACGTTTGCCCCGCGACGGCGGTGCCCACCAAAAACCCCAGGGCTACCGAGATCCCGAAGTTGATCGGGATGCCGGTGTACTTCATGAAGTAGGTGTATGTCCTGACGCTGAAGTCCCAGGACTTCAGCGCGTCCAGGCCCGTCTCGGCCTTGATTCGCGCGCAGAGCTGATCGACGCTCTCGCCCGGATCCGCCTTCACCAAAATAAAGCTCAGGAGCTTTCGCTCTCGCGGGGCAAACTGCGTGGCCCGCGAATACGTCGTGTACACCACCGGCTGACTCTGAAACGTCCGCGACACGCGGCAGATCCCCACCACCACCGCGCGCCGATCGTTTAACTCCAGCGTGTCCCCCACCTTCAGCGGCACCGGCGCTGCGCCCTGAATCGGACGGCCTGTTTCGTCGGTCGGGCGCCGGGCGAGGCGCGTCCTTGCACCAACTTCATCGACGATCACGCCCTCGCTGATGCGCAGGTCCGCGAGCGTCCCCTCGACCATCTCGACGGGACCGCCGATCAGCGTCGCGTCGTCGATGCCGACAACGTTGCAGGACTGGAATGTGCCGTTGTCGAGGCGGGCCTTGATCAGACCCTTGTACAGCGGCATAGCCCACTGCACGCCCTGCACTCCCCGGATGCGCAGGAGCATGGTGTCCTGCATGGGCTTGATGTCGTCAACGAACTGGACCTTGGAGTCCATCACCCAGATGTCCGGCTGGGTGGTGTCGGTGATGAAGCCGAAGGTGCGCGTCATCAGGCCGACGAAGATCGAGGCCTGCTGCGTGATCAGCATCGCGGCGAACGTGATGCCGAAGATGATGCCGAAGTACTTGGCTCGATCGCCGAACAGCATTCTCAAGGCAACAAAGTTCATGGTGGGTGCAGGATGGATCTGGTGGCGGTCGTTGTGCGGCGATCATTGAGGGTACTCACCGGAGGACCCGGCGAGCCTCGGACAATCGCCCGATTCGTCGGCCCGTCGTGCGATCGGGTGGACGCGAGCGCAGCGCAAACGGCACCTCGGCGCGGCGCTGGATCGTGCCAGAAGAAATTGTCAACGTGCCTGGAACCGCGTGGCGGCGTGCGCCGAATCGGGTGGGCCGAGACAGTGAGTCTCGGTGATCCAGACGCGACGAAGCAGAGACACAGTTGACACCAAGTTGAGTTGAGCCGCGGTGCGATGCGGATTGCCCGGGCGAGAGTCGCGTCCATTCCATCTGACCCCCACGAGACCCGGCGTCCGGCTATGTGCTGGACGCTGGGTTTTTTGCTGCGCGCTGCGCACATGGAGTTGCACACTTACCACATGCCACCGGGGCAGTTCACGCTCGGGGTCCGGTGGATGCGCCTGGCAAGTAGCGCGAGATCGGGCGGGCGCTGGTCAGGATCGTCGCGGCGGACCAGCCGATGATGCCGCCGACGATGACGTCTGTCGGATAGTGGGCATCAAAGAGCAGGCGGCCGCAGCCGACGATGCATGCCAAGGCGAGCATGAGCCACTTGAGTTTGGGGTAGAGCGTCGCGAGGAACGACGCGACGCCCGCGGCGAAAGCGGTGTGGCTGCTGGGCATGCTCCAGAGATCGCTGGAGATGGACTTGCCCAGGTCCCACGCGTGCGCCAGGATCGGCGGGCCGGATTTCTGATCGACCGGGTACATCCCCAGCGGCCCGACAAAGCGCTCGGGGTCGTTGTACTTCGGGCGTGGGCGGCCGATCAGGAGTTTGCCAGCGGTGGAAACGATACCGATGGTCGCGAGGATGACGCCCAGATCAAAGAGGCGCGGGCGGTTCTTGGGATCAAGCAACCAGATGATCAGCACGATGACCGCGATCGATGTGCCCTGACCGAACTGCTGCCAGGCGTTGAGCTCGCGACGAACGTCGCCCGGCAGGCGCTCCAGCAGCGGACGTGTCGCGGCCTGCGTAGCGGTCGCGGGCGCGCCGGTGAGCCAGGCGTTCACTGGCGCGTCGAACGGGATCAGCAGGAACACCAGCGCGACCGCGATCACCAACGGCAGGAACCACGACTTCCCGAAGCAGCCCAGTGGCGGCGTGCGGAAGAAGTCGCGCATGCCTCGGAGGTGGTCCGCGAGGGTCGGGCGCGCCGGCGAACGCTCTGGTGGTCGGGCGTCGGGATGAGGGGGTGTATGCTCCGCCATGGTGCGGCTGGCTGATCTGAATCCGCGTGAGCCCGGTTCGTCGACGCCGCCGGACGCCGGGCACGTTCCGGTGCGCGAGGGACCCATCCCGGGCGTACGCACGCGCGGGAACTGGTGGCCATGGTACACCCGGCTGATTCTGATCACCCTCGCGGCGGCCCTGGGCCTGTTCATCCCCGGGCTCTGGACGATCCCCCCAGTGGATCGCGACGAGTCGCGATTCGCGCAGGCGTCGCGACAGATGCTCGAGAGCGTCACGCTCCCCGAATCGCAGCGCGACGTGCGGGTGGGCGAGCGCGGCGTGCCGCTGGGCTTGCATTCCGGCGGCTGGGCGGTGCCGATGTTTGGTGAGACGGCGCGGCTGAACAAGCCGCCCTTGATCTACTGGCTGCAGGCGTCTAGCGCGTGGGTGTTTAGTCGAGGGGAGCCGGCGCGAGATGCGATCTGGATGTATCGCGTGCCTTCGGTCGTGTGCGCGATGCTGAGCGTGCTGGGCGTCGGGTTGCTGGGGCGCTCGATGTTTGGCGGGGGCACGGGGCATCTGGCGGCGCTGCTGCTGGCGGTCTCGCCGATGATGATCTGGGACGCGCACCAGGCGCGAAGCGATCAACTGCTGACGTTCGCGACGCTGCTGACGATGGGTGCGCTGTGGACGATCTGGTCGCGGCGCGCTCGCGCGACAACGGCGTTGGGCGATCTGGCGCGAGCGAGCGCGTTCTGGATGGCGCTCGGTGTAGGGGTTTTGAGCAAAGGGCCGATCACGCCGCTGGTGGCGGGGCTGACGGTGGTGGCGCTGTGCGTGGTTGCGGGTGTGCGGACGGGGGGCGGGAGCGGGGGACGGTCGTGGCTGTGGAGGTTGCAGCCCTGGGTCGGGGTCGTCGTCGTCTCGGCGGTGCTGTTGCCCTGGTTGTTCGCGATTGATCGAGCGATCGGGCTGCGCGAGTATTGGGCGATCGTGTACGAGGAGTTTGTGGTGCGCGGGGCCAGCGGCAGCCGCGAGGGACACTTTGCGCCGCCGGGGTTTCATCTGGTGCTCGCGGCGGTGCTGCTGTGGCCGGGCTCGCTGGTGCTGATCGAAGCAGTGCGCGCGGCGTGGCGCGGGCGGGCACGAGTCGGGCGAGCGATCGCGAGCGGCGCGCAAGCGACAGCGATAGCGACACCTGCGATGAGTGCTGCGACATCGATGACGCCCGACGCGCCAGCGGCGCGTCCCGCGTCGTGGCGGCGATGGGTCGGGCGTTGGTTGCTTCCGATCGCGGGGCGTGACGCGGAAGTGTTTTTGGTGGCGTGGTTGGTGCCGGCGTGGGTGGTGTTTGAGCTCTCGCCAGCAAAGCTCCCGCACTACGTGATGCCGCTGTATCCCGCGGCGTGTCTGCTGTGCGCGCGATACCTGATCTCGATGGGGTCGGGGGTTGCGCGTGCGGAGAGCCCGACGCCCGGCCCACGCGCGCAGCGCTTAAACATCGGGCAGTGGGTGTGGCTGGTGATCGGGTTGGCGGGGGCGGTGCTTTGCGTGCTCGGCGCCGCGGTGTGTTTGACCTTGACGACGCTGCCCCGGGTCCAGCAGGTGGGCTTGGCGGCGACGCTGATGATCTTTGCGATCGCGTCGGTGTGGCTGCACGCGAAGCTTGCGCCGGCGCTACGGCGCGGGCACATCGGAGTGATCGCGGTGGTCGCATATGCGCTGAGTGCGCTGCTGGTGATCGGGCCGCTGCAGATCGCGGGAGGGTGGGTGTTGCCGGGGGCGAGAACGGCGCGCCTGTTTGCGCCGCTGGAAAGTGCGTATCGCGGCGCGGGGCTGGCGCCGGGTGTGTCGCCGCCGATGGCCAGCGTGTATCACGAGGACTCGGTCGTGTTCTGGTCGCGCGGGCGGGTCGAGCGGCTGCACACCTCAAAGATCGTGGCGTGGCTCGCGGCACACCCGGACGGGGCCGCGATCATCGACGAAAGACAACTGAACGAGGCGCGGGCGCTTGGATTCGCGTCGATCTTGAGCGAGGCGGGCGAGAACTCGACAATGCCAAAGGGCCAGCGGGCGACAGTGTTGCACGTAGTGATCGGGCCGCGGTTGGGTCAGTCGATGATGCCTGCTCACGTCGAGGGCCACCGGCCGTGATCGACGATGAAGTCGCGATTTCCGTCGGCTCGCGCAGATTCTCGGCTGGTGCGGTCACTGCTCGGCGAGAAAGGCCGCGTGTGCCCGCCTCACTACGATTGGCCGATGGGTCCTGCGCGTGGAAAGGTGTTGCTGGCGATGTCCGGCGGGGTAGATTCCTCGGTCGCGGCGGCGTTGCTGCGCGATGACGGCTATGACGTTGTCGGGTGCTTCATGCGGTTGGGCTCGCCTGGCGAGGAGCTGGAGACGATTCAGCGCGCCGATGACGATAGCGAGGGCGCGAGCGGTTCGGGCGCGTGCGCGCCTGGCAAGATCGGCAAGCAGGGGTGCTGCTCGATCAATGACGCGGCGGACGCTCGCGTTGTCGCTGGGGTGCTGGGCATCCCGTTTTACGTTTGCAACTTCAAGAAAGACTTTGGGCGGATCATGTCGTACTTCGCGCAGGAGTATGGCGCGGGGCGCACGCCCAACCCGTGCGTGCGCTGCAATGATTGGCTGAAGTTCGGTAAGTTGCACGAGTACGCGCAGCAGCTCGGGTGTGACTTTGTCGCCAGCGGGCATTACGCGCGAGTCGCGATTGACCAACGCGATCCGCGCGCGAGCGCTGGCAACGGGCCGGCCCGTTTGCTTCGTGGCGTGGACGTCAGCAAAGACCAGTCGTATGTGCTGTTCGGCGTGCCCCGGGAGCGGCTGGCGAGGATGCTGTTGCCCATCGGCGAGCTGGAGAAGCCCGAGGTTCGGCGACTGGCGGAGCGCTATGGGTTGCCGGTGTTTGACAAGCCGGACAGCCAGGAGATCTGCTTCGTGCCCGATCGCGACTACGCCGCGTTCTTGGAGCGGCGCGACCCCACGCTGCGGCGCAGCGGGCGCTTGCTGGATGAATCCGGCGCGACGATCGGCACGCACGAGGGGCAGCATCGCTTCACGCTCGGGCAACGGCGCGGGCTGGGCGTCACCAGCGATGTTCCGCTGTTTGTCATCAATCGAAGCGCGCCCGACAACACCGTGACGCTCGGCGCTCGCGAGCACGTGCAGAGCACCGGATGCATCGGCGGCGAGGCGAACTGGCTGGTGAGCGATCACGCGCTGGAGGCGCTGCGAGATTGGCGCGAGTGCTGGTCGCAACACCGGGCGCACACGCCGCCGGTGCGGGCGCGGGTTCGGATCATCGAGGGCGAGTCGGCGCTGAGCTACTCGGGGCGTACTGGGCGATTCGAGGTCGAGTTTGAAACTGCGCGCGAGTCGGTGACGCCGGGGCAGGCGGTGGTCATCTACGCGCCCGACGAGACGTCGGGCTCGAACGGCGGCGCGTGGGGAGACGCGGGCGGGGGCGATGCGCCCATGCGAGTGCTTGGCGGCGGTTGGATCGAGTCCTCCAAACGCTGAAGCACCGCGAGGTATTCCTGATTTCCTTTGGTCTCGCTCTTGCCGAGCAGCCCGCGAATCGGGCTCGGCGTCCAAGCCAGCACACGCACACCCAGCGTCGGCATGTTCGTCAGCACGCTCTGCGTCACGCGGCTGCCAAGGTCGTCTGGCAGCACGCCGCGGAAGCCTGCGGCAAGCGGCTTGTCTTCGTAGTGCGGCTTGATGAGCGTCACGATCCGCGCCTCGGGCGTACGTTTGAGCCAGCGCAGCGCGGCCGGGATCACCAACTTCTGCGGTGTCCAGCTCGCGTCGATCGTCACGATGTCTACGCCGCCGCTCTGGACCACTTCGCGAGGCGGCTCCAGATGCAGGCAGTTGGACCGCTCCATCACGACAACGCGCGGGTCCTTGCGGAGCGACCAGGCCAGCACGCCGTAGCCGGTGTCAATCGAGTAGACCCGGGCCGCGCCCGCTTGCAGCAGGCAGTCGGTGAAGCCGCCGGTGGAACAGCCGAAGTCGGCGCAGGTGAGGCCGGCGCACGAGACCTGCAAGGTGGAGATGGCGTGATAGAGCTTGAGGCCGCCGCGCGAGACGAACTTGGGCGGTTCGCCGGCCAGGTTGGTGAGACGGATCACGGGCGGGTTCACTTGCCGATTCGCGCCGCGGCGGGCACGCCCACGATCGAGACGCCCGCTCGGTCCGCGATCTGGAGCATCGCGGGCTTGTCGATCATGATCACGTCGCCCGCGGCCAAGGCCAGGCACCGCCCGCCCTGGGCGGCGAGATTCTCGATCGTCCGCACGCCGACGGTCGGCACGTCGCTGCGCCGATCGTGCCCGGCGCGGGCACCCTTGCACAGCGTCCACGCCCGCCCGCGCATCAGTTGCCCGGCCCGCTCGATCATGCGATCTGTGCCCTCGATGCCCTCGACCGCGACGATGTCCGCGCCCTTGACCGCGATCGCCTGCCCGATGTCCAGACGCAGGAGCTCGTTGAGCAGCGGGAACGCGAAGGCGATGTCGCGCTGCTCGTCAGCCGTCGGCGAGCGATGGGTCATCACGCCAGCGGCGGCCATCTGGTCGGGGATGGGGGCGGTAGAGTCCAAAAGCTCGACGCCGCCGAAGCCGAGTTCCTCGGCGATGACGCGCAGGATGACGTGGCTGCGGTTGTCGTGGCGCAGGTGCTTGAACCACGCGCGGGCGGTGCGGATGTCGGGCATGTTTTTGACGACGCGCCAGGGATCGAAGAGAAGCTTGGCCTTGTCGACGCGTCCGACCATGATGGCGTGGGCGACGCCTTGACTGCGAAGAAGCGAGGCCCAGGTGCCGATGCGCAGGAGCCCGGCGGTCGAGAAGGAGTCGCAAAGGGCGGGCAAAGCTGGATCGAACTGATCGGCCAGGCCGACGCCGTGCACCGGATGACCGAGGCGCCGCAGACCCTCTGCGATCATGAGCGGGAGCTTGCCGCCAGCGGCGATCAGGCCGATCGGCGTGGGCGGCGGCGGGGGGTCAGGCAAGATGGGGACTGCGCCATCAGTCATAGAGGAAGAGACTCAGCGGTTGGCAACGTGTCTGATCCAAGCCGCGTCGGACGACGATCGCGACGGAAGCCGGGGCTTCCTTGGTTAAAGAGCCTCGACGAGCGGACGGGCGGTTTTCAGCGCCAGCCCTCGAAGTCTATCGGCGCAGGCTGCCCGGCGGCGATGATTTCGATAGAAGAAGAAGGGAGCGGGAGGTGGCAAAGTGGCGGAGTGGCAGAGTGATGAAGCTGGCGCGAGGGCTCTGGTTGCGCGGTTCGTTTTTTAGTTTCGAGCGAGGCCGACGGCGAAGGAGCCGTCGTGGTACTTGCTGGGCGACTCGCCCGGAAGCCCGGCGGGCGTGAGCGTGTGAATCCACATCTGGCGCAAACCGTACTCGCTCTGGATCCACGCGGCCTGCTCCTGATTCTCGATGGCTTCCAAGGAACACGTCGAGTAGACCAGTGTGCTGCCGGGCTTGGAGGAGAGCAGCGAGACGCCGGTCTTGATGATCTGGCGCTGCAGCGCGACCAGCTCCGCTAGTGACTTGGGCGTCAGGCGATACTTTGCCTCCGGGCGTCGCGCCAGCACGCCAGTGTTGCTGCAAGGCACGTCCAAGAGCACGACGTCGGCGCGGCCGCCATCGGCGCGACCGGCACCCGCGACGCGTAAGAGTTTCTCCATCGGCATGACCTTGACGCGCCCCTCCAGCTCGCCGCCCTGGCGATCGTGCTGCCAGTGATCGCCCGCGAAACTCTCGGCCAGGGTGATCAGCCGACGCTCGTCGGTATCCGAAGCCAGAATCTCTGCGTCGGGCATCAATGTTGCAAGCTGGCGGGTCTTAGTGCCCTGGCCGGCGCACAGATCCACCACCAGCAAGGGCGACGTTCGCGGCGCGTGCTCTGCGGTCAGGCGCACCGCGTGGCTGCTCGCTGCGTCTTGCACCCAAACGCCCGGGTCCTGGGCCATGGTCAAGGCGATCGCGCTCGCGGGGCCGACGAAAACGTGATGCCCGTTCATCGAGTGCGGCTGGATGAGGTCAAAGCGGTCGAGCGTCTGCCGCGATGCGTTCAGCGTGTTCATCACCACGGGGGGCAGCACCAGGCTGTGCAGCGCGCGGGCGCGCAGATCGTCATCGCTCAGATGCTGCCACGACTGCCAGACCCCCGGCGCGTGCCCGGTTGCGACGCGCAATCGCTCGCGCGGGTCTTCTGGAAGCAGGGGCTGCGTCAGCAAGATTGACCGGCCATCGGCGGCCGGGAGCTCGTCGCGACGACCGGTGTAGGAACCGAGCACGCCGCCCGGGATGCTGTCGGGGCTGGCCTTTTCCGGGTCGCCCGGATTCTTAGGCCGCAGCTCGCTGATGCGGCGCATGACGGCGTTTACAAACCGGCTTGCGGGCCCGCTGACGTTGACCTTCGTCCATTGGACGACGTGATTGAGAGCCGCGTACGCCGGCACGCGATCGAGGATCAGCACCTGCGCAGCGCCAACGAGCAGCCCGGCGCGCACGGCTTTGTCCAAGTTGTCCCAGGGCGTCTCGCTCTTCTGGCGGATGAGGTACTCAAGCGTCACCCAGCGGCGCGCGACGGCGTCGTAGATCGCGTGCGCCAGCGCCGCGTCGCGCCCCGAGACAGTCGGCGGCAATCGCAAGTCTGCCAGGGCCAGGTTTGGCCATTTGCCGACCTGGTGGGCGACGAAGCGACAAACCGCGTCGCGTGCGGGATCCACCGCCATGTGGTCGCCGGCTGCGCCCTGCGGGCGCGGAGGCTTGGCGGGAGTGCCGCCGGTAGCGGGGCCGGTGCCTGAGCCGGGGCCAGTGCCTGAGCCGGGGCCGCGACGAGGCGATCGCGGGCCCTTCTTCGATGCGCTGTTGCGCGGCGAGCGTTTGTCGCTCTTGGCGCCGGAAGGCTTGCCCGCGCCAGCGGAGCCAACGGGTCGGGGCTTGCCCGGGCGAGCGGTGCGACCGCGGCCGGGGCCGCGGGGAGACGAGGGTGAGGGAGATTCGGGCATGTGGGGTGAGGGTAGGGGAAGGGTGGGGGGCGAGCGATACGATTGAGTCATGGCGGTCAACCTAGCCGCGCCGACGGCGCGCACTAACTTGTTGAAGGCTTCGGCGCACTGGCCCGGGTCGCTGCTGGCGTCGATGCGGATCCGCAAGAAGCTGATCGTGCTGCACACCGCGTTCTCGCTGGTGTTGGCGGGCGTGCTGCTGTTTGTCCTGAGGCCGCAGATCCAGCGCGTTGTCGAGCAATCTGAGCAGCACGAGGCGGCGCTGGCGATTTCGTTTATTCGTGCCAAGCTCCAGCAGACCGAGTCCAGCGGCATCTCCACCCGCACGCAGGGCTCGCGCGATGCGCTGCTGAGCGAGCTTGAAGCCGCGATGCCCACGGGCGTGACGCTGCGCGTCGGGCAGGGTGAGCGGCTGGGGATCAACGCACTGGTGCTGGAGCGGGCAAGAGCCGCGCCCGAGACGCTGGTGGATTACTCGCAGGCCGATGGAAGCACCGCCGCGGTGGTGATCGATGAGTTCGACGGCTCGGCGTACGTCGCAACGGCGCGTCTGGATGAAGCGCGGGCCGGCGTCGTGCGGCTGTACGTGCTGGCAACGATCGCGCTGCTGGGGGTCTACGCGTTGATCGCGGCAACGCTGGAGTTTTTCATCCTGCCGCGATACGTGTACCAACCGATCCGGCGGGTGCTGATGGCGGACGCCGCGGTGCAATCCGGCGACAGGGACGCAGAGATCATTCCCGCCGAAGAGATCCCGGCGGACGAGCTGGGGGAGATCATGCGCTCGCGGAACGCCACGATCGGCGCGCTGCGCCGGCATGAGGCGGATCTGGCGCTAGCGCTGGCGCGGCTGGAAGCGCTGGCCTGCGATCTGCACAAGAAGAATGAGCTGCTTGAGGCGGCGCAGAAGAACCTCGCGGACGCGGACAAGTTGGCGAGCCTGGGCATTCTGAGCGCGGGGCTGGCGCATGAAATGAACACGCCGCTGGCGGTGGTCAAGGGTCTGGCGGAGAAGGTGGCGGGTCAAAGCGGGGGCGGCGGGATCGCGGGCGGTGCCGCCGGTGCGCAAGGTCTTTCACCCACCGAGGCAGCGCTCTTGCTTCGCGTCGTCGGGCGGCTTGAGCGGCTGAGCGAGAGCTTGCTCGACTTCGCGCGCGTGCGCCCCGGGCGACGCGTGCGCAGCTCGCTGCGCACGATCGTGATGGAAGCGTGGACGCTGGTGCGGCTGGATCGCGAGTCGCGGCGCGTCGAGTTCGCGTGCCAGATCGATCCGGGCGTTGCGATCACCTGCGACCCGGATCGCCTGACGCAAGTGTTTGTCAACCTGCTGCGCAACGCGGTGGATGCGACATCCTCGCGCGGGGCGTCACTCGCGCGGCCCGGCGCTCGCGCGCCGAGCGCCGACATCAGCGTGACATGCACCATTGACAGTGACGGCGGCGTGACCATCCGCGTGACCGACTCGGGTCCGGGGCTGGACCCTGCGATCCTGCCGCGATTGTTCGAACCGTTTGCCAGCACGCGCCTCGACGCACGGGGCACCGGGCTCGGGCTCGCGGTCAGTCAGGGGATCATCCGCGATCACGCCGGCGTGCTGACCGCTCGCAATCGGGAAGGCGTACACGGCGCGGTCTTTGAGATCTTTCTCCCCGACGCGGCGATTGTTCCTGGCACCTTGCCAGCCCTGACCGACCCCCCGCCCGGCGTCGCCACGTCTTTAACGATCGACACCACGCCGACCGTCGAGGCCGATGTGAGCCCGACCCGTGCGAGAACCTGATCCCGGAGCCTTGTCGATGACCCCGCCCGCGACCAATCCGCCCGCAAAGCCAGAGCCGACGGACCCCGGCGACGCGGCCCGCGCGCCCGCTCCGGGCGGGGTGTTCACGCCGCTGCGGATCGTCGCGCTGGATGATGATGAGGACTTTCGGCAGTATCTGGGCAGCCTGCTCACCAGTGAGGGCCACGACATTCGAACCGTCGCGACGCCGACGGAGCTGTATCAGGCAATCGACCCGACGTGGGGCGCGGCGGCGGGCGCGGTTGCGCCGTCAACGGGCGCACCGTCGCAGGGCGCGTGGGGATCGCGCCTGCCCGATGTCGTGCTGCTGGACATCAAGATGGGGCGGGCCAGCGGCGAGGACGTTCTGATCGAGCTGCGCCAGCGCTGGCCCAAGCTGTGCGTCATCGTCGTCACCGGCTACCCGTCGCTGAACTCGATGCGCCAGACGTTCAAGCAAGACGTGTTTGACTATCTGGCCAAGCCCTTCAGCGTGACCGAGCTTCGTCAGACGCTGGCGCAAGCCGCGGCGTCTTTGGGCCTGGGCCAGCGTCCGCAAGACCGCTTGCGCATCGAACTTGGGCGACACATTCGCCTGGCCCGCACGCAGAAATCCTGGACCCTGCGCGACCTCAGCGAGCAGAGCGGCATCAGCGTCAGCCAGCTCAGCAGCATCGAGCGCGGGGCCCACCTGCCAAGCCTGGAATCTCTCGTGGAGATCGCAGCTGCACTCGAGCAATCACCCAGCGCGTGGCTGAAATCCGCGGGGCTGTAGCTCGATCACGAGCGCAGGAACGGGTTGGTGTCGCGCTCGCGGGCGATGGTCGTGGCCCCGCCATGCCCTGGGTAGAGGCGTGTTTCGCCCGGCAGAGCGAGCAGTCGTGTGCGAATCGAGCGCAGCAGCTCGTCGCTGGAGCAGCCAGGAAAATCGGTCCTCCCGATCGAGCCGGCGAAGAGGGCATCACCTCCGATACAGACACCCGCGGCACTCGCGAAGAACGCGACGCTCCCGGGCGAGTGCCCCGGAACGTGGATGACTTCGAACGTCACGCCGTCGGGCGCGTCAGTGGAGGCGTGAACACTGGCGTCTGTCGTCAGCGTCAGGCGCTGTCGATCTTCAAGGAGCATGTCTGCTGGCGGAGCCGTGACGGGCTGGCCCGTGAACACGCTGAGGTTGAGCGTCGGGTCCGTAAGCCAGCGTTCCTCCAGGCGATGTATCGCGATCTTGATCTCCGGAAACGCGGCTCGAATCGCGCGAACTCCTGCGATGTGGTCCACGTGCGCGTGCGTCAAGAGCAGGAGCGTCGGCGACAAGTTCTCGCTGCGCACCAGATCGACCATCTCCTCGCTGTCAAACGGCGCATCGATCAGCCAGCACGCAGTCTCACCCTCCACTCCCTCGGCGATCCCAGCACCGCCATCAAGCCACGCCACGTACGCGTTCGTCTCGTACGAACCCAAGGGCATGCCCTTTAGCCGAAGCTTCGGGCGTGAACTCGGTGTAGCTTGGCGATCGCTCATCGTGGTGTCCGTCGAGTCATGTGAAGTCTGGGGCGCGTGGGGCCAACGCTACGCCACGCCTGCGTCCGAAGGCCGCTGAGGCCACGAATGCGCCGTGAGCAATCGGGTCGCTGGACGTTCGGGGTCGCGCTCTATCGCTCAGCTGCGCAGCTATCCTCCGATCGATGGCAGCGATACCTCCCGGCTTTTCAGGCTCACCCGCGTCCCCGGCCTCAAACCCGGCCAGCGCGGGCGTGGCCGCCCGACGAACGATCCCGCTCCCAACGCCGCCGAAGGTCGGCGTTCGCATCATGGGCACGGGCTCGCAGCTCCCCTCGCGCGTGATCACCAACGCGGATCTGGCGACGATCGTCGCCACCAACGACGAGTGGATTTATCAGCGCACGGGCATCCGCGAGCGCCGCGTCTGTGATATCAACAAGGGCGAGAGCAACCGCTGGCTGTGCGCCGAATCGCTCCGCAAGGCGCTCGAGAACGCCAAGATCCCCGCTGGCGAGCTGGATCTGATCATCTGCGGCACCATCACCCAGGACATGCGCTGCCCGTCCACGGCGTGCCTCGTCGCGGGCGATCTGAAGGCCGGGCACGCCGCGGCGTGGGACTTGGGAGCCGCGTGCTCGTCGTTTGTGTACGCGTTGAACACCGCCCATGACCTGATCCGCATGGGCAACTATCGCACCATCGGCGTGATCGGCTGCGACACCGTCAGTGTGCTGGTGGACTACACCAACCGCGGAGTGTGCATTCTCTTTGGCGATGGCGCCGGCGCCGTGGTCCTCCGGGCCACCGACGACCAGACCAAGGGCTGCATAGCGCAGATCAGCCACGCCGACGGCACGTCATGGCCGGATCTCTACATGCCGGGCGAAGAGTGGATGATCCCGCCGGACTCGGATCGAGCAGTCCATAAGGTCGGCTGCCTGCAGATGAACGGCAAGGCGGTGTTCAAGTTCGCAGTGAGCACGTTCCAGCAGTTGATCGAGGAGACGCTGGCGAAGGCTGGGCTGCGCGTTGATGAGGTCGATCTCTACGTGTGTCACCAGTCCAACATGCGGATCCTGGAGTCGGCTCGCGAGCGATTCGGAATCCCTGCGGAAAAGCTGCACACGAACATCGATCGAGTCGGCAACACCTCGGCAGGGAGCGTGCCACTTTTGCTTGATGAGATCGCGCGCGAGGGAAAGATCAAGGACGGGATGAAGGTCATGTTCGTCGCCTTCGGCGCGGGGCTCACGTGGTCCAGCAGCCTCTGGCAGGTGTGATCGCTCATGCCCGAACTCACCTTGGCCACGCTTGCGGTGCTGCTGTGCGTGTCGCTGATCGCCGGCTGTGTCGACGCGATCGCCGGTGGCGGCGGGTTGCTGACAATCCCAGCATTGCTGTGGGCGGGCCTGCCCCCGGCCCAGGCGCTGGGGACCAACAAACTTCAGAGCACCGCTGGCTCGCTCTCAGCGAGCATTCACTTCATTCGTGTTGGGAGCGTGGATTTCAAGCGGTTCTGGCCGGCGTTCGTCGCGGCGCTGATTGGCGGGGCGCTGGGCACCGGGCTCGTTCTTCTCATCCAGGGCGACTGGCTGCGACCCGCGATCCCCTGGCTGCTGGTGGTGATCGCGATTTATCTCGTGCTCGCGCGCCGGGCGGGCGACGTCGAACGCAAGCGGCGCTTGTCGGTGCCGTTGTTCTCCTGCACGCTCGCGCTCTTGATCGGTGCGTATGACGGGTTCTTTGGGCCGGGCACGGGCACGTTCTTCGCGATCGCCTGTGTGTCGACGTTGGGCATGACGCTGCCTTCGGCGACCGCCCACAGCAAAGTACTCAACTTCGCTAGCAACATCGCCTCGCTCACGGCCTTTATCTTCGCCGGGAGCGTGCTGTGGGTGCCCGGGCTCGTCATGGCGCTGGGCCAGTTCTGCGGAGCGCAGCTCGGCGCCCGCCTCGTCGTTCACTCGGGCGCTCAAGTCATCCGCATCGTACTGGTGGTTGTCACGGCCGCGATGGCGATCAAGCTCTTTGTGTGGCCTTGACCGAACCGGCGCAGACTGGCGCGTTCAGCCGGCCCGGGCCGACTCAGCGCGCGAACCGCTCGACCAGTGCTGGAGTAGTCTTGTAGGTGCGCCACGCTGCGCTGCGCGAGGGCGTCGCGCGAGCCAACACCGCCAGTTGATTCGACGCGTCCTTGAACAGCTCGAACGCGTCCAGCGGCTCTGAAGCTTCGTTGGCCAGCGTGACGCCCGCCAGCCGCGTGAGCCCCGCGGGCTCCGTGAGTAGCACGCCCAAGGCGTCGGTCTTGATCAACGCTTCAATAAACGCGGCCACTTCGCCAGAGCGCTCCCGATCCAGCAGCACCGGCGCAGAGCCGCCGATCTCGGCGCTCTGGCTGAACCATCCGTCGGTCGAGCGTGTAAACGTGCGCGTCGGCACGGCAGACGCCGCGGTCGCGCCGGTCGCTTTCGCGTCAACGACTTCGACGCGCGCGACGTCGGCGATGGCGACGTCGCTCGAGCGTTTGGAGAGGAACTTGGCGGGGTCGGTGGGGATGGCCGCGAAGGCTTGGGCGTCGACGACGACGATGGTCGCGCCGCCATCGATCGTCGCAAAGAGCGTGCGGCCGCTCGCGTCGGCGACAGGGCCAAGCAGCAGTTCGACCTCGCGCGTGCCAGCGCTCTCGCCCTGCGGGTTCCGCGCCGTGACATCGATCACGACGCGGGCGCTGGGCGAAGCGGTCCAGGAGGTGTCTTGGATTCGGGCGGGCTCGGCGCGCTTGGTATCCAGGAAGTCGGTGATGGTGAGGCCTTGAAGCGCGCTGAGGACGCGGTCGACGCTCGGGCCGTCGGCGGTGCCCGAGACGGGGGCGGTGATACGCCAGATCGCACGCAGCCTTTGCAACGCGATCTGGCGTGGCTCGCCGGTGCCGGCGCTGGTAATCCGCACGCCGACGCATTCACGCATGAGCCCCGCCAGCAGCGCGGTCTCTCGCCAGGACATCGCCCCGGCGCTCATCACCCGCATCAGTTCATCAGACACGACGCCCCAGCGCTCCACGTCGGGCTTGCCATCCAGCGTGGGCGTGGTGACCTGCGCGAGCACCTGGCCAGCGAGCGAACGCGTGCTCAGCCGGATTGTGGTCGTGCCGCTGCCGGGTTTCTTGCTGGCGGAGTTCAGTTCAATTATGTGCCAGCCTTCGCCGGGCACGCTGGATTTCTCGAGCTGCGCGTCGCTGGGCTCCGCGACTGTGCGGGCTTGCTGAAGCAGACGCACAAACCCGCCCACGCGATCGGGGTTGAGCTTCCACGCGCGTTGGTCCGCCTGAGTGACGGTCCATTCGCCAAGGGCGGAGTCAGCGCCAGACGCGCTGCGCGACAGGCGCTGCGACGGGCCGCGTTTCGGCCAAGTCATCACGATCGTTTCTAGCGTCGCCGGCTCGATCACCGCGAGCCGCTCGCCCGCGGGAATCACCTTGGTCATACGCGCCCCGCCGGGCGGACCCGCACTCCAAAACACCCACATCCCCGCGCCCAAGAGGATCGCCACCAGCAACACGCTCAGCACCAGGCGATTGGACATAGTGAACTGTAAGGGGCGACGGGAGCGGACACGCGCTGAGATAACTCTCGCGCACGCAAACCTCTCAGTTGATCGAACGCCGCGCCACGCTCATCGCAATTGCTCGTTGCTCACCGCTTAATGCTCGTTGCTCATCGCCCAGGGGCTTATCCTTGCGCAATGAGCACCGCCCCGCTGGTCGGCGTCACTGCGGACATCTTGCTGGCTCCCGGCGCACGCCCGAAGGCCGCGCAAGCGATGACGTACCTCGAAGCGATACATCGCGCTGGCGGCGTGCCGATCTTGCTGCCGCCGATCGTCGAGCTTGCGCCGGAGCATTCGCGCCGGTGCGACGCCATCGTCTTTACCGGGGGCAACGACATTTCGATGGAGCCGCTGGGCGGCGCATCGCACCCGCGATCCGAGCCCATGCATCCGCAGCGCCAGGCCTATGAGTTTGCCCTCTTGCGCGCGCTTGATGAAGCTCGCGGCCCCCTCGCTCGACCCGTGCTGGGCGTGTGCCTGGGCATGCAGATGATGGCCGTGCACCGCGGCGGCACGCTCAACCAGCACCTCGCCGACACCCTGCCCACCGCAGAGGACCACCGGCACGACCGCACGCACCGCATCACGCCCACCAACCTCGCCATGCCGGACGGCATCGCGGACTTCATTGGCGCGCCGGGCGAGGTGGCCAGCAACCACCATCAGGGCGTCAGCGATCCCGGGCGCCTCAGCATCCTGGCCCACGCGCCCGACGGCGTCATCGAAGCCCTCGCCGATCTCTCGCACCCGTTCTACATCGGCGTTCAGTGGCACCCCGAACGCACCCCGGCCGCCGGCTTGGGCCTGGGCGTCTTTGAGGCCCTCATTCGAGTGGCGAGAGAAACCCGTAGTCATTGACAGAAACCGTAGTTTGACCAGATCCGCGCGGGCCATCCAAGCGAACCGGTGGTAGTCTGTTGGCAGGCGTCTAATGCCAGAACGTTCTCCAGGGCTTCCCCTGGTCTGAGGAGTGATCACTTGGTTGAGAATCAACGTCGGATGGCTGCGTGGGTGGCCGCGAGTATCGGTGTCGCGGCGATTCTGAGCCTCGCGGGTCAGTTGCGCGCGCAAACGCCGCAGCCCGAGTATCCGCAGGGTGTGCCGATCAGCCGGAACGCGACGGCGCAGGAGAAGGCGTGGGCCGCGGAAAACCCCGTGAACATGAGCGCGTTTGACTCTGCGACCGTGCCGACCGGCCCGCTCTCGTGCCCGGGCGAGTACGCGCCATCAGACGGCATCGTCTTCGCGTGGGAGGGCGGAAGTTCGCTCAATGCCATCCAGGCCCAGATGATCCGGCACATCACGACCACCGGCAACGCCATCGCGTACATCTTCTGCGATAGCGCCGGCATCGCAACCACCGCCCGGACCACGTGCGTCAACGCTGGCGCCGACACCAACAAAATCGTCACGATCGTCCGCACCTCCGACACGATCTGGCTTCGCGACTACGGCCCGCGCTACACCTACGAGGGCGACGTGCGCGTGATCGTTGATCACACGTACAACGTCCTCTCCCGCTCCAACGACAACACCATCCCCGTCGGCTTCGCCTCGTTCAAAAAGCACAAGCGCTATGACTTCCCGATGATCCACGGCGGGGGCAACTACCACCTCAACTCCACCGGCCAGGGCCAGTACACCCGCCTCATCGCCAACGAGAACACGCAGTACAGCGAGTCTCAGATCAACGCGCTCTGGCAGCAATACTGGGGCCCCACGAACACGTATCACAACCCCTACCGCAGCAGCGTTGACGGCACGCAGCACATCGACATGTGGATGCAGATCGTCGGCGATAACAAGGTCATCATCAGTGATTGGCCCAACAGCTCCGGGTCGATTGAGGACGTGATCTCCGACAACGCGGCATCGCTGCTGACCTCGCAGGGCTGGACCGTCGCGCGCACGCCCTCGTTCTCCGTCGGCGGCACGCACTACACCTACACCAACATGGTGCTCTGCAACAACCTCGCGCTGGTGCCGCAGTACACCAACGCGAGCGTGACGATGCCCAACCCCGCCGGCGGCGCGAACCTGACGATCGCGCAGATCAATGCCAACGCGCTGCAGACCTATCGCGACCTGCTGGGCCCGTCGTACACCGTCGTCGGCGTCGCCAGCGAGAATATCGTCGGCCTCTCGGGCGTCATTCACTGCATCGTCATGCAGGTCCCTGTCAACAAGAACGGGCAGAACCCCGGCGTGTATCTCCGCTCGCCCAACGGCGGCGCAACCTACAACCCTGGTCAGGCCGTCAACGTCGATTGGATCTCTGACGACGACATTGGCGTCACCAGCGTTGACGTCCAGCTTTCCAACAACAACGGCACGTCCTGGATCACGCTCGCTTCGAACGTCGCCGATACCGGCTCGTTCGTCTGGACCGTGCCGGCCAATGGCACCACCCAGGGCAAGTTCCGCGTCGTGGCCCGCGATGTGGACGGCCGCACCGGCTCGGACTCGTCAGATACCACCTTCTCCATCAACGCGCCCTATTCGCCCCTGGCCATCGCGTCGGTGAGCGCCAGCGACCCGGGCACCAGCGGCACCAACAACGGCAACGGCGTCATCGAACCCGGCGAGGGCCGCATTGTCCTGAGCGTCGCGCTGCGGAACGATTCCGATCAGCCGGTGAACGCGATCAGCGCGAGCCTGCAACTGGACTCGACGACGGTACAGCCGCTGCTGCTGGAAGGTTCGTACCCCAACCTCGACCCCACGCAGACCGCCCCGGGCACGTCGTCGTTCGTCTTCGCCGTCCGCCCGTCGCACCCCTGCGGCACCGCGATTAACTGCACCCTCCTGCTCACCTTTGACGGCGGCACCGCCAGCCTCCCGTTCACCATCGCCACCGGCTCTCCCGGCGGCCCGGGCGTTACGCAGCAGTTCAGCTACACCGGCGCCGCAGTCGCGATCCCCGATAACTCCGTCGTTGGTGCCTCGGCCTCGATCATCGTCAGCGGCCTCACCGGGCCCGTCGCCGACGTCGACTTCCGCTTTGACGGCACCACGAGCTCCACCAGCGCCACCTCGACCACCGTCGGCCTCAACCACAACTACGTTGGAGATCTCACCGGAACGCTCACCGGGCCGACCGGTGTTGGCGTCGTGCTCTTTGCCAATATGGGCGGCGGGGCCAACAGCGGGCACAACTTCTTTAACACCCGCTTTGATGATGAGTCCGCAGGAGCGAACTCGATCCAGAACGCCGCGACCGGCGCTCAGCCGTTCACCGGCTCCTGGCGCCCGTTGAACCCGCTCGCGGCGTTCGACAACCTCAGCGCTAACGGAACTTGGACCATCAAGGTGCAAGACCTTGCGTCGGTTGACATTGGAAGCCTGCGTCGCTTCAGCTTGTTCATCACGCCGCGCCTCGGCCCGGTCTGTGCCGCGGCTCTCTCCCGCCCGCCGACTGACATCGCCAGCGACGACGGCCAGCCGTTGCCCAACGACGGAACGAACAATGGCGTCACCGAAGGTGATTACAACTGCTTCTTCAGCTCGTTCTTCGGTGATACCGCGCTGGCCCGCCTACCAGCGGATATCGCCGACGACGCCGGCGCGCCCCTCCCCTCAGAGGGCGTGAACAACGGCGTGACCGAGGGCGATTACAACTCCTTCTTCTCCAACTTCTTTCAGTAACGCGACGCATCTGCGCTCCCTAAACTCCGCCATATGCGACCCGGCCAAGTACGAAAACCACTTCCCCCCCCGGGGGTGCCCCAGTTCTCCAAGAGCCAGCTTCTTGAGGTCAGCGGCCTCTCGGGCAAGACCTTTGACACCATCCGCAAGGCGGCCCGTGTCAAAGGCCCCGGGCACGGCGGGCTCAAATGGCTGTTCACCATCGAGGACGTGCAAGCGCTCGTCCATCGCGCCGCCTCCGGCTCGTTCTCAGAGCGCGGCGGGCCCGCCGCGACCGCCTGGCGCGAGCTGCTGCGCGAGGCGGGTGTCGAGATCATCGACGATGATTGAAGCGCGAGTGTGAACGGGCACGGGCGGGGCGGGCGCAGCGAGACAGCACGATGACGCACGCGGGTCGGGCGACGGTCACGATTGCGTGGCGCTTGGCCGTGGGTTGGCGCGCTCGAAGACTTCGAACGTTTCCAGGTCTGCGGGCGTGTTCAGATTCATAGCGCACCGCGGGTCATCGACCGGCACAATCAATCGCGCCGGGCGGATGATGTCGTCCAAGCGTGCCGCTGGATCGATCGCGTCGCCCGAGCCCACCCCGCTGACGTTCAACAACGCTGGCGCGTGGGCACGAAGCCAGACCAACGGGATCGCCAGCGGGTGACCGTGATGCCCGGGCGCGGGAGATGGGCACGCGGGCCGGCCCTCGCTCGCGGCTCGTTCGATCACCTTCACCCACGTTGACGCGAGCGCCACGGGCGTGTCGATCGGCAGCAACGCGACACCCGCGCACGAACAGGTGCCAGCGCCAACGCCAACGCAGTTGCCGTCATTGCCACCACCAGCCATCGTTTCCTCACCTTGCAGCGCTCGCCGCAGGCCCGCGACGACGCTCGCGAACATGGGCGCATCCGGCGCGGCTCGCACGATGTCAACATCAAGCGGACCGCCAGACTCGTCGTCCATCGAACGAGCGACAGCGTCAGACACGACAAAGATTGGTCGCCGACAGATCGAGCGCAGTCGCTCGCGCTGGAAGCACCACCACGCCTGATCGCGGAACCTCATCAGCGCTTTGGGCGTGCCCATGCGCGTGCCGCGCCCGGCACCGAGGACGATCACGCGCCAGTGGTCGAGCGGGACCATGGCTTCTCCGTGAGATCCCATGGCTGCTCCGTGAGATCGCTGAGTGCGGCGCTGGCGCGTCGCGTGACGCCTGATGCCTCGTCGCGGGCCCGCTTGGTTTCGATGAGCACCTGGGCCGCGATGCTGACCGCCAGCGTGCCCGGCTCCTTGCCGGTGTCGCCCACGCCGATCGGGCAGCGCACCTTGGCCACGCGCGCCTCATCGATCCCCGATGCGACCAATCGCCCGAACAGGCACGCCCGCTTGCTGCGGCTGCCGATCAGCCCCACAAACCGCGGCTCTCCCGCCTCACCCAGCAGCGCCCGCAGCAATCGCTCGTCGGTCTGATGGCAACAGGTCATGACCAGAGCAAAGCCGCCCTCGACTTTGGCGTCGCCTCGCGCGATCGCAACGCCCTCGTCAAAGTTCGACACGTGCTGGGCACCGGGGAATCTTGCTTCGGTGTTCCAGTCCGCGCGGTCATCCACGACCACTGCGCGAATCGGCGCTGCTCGCAGCATCTTCACCAGTTCGCGTGAAACGTGCCCGGCACCGAAGATCACGACGCGTTGGGAGGCGCTGTGCAGTTGGAGGAAGACCTCGACGACGCCGCCGCAGCATTGCTCGCTCTCAGCACCAAGGACATAGCGCTCGATGCGCCCGACGTTGGGCGCGCTGGTCGGGTCGGCCAGCATCCGGCGCGCGTCGTCGAGCACGAGCCGCTCAAACTGCCCGCCCCCGACGGTGCCGACGATCTGCGCCGGCGAGCTGGCGTCGTCGCCGAGTTGCGGCGCGGGCAGGCAGATCATCATCGCGCCGGGGCCGCGAGGCGTCGAGCCCTGGGCCCTGATCACGGTTGCAAGCACAAACGCCCGACCCGCCGCCGCCGCATCCGCCGCCTCGCTCAAAACGTGAGCCGCTTCGGTCATGAGCAACTATACGCGTGGTCCGCGCCGTGCCGTTTCCAATGGCAACCCCCTAGATTTCAGTGTACCAAAGCGCCGAACTCTTCAGACGCGACCCGACCGGTTCGCTTACACTTGCCTCGTGAGCGAAGCCCCACCGATGATCGAAGCCTCCGCAGGCGCGTTGATGCGCGCCTTCGCGGTCCTGGAACGCTTGCAGGCGACCAACGACCTGGCCGAGGTTCTGAACCTTGTCATCAACGCTATGCGCGACGGGCTTCATGCCGAGCGCGCCAGCGTGTTTCAGTTTGACGAGAAAACCAGCGAGCTCTTCATGAGCCAGGGTCACGGCGCCACCGAGATCCGCTTCCCGATCACCAAGGGTATCGCCGGCGAGGCGGCCCGCACGCGCTCGATCCTCAACATCCCCGATTGCTACGCCGACGGGCGCTTCAACCCCGAGGTCGATCGCAAGACTGGCTTTCGAACCCGCAACATGCTCACGATCCCGCTGCTCTCCAGCGGCGCCACGCTCGAAGGCGTCGCGCAGGTCCTCAACAAAGACCCTGAGAAGGGCCAGTGCTTTGACGCCGGCGATGAGACCGTCGCACGGATCCTCTCGGTCCAGGCGGCGCTCGCCCTGCGCCGCGCCAAGCTTTTGCAGGCCGAGGCTCGCAAGAACAAGATCGAGCACGACCTCTCGATCGCGCGCAAGATCCAGCAGGCGGGCTTCCCCAAGCGCTTGCCGCAGATTGACGGCTACGACCTCGCGGCCGTCAGCCAGCCAGCGGAAGAAACCGGGGGCGACGCGTACGACCTGTTCCAGCCCGGGGTGAGCCCGGATGACTTTGAGGCTGGCAGGGCCGCGCCGCTGCTGTTCGCGCTGGGCGATGCCACCGGTCACGGCATCGGCCCGGCCCTGAGCGCCGGCCAGTTTCGCGCCATGTTCCGCATGGGCGCGCGCCTCGATGCCGATCTCCCGCTCATCGCCCACCAGGTCAACGCGCAGCTCTGCCATGACCTGCCAATGGGGCGCTTCGTCACGGCGTTCATGGGCACGCTGGACCCGCTGGAACACACGATCCGCTACGTCGCCGCGGGGCAGGCGCCGATCATCCTGCTCAAGGCCAGCGGCGAGGCGCAGATCCGCGATGCCAGCGCCATGCCGCTGGGCCTGGATCTGGAGTTTACCGTTGACGATGTGGAGCCGTTTCGGTTGGAGCCGGGTGATTCGTTCCTGCTCATCAGCGACGGATTCTTCGAGGCCCTTGACCCCGATCACGCGCAGTTCGGAACCGATCGCGTGCTCGACGTGGTGCGCACCTGCGGCACGCGCGCCAGCGCCGCCATGATGCTCGAGGCCATCGGGGCCGCGACGCGCGAGTTCGCACGCGGCCGCCCCTTTGACGACGATCAGACCGCGATCATCATCCGTCGAGTGCCGAACCCGTGACATCGCGTAGGGATGGCATCAAGCCACCCGGGCGGTGAGGCGCAATCACCCCGCTTGACGGCCCATCGCGTCGGATATGCTCCACGCAAATGAGCACCGAGCGTGTCCGACAGTATCGCTACTTCGACTTTGTGATGGTGGCCTTTGTGGTCGTGCTGCTGTGCTCGAACCTCATCGGCCCCGGCAAGGCCTGCGCGATCGACCTGGGGCTCAACATCGTCCCGGATTGGTCCAGCACCACCGGCCTCTTCTGGACTTCGATGCTCGTGTTCGGCGCCGGCAACATTTTTTTTCCCATCAGCTACATCTTCGGCGACGTGCTCACCGAGGTCTACGGCTACGCAAGAGCCCGCAAAGTCATCTGGGCGGGCTTTGGCGCGATGATCTTTGCGACCATTATGTCCAGCGTCGTGCTGGCGCTGCCGGCAAACCCCGCCGAGCCGTTCAACGAGAAGATCGTGCCAGCACTGGAAATCGTCTTCGGCAACACCGCCCGCATCGTGATCGCATCGATCGTCGCGTTCTGGGTCGGTGACTTTCTCAACAGTTTCGTGCTGGCCAAAATGAAAGTACTCACGCGCGGGCGCATGCTCTGGACCCGTACAATCGGCTCCACTTTCGTCGGGCAACTCGCCGACAGCGTGCTGTTCTACCCAATCGCGTTCTACGGCATCTGGGAGACGTCAACGCTTGTCAAGATTGTCATCTTCAACTGGCTGTTCAAGGTCGGCGTCGAGGTGCTGTTCACGCCCTTGACGTACGCTTTGGTGAACTTTCTCAAGCGCGCCGAGGGCGAAGACTACTTCGACACCAACACGAACTTCACGCCGTTCAGTCTGAAGGACTGAAGACATCATGGCACGCCAATGTCCTCGTTCCAAAGCTCCGGCCGCTTGTCGATGAACTCGCGCATCAGCGCCACGCAGCGCGGGTCGTCAAGCAAGACCACCTCCACGCCCTCGCTCTTCAGCCAGTCCTCGCGTCCCTGAAACGTGGTGTTCTCGCCGATGACCACGCGCCGGACACGATGCAGCACCGTCGCCCCGGTACACATCGCGCACGGGCTGAGCGTGCTGGCGAGCGTGAGCGTGTGCCAGTCGCGCCGCCGCCCGCAGTTGCGGATCGCGGTGATCTCGGCGTGGGCGGTGGGATCGCCCTTCTGCACCCGCAGGTTGTGCCCTCGCCCGACGACCGCCCCCGTCGGATCCACCAGCGCCGAGCCGATCGGGATGCCACCCTCGCGCTGCGACTTCTCCGCCTGCTCAAGCGCGGCCTCAAACGCAACCCGGTCAATCTGGTCTTGAGTCATTGTCAAGGGTAGATCAAGCGATCACAGTGTGCGGCACGCCCTGCTCGTTTGGCTTTCACGATCGTCATCCAGCCACTACGCCGTCGGCGGCGTCGCTACCGGGCCCGTCGGCCCCGCGCTCGCCTGCGTATCCGCCGCGGGCTCGACCCAAATCTGGTCGATCACGCCGTCCTGCCGCACGTCGATTTTCCGCAGGCGGATCAGCTCCAACATCGCCAGGAACAGACCCACCGCCTCGGCCTTCGTGCGCCCAGCAAAGACCTGGCGCAGCTCAATCCCCGGACGCATCGACGCCCCGCCCGCGTCGGCGTTAGCGTTGGCCTGAGCGTTTGACGCGCGAGCAACAAACTCCGCCGCCGCTCGCGTGACCAACTCCATCAGGTCGGCCTGGTGAAGCTCGATCGGCGTTTCGTCGTCGGCGACGCGATGCTCGCCCACGCGCGAGAAATCGACGGTCGCCATGATCCGCGCAAAGGCCTCGACCAGGTCGATGATCTCGATTTCCTGCAGCTCGACCGGCGCTTCCACCGTCAGCTCGGCCTCCGGCGTCTCCGGCACCCCCGCCGCCGCGGCTGGCAGGCGAGCCTCCCACTCCGCCCGGCGTTTCTCGAGCATCAGCGCCGCGTCGCGAAACCGCTTGTGCGCGAGCAAGCGCTGCACCAGATCCGCACGCGGGTCCAGCTCCGCGGCGCGGGGCGCGGCTGGCTCGCCCTCCACCGCCGCCTTCGGCGTAGGGGACAGCATGCGCGACTTGATCTCCATCAGCGTCGCCGCCATGAGAAGGAACTCCCCGGCGGTTTCGATATCGAGCTTCTCAATCGCGCTCTCGCCCTTGATAGCGCTGAGAAACTGCTCGGTGACTTTCGCCATCGGGATGTCCTGAATGTCCACCTCGTCCTTGCGGATCAAGAACAGCAGCAGGTCTAGCGGCCCGTCAAACGCCTCAAGATGCACGCGATGATCAATGACGGACATACGACCCTCCAAACCAACTCGACACTCGCGCCAAAACCACGATCAAACCGCCGCCAAACCGGCGCGCCCGCGCGGGCGAATGTTACTGGCGGCTCGGCCGATCCACCGGGCACGCCGCGCCCTGAGCGCGTCGGTGAGTGTACCGTTGCCGGTGGACGCGTTGCGGGGCTCGCCGGTACAACTGTGCCCGCAAATCACCGCCCACGCGCCCGGCTCGTTCGCCCGATTATGACCCACCCTCTGCCACCCCGCACACTGACCCCAGCCGCCGGCACGGACTCCGGCCAGCAGGGCGTCCACGCGCCGCGCGGCGGCGGCGCGCCATCGCGTGAGCAGGAGCGCCGGCTCGCGGAGCGGATCATCAACGCTGAGAGCCACGCCGTGGGCCAGCTTGTTGATCATCTCGGCGACTCGTTTCACGAAGCGGTTGACCGGATCGTCACCTGCGCCGCCGCGGGCGGCATCGTTCTGGTCAGCGGGCTCGGCAAGTCCGGCCTCATCGGCGCAAAGATCTCCGCGACGTTGACGTCGCTGGGAATTCCCAGCCACTTTGTCCACCCCACCGAAGCCGCGCACGGTGATCTGGGCTCCTTCCGCAAGCAGGATATCTGCATTGCCATCTCATACTCCGGCGAGACCGAAGAGCTCGTCGCGCTCGCCGCCCAACTCCGCCAGGACGACATCTGCGTGATCGCGATGACCTCCGGCATTCGCGACTCGGGCCTGCGTCACGGCTCCAGCGTGCTGCTGGCAGTCGGCGAGTGCGAGGACGAGCTCTCGCCCGCCCCCATGGCCAGCACCACTGCGCAGCTCGCCCTGGGCGATGCGCTGGCACTCTGCGCCTCGACACGCCTGCGCTTCAGTGACGAGGACTTTGCGAGACGCCATCCCGGCGGGTCTCTCGGCGCAATGCTCCGGCCCGTGACCGACGCGCTGCGTTTCCGCGTCGCGGACCGCACGCTGATCCCGGTGGCCGATGACCTGAGCGTGAGCGTGGCGCTGGCCAACAGTGAGACCTCCGGGCGCCGGCCCGGCGCGGTGGTCCTCATCGATCGCGCGAGCTTCCGCATGACCGGTCTGTTCACCGATGGCGATCTGCGCCGGCTGGTGCTCAAAAACCCCGGCTCGCTCGGCGAGCCGATCAGCGGGCACATGACGCGCTCGCCCGGCTCTCTATTCGAAGATCAACTGCTGCGCGACGCCGTGCGCATGGTGCGCGAGTTCCGGCGCGACGAGATCCCGGTTGTTGATCGGGATGGCAAGCCGGTGGGCCTGCTGGACGTGCAGGACCTCATCACGATGAAGCTCGTCCGCGATTGAACTTTTCACCCGCACCCCTTCCCTACGCACCATTGCCAGCACGCTGAGACCGCCATGAGTGACTCGACCGGTTCACCGACGCCCGCCAGCGGGCAGACTCGCGCGACGTCAGGCGACGCCTCCGCCATCACCCTGCTCGCGCTGGACGTTGACGGCGTGCTCACCGACGGCACCATCAACATCGACGCCGACGGGCGCGAGTTCAAAAGCTACAACGTGCGCGATGGCTTCGCCCTACGACTCTGGGACACTATGGGCTTCACCGCTGGCGTCATCACCGGACGCACGAGCCAGAGCATCCTGCATCGAATGGCGGACCTCCGTGTGCCGCACGTCATCCAGGGCAGCCGCGACAAGGGCGCCTCGCTGGACGAACTCTGCCGCGTCGCGCGGGTGCGCCCCGAGCAGGTCGCGTTCCTCGCCGACGATTGGCCCGACCTCAGCGTCCTGCGCCGCGTCGGATATCCGATGGCGGTGGGCGACGCCAGTGAACCCGTCAAGGCCCTGGCCCGCTACACCACCACCGCCCACGGCGGGCGCGGCGCCGTGCGCGAAGCCGTCGAACACCTGCTGCACGCCAAGGGCCTGCTGTCCAAAGCCCTGTCCATGTACGATCGATAAGCCATGACGCCTCGCGACCTTCCAACCCATTTTGACGCGTCCCAACATGAACGGGAGCGAGCCCGCGCACGCGCCCGCCGCGGCAGCGTGCAACGCACCGGCCTGGTCATCGCCGGCGCCGTGGGGCTCATCTCGATCGGCGTCGTCACGCTCGCGCTGCTGGGCTCGTCCAAGCGATCTAGCCCGCCGGTGCTGGTGCCCCGAAGCGCCGGCGCGCAGGGCGCTGGCGGCACAGCGCCAATGCCCGGAAGCGGCGCAGCCGAGGGCGCAGGGACAGACGGCGCGACGCTCGGCACCATCAACCGCGCGCTGGTCCAGTTCGTCGATAAGAACGACCCGACCCGCGTCGCCGGCGTGCTGCGCTGGGCAACGCTCGACCCCCTGCCCGGCGGGAGAGCCAACGTCACCGAGCCGCGCGGGTTGATCTACATGCGCGACGGGCGCGTCATCTCCGTTCGCGCGCAGCGCGGCACGATCCTGCGCCCGCCGCGCAGCGAAGAGCCCGAGTCCGGCACATTCGAGGGCCAGGTCCGCGTCGAGTTCTTCGAGCCGACCACGCGAGGCCAGCCCGCGGACATCGAGCGCCCGCCCGCCCTCACGCTCGAGACGCAATCGCTGCGCTTTGATCGCTCGCTCTACGAAGCTTCCACCGGCGATCGCTGGTCGATGTCCTCCGACCGCATCCGCGCCAGCGGGCGCGGCATCCGCCTCGTCGGAAACGATGTTAACCAGCGCCTCGAACTCGGCGAGTTTGAACGCGTCGATGAAGTCATCATCTCCCCACGCAGCCAAGCGCTGACCTCAAACACCCCCGCCCCCGCGCCGCCCAGTACACCATCAGGCCCTGCCTCCACGCCAACGACGACGACGACAACAACAGCGACCGCCGCCGAGCCGAAGCTCGACGCCCCGGCGCCGATTGAGACGCTCTACCGCGCGCAGGCCGAGGGCTCTGTCACCGTTACCTCCGGCTCGCGCAAGCTCAGGGGCGAACTCGCGGAGGTCTGGGTGCGCCTCGTCGGTAATCAACTCCCCGATGGCGCACTCGGCCCGCGCGAAGGCCCCGGCGCTGTCACAGACTCTGCCACGCCCGCAGACACTACATCGACCACCGGCCTCGCCGTCACGCCGCCCGTTGGCAGCGCACCGGTCTCTCGTCAGGGTCGCGCCGATGAGCAGATCCGCCTGACGTGGACGGGCCCGATGGTCATCCGCCCGCTAGAGATCGCGCCGCCGGCGCTCGCTTCCGATGATGCCGCGATCCGCATCAGTTCGCCCGCGTCGGCGCGCCCGACCGGCGAGGGCTCGTCGATCGCCACCGCCTCGCGCGACGCGAGCGTCGAGTTTTCCGATCAGCGTGCGAGCATCTCTGGCGTCGCCGGCTCGCTGGTCTACGGCGCAACTTCAAGAAACCTGAGCCTCCTGGGCTCACGCCAGACACCATTCCGCGTGACCAGCGGCGAGCGTGCCACGCTCACCGGCGAAGCCCTGCGCGTCAACCTCGGCTCCGGCATCGCGCAGCTGCTCGGCCCGGGCGAGGTACAGGAACGCGCTGCGGCGGAAGGCTTCGCGCCCGGCACCGACGCCGCGCAGCGCCTCATCTCCTGGACCGATCAGGCGGACATCGAGTTCTTCACCCGCGCCGGATGGATGACCGGCGAGATCCGTCGGGCCGCGGCACAGGGCTCGGTCATCGCGCGCGACGCGCGCTCGTCGTTGAACGCCGATTTCCTCGAAGCAGTCTTTGATCGTCGTCGTCCGAGCGACGCGACATACCTGACGCGCGTCGCGGCGTCTGGGAACGCCGTGGCCCGCACTGCCAGCACGCGCCCGGGCGCGATCGCGTCCAGCCTGCGGGGCTCGTCGTTGGCGCTCGCCTTCACGCCCCCGAAAGCCGGCGAGCGCGAGTCCACCCCGGCTCTTGCAATCGCGCGCGGGCTTGTCGATGCGCAGCGCGCCGGGTCCCGGCTCTTGTGCGACTCGCTCGAAGCCGCGCTCGAGCCCGACGCCCGTGGCCAGATTCGCGCCGTCGGCGTCAACGCCAGCGGCGACGTGCGCTACACCGACGATCGCGGCATCGAGGCCCTCGCCGACCGCCTCACCGCCGACCCCATCGCGGAGCGCGCCAACCTCTTCGCCGATCAGCCCGAGGGCGTGCGGATCTCCCAGCGCGGCGCAGTGATCACCGCTCGCCAGGTGACGCTCGACTCGCCCGCCCGCAAGCTCGGGGTCTTCGGCCCCGGCCGCCTGACCTTCCAGCGCGCAGCCGCCAGCGCGACCGCGATGGCCACCACCGCCGATGCACGCCTCGACACGACTTGGACAAGCTGGATGACGCTCAGCGACACAACCAACACCGCCGAGATCGTCGGCGACGTGCGCACCACCTGGACCGGCGCCGGCGACCGGCCCGGCGCGGGCAATCTCGCACGATCCGCGCAACAGATCGAGCGCGTGTGGTGCGACCGACTCGACTTGCAGTTCACCCAGACCGAGATCGCGCTCACCCCCGCCAGCCCCGCCGCCGCCCTTGTACCCGGCGCCAAACCCGAGACACGTCGTCAGGTCTCGCGCGCCGTCGCCAGCGGGCGCAGCTTGCAGGATCGCTCGGGCGCTCGCGCTCAGATCGAGAGCCTTCGCATCGATCAGGTCACCGGCGCGCGCCGACTCATCTTCCTCGAAGGCGATCGCATCATCGCCAGCGAGACCGACTCAACACTCGTGGTCCCCGGCCCCGGGCGATTGCTCGTGGATGACCGCGCCGCCAGCGCACCGGCAAACGCAGACGCACCACCCTCGATCTCGACGCCGGGCTCGCTCTTCGGCACCTCGCAGCGGCGCTCCGGCTCATCGCTTTTTTCCTGGACCGAGCAACTCAGCCTCAATCGCGCCAGCGGCCGGGCCGACCTCACCGGCAGCGTTCGTCTCATTCATCGCCCGCAGGACCAGGCCAGCGGCCTTCTCACGCTCGAAGGTGAACGCCTCTCCGCACTCGTTGACGTCCCATCGCCCGGGCAGATCGACCCCACCAAGCCCGGCGAGCGCTCGAACGACGCCCGCCTCATCAGCGCCACTGCGCAGGGCGCCGTCGTCGCCCAAGGTGATAGCGACAAACGCGTCTTCGCTGAACTCATGCGCTACGACGCCATGAACCGCACGCTCACCGCTGAAGGCGGCGACCTGACCCGCGTCACACTTGTCGACCCCGCTCGAGGCGCCCCGATCGGCGCCAGCAAGATCGTCTGGAATCTGGTGACCGATCGCGTGGATGTCACACGCCCCACGCCCATCACCGTGCCACGCTGATCGTCACACGGACGCGCACGCCAAAAACGCAAACACGCCACTGTGGCGCGGCTCTGATCCGTTTGCCTTCCGCGCCGCACCCGATTCCGCGCCGAATCGGAAGGGAAAGCCGGCGAGCCGAGGAGTCCTCCCCAATCAACCTTCAAATCCTTCAGCACATCGCGGCGAACGAGAGCAGAAATAGAAGGCCGAGTCGCTGACGATTGACCGAGAGAGCAAAGAGCGTGTTCATATCTTTTCTCCAGTTGTCTGACCTCACCGCACATCGCTGCGCCGTGACGTCAATAAACACTGAACAACCCGCGTGCCGAGGCGAGCACCCCGCGCCCGCCCACCACACCATACCTCCGAAAACTCGCGCCCGCCTCGGATCTGACCCGGATTTCCGGGGGCTTGGCCGGCCTAGCGCTCGAAGCGTCCGAGAACCGTTGATACGCTCGTGACACGTTCGCACCACCTCGTCGCGAGGCCGCCACACCATGTTCACTCTTCGCAACGCCGCAACACCCGCGACCGCACCCGTCGAACGCGAAGCGAACGACCTCGCGTTCCCGCCGTGGCGGTTGAACGCGATGCGGACGCTGCCGGCGTCACCCCGGCGAGGGAGCGTGGCGGCCGGCGCTCGGGTCTTCGGGATCGCGCTCGGGGCAATGCTTCTGTGCAACCCCAGCGCGCCCGCTCACCAGCCGCCCGCCGAACAGCGCGATGGTGGCGGCATCCTGCTGCCCGGCTCCCCTTCCGGCACCAATCCCGCGCCCGCTCCCACGCGAGCCGGCCCGGGCAACATGGTCCCCGCCAAGCCCCCCGGCGCCGCCATCGCGATGGACGCGTTCACGCGCGTCCGCGCGATGCTCAACGCCGGAACAGTCACCCAACCGCCCGAGTCTCCCGCGGCTCCCCCCGCTGCGCCCCTGCGCGTCGAAGGCGTGCTCGTGGAGGTTCGCTTGGGCGAGACCGTCCTCGCCCGCGCTGAAGTCTTCAGCGAACTTGACCAGAGCGACAGCGACACGACGCTCTCGCGCGCGACGGACCTGGTCATCCGACAAGCCGCCCGCGCCGTGTCCATCGACCCCGACAACCGCGCCAAGGTCGCCCTGCTGCTTCAGACGCTCACCCTCAGCGTCGAGATCGCCGGGCCGCTCACGCCAATCGAGATCGACACCGGGTCGGACCTTGACGCCATCCTCTCCCCGGGCGTCATGGGCATCGCGCTCAGCGTCCCCGGCTCCGTCCCGCGCGGCATGTTCCCCACACGCATGCTCACTCAGGAATCCCGCGCGCCGCAGGCGATGCTCTCGCTGGTGCCCAGCCTCACCGGCGATCCGACCAGCGCGCTGCTGGAGCCGCGCACGCTCCGGCTTGAACGCAAGGTCACCATCCACCTCTTCCGTACGCTTCACGTCTGCCAGAGCCGCGCCGATCAGCCCGGCACGTTCCTGCATAGAGGCCAGCGCCTGATCGACCAGCGCGATCTGGACTCCCGCGCCGATCTCATCAACTTCGTCACTCGCGCCGGCACCTGGCTCGACAACCACGCACGCCCCGCGCCCGGCGCGCCCCTCACCGAAGCTCTCACCGCCCTGGCCCTCGTCCGCGCCAGCACCGTCGTGCCCGCCTCCGCTCGTTGGGCCGACGACGCGATCGCCCGCCTCGTCCAGCGCGTCCCCACGCGCGAGGTCTCGCGAACGCCCTCGCTCGCCGCGATCGTGCGCGTCGCGCTGCAGGAGTACGCAGCCACGCGCGTGCCCGCCAAAGCCCAAGCCGCCAACGCCAGCCCGTCAAACGCCCCACCATCGCTCACGCCCGAGCAAGAGTCGCTCCGCACCGCCCTCGCTCTGGCGTGCGATACCTCGCTCAACGACGCCACCCGGGGCGACGCCAGCGCTCTGCTCACCGGCCCGCGCCCGCAATCCGCATCCGTGGCCTGGGCGCGCCGCATGCTCGCCGCAAACGCCGACGACATCACGCGTGCGGACGACCTCACCGCCACCATCATGTCCGGCGTTCCGCCCGCGCAGCTCGTCAGCGCGATGCCCTGGCTCGGCTGGGCAGACCTGCGCCGCCCCATCCCCTCACCAGCCCTCTCCGAGATGATTGACACGCTCTGGGAGTATCAGGTCACCGCCAACGACACCGACGAGGCCGACGCGGACTTTGTCGGCGGCATCGTCTTCACGCGCTCCAAGAACCCCCTGCCCAACTGGCACGCGGCGCGCCCGCTTGCCTACGTCGCCGCCGCGCTCCGCACCGAGGGCGCAATCCCCGCCGAGCGTCGCCCGCGCGAGCTCGTCCGCCTGCTTAGCGCTTTGCGCTTCTTTCGTCAACTCCAGATCGACGATTCCGCCGCGTGGCGCGGCGTCCCCGCCAGCGAGCTTGGCGGCGTCCGCACCGCCCCGTGGGAGATCCGCGCCAGCGACGAGGCCACCGCAATGACCCTTCTCTGCCTCGTCGAAACCATCCGCTCGCTGGACGCCATGACCGCCCCTGCGGCGCAGGCTCCGACCAAGCCCCCTTCCACCACGCCTACGCCACCAATCCCAACGCCCTCACCGGCAGACCGACGCCTTCGCCCGCAAGATCGCTGATCCGATTTCGGCCCCGGATCGCCTCTTTCCCCGCGCCTGAAATCTGGAACATTCAAAGCGAGAAACCGGTAAAACCGCGTTCCCCTCGCTATCATGGCGGTGGCTCCACCAAGAGCCGACTCCTCACCCGCCCGCCCGCGCCTCGCAGGCCCACCATCCGGCCTGCCGGTGCCACTCCACAGGCCCATCCATGCCCGACGACGCCTCCCTCCCGCCCGCCTCCTCGCCGCCCCCCCCACCCGCGGCCCCCACTGGCACGCCCGGCCCGCCCCAGCCGAACCACGGCAAGATCGTCGACATGATGATCGAGCGCGAGCTGCAAGACTCCTATCTCACCTACGCGATGTCCACCATCATGGATCGCGCGCTGCCCGATGTCCGCGACGGCCTCAAGCCCAGTCAGCGACGTCTCCTTTTCGGCATGTATGAACTCCGCCTGCTCCCCGGCCGCAAGCACCTCAAGTGTGCCAAAATCGTCGGCGACGTCATGGGCAACTATCACCCCCACGGCGACTCCGCTCTCTACGGCACCCTCGTCAACATGGGCCAGTTCTGGCGCCAGGGCGTCACCTTCGTTGACCCGCAAGGAAACTTCGGCTCCATCGAGCCCGACCCGCCCGCCGCCATGCGTTACACCGAGGCCCGCATGACCTCGGCCGCGCTGGACATGCTCGAGGACATCGCACTCGGCACTGTTGATATGGTGCCCAACTTTGACGACCGCATGAAAGAGCCCGTCGTGCTCCCGGGCCGGTTCCCAAACCTGATCGTCAACGGCGGCGTCGGCATCGCCGTCGGCATGGCCACCAGCATGGCCCCCAACAACCCCGTAGAGGTTCTCGACGCCATCATCCGCACCATCGACAACCCCGAGATCTCGCTCATCGAACTGATGACCGACGTCTACACCGCCGACGCCGAAGGCAAGCCCGTCCTCACCCGGCGCGGCATGAAAGGCCCCGACTTCCCCACCGGCGGCATCATCCTCGGGCGGCGCGGCGTCATCGAAGGCTACGAAACTGGGCGCAGCAAGGTCAGCCTTCGCGGCACCGTCCGCGTCGAAGATGTCCCCGGCTCCAAAGACCGTCAGCAACTGGTCATCGACGCCATCCCCTACAACCTCGGCCTCAAAACCCTCACCGAACGCATCGTCGAGTCCGTCAAGGATGAGACGATCACCGAGATCTCCGACGTGCGCAACGAGTCCGGGCGCGATGCGATGGTCCGCGTCGTCGTCGAGCTCAAGAAGGGCGCTGACCCCGCCATCGTCGAGAAACAGATCTACGCCCAGACACCCTTGCAGCAGACCTTCAGCATCAACAACATCGCGCTTGTCAACCGCCAGCCGCGCACGCTCAGCCTGCGCGAGATGATCAAGTGCTACATCGATCACCGCACCGAGGTCATCCGGCGTCGCACCGCTTACTTGCTCAGCGAGGCCCGCAGGAAGGCCCACGTGCTCGAGGGCATGATCTACGCCGTGTGCGATATCGACGAGGTCATCAAGCTGATCCGCTCCAGCCGCACGCGCCCGGAAGCCATCGACAAGCTCATGTCGCGCCGCTTCCGCATCACAGAGTCTCACCCGCTCGCGGCCCAGGTGCCCAACCGCTTGCTGGCCCACGTCCGCAAGTTTGACGCGGTGGGCGGCGTCATCCTCTCACGCGTGCAGGCCGAGACCATCGGCAACATGCGCCTCATCCAGCTCACCGGGCTAGAGATCGAAAAGCTCGCGTCGGACTATCGCCAGATCATCGCGCAGATCGAAGACTTCGAAGCCATCCTCAACAGCGAGCAAAAAGTCCGCGATCTCATTAAAGCCGATTGCGAGGCGATGAAGCTCCGCCACGCCAGACCACGCAAGACCGAGATCTCCGACGCCGCCGACGACGACCTCAACATCGAGGCCCTGATCCCCGTGCAGGACATGGCCGTCACCATCAGCCACGCCGGCTACGCCAAGCGCGTCCCGCTGCACACCTACCAGGCCCAGCGTCGGGGCGGCAAGGGCATCATCGCCGGCAAGACCCGCGAGGCCGACTTCATCGAGCACATGTTCGTCGCCAGCACGCACGATCACCTACTCCTTTTCACCGACTCCGGGCGCGTGTTCAAGATCAAGGTCTACGAGCTGCCCGAGATGGAGCGCACCGCCAAGGGCCGCCCGCTGGTACAGATGATCGACTTCAAGCCCGGCGAGAAGGCCGTCGCGTTCCTCAACGTCAAGAACTTCGAGGAAGGCTCCAACTACCTCACCTTCGCCTCCCGCCAGGGCCTCGTCAAACGCACCGCCCTCAAGGCCTACATGAACGTCAACAAGAGCGGCATCATCGCTGTCGATATCCGCGAGGGCGACGCGCTGCTCGATGTCGCGCTCACCAGCGGCACCGACGACCTGCTCATCGCCACGGCGCTTGGCCAGGCCATCCGCTTCAGCGAGCAAGACGCCCGCGACATGGGCCGCGCCGCTGGCGGCGTACGCGCCATCGACCTTGCCGATAGCGATCGCGCCATCGGCCTCGTCGTCGTGCCCATGCGACCCGACCCCGCAGATAAAGAAATCTTCCACACCGTCAACCCCGCCATCAGCCTCCTGACCATCACCGCCAACGGCTACGGCAAACGCACCGCTATCGACGAGTACCGCGTTCAGCCCGAGATCGGCCCCATGCGCTCGCAATCTCGCGGCGGAAAAGGCCGCGCCGATATCCGCACCTCCGAACGCAACGGCCCATCCGTCGCCGCCATCGGCGTGGTCGAGACCGATGACGTCGTCGTCGTCACCAAGCAGGGCCAGCTCGTGCGCATGAGCGCCGCCTCGATCAGCCAGATCGGCCGCGGCACCCAGGGCGTCCGCGTCGTCGGCCTCAACGAGGCGGACCAGGTCATCGCCGCCAGCCGCGTCCCGGGCGAGGAACGCGTCGGCACCGACGACAAGGAACCTCTCTGATCCGCTCCTGTTGACGACGGCCCGCGACAGCGCGCGCGAGCGCACCTGAGCAATCGGCTATCCTGCCCTCGTGCCGGAGGCTCAGCCCCAACCCCACTCGCCCCCACCAAAGTCTTCGACCCTCGCGCTGGAATCGGCGCTGACGGTGGTGGCGGGGATCGGCCCGCGCCGGGCCGAAGCCCTGCGCGAGCTGGGGATTCGCAACGTCGGACAACTCATTGCATATCTGCCGTCGCGCCACGAACGCGAAGAGGGCGAAGCCTCGATCTCACAGCTCCAGCCCGACGCGATCGTCTCCGCCCGCGGCCTTGTTTCCGCCACCCGCATCGTGGCCAAGGGCTCGCGCCCACGCTTCGAAGCAGTGCTGATCGACGATACCGGGCGCCTTGACCTGACCTGGTTCAACGGGCTCTACCTCAAGGACAAGATCAAACCCGGCCTCCGGATGCGCGTCCAAGGCAAGGCCCGACGCTTCGGCCCGGGCCTCCAGATCGCCAACCCCAAACACGAAATCCTTGGCCTCGACGAAGCCACCGACCCCGGCGCGCGGGCGGCGCGCCTGCGCCCAATCTACCCCGCCAGCGAGGCCATGCCCTCGCACCTGATCGAACTTGCGATCAATCGCGTGCTTGACGATGCGCTGCGCCACGTCAGCGATCACCTGAACGCGCCGTTCCGCATCGCGCGCGAGCTGGTCGAGCTTACCGAGGCCTACCGCCTGATCCACCGCCCCAGCGACGAGGATCAGGCCAGCGCCGCCCGACGCCGTCTGGCTTACGACGAACTGCTGATGCTGCAACTCGCAGTGCAGATGAAGCGGGCCGAGCGCCTCGCGGGCGTGCAATCCCCCGCGCTCAGCCTCACCCCGAAGATCGACAAGGCCATCCGCGCGCGCTTCCCCTTCGCCCTCACACCGGCGCAGGACCGCGTGGTGGCGCAGATCGCGGCCGACTTGCAGAAGCCCACGCCCGCCAACCGGCTGATCCAGGGCGACGTCGGCTCGGGCAAGACGGTCGTCGCGCTCTACGCCATGCTCATGAGCGTCGCAGGGAAACACCAGGCGGCCCTCATGGCACCGACGGAACTCCTGGCCGAGCAGCACATGATCGGCATCTCGCGCATGCTCCACGGCTCCAACGTCCGCATCGCCCTCCTCACCGGCTCCCTTCCGGCCCGCCAGCGCGCCGCGACGCTCGCCAACATCTCCCGCGGCGAGGTCGACCTCATCATCGGCACCCACGCCCTGCTCACCGACACCGTCCGCTTCCACAGCCTCGCCACCATCATCATCGACGAGCAACACCGCTTCGGGGTCCACCAGCGCGCCGCGCTGCGCTCCAAGGGCGACGACGCCTCCGCGCGCCCAATAGCGCCGCACACCCTCGTCATGACCGCGACGCCCATCCCGCGCACGCTCGCCCTCACGCTCTTCGGCGACCTCGAAGTCTCAACGATCGACGAGCTTCCGCCCGGGCGAAAGAAGATCGCGACCCGCGTCGTCTCCCCCGCCGGGCGTCAGGATGTCTACGCCTACCTCGCCAAACGCATCAACGACGGCGATCAGGCCTACGTCGTCGTCCCCGCCATCGACTCCGACGCCGAGATGGCCGATACCCCAGCCCTCCTGGCTGCGTCTACAGACCGCACGTCCGACGCAGACCCCGCCGGCTCCACCTCCAACGCCATCGCGCCGCTGCAAACCTCCCTGCGCTCAGTCGCACAAGTCGCCTCCGACCTCGCCCGCGGACCGCTCAAAGACAAACGCATCGGCCAAGTTCATGGACGCCTCTCACGCGATGCTCGCGAATCGGTCATGGACGCCTTCCGGCGCGGCGAGATCGACTGCCTCGTCGCAACCACCGTCATCGAAGTCGGCGTCGATGTCCCCAATGCCAACGTGATCGTCATCGAAGACGCCGAGCGCTTCGGCCTTGCCCAGCTTCACCAGCTTCGCGGGCGCGTCGGGCGTGGCGGCAAGTCCTCGGTCTGCATCCTCATCGGCGCACCGATCACCGAAGGCGCCGACGCCCGCCTTGCCGCGATCGCGCGCATGACCGACGGCTTCAAACTCGCCGAGCGCGACCTTGAGCTCCGCGGCTTCGGCGATGTCATCGGCCTCCGACAATCCGGCATCCCACCTTTCAAGGTGGTTGATCTTTCGAAAGACCTTGATCTGCTGACACTCGCCAAGCGCGACGCCGAGGCATTCGTAAATGCTTCACCTTCGCTGAGCACGCCGGCGCTGGCGTTGCTGCGCCGCCGCGTGCTGCGGGCCCACGGCAAATGGATCGGCCTCGCCGATGTCGGCTAAATCAGCCCGGCGAATCACCCGGCCCGCACGACCCTCGTCAATCCACAGTGTTGTGTGAGACAACCCCGCACGCCGGACCGCTTCACACAAGTTTGTGTCAGACTCGCGCATTTCTGCTATGTTCCGTGCGTGGATGAGTCCCCACTTCATGACCGACTCGCCGCCGTCACCGCCGGCATGACCTACCGCGAGATCGGTGAGACCACCGGCACCAACGCCGAGACCGCCCGGCGCTACATCACCGGCCAGGCCCCCAGCGTCGAGTTCGTCATCCGCCTCTGCCAGCGCAAGGGCGTCAACGGCCAATGGCTGCTCTCCGGCCAAGGCCCGATGCGCGTCAGCGAGATCAAGTCCGCCTCGCTGCGCGATGCCGGCCCGGGCGAGTTGCTCTCCGCAATGGCGGTCGCCATCGAAACCATGCGCGATCGTCTTGATCGCGTTGAACGGTTTGTACACACGCTGGAGACACGCCTGCGCGTCGCCAGCGCGCCGGTCTTGCCGTCTTCTCCGCCGCCGCCGCTGACAACGCTCGCCCAGGAGCCCGATCGTGCCCGCACCCGACAGCTCACCCCCCTCCCCCCACACCCCCCCACCACGCCAGCAATCTCCAACGCCGGACCCGACGCCGCGGGCAAGGCGGCAAACGCCAACCCGCGACTCCAATCCGGCGCGGCGCGACGCGATGGTCACGTTGCGTCCAGAGCAGAGCGCGTCGCGGACGCCGCTGCCGAACGACCACGTCAAAGTGATCATTGAACTCCTGCGCGAGGGAACGCCCGACCTGGCCCGTCGCTGGCTCGCGGCCCTCCTTCTCGTCCCTGCAGGCGAGCGCGCGGGCGTCGTCGCCGCCGTCGAGTCCAGCATCGTGCGCGAGTACGCAAGCGCCCCCGACGAACAAGTCGTCCGCCTCGTTCATCCCGCACGCGAACTCGACGGCTTCGTCGAGCAGCAGATCGTCACCTACACGCCCGCTCCCCGCCCCACACGCCCCAAGCCCTCGCGCCGCGGCACGGCCTAATCGCCCCGCGATCTATCATGGCGCATGAGCGACAACGCCCATCTTGCTGAACAGCTTGACCTGATCGCCAAACTCCTGGAACTCAACGGCGCCGACTCCTTTCGCGCCAGCGCCAACGCCCGCGCCGCTCGCGCCGTCGAAGCCTGGCCCGCGGACATCAGCGCCATCGCGCGCGATCAGGGCAAGCCCGCGCTCATGGAGATCGAAGGCATCGGCCCAAAGCTCGCCGACAAGATCATCCAGTACGCACGCGACGGGCGCATGAAAGAACTCGACGAGCTGCGCGCGACCACCCCCGCCGGCCTGCTCGACATCATGCAGGTGCCCGGGCTCGGACCCAAAACCGTGCGGATGATGTGGCAGGAGGCCAACGTCGTCGATCGCGCCAGCCTCCAGCGCATCATCGATGACGGCACAATCCTCACGCTCCCGCGCATGGGCGCAAAGTCGGTCGAGAAGATCAAGGCCTCTCTCGCGCTTCACGCACAGGCCGCCCAGCGCCTGCGCCTCGGGCCCGCCAGCGTGGTCGCGGAGCGCGTGATGAACGCACTGCGCACCGTCATTGGCGAGTCGCCCATGGCCTTCGCCGGCTCCCTCCGTCGCGGCAAAGAGACCATCGGCGATATCGACATCCTGCTGGCAACCGACGATGCGAAGATCACCAAGGCGGCGCACCAGGCGTTCATCACACTCAAGGGCGTCACCGGCGTGCTTGCTGGCGGAGAGACGCGCACCAGCGTCCAGATGCTCGTGGACTTTGCATCGCGCTGGGACGAAACCGCCGCGGAGGAAGGCGTCGCGTCCAGCGGCCCGCGCGTGCAGGTCGACCTGCGCATCGTGCCCACCACCTCGTTCGGCGCAGCGCTCATGTACTTCACCGGCTCCAAGGAGCACAACGTCGCGCTCCGCCAGCGCGCCTTGGATCTTGGCCTGACGCTCAACGAATACGGCCTCTACCCCGACGACAAAGACGCCGCCGAGCCCCCGCACAAGCGGAGCGTGCGCCCCCTCGCCAGCGAAACCGAAGCGAGCATCTATCACGCGCTGGGCCTGCGTTTCATCCCGCCAGAGGTCCGTGAGAACTCTGGCGAGCTCACCATCTACGCCCTCGAAGCCAGCGCGCCGCCTCCATCGCCAAAGCCCAAGTCACGCGGCGCCGTCACCAAGACCACGCCTCCCGCCGCGCCCGCCAGCGCGCCGCAACTCGCAAGCCCCGCCGAGCCGCCCACCCTCGTCAGCGTCAACGACATCCGATCCGAGCTGCACGCGCACACCACCGCGTCCGACGGCGTGCTCACGATCATCGCGCTGGCCAGCGAGGCCGAACGCCGCGGCTTCCACACCATCGGCGTGACGGATCACTCCAAGTCCAGCGCCATCGCTGGCGGCCTCAGCGCCGATCGGCTGCGGGCGCACATTCGCGCCATCCATCAGGCCCGCGAAGAAGTCAGCGGCATCACCATCCTCGCCGGCAGCGAGGTTGACATTTTGAGCGATGGCTCGCTCGACTACGACGATGAGCTGCTGGCGCAACTTGACATCGTCATCGCCTCGCCCCACGCCGCGCTCTCGCAGGAGCCCGCCGCGGCGACACAGCGTCTGCTTCGCGCCATCGAGCACCCGCTCGTCCACGTGCTGGGCCATCCCACCGGGCGAATCGTGCTCCGGCGCGCCGGGCTCGCGCCCGATATGGCCACGCTCATCGCGGCCGCGAAACAGCACAACGTCGCCCTGGAGATCAACGCCCACTGGATGCGGCTGGACCTGCGCGATACCCACGTCCGCCAGAGCGTTGACGCGGGCTGCGTCCTGGCCATCAACTGCGACGTGCATCACCCCGACGACTTTGACAACCTGAGGTTCGGCGTCCTCACCGCCCGCCGCGGCTGGCTCCCCCGCGAACGCTGCATCAACACCTGGGAAGCCCCAAAGCTCCACGGCTGGCTCAAGACAAAGCGCAGCGGCAACGCATAATGCCCGCATCGGCGCACCGCATCAGCACCACATCTCCATGCGCAGCCCGCGCGAGTCGGTCGGCGGCTCGCCATCGGGAAGCCGTTGTGCGATCCCCGCCGCGACGCGTCCGGCGGTCCAGCACGCCGCCATCGCGTCGAGCACGTCGTCGATCGCGGCAAGTCGTCGCGGCACGGATCGAAGCACGTTCGCCACGCCGCTGAAGCCTTGGCTTGCGAGCAACTGCGCTCGGAGTTCACGCCCGTCGTCTGTCTTCTTTGAGGGCTCAAGGCTACGCCCGCCTTGCATCTGTGCGAAGCAAAGCTCCGGGTGAATCTCGACGACCCGTTGCTGCGCCTTGGGCGTCATCAGGTCGTCAACTTCCTTGATCTTCGCAACGATGTTGAACGCCTGCGCGCTGAGCGAGATACCGTGTGCAGACGATGCCGTCGAGAGCGCGCGTGCGTGCGCGTAGCTCGTGGCGTTGAACACGACTCGCGCCGGGGCCGGAAACACACTGCTCCCGCGCCCCGGCCCGAGCGCTGCGCGAACGACGCGATCAACCTCGCGACCGCCCGGCTCCGGCGTATCAAGCAGCCCGATCGGCACGTCGATCACCAGCACGCTGGCGTCGGGAAACGCGTCGAGCACGTCCGCGAACGCCGTGAACACTCGGGCGGTCAGGGTGTCCGGCGAGCCCGCTTCCATCGCGCAGCACACCCACCCCACCGGGCACCCATCTATTCCCACCACGCGGCTCACTTCTTCTCACCCTCTTCTTTCTTTCCTTTCCACCTCGCCGGCAGCTTCGCCTCCGGCTGCGTCATGGCCAACACCGCCATGGCGGTGCCGTAGTTTGCCGAGCGCGGGAAGACGCGATCGTTCCACGTGCCGTCGCTGCTGCGAACGCCGAACATTAACGCGTTGATCTTCGCCCGGCGCTCCGCGCGAGCTGGCTCCGGCAACATCTCGACACACATCGCTGCGTACCGATGCGCAAACATGAAGTAATAAGGCGCCACGCCGTACGGCGCGATGTGCGTGCCGGTCTGCATGCGTCGAACGTCCAGCGCGTCCCAATGCTCGATGAACGCGTCCACCGCGCCTCGCAGCTCCGCCTCGCCCGACTTGCCCGCCAGGAACAATGCCGCCTCCGTCACGCACATCCGCCCCGTCGCCCCCGGCAGCTCGGCGCTCTGATCGCGCCCCGCGCGCGACGCCCCGGCGTACAGCACGCTCGTCGCGCGACCCTCCGTACCCGCCTTTGGACCGCGATCTCGGGCCGTGAGCAGAAACTTGATCGCCCGATCCACGACTTCGTCCTTCACCAGATGACCCGCCTCGCGCGCCTCATACAGCACCATGAGCGTGCACGCCGTCATGAAGCTCGATGGCGCCGCCGCCTCGGCTTTGCCGGGCGGGCGCGCGTAGTTCCACCCGCCGGCCACGGGGATCGTCGTGCGCTCTAGCGCGTCAATGTAAAACGCGATCGCCTTCTGCACCGCCTCCTCCTGCTTCATCGGCACGAGCTTCGCACGCTCCAGCGTCAGCAGAAAGTCCAGCCCAAACGTGTAGCCCCACCCGCGCACGTCGTACCCCGCGTCGTAGTCGTCAACGCTCATCAACGGGTGCGCCGTCTGACGGCAGACAAACTCGCACGCCCTCTCAATCGACTCGCGCCGCGCCGCGTCCCCCTCCAGCCCCGGGCAGCGCGTCAGCGCAATGCCGCACAACGCCGTGCCCCCGACGCGATAGCCGATCGGGATCCGCCCGCCCACGCGATACACGCCCTGATAAGGCCACTCCGCCTTCGGCGAGCCCGGCACATCAAACGTCTCCTGCATCTTCAGCAGCATCGCTGCACCGTTGCTCACCGCCTCGTTCAGCATCTTCGACGTGACCTCGACGGGCACCGTTGGTTTGCTCGGGCGGGGCGTCTTGGCCAATGGCGCTTCCGGCTCGCGCACTGGTGCTGGCGGGCGCGGCGCTGGCTCTGCACTTTGCGCTGACGCCGAACCAGCCGCGCCGCCCACCATCGCCATGGCGAGCGCCGAAACGATACGGCCGCGAAGAACGCCGAGCGGATGGTGTGCTGACCTCATCGCCCCAGCCTACCACGCTCGGGCGTTTCCGCCAAAGAACTCACCATCTCCTTGACCTTTGCCCGCCCCGGCCACACGCTTGCCCATGGGCCGTTCGACCGATCCCGCCTCCGCACGCCGCAGCGCCATCGCGATCATCGCGCGCTTGCGCGAGCAGGGGCACGTCGCCTGGCTCGCCGGCGGCTGCGTTCGCGACGAACTCCTGGGCCTTACCCCCACCGACTTTGACATCGCCACCAGCGCCACGCCGCCGCAGATCCGCGCCCTCTTTCCCAGCGCCCACTCCGTCGGCGAGCACTTCGGCGTCATGCTCGTCAAACACGAGGCCGACGTCATCGAGGTCGCCACCTTCCGCACCGACGGCGTCTACGCCGACGCCCGCCGCCCCGAATCCGTCACCTTCGCAAACGACGTTGCCGATGCCCAGCGACGCGACTTCACCATCAACGCGATCTTCCTTGACCCCACCGAGGCCGCGCCGCCTGCGCTGGGCGTCGCGAACGATCCGATCGCCCCGCCTGCAACAGCCCCAGACACAGCGCCGAATATCGCCGTGCGCGGGCGCGTCATCGACTACGTTGGCGGCCTCGACGACCTGCGTGCGGGCGTGATCCGCGCAGTTGGCAACGCCGACGATCGGCTGCGCGAGGACCATCTGCGCGCCCTGCGCGCCGTGCGCTTCGCGGCTCGCCTGAGCTTCTCAATCGACAACGCAACTTCAGACGCGATCCGGCGTTTCGCCGCGGATCTGCGGGGCGTGAGCCGCGAACGCGTCGGCGATGAGGTGCGCCGGATGCTCTCTGCCCCGTCGCGTGCTAGCGCCGCTCGGATGCTGCAAGATCTGGCGCTTGACGAACCAGCCCTCGCCGAGCCCACCAGTTCCCGCCCGGTCCACCTCTTAGCGCACCTGCGCCCGCTGACGTGGACGCGCGAGTCGTTCCTCGCCGGAAACTGGAACGCTGAAGTCGAAGCCGATCACCCGCGCCTCAACGGCCCCGTCCCGTTCCCCTTCGCCCTCGCGGCGTGGGCCATCGACCGCCAGAGCGTCCTCCGAACCGATCCCGAATCGCTCGCGCCGTCCGTCCCAAGCGCGCCGGGATTCTCCTCGATCGACGCCGCCCACGTCGCCACGTTGACGCGCCAATGGCGATCCGCACTGGTGCTTGCGAACGACGAATCCGATTTGTTCCGCGACATCCTGCTGGCGCACCATGCCCTCGTGACAACTTGGGCGGGCACCTGCGTCGTCGGCCGTAAACGGTTTGTCGCGCGAACTGGCGCCAGCTTCGCTTTGGAACTGTTAAGATCGCATGATCGAAGCTCTTTCGAAGCAGTTGCCCGCTCGATCGCCACACTTGCCGCTGATTCGATCGGGCTCGCTCCGCTCCCATTCGTCACCGGGGATGACCTCGTCGCCGCGGGGCTCAAGCCCGGCCCGCGCTTCAAGCTCATGCTGGACCGGGTCTACGACGCCCAGCTCGAAGGGCGCGTCCGCACCAAACCTGACGCGATGGAACTTACCCGGACTCTCAGCGTCTAACTCTCCGGGTTCGGCTCGTCTGTCAACGATGGCGCGCGGCATCGGTCTTCCTCGCTGCTGCGAACTCAATCGTGACTCGTTGAGCGAACCGCGAAGGACGAACTTCGCGTACGCTTCGTCAGTCTGATCTCTTAGTGCCTTTTCGGAGTTCCACCCATGACCACCTCGCGTTTGAACTGGCTGAAGTACCTGACCGTCGTCGCCGGCCTGGCGATCGGCCTGCATGCGGGCATCGCCAACACTGGTGCGATGCAACCCGACGACAAGGCCCCCGCCAAGACTGAGAACGAACGCACCAAAGCCAAGGCCGAGTTTGAGGCCAAGAAGGCGGACCCCGGCGTCAAGCGCATTTACCTCATCCCGCTGCGCGGCGAGTTTGGGCGCGACATCTCTCAGACTCCGATGCGCCGCGCCCTGGCCGACGCAAAGAAGGAACAGGCTGACATCATCCTGTTCTCGATCGATACGTCATTCACGATCGACGGCCAGACCTACAACGAGTGGGCCACGATCATCGGTCAGCGCAGCTGGGGCCAAGGCCCCGAGACCGCGCGCGAGCTGGCGACGATGTTCCACGAAGGCATCCGCGACGACGCGACCTGGAAGACGCGTGACGGCGGCAAGCCGCGAATCGCGGGCTGGGTTCGTAAGGCCATGGGCCCTTCCGCGATGCTGACGCTCTCGATCCCTGAGCTGTACTTTGTTCCTGATGCTCGCGTCGGCGGCATCGGTTATCTCAACCTTCTCTTCGACGGCCAAGGCGATGAGGTCGTGCAGGAGAAGCAGCGGTCTCTGCGTCTGGGTCGCTTCGAGGGCATGGTGCGCGATGGTGGCTATCCCGTGATCATCGCTCGCGCGATGGCCCGCAGCGACCAGGAACTGTCGTTCAGCCAGGAGGGCGGCAAACCCATCTTTAAGTACGATCTATCCGGTGATGAGGTCCTCGTCGACGGCGGCGGCGGGCCGAACAAGGAACGTCGCGACACGTTCGAGCAGCTCGTGCGCTTCGAGGGCAACGACGTGCTCACTCTCAATGCGAACGTCGCGTACAAGCTGGGCGTGAACAAGCAGAACGCCGCGACCGAGGACGACCTGGTCTCCAACATGGGCGTCGAGCGCAACTACGTGATGATTACCGACCGTGCCCGCAAAATCTTCCGCGACTGGACCGAAGAAGTCGGCAATGCGGAGCGCACCTTCGCCAAAGCCTGGCGCGACTACAACGACATCCAGGTGACGGGTGCCACCGCCGCAGAGCGCAACTCGCTTCGCGGGCGTCGGCTCTCGATCCTGAACAACATCAAGCGTGAGCTGGAGAAGTACAAAGAGTCCATCAGCGCTGAGAAAATCGACGGCGCGCCCAAGCAGTGGGTGTCCGAGATCAACGTCATGATCGACCGCATCCGCCAGGAAATGCGCCTGGACCGCTGATCAACCCTGTCCCCCGCCCCCCGCACGCCGGGCGTGCTCAATCTGTTCCCCATTCGCACCAACGCTGGACCTTACGCTTTTTTTCGGAGACTCACCATGAATCGTTTCACTCGCTCTCTTAGTGGTGCCCTCGTCGCGCTGGCGTTTCTCGGCGCCGCGTTCGTCGCGACGTCGAATGCGTTGGCCGACAAGGTCGTTATGAAAGACGGCCGCGTCTTGGTCGGCAAGGTCCAGCGCAACGAAGGTGGCGTCATCATCCTCGTGCGTAAGGTCGACGGCAAGGACGTATTCGAGTACCTTTCCGCCGACGATGTAAAGACCGTCACGATCGAGGACGCCACGCCCGTCAAGACGCCCGAAGCGCCCAAAGCCGACGCTCTCAAGGACGCTCCCAAGGCCGATTCGCTCGACGCTAAGAAGGCCGACAACAAGAAGAAGGGCGTCGCTGATCGGCAGCTCACCGGCCGCCCAACACGCATCGCCTTCCTGAACTTCGGCTCCCCCGCCCGCAACCAGGGCGCCGAAGGCGACATGGTCGGCGTCAATATCTCCGCCAAAGCCTTCACCGACGTGATCCCGATCCTCGAGAAGCAGCAGGTTGACATCGTCGTCATCCGAATCAACTCCGGCGGCGGCTACACCCTGGAAATGGGCCGCTTCGCGGACCTGTTCGAGCAGGTGTACAAGAAGAAGTTTCGCACCGTCGCGTGGGTTGAATCGGCGATCTCCGCCGCCGCAATGAGCCCGTGGACCATCGAAGAGTTCTACATGATGACCAGCGGCAATATCGGCGGATGCACCGAGTGGTCCGGCAACCTCAACGCCACCAAGGGCATCAATCTGGAAGTTCGCCTCCAGCAGATGGAGGGCTACAGCAAGCTCGCCGGGCGCGACCCGAAGATCATGCGCTCCATGCAGATTCAGGAACCTCTGAGCTGCAACATCGAAGAGAATGGCACTGTGACCTGGTTTCAGGACACCACCGGCCAAATCCTCGTCAACCGTGGCAACGAAATTCTTACCCTCAACTCCGAGATGGCCGTCAAGACCAAGTTCGCCAAGGGCATCGCCGACACCAAGGATGAGCTCGCCAAGGCCATGGGCCTGTCCGAGTACGAGTTCGTCGCCCTCGACGCGACCAAGTTCATTGATCGCTTCGCCGAGGACGCCACGCGTTTCGAGGAGACCTTCCGCGAAACCGTTCGCAAATACCTCCTGGCCGTCAACATTGCAGAGCAGATGCCCCTGGAGCGCCGCGCCCCCGAAGTCGGACGCGCCCAGAAACTCCTGAGCGAGATGGAGCGCATGGTCGGCCTGAACCCCAACTTCGAGTTCCACTTTGGCAACATGGCCGGTGCCACGCTCGACCGCGACTTCTTCGAAGGGCAACGCGAGCGGCTTCGCAAGCTCTTGAAGTAATCGCCACCCCGCTCCGGCCTCCACCACCACAATCACCCCCGCGGCCCCGGCTTCACCCGGGGCCGCTTTGTTTTTGCGCCTTTGATTCCCGATGCCCGATCACCCTCCCGCCCACACCACCGAGCCCCTCACGCCCCCCGGCATCTCCATCGCTCAGTTCCGCGACGCTGGCAAGCAACTCGTCGATTTCATCGCCGACTACTGGCAATCGCTCGCCGCCGTCGGCGACCCATCCTCACCAACCGCGCCCCCCACCACTCCATCACCTCACCACCCAGTCGTCTTCGCGATGCCGGTCTGCTCCACCGCCGCCCCCGGCGACCTGCTTCGCGCGCTGCCCGAAGCATGCCCTGAATCGCCCGAGCCCTGGGACGCCATCATGCGCGACGTCCCGGCGCTCATCATGCCCGGCATCACCCACTGGCAGCACCCATCGTTCTTCGGCTTCTTCCCTGCGAACGCGTCCCCCGCCGCGATCCTGGGCGAGCTCCTCTCCGCTGGCCTCGGCGTGCAAGGCATGCTCTGGTCCACCAGCCCCGCGTGTACCGAGCTCGAGATGCGCGTGCTGGACTGGCTCGCAAAGCTCATCGATCTCCCGCGCGACATGCTCCACGAGCCAGGCGACGCCCGACCCTCGCCCGGCGGCTCGGTCATCATGGGCACCGCCAGCGAGGGCACACTCGTCGCGCTCGTCGCGGCCCGCCATCGCTCCCGCGCCGCGACAACCACCCGCAATCCCACCTCCTCGCCCCGCGCTCACGTCGTCTACACCTCAACCCAAGCGCACTCCTCGGTCATCAAGGCCGCGATGATCGCCGGCCTCTGCGCCGGCCCGGACGCGACGCCCGCAGACCCTTCCATCATCGCGCCAGCGCCCGACGGATCGCACGTCCGCCTCGTGCCGACACTCCCAGACCTCTCGATGGACGCCGCGGCTCTCGCCCGCTTCATCAACGCCGACATTCTCGCCGGTCGCGTCCCGATCGCCGTCGTCGCGACCGTGGGTACCACCGGCACCATGGCCATCGATGACGTAGACGCAATCGGGCGCGTCTGCCAGGAGCACGACGTGTGGCTACACGTAGACGCCGCGTTCGCCGGGTGCGCCGCGGTGTGCCCGGAGTTCCGCTGGATGTTGCACGCCCGCGATCCGGGCGCACTCGCCCGGGTCGACTCGCTCGGCTTCAACCCGCACAAGTGGCTGCTCACAAACTTTGACTGCCACTGCTTCTACACCCGCGACCGCAAGGCGCTCACCGGCGCACTCTCCATTACCCCTGAGTATCTCCGCAACGCCGCCAGCGACGCGGGGCGCGTGATCGACTATCGCGATTGGCAGGTGCCGCTGGGCAGGCGTTTCCGCGCGCTCAAGCTCTGGTTCGTCTTACGAAGCGTCGGGGCCGCGGGCCTGCGCGAGTACATCCGCTCACACGTCCGCATGGGTGAGGTCTTCGAATCGCTCGTCCGGAGCGATGCGCGATTTGAGGTCACTCATCCGCGCGAGCTCTCGATGATCTGCTTCGCCCCGCGCCCGCGCCAGGGGGAATTACTGGCCGACGTAGACACCCGCGCCCGCGAGCTCCTCATCCAAGTGAACGCCACCGGCTCAGCGTTCCTGACCCACACCGTCGTTCCCTGCTCAGGAGCTGAAACTGGGTCGAGGTTCGTCCTGCGTCTGGCCATCGGCGGCACCCTCACGCGCGAAGTTCACATGAGATCCGCATGGCAGACCATTGCCGCTGCGCTGAGCAAGCACTAGACCTCGCCGATGCCCATCGACTCGTTCCGACCTGCATTGCGCTGGAGTTACACCCCGTTGATTCGCCCGCCGCGCACGCGCCCCCGCGCTCATCGCCGCTTCTTGAACCGGTCCTTCACGCTGGGCGTGAAGCTCGAGCCCTTCGTGCGCATCATCCCCGGCGGGCCGCCCGGCCCGCCCTGAGCCCCCGCATTCATCTGCTTCATGGCTTTGACCTTCTCCGCCGTGCTCATCCCCGACAGTTGCTTGCTCATGGCGCTGATCGTCGTAAACTGCTTGACCAGCGTGCCAACCTCGGCGTCCTGCGTCCCGGCGCCCTGCGAGATTCGGCGCCGGCGCGAGTTGTTGAGCAACTCGGGCTTACGCCGCTCCTGAAGCGTCATCGAGTGAATGATCCCCTCGACGCGATCAAGCTTGTCATCATCGATCTGCGCGTTCTTGAGCGCCGCGCCAACGCCCGGCAGCAACCCCAGCAACTGCTTCATCGGCCCCATCTTCCGCAACGAGCGGAGCTGGTTCAGAAAGTCGTCCATCGTCATCTCGCCCTTGGCCATCTTGTCTTCAAGCGCCTTGGCCTCCTCGTCAGAGACCTGCTCACGCGCTTTCTGCACCAGCGACACCACGTCGCCCATGCCCAAAATCCGCCCCGCGATCCGCACCGGGTGAAACTCTTCTAGCGCGTCCAGCTTCTCGCCCACGCCGATGAAGCGGATCTTCGCGCCCGTCACACTCTTGACCGAGAGCGCCGCCCCGCCGCGCGTGTCGCTGTCAAACTTCGTGAAGATCAGCCCGTCAACCTCCAGCTTCTCGTGAAACGCCCCTGCCGACCGCACGGCGTCCTGGCCCGTCATCGCATCCACCACCAGAAAGATCTGCGTCGGCTTGATCCGCAGGTTCACCTGCTTCAACTCGTCCATCAGCGCATCGTTCACGTGCAAGCGCCCTGCGGTATCCAGGATCACCGTGTCCACGCCCAGCGACTTCGCCTTCGCGATCCCGCGCTCGCACACACCCACCGCGACGCCCACCGCCTTGCCATACTCCGCGCTCTTTTCCGGCTCGCTGTAGAAGTGAACCTGCGCCGCGCCGGGCATGTCCGCGTTGACACTCTGCGCCACGATCCCGAGCTGATCCACCGCCGCGGGACGCTGCAGGTCCGCCGCGACGAGCATCGAGCTGCGCCCGCGCTTCTTGAGCCACGCCGCCAGCTTGCCGCACGTCGTCGTCTTGCCGCTGCCCTGCAAGCCGCACATCATCACGATCGTCGGCCCGGGCGTCAGCACCTGGATCCCCGGCCCGTCGGCCATCATCATCTTGGCGATCTCTTCGTGGCTCAGCCCCTCGGGGATCTGCGGCAGATCACCCAGCAACTGCACGAGCCGGTCGTACACGATGCCGATCATCTCCTGCCCGGGCTGAAGGCTCTTGAGCACGTCCTTGCCAATGGCATCGGTCACCACGCCCTCGGCGAACGTGTTCACGACCTCGAGCGCCACGTCGGCGTCCAAGAGCGCGCTGCGCACCTCGTCCATCGCTTCGCGGATGTTCGCTTCGGTGATGGTGCCCTTGCCGCTCAACTTGCGGAGGACGGAAGAAAAGCCTTCAGAAAGACTGTCAAACATGGTACACGATGGTAGGGAAGCCCCGGGCCAATCAAAGCCGCTCGCCCCATCGCCAACCATCCCGCACCACTTGTTCGCGATCAGCATGTAGTACCCGTAGGTGCGGCGCTGCACGCGCCCCGTCGTCAGACTTCCATCGTCGATCTGCTGATCTACCAGCAGCATTACCTGAGCGTGATCCGTCGTCGGTGTCGGCGTTGTCCAGCTTCGCAGGCTGATCCCCACCGCCGGCGTCGGCTGCTCCCACACCGCTACATCCCAGTTCTCAAAGTCCAGGTCCATCTGCACTGTCGTCGGATTCAGCCAGATCTCCGGCTCCATATACGCGCGCAGCTCCGGCGGGCATACCGACGGATTCACGTCTTCCGGCCACCGCCCGTTGTCACGCTGGTACGCGATCACCGCCCGCCCGATAACCTTGAACGACGACGCGATCGACGCCGCTCGCGCCTGCGTGGAGTAACTGAAGAACCGCGGCACCGCCACGCCCGCCAGGATCGCAAGCACCACGATCACCGCGATCAGCTCCACCAGCGTAAACGCCCGTGCTACGCGTGCCATTGAAATTTCATCGACGAGCCACCGAAACGCCTCAACCCAAACCCGCAACAGGCCCCCGCAATTCCCCCGATCCGCGCGGCCGCCACGCTCGCCCAGACCTCACACCCCGCGCAACCGTCACTGCCCGCTCAGCCGATCCGTTCGCGCCCGCCCATGTACGGCCGCAGCACCTCAGGGATCACCACACTCCCGTCGGCCTGCTGATACATCTCAAGGATCGGGATCATCAGGCGGGGCGACGCCGCGACTGTGTTGTTCAGCGAGTGGCAGAACGTCGTGCCCTTCGAGTCCGCCGCCTTGTACCGCAGGTTCAGCCGACGGCACTGGTAGTCATACAAGCGGCTTGCGCTGTGCGTCTCGCCAAAGTCCCCGGCGGTGCCGCCATCGGCACTCACCTCGCCCCGCCCGGGCATCCAGCACTCGATGTCGATCATGTCCGCGTTCTTGACGCCAAGATCACCCGTGCAGCACTGCAGCAACCGATACGGAAGCTTCAGATTCTGGAGCAACCCCTCGACAAACCCAATCATCTTCTTGTGCCACGCGCGGCTCTCCTGCTCGTCCGCCTTGCAGATCACCACCTGCTCCACCTTGTCAAAGATGTGTACGCGATACAGCCCCGCAGTGTCCTTGCCCGCCGCGCCCGCCTCGCGCCGGAAGCAGGGCGACACCGTCACGTACTTCAAGGGCAGCTTCGCCTCATCGATAATCTCATCCATGTGCAGCGCCATCAGCCCCACCTCGCCCGTGCCGGTCAGGTACAGATCGTTGGACGTTGACGCCTCCGCATGACTCGTCGCGTCGGCGTTCTGACGCTGCGACTCCGCGATGTGATACGCCTGCTCACGCCCCGCCGGGAAGAAGCCCGTGCCGATCATCGCCTCCTCGCGCACCAGCACGGGCACGCTCATCGGCGTGAAGCCATGCTGATGGACCATGAAATCAAACGCGTAGCGAGTGACCGCTTGGTGCAGCAAAAAGCCCATGCCGGTCAACACATACGAGCGCGTGCCCGCCATCTTGACCCCGCGCGGAAAGTCGACCAAGTTGAGGTCTTTGCAAAGCTGGATGTGGCCTTTGGGCTTGAAGCCGCGCTGCGCCGCGAACGGCTTGGAAAGGTCAAAGCCCGCCGTCAACCCGGCCCCCGCGCCGGGCGCGCCAGGCGGCGACCATCGCGACACCTCGACGTTGTCCTCGCTGCCAGCGCCCACCGGGACATCAGCGTCCGGCGGCAGCGGGATCGTCAGCAGGATCGACGTCACCTCCGGCTCAAGCCGCGTCACCACCCCCTCAAGCTGCGCGATCTCTTCCTTCAGCGCCGCGGGCTTCGCGCGAAGCAGATCAAGCTGCTGCTGAATCACCTGCGCCGCCAGCTCTTCCCCCGGCCCCGCCGCCTCCGCCTTCTTCAACTCCGCCCGCAGCTTGCCCATCTGCGGGCCAAGTTCCTTGTCAATCTTGCCGCGCTCGGCCCGCTTGGACTCAAGCTGCGTGAGCGCCGCCCGGCGCTCCTCGTCCAGCCGCAAAAGCCGGTCGATCTGGACCTCCATATTCTTCTTGGCGGCCCCATCCTTGAAACGCTGCGGATGCTCACGAAGTTGCTTGAGGTCGATCATGGGCGGAGGGTAGGTGAGTTGACTCCAACAAACAGGCACAC
>JBBQMD010000008.1:0-69356 GCA_038328575.1 Phycisphaerales bacterium | reverse complement strand
CACACTTTGACGTCGCGCGGCTGTACGGTTTCGGGCAGGCGGAGGGAATTCTCGGGAAGTTCATTCAGGGCAAACGCGATCAACTGACGATCGCGACGAAGTTTGGCTTGAATCCGCCCTCGCTGCCCGGAATCAGGGCGGGTGGAGGTGGAGGCGGGGGAGGCGGCGTGCGCAAGCTCATCAGCATCGCTCGCTGGATGGCACAGAAGAGCTCGATCGTCCGAAAACTCGCTCGGCGTGCGACGGCATCGAGCGTGCAGCGCGGCATGTTTGACCCCGCCGACGCGCTCAAGAGTTTCGAGACTTCTCTTCGCGAGCTGAACACCGAATACGTCGACTTGCTGCTGTTGCACGAGTGCGAGCTGTCAGATGCCAACCGCGACGACCTGGTCGCCTTTCTTCATGGCGAAGTGCGACGCGGGAGAGTCCGCGCCTTTGGCACTGCGACTGCGTATGCCAAGCTTCAAGGCGACGCCGCCCGGTGGAACAGCGCGTACGGCGTGATGCAGTTTGATAGCAACACGCTGGAGCCGAACATTACCCGGCTGGAGAACGTTGAATCGCGGGGCGTCATCAACTTCAGCGTCGTCAAAGACGCCAAGGCGATCGCGGGGCGGGCTAAGGCGGACTTGACGCGGACGCGTGCGGCGGCGAGCAGGCTGGGCGTCGATCTGACCGACGCATCGGAGATCGCCGGACTCATGTTGCGCGACGCGCTGGCGGCCAACCGCGCCGGCCCGGTGCTGTTTGCCTCTTCAAGCCCCGATCGCATTCGTCAGAATGTTGTCAGAGCGCTGACGCCGATCACCGATGAAGAGCGCTCGATCTTCACCGATTTCGTTCGCCAGACCGGCACGTCGGATCGAACTGCGTCGAGCCGCGACGGCTTAGAGCCCGGACCGTGAACCCCCCCGCCGATTCCGCACAATCCTCAGGGCCCCCCTCCGACGGCGCGCCCAGCTCGACGAACGGCGTGTCGGCCCGGCCGATGACGGTCTCGCTCAATCCCGAGGGAGCGGTCGATCCGCTCCAGACGCCAATTGAACCCTTTGTCGTGCCGCCGACGATCGCCGCGGTGCCCGGCGGCGCGGCGCCCAATACCCCGGGGCTCGGGCGTTCGGCCATGCGCGGGTTCGCGCTCATGCTCGTCAACATCGGCGTGGGGAAGTTGCTTCAGTTCGGTGCCGTCATCGTCATGGGTGGGATGCTCACTAAAGAGGATCTTGGACTCGTCTCGATCGCGCTCTCGCTCGCGATGTTCATCCAGACTTTCCGCGACGGCGGCGTTTCCGACTTTCTCGTTGCCAACCCGCGGGACTTCGACAGAAACGCCGGCCCGTGCTTCTGGCTCACGTTCTGGATCAACCTTGTGCTGGCTCTGCTCATCGGCGTCACCGGCGAGGTGGCTGCCAGGGTGCTCTACACCCAAGGCAAGATCGAGCACATTTCAGACCTCACGACGCTGATGTGGATTCTCGCTGTGGCTGTGCCACTGAACTCACCTTCTACCACCCGCATGGCGAAACTGAAGATCGACCTGCGTTTCCACATGCTCTCGCTGCAATCGATCATGGCCAGCGTGATCCGCTACGGCGGCCAGATCGGCTTCGCGCTGGCTGGCTGGGGGCCGGTGGGCTATATCCTGCCCGTCATCCTGCTGCCAATCGCCGACAACATCTTCCTCTTCATCGTCACGACGGAGAGGTCGTGGAAACGCCCGGCCAGCCGCGAGCTGTGGCTGAAGATCCTGCACAGCTCCAAGTGGATCGTCTTCGCGTCTCTCGCCGCGGGGATCGCCAATCACGGCTTTGCGGTGTGCGCCTCGCCGTTCCTCAGCGCAGACAGAGCGCTGGAGATCACCGGCTCGCTCTTCTTTGCCATCTCGATCCTCCTGGCGCTGGAGGGCGTGCTGGCCCAGAGCCTGGTCCCCGTCATGCTCCCGATCCTGTCACGAATGCGCGACGAGCCGGAGCGCCAGGCCAGCGCCGCCCTGCGCGTGCTGATCCTCAACATGCTCCTGGCGGTGCCGATGACGTTCGCGGTAGCGCTGGTCTTCCCGGCGATCTCGCGCCTGGTCTGGGGAGACAAGTGGGACGAGGTGGCGATCGCGATCATGATCCTGGTCCCGGCGTTCGTGCTCCGCAACGCAGTCGCCACCGTCACGATCCCGCTGGCCCAGTCGCGCGGGTGGTTCGCATCTTCCTTCGGCATTTGGGCTCAGATCGCGCTTGGGGCCGCGGGCGGCGCGATCATCGGCGCGATCATCGCCGACTCGGTGATCGTGATCGCGGCGTCGATCTCAGTTCTCGTCTCCTTGGTGACGTTGCACCTGATGACCCAGACGCTCAAGTCCGCGGGGATGTCGCGCCGCCGCACATTGGACGCGGTGCTCCGCCCAATGCTGATCTGCGCCGTCGCGGGCGCCGTGGTGCTGCTGCTGGACCGACTTGCGTACACCCCGCTGTCACAGCGGCTGATCACGGCGACTGTGACGATCAAGGACGAGCCGCGCATGATGTTTGAGGCCCTGCGAGCAGTGCTGATAGGCCTGACGTTCGGCGTTCTGGCGGCGACAGGGCTGCGGCTGTTGGCTGGCGGCGCGGTGCGCGACGCGGTGAGCGCGCTGCCGGGGCGTCTGGCCGGACCGGCCCGCAGGCTGCTCTGGGTGTAATACGGATTGTTTGTGGCGAGGGGCGTGGCACGCCGTGGGTCGGCAATCGGGAATCGGCAACCGGCGACCGGGGACCGGGGAGGACGGGGGCGGATCATCTCGCGTGCAGCGTGACGGATTGCAACCAGTGATCGCCCTGGCTGGGGCGGATGAGTTCGTAGGCTTCCACGCTCAGGCCCGGGCTCACGAAGGTGTGATCCACGTGGATGACCGGGTAGGTTCGCGGGAAGCTGCGCGCGTCACCCCAGCCGGCGAGGTCAAAGGCGTGCGGCAGAGAGCCGGTGATGAGGTCCAGTGAAGCGGAGCCGCGCGGCGTGTTGAAGTCACCGATGACGATGTCCGCCGGCGGGAGGAGCGATCTGCCCGAGTCCGAGTCGATGGCCGCGCTGAGTTCGTCGATGCGGGCGCGAACGATCTTGGCGTTGGCCCAGCGCGGGGCGAACGGGTCTGAGGGGAGATCGACCCACCAGAGGGTGGTGGTGCGCCCGAGCTTCTGGCGGGTGTCGAGCTCGATCAGCACGATCGCGCCGGCGACGGCGCGCGGGAACTCGCGGCGCGCGAGCCCGAGCGCTTGGGCCCACTCGTTCCAGCGGTCTTCCATCCACCTGCGGGCCTGATGCTGGCGCGTGCCCTCGCGGCTGGTGCCAACCAGTGAGATATGGAACGCGCGCGACTGAAGGATTGGGAAGGCGGAGGCGATCACGAACCCCGCGTGGCGCTGCAAGGCGTAGGGGCGAGCGAGCGTCTTCAGCGATTGCTCGAATATCTGCCCGGGCTGATTCGAGTTGACCAGCAAGACATCCGGCGCGTAGCCGATCTCGTCGCGCATCGGGACGATGGTTTTGGTGATGCTCAGCGCTTCCTGGTTCCAGTGAACGAGGCGGATCGAGCCTGGACGAGCGGTCACGCCGGACCCTAGCGCGCGGTGCCAGTGCATCTCGAACACGACGACGAACAGACAGGTCGATAGGAAAGCGACGCCAAGGGTCTGGGTCAGAGCCCGTGCGCGCCGGCGGCGCGGCGCGAGCTTCGGGTTGACGCGCGTGAGCAGCGTCAGCGGCAGCAGCGCGCCCAACACACAGAGCACCATCCAGCTCGGCAGCCAACCGATGAACTGCAAGACGTGGATGCGATCGGAGATGATTTGGCCGTACCAGAACACCAGCAAGCCGAGCCCGACTCCGAACAGCACGCACCAGCCGGCGACGCGGATGAACCACATCGCCCACGCAGCGAGCGGACGCGGGCTCGCCACACCTGAGGTTGGCGGGACGGTCGGGGCCTTTGATCTGAAAGCGAAGAAGGGCATCGCGACGTGACCTGCTCGGTGCATACCGCGGGTTAAGGATGCGAGGCGCGGGGAGGGGCCGAAGGCGGAAGGCGGGGACTCAGGCCGGCGTTTTGTCGGTGGGGTGATCGTGCTGATCGCGATTGGCCAGGAACTCCTCGTCGCCGTAGTCGGACTGCTCTTCGAACTGATCCTGGTCGCGGCGCGGCGCGGAGCCGTCAGTCGCCATGGCGTCAATCGCGGCGACGCCCTCGGCGTTGGCGGGGTCGTCAGAGCCGAAGCCGAACGGACCGAGCGCTTTCATGATTTCGCCGAAGACGAGCTTTGAGAAGAACAGAACAACGATCACGCCCATGAACCCATAAGCCCAGAGAACGGTCATCAGCGAGGTCTCGCCGCGCGGCATCGCCAGCACATGGCCAAGCCCGGTCCCCGCCGCGGCGATGAGGTAGGGGTTGTTCGAATGGCGTCGCAAGTGGCCGTCGAGCATTCCGGACATGAGCCCGAAGAACGCGGCGTACGCAGCGACACCGAGCGCAAGCCCCTCGACCCAGCCGTGGGCGATGATACCAACGCCGAGGTTGCCGCCAGTTTTCAGTTGAATCTGGAAGATGTTTCCGATACCGACGGGCTTATCTTCCCAAAGAATGCGCGGGATGGGGTTGACGATGAAGTAGAAAGCGCCGTGGAACGGCATGAGCGGGTAGCTCTGTGGGTATGCGGAGATTGCGTACGCGGAGTTCAACGCCGAGTCTTGGTAGAATATCATGAGGAAGTTGGACACGTCAAAGGCCTGCTTCTGGCCGGTGAACAGCTGGGAGATCTGCTTGATGCGGGTGTTGACGTCGGAATCTGCCGCGGCTGAGTCGCCACGGATGGCGCTGTAGCCCACCAGAAACACGAGAATGATGCTGGTGCCGATGGCGCCGATGCCGATCTGGCGTGACATGGGCTTGTAGCGCAGCCACATCCAGTAACCGACCCACACGATGGCCAAGAAGATACCCAATGGGTCGCGGCGCCCGTAGTTGAAGGACATCGAGATCAGCAGACCCGCAACGAGGATGAAGAGGAACACTGCCCAGAAGCCGAGGTTTCGCGGCTGTTTGATGACGAGCACGGTGGCGAGGCCGGCCGCGAAGGCGATGAACGCGGGGCGGAACATGAGCGCTGCAAAGAAGAGATAGGACGTGAAGCCGGCGGGAATGGTGATGGCGATGCCGACGAGCGTGACGCCCAGGACGATAATGATGCCGCCGTAGGAAACGGGAAGGTTAACTTGGGGAAGGTACTTCCGTCCGAACTCGAAACGCCGACCGAAGCGATACGCCGCGAGGGCGACCGCGACGTAGAGCAGCATCATCAGCGCCAGCATGTTCCAGTCGGCGTCGGACGCGATGAAGTATGTGATGAGCTGGGTCACGTCCGACATCGAGAAGAGCAAGACCGGGAGGCTAAAGAACTGGATGAAGCCGACCAGCAGGAGCGTGTTGAAGCTCATGAGGTCCCACTGCCGGCGCAGGATCTTGTACGCCAGCAGCCCCACAAGGAAGAAGGTGAGTGACCAGGCTACGGCGGTGGCAAACAGCGGAATCATGATCGGGGGCGTCTTTCGTCGTTACGGAGTCTGGCGGGCGCATGCGGTCGTCGGGGTGAGGCCCTCCAGCGGGTCGTCATCCGATATGTTCATCGGCCCGCGCCCGCCCAGGCGGTGTGACGATGAAAACAGATTGTGCGCAAAAGACTGGATCCGCCCCCGGTTTCGGCCCGGCGAACATGCCCAAGCTTTCTTGCCCAAACACAATCCAAGCATAGAACTCACGCCGGGCCGACGGAGTGCGGCACGCCCGTTAATTGCTGGCGGTCCGTGGCGGCGGCCGACACCCGCAACGAGTCAAACGCCTGATCGGGAATGAGGACGCCCGCCCGGGCGAGCGCGGTGCGCATGCCGACGACCGGGTCGGCCCGGGCACGCCACGAGGCCAGGACTCGATGCGATGCGGCCTTCATTCGGGGAAGATTGTCAGGCTGGAAGACTTCGCGCATAGCTTGCGCCAGGGCATCGACATTACCCGATGGGAACACGCGCCCGTTTTGCCCGTCCCACACCAGCTCGCACGCGGCGCCGACGACGTTGCTGCTGATCATCGCCATCCCCGCACACACCGCTTCGTTCACCACCAGCGCCCAGGGCTCGTACGAGCTGCACATCACCAGCGCATCGGCGCCGCGATAGATCGCCGAAAGCTCGCGCTGGTTGCCGATAAACCCCAGGAACTTCACGCGATCAACCAGATGGGCTGGCACCATTTTCTGGCACTGTTCGCGGCGCGGGCCATCGCCGATCATGAGCAGGTCGGCGTGCGGCAGGTCTTCCGCGACTTTGATAAACGCGTTGATCGCCAGGTCCGGGCGCTTGACGTTCTGGAATCGCCCACAGAAGACCATGCGCTTTTGCCCCGGCGCGAGCTTGTGCTTGGCATCTGCGGCGGCGATCTCCTGTGGGGTAATAGACTCGATCAGGTCGTAGTCGGGCTCAAACGGGCAGAGGATGACCTTGGAGGGCTGGGCGCCGTAGCTGTAGTAGAAGCGGGTGCCGGCGCTGCCGAAGGGCATGATGGCGGTGCTGAGGTTGATGATTTTTTTGACGACGACCTGCTTGAGGACTCGCTTGAAGCCGCGGGCGAGATCGCCGTAGATGTTGGAGTCGGCGATGAGGAAGGTGGGGATGCCGTGCTGCTTGCACCAGTGGAAGAGGCGGATGCGTCCGATGTCGTTGTACCCGGCGATGACCGCGGCGACAACCTCGTTGCGCTGCATCCACGCGATGATGCGGGAGGATCGCGTGAAGTCGCCCAGTACGGAGGCGGCGGTGGCGCCGTGATCGACCGCTTGGCCGTCGCCAAAGGAGACGGGGTTGGTTTCTTCCGCAAGGGCGTTGTCCCAGGGTTGGTCGGCCTTGTCGTGGGTGTAGACCGAGACGAACCGAACCTGCGGGATCTCGTTGACGAAGCGTCGATGGATCGCGACGCGATAGGGCGTCTGGGAGTTGGAGATGATGGCGACGACGGGGCGCGAGTCAACACGGGTGCTGCCGGGCTGGGCGGTCGCGAAGACGCCCAGCGTGAGCGCGTTGAAATCGCGCACGCGCTTGGCGATGGCGGGCCAGTTGTATCGCGACTTCATCAGTTGACGCCCGCGCGCCGCGCTGGCCAGGGCCGCGGGTCGATCGCTCAACACCGTTTCGAGCGCTTCGCTGATCGCCTTGACGCTGCGCTTGACGATGAGCCCCGCGCGCTCGCGCCCGACCTCGGGAAAGTTGCACCCCTCGCTGATCACCACCGGCGTGCCCACCGCCAGGGCCTCGCCGATCGACATGCTGAAGCCCTCGTGCTCGCTGGGCAGGCAGAAGCACGTTGCATCTTTCAGCACGCCGTACTTTGCGTCGCCGTAGATCGCGCCGGGGAAGAGCACGCGATCGGTCAGCGACAAACGCGCGGCTTGCGCTTTCAGGTCCACCATCGCGCCGGCATCTGGCCCTGCCAGGACGAGCTTCAGCGTCGGGTGGCGCGGCGCGATCGATGCGAACGCGTCAATCAAAAGGTCGGCTCCCTTGCCCGGATGCAGGCGCGCCAAGAGCAGGATGTAGGGATCGGTGCCGAGCGCCGGGATCGCGGCCCGCCCGCGCCCGGACACGCTGAGCCGGTCAATCTCGTCGACGAACACAGCGTTGGGCACCAGGTGCGTGGTGGCGTTGAAGCCGCCGTCGCGGATGCCCTGCACTTCGGCCTGGCTAAGCGCGTGAATCCACGCGGCGTGGCTGATCATCTTGCGCCGACCGAGCGCGAGGGCGAGCTTCTTTTTGTAGGGCTTGATCGACAGGGCCCAGGGCGAGAGCATGCCGTGGGGCGCAAGGACGTAGGAGATGGCGCGCGTGCGGGCGGACTTGGCGGCGAAGGGGATGATGCCGTGCCAGATGCCGTGAAGGTGGAGATAGCCGAACGACGGCGAGGCGGAGATCTCGTCAAGCTGCGCGAGGAGGCGTCGGGCGTCCTCATTGGTGGCCATGCCGGAGGCGGGCGGGTGGCCTGGCAGCGCGACGACTGGGACGCCTCGCGCCATGGCGATCACGCTGTCATCGAGCTTGGCGTGCCCGCGCCCGAGGTAGCCGAAGACGGAAACTTCGTCGCCCAGCGCCGCCTGAGCCGCGGCGAGGCTGAGCACCGCCGCGAGCGGACCGCCCCCCTCGGGGTCAAGCGTGGCGATGATGTGGACGATCCGCATTTCGAGCAACTCCGCCAACACCCCTCGCGCGCGACGCCCTGTGGACCCCGACGGAGCCGTTCAGAAGGTCGGGCAAGCGTACGCGGAGTTCGCTCGCCAGCCCCTAATTCGGGTACGCCAGCGAATGATCTGCCGTGCACAGCCTTGACAATCAGCCCCCGCTCGGTGTGGCGGGGCCATTACCGGACGCGCTGGAGGGCAGCGTGACGCGTGCCAAGGCCCGCTTGGCGATCTCGGTAACGACGTACAGCGCCAGCAGCAGTAGCCCGATGGCGATCGCGACCGCCCACCACTGCGTGAAGATGGCTTCCACGGCGTCGGCGGCGGCGGTGGCTTTGACTTCAGCGCCCTTCTCCTGGGCGTTCTTGCGGATCAATGACGCCGCCCAGACGACCACAGCCGTGCGCGGGGCCATTCCGAGGATGGTGCCGAGGACGAATGGCAACAGGCGGACGCGAACTGACGCCATCGCGAGGTTGCCAAGCGCAAAGGCGGAGTTCGGCGGCAAACGCACGAGCGCGATGATCGCCAGCGTGCGCCAGAAGCCGCTGCCAACCAGCGCGTCACGCACCGCCTTCCATCGCGGCTTGGATTCGATGAGTTCCTCGACGCGTCCACGCGTCACCAATGTTGAGACGCCGTAGCCAATCAGAGCGCCGCCGGTGAAGCCCAGGAGCGCGCCGGGAAATCCCCAGGCGAAGCCGAAGGCCCAGCCCCCCAGCACGCTCGCGGCGTAACTCGGCAACATCGCAAAGCCGGCGGCGAGCGCGAACGCCAGCGCGTACAGCGCCCAGCCTTCGGGGCCGTGCGACCGAAACCAGTCGCCGACGTCATTCATCTGCCAGAAGAGCATCAACGACCCGAGAATCGGGAAGATGCACGCGGCAACGGCGAGAACCCCGGCGGGCCCGAGTTGGCGGAACAGCCTGGAGGTGGTCGGTGTTGTCGTATCGCGCTGGGCTTGGGTGTCGCTCACGAGGTTCCATCAGTCCGTTCTGGAGCGTCACGCCGAGGCCCACCGCCCGCGGCCGCGCAAGCTCACTCGCCAGCCGCCGATCGGTGAATCGTAGACGGATCCCACGAAGCGGGGAGCCGCGTCACATCGGCGGGCGGCGCAAGTGCCAATCCGATCGCGATTCGAAGATCTGTGCCAGTCGGAGAAGCGACGTCTCGCCCAACGCCGGGCCGACGAGTTGCACGCCGACGGGCAGGTCGTGCCCGTTGATATTGGCCATCCCGCCCGGAAGGGTGATCGCAGGCAGGCCGGCAAGGTTGACGCCGACGGTGTAAATATCTTCGAGGTACATCGACAGCGGGTCGTTGGATTTCTCGCCGAGCTTGAAGGCGGGGCCGGGTGAACTGGGGAGGAGCACGGCGCGGCAGCCATGGGCGAAGATTCGATCAAAGGCGCGTTTGATGACGCGCCTGGCCTTGAGGGCGGTGTTGTAGTAGGCGTCGTAGTACCCGCTGCTGAGCACGTAGGTCCCCAGCATGATGCGGCGCTGGACCTCGGGGCCGAAGCCTTCGGTGCGTGAGCGGGTATAGAGCTCCGCGAGCCCCTCGCCCGGCAAGAGCGCGGCGCGCCGTCCGTAGCGCACGCCATCGAAGCGGGCGAGGTTGCTGCTGGCCTCAGCCGCGGCGATGATGTAGTACGCCGCGATCGCCTCGTCACCGGCGTGCAGATCGACCTCGGCGATCTCGTAGCCAGCATCGCGATAGAGCGCGACGGCGCGATCAATGGCTTCGTTGACCGCGGGGTGGTTGCCGGCGTTTCGTCCCTGTCGGGCGACGCCCAGGATCGAGCGCATTCCGTCGTGCTCGGTGCGGCGCATGGCGTGGACAAAGTCTTCGGTGGGCACGCGGGCGCAGGTGGAGTCGTGAGGGTCTTCGCCGCTGATGACTGAGAGCACGCACGCGGCGTCGGCGGCCGAGCGCGTCAACGTGCCGACCTGATCAAGGCTGCTGGCGAACGCCACCAGTCCCCATCGACTGACGCGCCCGTAGGTTGGCTTCAGCCCGGTGATGCCGCAGAACCCAGCCGGTTGGCGGATGCTGCCGCCCGTGTCGCTGCCGAGGGCCACCGGCGCGACGCCGGCGGCGACGCACGCGGCGCTGCCGCTGCTGCTGCCGCCCGGGACGCGCTCTTGGTCCCATGGGTTTCGCGTCGCGCCGAAGGCGGAGTTCTCGCCGGAGCCGCCCATGGCAAACTCGTCAAGATTGGACTTGGCGATGATCACCGCCCCCGCGTCGCGCAGGCGCTTGACGCAGGTCGCATCAAAGGGCGATTGATACTTCTCCAGGAATCGACTGGCGCAGGTGGTGTAACCCTCGGCGGTGCAGATGTTGTCCTTGACAACAACCGGCACACCGGCGAGCGGGCCGGGGTCTTCGCCGCGGGAGACCGCAATGTCAACGGACCCCGCCGCGATCATGGCGCTCTCGTCCAGCACCTGGGTCACGGCGTTCAACGACCGACCCACGGTCTGGGCACGCCGCAGCGCCGCGCGCACCAGATCACGCGCGCTCAGCGAGCGATTGCGTACGCCCGCGGCCATCTCGATTGCGCTGTGATTCAGAGGGTCGCTCACGCCGATTGTCCTTGCGTCCGCAGACGCGCTTGAAGGCTCACTCGATCACCCGCGGCACGCGCACGAACTCGTTCCAGCGATCCGGCGCGGCGCGCAGGAACGACTCGCGATCCAGCGTCTGGCCCGGAACGTCGGCATCGAGCCGGCTGTTCATGTCCAGCGGCGAAGTCATGGGCTCGATGTTCGCCAGGTCCATCGATTGCAGTTTCTGCACGTACGCCAGGACCGCCGAGAGCTGGTGCGCATACTGGTCGGCTTGGGCCGGCGCCGGGTTGAGCTGGGCCAGACGGGCGACCTTGGCGACGTCTTGAAGCGAGAGTGCCTCGGGCGCGGGCGGGTCGGTAGGGTCTGGCGGGGTCATGGGGTCAGCATATTCAAGTCTGGGCGCGGAGGGGGGGGCGGGGGAGTTCAGGCGGGCGGGGCCTGGGATCACATCGTGAGCCGGACGCGCACCAGCGCGATGCCAGCGCGGCGCGTCAACTCCTGCTCGCCGCCAGAGCGGAGCCAGCGATCGACTTGAAACTTCACAGAGGCGTCCGCGGCGCGAACGGTCAACACGCCGCGCGCCATGCTGACGACTTCGAGGCCATTTGCCAGCTCGGGCGGGAGCATCGCACAGAGCGTGCCGCCCAGGCCGCCGACGTTTCGGGCCTGTCGCTTGATGTTCTTGGTCAGAGCGCCAAACTCCGAGCGCACCGAAAGATCCTTGCTTGGCACGTTGCGGAGCGTCTGCAATCGGCGGATCAGCGCGGCGTCTTCTCGTACCGGTTTCACGCCCTGAGCGTATCGAGGCCGGACCTGTCGCGACAAATGGGCGTGATCTGCCCCAGCCCCGAGAAACTCTGGGGGGTGAAGCCGACTCATACTGTTGAGACACATGTTGCAGGCCCATCAGCAGAACGAACCGTTTTTCTTGACCCCGATGGGCGAACTCGTCAGCGCTGGAGTGGCGGGGGCACTCCTGGTAGCGGGCTTTGCGCTTGGTCACGCGGGGGAGCCCGGTTCAGCGATCGTTATCGCGTCACAGGCGTGTACGTTCGCGGCGCTCGGTATCGGCCTGTTTCATGGCGGGCGCGCCGCACTCAAGGCGGCCCGCGCGGGGCTCTTTGACATCGACGTGCTGATGTTTGTCGGCGCGATCCTCGCGGCGTTCATCGGCGCCGCGTCCGAGGGTGCGCTGCTGCTGTTCCTGTTTGTGCTCTCTGGTGCGCTCGAAGAGTTGGCCCTGCAGCGGACGACACGCGCGGTCGAGGCGCTGCACAAGCTCATGCCCACCTCGGCGTTGCGTCTGCGGGCGGGCGCTTCGGGCGACGACGCCTCGGCGTGGGAGAAGGTCGAGCCCGAGACGCTGGTCGTGGACGACCGAGTGCGCATCCTGCCGGGCGAGATCGTGCCCGTCGACGCGCGGGTTGTGTTGGGGGAATCGTCGATCAACCAGGCGAATCTTACGGGTGAGTCGATGCCGCGGGACGTGCGGGTGGGCGACGAGCTGTTTGCCGGGACGATCAACGTGGGCAACCCGATCGAGGCGACGGTGCTTCGGCCCGCGAAGCAGTCCTCGTTGCAGAAGATCCTGGATCTGGTCACCAGCGCTCAGCAACAGCGAGAGCCGATCCAGCAGACCATCGATCGCCTGAGCCAGCCGTACGCGATCAGCGTCTTCGCCGGGACGATCATTGCGTTTCTGGTGTTCTGGCTGCTGGCGGGGCGCGCGCCGGCTGATGCTGCGTACATCGCCATCACGCTTTTGATCGTGGCCTCGCCCTGCGCGCTGATCATCGCGACGCCGACGGCGACGCTCGCCGCCATCAGCCGCGCGGCGCGCGGCGGGGTGCTCTTTAAAGGCGGCGCGGCAATCTCTCGCCTCGCCCGGCTCTCCAGCGTCGCCTTCGACAAGACTGGCACACTCACGATCGGCAAGCCTCGCGTGCTGCGCGTGCTGCCGGTGGGCTGGTCAGATCGCGACCGCCTGCTCGCGGTCGCCAGCGGGCTTGAGCTGCAATCGACGCACCCGATCGCGGAGGCGATCGTCGCCTGTGCCCGCGAGCACTCGATCACACCTGCGCCGTGCGAGAACGTCCAGAACGTCACAGGGCGGGGCGTATCGGCAACCTTTGACGGCCTGCCAGCGCGCCTGGGCTCGCTCAAGCACACGCTCGAACTCATCCCCGTGTGCCTGCAAGCGCGCGTGCGCGAGACACTGGACGCAGTGCAGTCGCTGGGGCACATCGGTGTGGTCTGCGCCTTTGACCAGCAAGCCGCGGTGTTCATCATGGCCGACTCGACGCGCCCGGGCGCGGAGTGCCTGGTGCGCCGTCTGCATGAGCAAAACGTCCGCCCCGTCGTCATGCTCACCGGCGACAACCGCGGCACCGCCGAGCGCGTCGCGGCGTCGCTCGGGCTCGATGAGATTCACGCCGAGCTGCTGCCCGGTGACAAGGTTTCCCACGTGCAACGACTGAAAGGCGTGCTCGCAACCGGCGGGGCGTCCGGCGCGTCACGCAAGAAGCACGCGTTCGTCGGCGTCATCGGCGATGGTGTCAACGACGCGCCGGCACTGGCGGCAGCGGACGTGTCGATTGCCATCGGCAGCATCGGCTCGGACGCAGCGCTTGAGTCAGCGGACATCGTGCTGTTGTCAGACGATCTATCAACCGTGCCCTGGGCGCTTCACCTGGCGCGCCGCGCCCGCACGACGATCACGATCAATCTGGTGTTTGCGCTCGGGGCCATGGCGGTGATGGCGGTGGCGGTCATCATTGCTTCGGCGATGCATGTGAAGGTGCCGTTGTGGATGGGCGTCGTCGGGCATGAGGGCGGGACGCTGTTGGTGGTCGGGCACTCGCTGCTGCTGCTGGCGTTCCCGGAAATTCCCGTCTGCGTGTGTCAGGACCATGATCACCACGAAGGGCAGACCGTGCAGCCCACGCTTGATCTCAACCCGCTGCTGATCGAGCCCGCGGCGATCAACGACCCCGCGTCGCGCGTCACTGTCGGGTGATGTTCGCTCACGAACAGCCTGAGAACTGCCGATATTCTGGGCGGTCGAAGGGAGACGTTCGGCGTGCTGGTCGGATAGGCCGCGACGCCGGCGGGATAACCTCAAGGCCTGCCTCGCGGCTGTCGCGAGGCGTTGCGATTGACCCGTTCCCTGCCGCGACCCATGACTGCACCGACTGATGATTTTCCGCTCCCGCCAAGCGCCCACGCGGCTCTGCGCGGCGCGACTTGCCTCATCACCGGCGGTGCAGGATTCATCGGCTCGCACCTGGCCCACGCCCTGCTCGCCCGTCAGGCTCGCGTGCGCGTCATCGACGATCTGAGCGGCGGCTTCGAGCAGAACCTCCCGGCGGGTGTTGAGTTCATCCGCGCCAGCGTGCTGGATGAGGCGGAGCTTGCCCGGGCTTCTCGAGATGCGACGTACGTGTTTCATCACGCCGCGATGGTGTCGGTGCCGCAGAGCGTCGAGCTTCCGCTGGAGTGCGTGCGGATCAACATCGAGGGGACGCAGCGCGTGATCGACGCCGCGCGGCTCGCCAATGTGAAGCGCGTGATCTTTGCCAGCAGCGCCGCGGCGTACGGCAATCACCCGACGCTCCCCTCGCGCGAGGATCACCCCGCCGATCCGTGGTCGCATTACGCGACGAGCAAGATCGCCGGCGAGATGCTGATGCTCACAGGGTCTCGCTGCTTCGGACTCAGCACGGTGAGCCTGCGCTACTTCAACATCTTCGGGACGCGCCAGAACCCGCTGAGCCCGTACGCCGCGGTCATCAGCCGCTTTGCCCACGACCTGCGTCATGGTGTGAGACCCACGATCTTCGGCGATGGCTTACAGACCCGCGACTTCACGCACGTTGGCAACGTGGTGCTTGCAAACCTGCTGGCCGCGACGAGCGAACGATCGCTCGCCGGCGAAGTGTTGAACATCGGCACGGGTGTGCAAACAAGCCTGCGCGAGGCGTTGGAGCAGATCGCGCGCGTGCTGAAGGTTGAGGCTCGGTTTGAGCGCGCCGTGGCGCGCCCGGGCGACATTCGCGATTCGCTCGCGGACATCTCGCGGGCGCGGCAGATCCTTGGATACGAGCCCATGATCGACTTTGCCACCGGACTTCAGCGGACGCTGACCACATGACCACCAGCCAACCCAACTCGCGACTGACGCTCCCGGTCAACGGCGTAGTGCCGCCCTCGCCGCCCGTCGGCCCGGCCGCCCTCGGCACACCGGGCAACCCGTATTGGCAGCTCGAGCCCCTGCCAAGCGTGGGGGGCTCGTTCGCACCTGGGCGGCGCCCGCCCAGCGTGGTGATTCGCACGAAGAACGAGGAAGTGAACATCGGCGCGTGCCTTGATGCCGCGAGTTTTTCTGATGACATCGTGGTGCTCGATTCATTCTCAACCGATCGCACGCTCTCGGAGTGTCAGGCGCGCAAGAACGTTCGGCTGGTGCAGAAGATCTTCACCAACGAGTCCACGCAGTTCAACTGGATCATCGACACGATCAAGCTCAAGCACCCGTGGCTGTACCTCTGCGACGCGGACGAACGCGTCACGCCAGAGCTGCGCGACGAGATGATCCAAGCGGTGAACGATCCGGCGCAGCAGCACGTCGCCTTCCGCCTGCGCTACAAAAACTTCTTCCTCGGTCGATGGGTGCGCCGCGGCGGCATGTACCCCGTCTGGATCATTCGGCTCATCCGGCCAGATCTCGTTCGCTACGAGGACCGCGAGATCAATGTGCACCCCGTCGTCAACGGTTCGCTGGGCGACCTCGAAGGCACGTTCAGCCATTACTCGTTCAATAAGGGCCTGGTGCCCTGGTTCAGCAAGCACAACCACTATTCCGACCTTGAGAGCAAAGAGGCCGTGCGCGTCATGCAGACCTCGGGCATGATAGAGCAGGTCCGCGCCGTGCGCAGGCGTGAGCCCGGCGTGTCACGCAGGGCGATGAAGAACCTGTCGTTCTACCTGCGCCTCCGCTTCTTCGCACGATTCTTCTTCATGTACATCATCCGGCTGGGTTTCCTTGATGGCGTGCCGGGCCTGCACTATGCGCTGATGATCTCGATGTACGAGTATTGGATCGAGATCAAGATCCGCGAGCGGCGCTTCTCGTGGCGCGAGCGCACCGAGCGCGCCGTTGCCGCGATGCTCGGCGGCGTGCCGACCGAGGCGTCGGTCGCGGCGCCGCGCCCGCCCGATGGCCCGAAGATCGACATCATGATCCCGACGCTGAACGAGGCGGCGCACATCCGCGAGACCGTGCTCAACGCACGCCTCATCGGCAACGTCTTCGTGCTCGATTCGCTCTCAACTGACGGCACGCAGCAGATCGCCCGCGACGCCGGCGCCACCGTTGTCGAGCACAAGTTCGAGAACTACTCCAAGCAGAAGAACTGGGGCCTGGACAACCTGCCGATGACCGGCGACTGGATCTTCATCATCGACGCCGACGAGCGCATCACGCCCGAGCTGGCCAACGAGCTGCGCGAGGTCGCGATGCGCCCGAACGCCGCGGAGGGGTACTTCGTCAACCGCGTGGTCATCATGATGGGTCGCGCGATCCGCCATGGCGGGATGCTCCCTTCTTGGAACCTCCGCTTTTTCAAGCGCGGCAAGTGTCGCTACGAGGATCGCACCGTTCACGAGCACATGGTGTGCGACGGGCGCACCGACTACCTCAGCCACCTGATGCTGCACATCCGTCGCGAGACGATCAGCGAGTATCTGGCCAAGCACATCAAGTACGCGGACATGGAGAGCGACGAGTGGATCAAGATGCGCGTGGGGCGCGATCAGGCGGCGCGTGCGCACCGACTGTTTCGAGATCTTCCGCGCTACCGGTTGTACTTGCGACGTGACTACTGGCCGCGCGTGCCGCTGAAGCCGCTGGTGCGGTTTGTGTACATGTACATTTTCCGGCTCGGCTTCCTTGACGGCTCGCCCGGCTGGCACCTCTCGTGCCTCATGGCCAGCTACGAGTACATGATCTCGCTGCTGTATCGCGAGAAGCAGCAGCGCCTCAAGGACGGGCTGTTGAGCTTTGATCCGGTGAGCGGGCGGGTAGTGGCGTCGGTGCCGCCTTCTAAGTGAGCAGGTAACGCGCGGCTCCGCCGTCGCCACGCGCGGGCGCGCGCCCAAAGTGTGGCTCTTCGACGTTTCGCCGCCCGGTGTTCCACGTGGATCGACGCAGACACGGATTGACTCGGGCTCAGCGCTGACCGCTCGGCGCCGGATACACGATCGTGTTCTGACCCGCGCTAATCGCGATCACGCCGTCAATCGCGCCGATGGCGCTTGGATACGTCCCCAGCCGCACCGGCGTTGTCGAGGTCAGCATCGCGCTCTGATCGTCCAGCACCATCACGTTGAACACCGAATACGGGTTGTCGCGCGTCGGCACCGCGGCGTACGAGACCGTCGCAAACCCGCCCACCACAGGCAAAGGCGGCAGCACGCCATCGGAAGGGTCCAGCGCGTCGAGCCCCTTAAGAACGCCACGTCCGTCAAAGAGCGCCAAGCCCTGCGTTGTCCGCACTGCGAAGCCAGCGTCGGTGGGCGAGACGAAGACGCGCGAGGTCGCTTCGATGCGCCCACGGGTTTCCAGCGATTGATCGCTCGGCTCGCCGGTCGCGATCGAGAGCGTCCACAGTTGACGCTCCGGCGTCAGCACGATCAGCGATTCGCCAGCTACCCACGCGTCAACCGTTCGCGCCGCGGGATGCGTTTCCAGTTTCCACTCGACACGCCCAGACTCCGTGTCGATCAACATCACGACCATCTCAGTTCCAACGAGCAGATCGCCGCGTGTGGTCAGTCGCATCCATCGCACGGGCCCGCTGGTGCTCTCGATCTGTCGGGTCTGCTCACCGGTGCGGGCGTCGATGATCGAGATGATCGCGCCGCCGCCGGGCACTACCGGCTGGCCGGGCTGGGGCGCGGGCTCGCCGGCGACCACCATGGTGCCCGAGATCAGCGCCGCGTCGAGAACTCGCGTGATCGGCAACGGCGATGCCCACAACCGCTCGCCGGACTCGGCATCAAACGCGACAGAACGCCCCGAGCGCTCGACCATCACCAGCGTGCGTTCGTCACCGGCGACGACGACCTCGTTCATCGCGCGGAAGCCATCGATCGGCGTGCGAAACGGCTGGTTCATGCCGCGCGGCATCGGCGTGCTGGGCGAGAAGTACGACGAGAGTGAGCCGGTTCTCCAGGTGAGCTGGGTCGAGGCCTCGCCCGCGTCGACACGCATCAGCAGCGGGCCTGAGGCGGCGTCGCCATCACCGGGCCAGACAAAGAGCGCGCTAGAGCGCGACTGGCGGACCAAGGCCGCGCGATCAAATCGCTGCGGGCTCTCCCAGATGGGCGTGAGCCCGCCCGCTCGCGGCGCTGACTTCTCTTCCCCGCCGCCCGGCTCATCGGTCCCCAACACGACGGGCGCCATGAGTGCGATCCGCCCATCGTTGTGCTGCATGACAAAGAACGAAGTCGGCGTTGTCGAGGTCAGCGGGCGCAGCGGCTCCATCAGCGTCCAGCCGGGGACAACGCTTGCGCCGACACCAACCGGCGCGCCGACGCGCGCGGGGCGGCGCTCCAGCGCCAGGAGACTCGCCAGTTCACGCCCGAGCGTTTCAGGATCCAATGCGCGCCCGTCGAGCGTCATCGGCTCGCCCGGGTGGCGCGTGCGGTGGCGTGTCAGCGCCTCGGCCGCGGCGACGACGAGCCCACGCCGCTGAAGGTTTGTCACCAATCGCCCCGCCAACTCGCGTGACTCGCTCACGGGTGCATCGCCAATCCGATCCGCGGCCAGCAGCCCGCTCTCGGCCGCGCGAGCCGCGGCTCGCGCCTGGCCGGCCTTGTCGTGCGCGCCGGATGCGAGCGACCACGCGCGACTCGCTGCAAACGCGACGGGGTAGCGTCGCGCAACCGCCTCGAACTCTTCTGGTGATGCGGGCGACGGTTGCGCCAGCAGCGCCTGCACCTGGGCCGCCGCCTGCGCCTCAAACGGCGCGTAATCCGCCCGCCCACCGAGCCGGATGCACCGCTCCAGCCGACGCGTGCTCTCCGAATCCGCCCGCGCCGTGGAGCGCGGCGTCACAACCTGCGCCGCGCTCATCGCGTCATCCGCCAGCACCCGCTGACAGATCACGATCGCATCGGCCAGTCGATTCTGTTGAATCAAGAGCTGCGCGTCCAGAAGCGTGTGTGTCACGCGCTGGCTCGGCGTGCTCGCCAGCGTGCCCAGCCGATCAAGGACTTCTCGCACTTCGCGTTCGGGAGCGATGACGGTGTTCTTTGCCGCTGAGTCGCGCTGCGATCTGGCAAGCTGAGAGTCCACGAGCGAGACCGCGACATCCCATAGACGAGTCGCGTCGCCATCGCCGCTGGCGGCTGCACCCGCGACTCCGGCCCCCACGCCACCCGCGTCACGCGCCTTGATCGCGGCGCTCGCGGCGTCAACCGCTTGCACCGCCCGCGCCAGCCGCCCGGTTCGCGCCGAAAGCTCGAGCAACGCGATCGCCGGTGAAGGGTCCGTCGGTCGATCCTCGATGCTCTTGCTCAGCACGCGCTCCGCCCTCAGCCAATCGCTGTACACCAGCACGCGCGAATCGTCGGTCACCAGCAACTGCTCACCCACCAGCATCGGGTTGCCCGGGCGATCAAGCCGCACCACGCTGCGCGGCGACGAGAGATCAGCAGGATCAAAGATCGCCAGCCCGCTCACCAGCGGCACAAGCATCCGCCCCTGATCCACGCGCACGCGTCCCCAGATCCCCGGCGCTTCGATGACGCCCGTCGTGCGGATCGGACGCTGATCGCCGAAGTCTGCGGCCTTGACGGAAGTTACGCGCGCATCGCTCACCGCCAGCAGACGCGTGCCATCGGTCAGCAGATACGACGGCGCGAAGAACGCGTCGGTCGTGCTCCGGGCCTCGACGCGCCCGGTCTTGGTCGACAAGCGCAGAATCTCCGTGCGGTCCGGCGTGATGAGAAACAGTGAGCCTTCGATGAGCACCGGCGCGTGCTGCTGCCACGCCGCGGCTCGCATGCCCGCGCGCACGGGCGCCATCTCAATAGGCAGACGGCGCACCCACTGCACTCGCCCGGTTGAAGCCTCGACGGCGCACACGACTCCGAGCCGGTCGCTGCGGTAGACGATGCCATCGTCGATGATCCCTGAGTCGACGATCGGCGAGCCCGCGGCGAAGGGCAGCAGCCCCGACGCGCCGATGAGCGTGGACCAGCGGGTGCGCCCCGAGGCGATGTCGATCCCTGCGAGATACAGGGCCGCGAGGCGGCGCTCGGGGACACGCTTGCGGATGCCGACCACGGCGGTGTCGGCATCAACGAGGATCGCCCCGCGCAGCGCACCGGGGCCGATCGTCGGATCGATCTCGCCCGCGCCGACGCTCCAGCGCTGCCGCCCGGTGCGCGCGTCGACCGCAACGATCTCCTGATCGCCCCACTCGCTACGGCCGCTGTCGCGCGTGAGCGTCGAGAGGATCAGCCCGCCAGCGATGGCGGGTGTCGAAAGTTCCTCGGCGTCTACGCTCGACCGCGTTTCAGCGCCCTCGATGCCCGGCGGATGCACGTCGTGGGACCAGACTTCGCGCAGCGTCGAGGCATCCAGCGCCACCAAGGCGTGATCGCGCTGAACAATCACGAGATCGTCGGTGGTCAGTGGCACAATCCGCAAGTCGCGAGCCGCAGGGGGGAGCGACTCAAGCACGCGCGCGGAGCCAGCCAGCCAGCGCGGGCCGCTGGCGGGCGCTGACAAATCTTCCGGCGCGATCTCGCGCTGCCAGAGCGGGCGAGCGACCAGTGCCCCCCAGTCGATTGACGCGTCCACGTCCGCACCAGGGGCGCGCTTGGCTTCGTCGATTGGCGCGCGCGACGGCACCAGACCGCCGGCGCCGAGTTGGCCTGCGATCGCTCGCGCCGCGTCATGAAACCGCGCCAGGTCGCTCGCGATCGCGCCGGCTTCGTCCTTGACGCTGGCTAGATCTGGGTGACGAGCCGCGGCTTCGAGGCGTCGGCGGCAAGCGCCGAATCGTCCCGCGTTGAGATCACGACGCGCAAGCTCCAGCGTCGCGGTCAGGCCCGGGCGCGTGAGCTGGGCGCTGCGCTCGACACTCTCGGCCTGGCCCGCGGCGAGCGATTCCTCAGCCAGCAGCGTGCGAGTTGCGCGGAAGCGCTCCAGAAGTTTCGCGTCGCTCAGCATCAGCTCGTGCAGGCGATCACGCAGCGGGCGATACAGCGAGCGATCGTCCGCCTCGATAATGAGCGACCCGCTCTCGTCATTGAGCAGACGGCCGCACAACGCCGCGGCCTGGTCCGTCGCGCCGGCGCGAACAAGCTCTTGCAGGCGTGCCCAGCCCTCTTGTGCCGCGGGTGACTCGTTGACAAACACCGGGCTCTCGATCACCGGCGGCGCATCGACAGGTGCCTCCACTGCCGGCGGGACACCGGGCCCGGCAGGGGCGACTGCACCAAAGGGTGCGGCCGCGGGGGGCGGGGCGTCCTGGGCGATCGCGCCGGTGTTGATGAGCATGCCCGCAATGGCGGTGAGCACGACGCCGGGGTGGGATGGGCCAGAATGCATGCGCGAACGCGGCGGGTCTGAAGCGTCTAAAGAGGGAACGGACCAAGCTTGTTTTCGGCACTCGTGCCGGGCGGCTGTACGTTCTTTCACACCGCTGGACCCGAGAACCTCATCACACTTTCTGATGGTACGGACAACTCCCCGCGCAGGTTGCTGAACTCACGCACATGAAAGGCCGATCTCACTGGCTCGGTCGCTCGACGCCGCATTCTCCGGCGTTGACCGTAGAGGGCCCCATATGGCACGCTCAAGGATCAACGGGCAGGGGGAGATGTCGCACGCCTTTGGCTCGCCAGGGTCTGCGGTCGCGATGGCGGCCACCCTCCCGACTCAGCCGGGCATGGCCCCACAGCGCTTGGCGCGTCGCGACGTCCGAGTCGTGCTCTTGGTGACGCTCGTGCTGCTGATGTGCAGCGTAGATCTGGCGGTGACCCTGAACTATCTGACCACCGCCGGATTCAACGAGGCCAACCCCTTGGCTCGCTGGATCATGGAGTTCAACTGCGTCTGGGTGCTCGCGGCGTGGAAGCTCCTGCTCATGGCCATCACCGGCGGCCTGCTGATTTTCACCCGCAAGCACCTCTCCGGCGAGATCGGTGCCTGGCTCTGCCTCGTGGTCATGATCTGGCTCATGGTCCGCTGGCACGCCTACTCCGACAGCGCCCACCGTACCGCTGAGTTTCGCTACGGCACCGAGCACGCGAACGCCGAGTTCGTGCGCTTCGATGCGAACAACGACTGAGAGGGCAGGCGAGAGAGTGCCCGGCAGTGGGGCTCACATCCCGTACATGAACTCTTCACGGACGATCTTGCCGTCGCGGACGGTGTACACGCCGACCTCGTTCATCACCATTTCAGCGCCCGTCTCGTTGACCTTGACGTGCAGCCGGAACTTCACGGAGAAGCCGGTGCTGCCGACGAAGGGGCCCTCTGCGGCGCCGCCCAGCATGGTGTGCTTGCTGGACCACTCCGCGTTTTTGGCCTCGACCGCCCGACGCCCGCCCCACTCCAGCCCAACGCCCACGCCCTCACACGACACGATCGATGAATCCCAGAGCGCTTCGCACTCAGCCACTTGCCCCGCGTTGAACAGCGTCACGAGGCGCGAGCCCAACTCCATCGGCGAGGCCCCCGTCCCCGTGCTCACCGGGCGCATGCCATCTCCGCCCCCACCACCGCCACCACCCGACGAGCTGCTTTTAAGCTTGGATCCTGGCGCACCGCGACCCTTGGGCTTGCTCGTTAGCGCGGCTTTCTTCGGCGGAAGCTTGGCGATCTTGGACGGTGCCTTGCCCTTCGCGGTGCCAGTTGCGCGCGCGGGCTTAGCAGTCTTGGAAGTCTTCTTGGCCGGCGTTTTCTTGGACTTCTTTGCCACGGCTCGTGCTCCCGATGATCGATCGCGATCTGCGATGTGCCCGCCAACGATGCGTCAGTCCGCACGGACCGCACCATCGCCGGAGAGCGCCGAGTGTACCATACCTGCTGGCTTTGTTGGTCTGGTGTTCCTGGGGGAAATGGACGAAGCCGCCTATGACCTCATGGCAAATCGTCATCCTCGTCGCGGCCATCGTGGTCACGGACGTCGCCGTCGTGATTCTACTGATCCGATGGATCACGCAGTCGCTCAAGGACGCGTTCGAGGACTTCCCGGCCCGGGAGATCCCCGTCGGGGCCGTGGCGCGTAGTTTCCAGACTGTCCGGCTGAACTCGACGATGAACTTTGGCGGGTGCATACGGATCGCGGTGGATGAGCGCATGCTCCATCTCCGCCCCATGGGGATAGCCCGCTTCTTCGGGTTTCCGAGCGCATCCGTCCCCTGGGAGAGCACCCGCACGCTGCGCGTCCGCGGCAGCATGTCCGAGATCGCCATCGGCGCGACGAAACTTCGCGGCCCGACGTGGGCGCTCTCGCTGGCGCCAAAGCTTGATCAGCAGCCTGGGTTAGACAGTGCGAGCCAAATACCCCGCATTGCCAGTGGAAAACCCTGACCAGCTCTCGTCCGGGCGTGCCCACTACCCTTGAGGACAATGGATCCGGTCATCATTGGCTACGTCAAGTATTTGAACACCCTCCCGCTAGTCGCCGGGCTGGAGAGCTCGCGCGAGCTGAGGCTTCATCCGGGGGCGCCGGCGATGCTCGCCTCCATGCTGCGAGCCGGCGAGGTCGACGTGGCGCTGGCGTCGATCGTGGACTTTGCGCTGGATCAGGTTGACGCCAGCCCCGGCGCGGCCTCGGCCTCGCGTCGCGCCCTCGTCGAGCTGACGCTGCTGCCCGTGGGCATGATCGGGTGCGATGGGCCGACGCTGACCGTTCGGTTGTACTCGCGGACACCCTTTGATCGCGTGACGCACTTGGCGTGCGACGTGGACTCGCACACGTCGGTCGTCCTTGCGCGCGTGATCCTGTCGCGCGTGTTCGGTGCTCGGCCGGTACTGGAGACGTTTGACGCCGCGTCGCTTGGGGATTCGGCGTGGCCGGACGCGGTATTGCTGATTGGTGACAAGGTCGTCAGCGGCGCGCCGCCGGCGGGGACGTACACGCACGAACTCGACTTGGGCCTGGCGTGGAAAGAGCTGACCGGCCTGCCCTTTGTGTATGCGATGTGGATGGCCCGCGCGGCGGATCTGCGCGAGGGCTCGAGCAGGCGAGAAGCGATCCGCGCGGCCGCGATCCTGCTGGAGCGCCAGCGTCGGCGCAATCTTCTGCGGCTGGACTGGATCGTGGACCGCTTCACCCCGGAGCGGGGGTGGCCGCCGGAGCTGGCGCGCACATATGTGAAGGATTACCTGCGCTACGAGCCGACCGAGGAGTCAATGGCGGCCATCCAGCGGTTCTTTGACGAGGCGGCGGAGATCGGCGCGCTGCCTCAAACCCGCGTGAATGCGTGGAGTTTCGAGCACGCGATGTGAAGAGGAACCGCTCGCCAGCGTTGTGCGCGGGTTCAGGTGACTGGTTCGAGCACGACGCTCATGGCGCCCTTACTCGAAGGCAGGTGCGGGTCTCGTCCGAAGCCGATGACCTGCTCGACCTTGAGCTCGGCGTGTTCACGATGCGTCGTGAACACGATGGCGCGGCCTTGGGTGTGGACTTGCTCGGTCACCTCGGCGGCCTGTTTCTCGTTCAGGTAGAACAGTTCCTGCAACATGCGAATCACGTATGGGAACGAGTGATCGTTGTCGTCCAGAAGCACGACATTCCAGCGCAGGGGCGGCTGCGGCTTTGAGCCGTGGGCCTGCGGCGTCGGTGAGGGCTGTGATCCGGGGGAGGGCTGGCTCATTTGCATGAGTGTACACCGGGCTGCGGGAATCGAACATCAAACTCGCGCTGTTCGAGCGCGAAACCCGCTTTCACAAACTTCAATATGAACGCGTAACCTTCAGCTTCTGGTATTACCCAGATTGACAACCGGCGTTTTCGTGCTAGTCTCAAAGAGTGATGTGTCGCGCGGCGGAGCTGCGCGCGAGAGTGAACGGGGAAGTGCGGCTCATGAACAAGACTGATCTGATCGAATCCGTCGGCGTTGAGCTGAAGACCACCAAAGCCGAGGCGGCGCGGCTGGTGGACACTGTGCTCAATTGCATCGCACGCGGGCTGAAAGAAGACGAAAAAGTCGCGATCAGCGGCTTCGGAACCTTTATCAAGCGCAACCGCCCGGCTCGCAAGGGCGTCAGCCCGATCACCAAAGAAGTCATCGAGATCAAGCCGTCGATCTCCTGTGGCTTCCGCGCTAGCGCCAACCTGAAAGAACAGCTCTGACGCGCCACTCGGGCGGATCGAACGCCCGAGAACTTTCCGTTGAGGTGTTTACCCCAGCGCGGGCGCGGCGCGGCGAGCCGACCTCAGATTCTCATGTGATCGTCGCGAGCGCGAGGGCTTGATCGCGCCCGCATTGCGCGGATTTCACCCGGCCTCAACGCGGGCGCGTGGCGTTTTTCTGCCAGCACAGCCCGGCACTACCGTTGAGACAGGAATGTCGTTGAACGCGAGCGAATCTGAGGGGCCAAGGGAGGACGCGTCGAAGCGCGCGGGCGCTTCCCGCGCTCCGCAGCAGGGACATCACCAGCAACAGCAACAGCAACACCCGCGGCAGCAGCAGCAACCACGCCAGCCGCAACCGGCCCCGAGGCCATCGGAGCGCTCGCCCAGCGCCAGGCCCACGCCCGACACGCAGCGAAAGCGCATCGCCTCGTGCATGATCCAGGACCAGCGCCGCCTCTCGCAGCGTCTCGCTGCGATCGAGCGGTCCGATCGACGCCCGAGCGCGCAAGCGCTTGAAGAGGCGTTGATTCGTCTGCAGCGCGACATTGATCGCTCGCAGGCCCGGCGCGACCGACGCGCCGCCAGCGCCCCGCGCCCGGTCTTTCCAACCGACCTGCCCATCAGCGAGCGACGACAAGAAATCGTCGAAGCCATCAACCGCCACCAAGTCGTCATCGTCTGCGGCGAGACCGGCAGCGGAAAGAGCACACAGCTCCCGAAGATCTGCATCGCGGCGGGGCGCGGCGTCGCCGGGATGATCGGGCACACGCAGCCCCGGCGCATCGCGGCGCGCTCGGTCTCGACACGCCTGGCAGAGGAGCTCGGCGCCCGCTTGGGCGAGGTTGTGGGATACAAAGTCCGCTTCGGCGATCAGACCTCCAGCGCGACGATGGTCAAGGTCATGACCGACGGCATCCTGCTGGCAGAGGTGCAGAGCGACCCGCTGCTTGAGCAGTACGACACCATCATCATCGACGAGGCGCACGAGCGCTCGCTGAACATCGATTTCATCCTGGGCTACCTGCGCCAACTCCTGCCCAAGCGGCCCGACCTCAAGCTCATCATCACCAGCGCAACGATCGACCCCGAGCGCTTCAGCAAGCACTTTGATGGTGCGCCGATCATTCTCGTCAGCGGGCGGACGTATCCCGTCGATGTCCGCTATCGCGAGATCAGCGCACAAGACGAGGACGAACTCGAAGACACGATGGAGCACGCGATCGTGTCTGCGGTTGCGGAGATCGCGGGGGAGACCGAGGGAGACATCCTCGTGTTTCTGGCCAGCGAGCGCGAGATCCGCGAGACGATTGAGCTGTTAGAAGCAGCGGGTTGGGGCAAGCACGCCGAGATTCTGCCCTTGCTGGCGCGCCTGAGCGCCGGAGAGCAGATGCGCGTGTTTCAACTTGGTGCCAAGCGGCGGATCGTGCTGGCGACGAACATCGCTGAAACGAGCATCACCGTGCCGGGCGTTCGCGGGGTGATCGATTGCGGCTTTGCTCGCATCAGCCACTACAGCCCTAAAACAAAGATCCAACGGCTTCCGATCGAGGCGATCAGCCGCGCAAGTGCGCAGCAGCGGGCCGGGCGGTGCGGACGCATCGGGGCGGGGATCTGCGTGCGGCTGTACTCGGAGATCGATTTCAACGCGCGCCCGGAGTTCACAACGCCCGAGATTCATCGCACGAATCTGGCCAGCGTGCTGCTGCAGATGAAGGCCCTGCGTTTGGGCGACCCGGCGACGTTCCCGTTTGTCGAGCCGCCGGACGAGCGGATGATCGCCGACGCGTACGAGACGCTGCGGCATCTTCAGGCGGTTGACGAATCTGGCGAGCTGACGCCGATGGGCGTGCTGATGGCACGCCTGCCCGTCGAGCCGACGGTCGCGCGGATCATCCTCGCGGCTCGCGAGAACGAGCTGCTCGCGGCCACGGCGCGAAGGCGCCCGCCGAACGCGCCGACTCAGGCTGGTCGGCGCGGGCGCGCGTCTGCCGGTGTGCGCTCCAGCCCCGCGCCCGCGCCTGCGGCGCTCACAAGCGTCGATCGCGAGACTCGCGCGATGGTGGGGGCGCTGGAGGAAGTGTTAATCATCGTGGCCGCGATGAGCGTCATCGATCCGCGCGAGCGCCCGATCGCGGAGCAGCAGAAGGCCGACGCGATGCACCGACGCTTCCGCGATGAGTTGAGCGACTTTGTCAGCCTTCTCAAGCTCTGGTGGTACTACAAGGATCAATCGGCGCGGCTCACCTCGTCGCGATTGCGAAAGCTCTGCCGTGCGGAGTATCTGTCGTTCGTGCGTCTGCGCGAGTGGGAAGACGTGCATCGCCAACTGCTGGAGATGATCAGCGAGCTTCCGGGCGGGAGCGTGGACCTCGCCGGCGCGGGGACAAACGGGCAGGCGCCGGGGCAGGGGCACGACGCGCGGCGCGAGGAGCAGCGACGGCACGCGCGCCGCGATCAGCTCCTGCCGCGCCAGACGCAGCGACGCGAGCTGCATGGTGCGCCGATCCCCGGCACGTCGCGCGAGGAGAAGCCGCTGAGCGTGCCGATTTCACCGCTCTACGAGGCGATCCATCGTGCGATGCTGACAGGGCTCATCAGCAACGTCGGTAAGCGCGGTAAAGAATCCGGCGGCTTTGAGTACGACGGCGCGCGAAGCGTGAAGTTCGCGATCTTCCCCGGCTCGGGCCTCTTCAAGGCCAACCCGGACTGGCTCGTCGCGGGCGAACTGGTCCGCACCACGAAGCTCTACGCGCGGGCGGTGGCGCGCGTGAAGCCGGAGTGGATCGAGCAGGCAGGGGCGCACCTGCTAAAGCGCTCGCACCTTGAGCCGCACTATGACGAGCGCGGGGCGCGTGTGATGGCGTACGAGCGCGTGTCTTTGCTGGGGCTGGTGCTGGTGGAGAAGCGGCGCGTGCATTTCGGCGCGATCGATCCGAAGCTGAGCCGCGAGATCTTCATCCAGCACGCGCTAGTCGAGGGGCTATTGCCGACGCGCGCCGAGTTCATGGCGCACAACCAAGCACTCGTGCAGGAAGCTCGCCAGCTCCAGCACAAGCTGCGCCGGCTCGACATCCTGGCGGACACGAGCCGTCGCTTTGCGTTCTTTGACGATCGCGTGCCGCAAGACATTCACAGCGGCGCGGCGTTCGAGAAGTGGCGCTTTGAGGCCGAGGCAGAGTCTCCGCGACTGCTGTTCATGCGGCGCAGCGATGTCGTGGCCCTCCCAGAAGAGCTCGACCTTGACACACTCTACCCGGACGCTATCGAGCTCGGCTCACACACCAGCTCGCTGCGATACCTCTACAACCCCGGCGCCGACGACGACGGCGTCACCAGTGTGCTCTCCATCGACGATCTGCCGAGCCTCGACGATCGGCCCGGGCAATGGCTTGTTCCGGGGTTGCTGGTGGAGAAGGTCGAGCTGCTGATCCGCTCGTTGCCCAAGCGATTGCGGGCCGCGTTCAGCCCGGTTGAGCCGGTGGCGCGCGAGATCGTGTTGGGTCCGCAGCGATTGTGGCAGCCGTCGCGCCCGCTCATCGATGCGCTCTCGCAGCGCCTCAGCGAGATGGCGCTCACCGAGGTCTATCCGCAGGACATTGGTGCTGCAACGCTCGAGCCGCATCTGCGCATGAACTACCTCGTGGAGGATCGCGCCGGGCGGGCGCTGGCGCAGGGACGCGATGTCGGCGAGCTGCGCACGCATCTGCACCGCAAGCTCGCGCGGGCGATCGAGTCAACGCCGGCGCCGGAGTACCAGATCGACGGGCTCACAGATTGGACGTTTGGTGATCTACCCGAGCGCGTCGAGCTCACGCTCGAGGGCGGCGTATGCGTCTCGGCCTATCCGGCGATCTGGGCCGAGGCCGGCGGCGGCGCATCCCTGCGCTTGCTCGCGAGCCGCGCTGAAGCGCTTGAGGCGCATCGGCTTGGGCAGGTGCGCTTGTTTCGGCTGGCGATTGCGCAAGAGCTTCGCAAGTATCTCTCGTCGATCAAGGGCTTCGGGCAACTCTCGCTGCTGCACTCGCCATTGGGCACGCCGGAGCAACTTCGCGACGCGATCGCGGAGCGCGCCTGCGAGCTGACGTTTGTTCGCGACGGCGCGATGGTGCGGGCGCAGGCGGAGTTTCGGCGGCGGCTCAAGCCCGCGGAGCCGTGGATCGACGACCAGATCAAGGTCACTGCGGAGCTCTTCAACGAGGTGCTCACCGAGCGCCAGCGCGTCGCGATGACGCTGAGCACGATGGAGGAGGCGTTCCTGGCGCCGGTTCGCGACGACGCGATGAGCCAACTGCTGGCCCTGATTCGCGAGGGCTTTCTGGTGAAAACGCCCCTGCGCTGGTTTAGTCAGTACCCGCGCTACCTGCGGGCGCTGGACCGGCGACTCGCCCGCGCTCGGCTCGGCGGAAATCCGCAAGTCGAGAGAGACCGGCGCCTCGCGGCCGATGTTCGCACGCGCGAATCACTCACTTCCGCGGTCGCGGATTCGATGAGCCCTGACGACCCGCGCTGGCCGGACCTGCGCGAGTACCGCTGGCTGCTGCACGAGTATCGCGTCTCGCTCTTTGCCCAGGAGCTAGCGATGCCCGTCGCATCGCTGCTGCACGCGACACCTCGGGGATTGGACGAACGCTGGTCGAAACTCACCGGCCGGTAGGGCTCTTGACGGGCTCTATTCTTCGGGCATGAACGCCGCCGTCAACGCCGTAAACGCTCTGAACGAACCCAACGCTCCCAACGCTCCGAACGCACCGTCGCGAAGCACGCGAGGCACATCGTTCTCTCGCACGATCTCGCGCGTGTCCGCGTGTGTGCTGATCGCGTGCTCGCTTTCAGCGCGGGCTCAGTCGCAAGCCGCGGTCCCCGTCGCCAGCACCCAGACTCGCGCCGACCTGACGGTCAGATCGCTGGGCGACCGCGTGCGCTCGATCACGCACGCGCGTCCGGTGCTTCCGATTGTCGTCGTCGTCCGCGACGCTCACTCGTACTGCGCCGCGATCGAAGCGTGGCGCGCACAGCTCATCTTCCCGGTGCTGATCGATGACGGCAGCTCGCAGGCCGCGGACGCCATCGGGCGATTCGTGCGCGCTTTCGAGCCCACGTCCGTCGTTCGCTTCGCGACGGGTGCGAAGGCGGTTGCATGGGACACGCAGACGATTGACGCGCGCGTTCGCGAAGTCGCAGCGCGCGCGATCTCGAGCGACGTCAAGGCCGGTACACCGCCAGCGCCCGCGCCTCCTGCTCTTCCGGCTGGCGCACTGGGCGTGGTGGTGTATGACCCGACGGACGTCGCCTGGCCCGGAGCGCTCGCTCTGGCTTCGGCTCACGGCCAAACGCCGATCAGCGCGTCGATCCCGATGCGCCCAGACGGCGCGCTCACGGTTGACGAGGTCCGCACGTTGCAGGCAAGCGTGCTGGCCAGCGCCAAGGCCGCGGGGAATAGCGAGACCTGGAACGATCGCCCGCTGCCGGACATCGCGATCACGCTGTGCTCAAACACCTCGACGAGCGTGTCGCTCACGCAGGCCGACATCACCGACCTGCGCATCCCGCAACAGCTGAAGCCCAAGCCCGGCGAGGCGCTCGCGCTCACTGACTTGCTCGGGCGCGAGCTGCGCGGCCCGCGCGCCGGGCGCACCTTCGCCTGCGTTGGCCAGCTCACCGGCTCGCTGGCCCAGAGCGCCGAGCGCGCGATGAGCGCGATCTTCCTGCCGCGTCGCGCCAAGTCGGCGTGGCTCTTTGAGTCCTACGGCTCCGGCCCGCCCTGGAACACCTACTCCGCCAGCGACGGTGCCAAAGTGCTGCGCAACGCGGGTTGGAGCGTCACGCTCGCTGGCGGCGCCAAGCGCACGCTTGACGCGTGGCGCAGCGCAGCGCGCCTGCCGCTGGATGCGGACTTGGTGCTGATGAACTCCAGCGGGCTGCTCTATTCGTTTGATCTGGAGGGCGCGCTCGGCGCGCCGGGCGACATCCCCTTTGCGCGCCGCCCGCTGCTCGTACACATGATTCACTCCTGGTCCGCGCAGCGCCCGGGCAATCGCTGGACGATCGCGGGGCGCTGGCTGGAGCGCGGGGCGTACGCGTACGTCGGGTCGGTACACGAGCCGTTCCTCAGCGCGTTCGTCCCCACGCCGGAAGTCGCCAAGCGCCTCAGCGCGGGCGTGCCCCTGGGCCTCGCGGCCCGTCACTTTGACGCGCCACCGTGGCGCGTCACCATCCTGGGCGACCCGCTCATCACGCTCGCGCGCCCCGGCGCGCCGGCGATGGCTCGTTCAAACGCGCCGCTGCCCTTGAAGGGGGAGGACGTGCAAGCGCTCGTCGCGGCGGATCTCAAAGCGTCTCGCTACGCCGAGGCGATCAACGGTCTGGTGATGCTCGGCCGCGACGACGGTGTGTGCAAGCTCGCGCACGCCGTGATGAACGAGCATCCCGACGCTCTGACGCCCGGCGTATCGACCACCATCCTCCTGGCGGCCAATCGCGTCGGCGACACCGACCTCATCGCGGCCCTTTTCCCGCGAACGATCGACCCGAAGAGCGCGCGCAATGATGACGACCGCGCGCTCGATGTGCTCTGGCAGGCGCTGCTGCCGCTCCGTACCAAGCTCGCCGACACGCAGCTCGACGTCCTCACCGCCCACCCGCGCCCGACGATGCTGGCCAGCGACGCAAAGGCTGGGGCGGAACTCATTGCGATGCGCCGCGGGCGGCCCGCCGCGGCCGCGTATTTGCAGACGCTCATCCCAACGACAACCGACGCGAACGTTCGCAAAGAGCTCGAAGCAATCGCGCGCGAGTATGCCGGGCAATAGGTCACTTGTGTCTTACCAGCTCGCTTCGCCAGATCTCTTGCCCGCCCGCGAACACCTCCACGCCGATCTCCCCTGCTTCGCCCTCAACGCACACGACCCGCAGATCGTCCACCACGAGTGTGTCGCCCGGCCGCATCGCGCTGACGCGAACGCTGGCCTGCTCAAACTCACGAAGCACCCGCGCCGGCGCGCCAATCGGCCGCGCGGCGCTGACGTCAAGGAACGACTGGCCGACCATCACCTGATTCACGCCGAGCCTGCTCGCAACACGCACGGCCGCGCTGGCACGATCGGCGCTAGCGCGCGTGAGGATCAACGTCGTAGCCTCGCGGGCGCCGAGGATTCGTGTCGCGCTCCAAGCCAACCTGGGGATCGCGCTGGACGTTGAAGGCGAGGTGCTCCCAGCGTCCACCACCACGACGCCCGTGCGATCCCCGCGGATCACCACGCACCGCCCGCGCCCGACATCAATCGCGATCACACGCCCGGCGCGATCATCACGCACCAGCCCGGGCCACCACACCGCCAGCGCGATATACAGAACGCTGATGCCAAGCCCGATCGCTGGCAGCAGCGGCTTGCTCCGCCCCCAACGAAACACGGCGCACACGCTCACGGTCGCCAGGATCGTCCACCACGTCGGCGCCGGCGGCCAGTTCACCGTGCCGCCCGGCACTTGATCGAGCATCGCTGCGACGTCCAGACTCCGGCTTGCGAGCCACTCCGTGAGCGACCAAAGCAGCGACGCTGGCGCGCTAACCACGGAAGCGGCTGATGCTGGCACGAGCGCCGTCAGGCCCGCCGACACCACGCCCGCGCCCAGCGCCAGATACGAGCAGACCAGCGTCAGCGTCAGCAGGGGCAACGCCACCAGACTGGAGACAAAGCCCATCGGGCCGGTCATGCCCGTGTGATCAATCACTGTCGGCGCGCTCACGAGCCACGCGACCAGCGCCGTGCTCACTGCGGAAATCGCGGCACCCTTCAGCCACAGCCCGGCGCGCTGCAGGGGCGAGCGCCGGACACCCGCGAGCTCCGGCTCTGCGATCATGCGCTGAGCCCAAGGCGAGAGCCAGAGCAAAGCCGCGGTCACGCCGACGCTGAGTTGAAAGCCCGGCGAAAGCAGATCCGCCGGGCGCGCCAGCAGCAGGCCGCAGGCGATCCACGCCAGCGTGTTGACGCCATCGTGCGCCCGCCCGAGCGCCGAGGCCAGCAGGAACGCGCCGATCATCGCGGCGCTGCGCACGACCGGTGCGTCAGCGGGCACGATGAGCACGTACGTTGCAACGACCGCGCCGACGATCGCGTACTCCCACCGCCCGAAATCTGCGATCAGTCGCAAGACCAGCAGCGTCAGCCCGGCCAGCAGCGCCAGATGAAACCCGCTGATCGAGAGGGCGTGAATCAGCCCCAGGCGCGCGAAGGATTCGTTGATCGGCGCCAGCGCCGCGCTCTCGTCGCCTAGGAGCATCGCGGCGATGAGCGCCCGCGCGCCGGCCGCGCTGTCGTGTTGTGCGTGCAACGCTCCTGTCTGGGCGTCGAGCATCATCCCGGCGTGGGCCCCGCGTCTTAGCGCACCGAGCCCCGCGAGCCACGCACGCTCTATCCGCTCAGACATGTGTTCGTGATCAGCGTCGTCGCTGCCCGCGCTGATCGTCTCGCACGACGAGCCGAGCACGACCCCGAGCTCGTCCGCTTGCGCGTGGCGCGGGCGATAGTCTGTATCGCCTGCAAGCCGCGGGCCGGGATGCGGACGCAGCTCGCCGGTCACACGCACCAGCTCGCCGGCGCGCGCGGCGCGCCACGACCCCTGCATCACGACGCTGACGGTGCCGGCGCTTAAGACCATCTCGCGCTGCGTCGCGCCGGGGTCGCTCGCGCGGCGCACGCGCACCTCCAGTCGCGTGAAGACCCCGGGAGACCACGCGACGTCGGACCATGACTCGGGCGACGCGTACACACGCGGGTCGGCTCGCAGCACGCCCACCAGTGTGATCGGGATCGCGCCCGCATTGTCTGCCGAACGCGCATCGCTCCTGGTTGTCGCTTCGCGGGTTCTGCTCGCCAGTAACTCGCGGAGCGGGTCTGAAGGCGCGTGGTCGATCCGCAGCGACCAAGCGCCAGCGCCGACGAAGAACGCCGCGAGCCAAAGAACGCCGACGGCCCCGCGCCATGGCAGCAGCGCTCCGATCGCGCTCAGTAAGCACACGAGCCCAAAGCACGCGGCTGGCGACACCGCTTCACCGCCCGCGCTCACATCGCTCATCCAGCGGGCCGCGAGCACGCCCAGCACAATCGCCAGCAATGCCCACACACCCCGGCGCGCGGGCGTCGCGGGGAAGGCGTGCGACATGCTGGATGATTCCGTCGGGGACACGCCCGACGACGATGACAGCCGAAGCGGTCCCTGTCAAGTGGTTCGAGGGATCGCTTCACACGCTGTGGGTGGCGGGGTCGCCTCTCAGTTCAGCGCACTATTCAGCAAATCGTCAAACAGGGCCAGCGAGTCGACGTTCGCGGTGTAGTTGAGCAGTGAGCCCGCCGCACCCGAGGGTCCGGCCGCCGCGGCAGCGCGCCCGCCGCGATCTTCAGAGCCCAGGAACCAGCCGTCTTGCCCGGCGGAGTGAAAAACCAGCGCGCCGCGCGACTGGGCTGGGAAGTCGGGCCCAGTGGGTGTGGCCTTCGGAAGCGGGAAGGCCTGATTGCCAAGCAGCGCTGCCATGACCCCGGATTGCCCGCTATTGCCCACCAGCAAAGGCGCGCTCGCGCTCGCGAACCCCCCGCCAATCATGCTATACAGCGAGCTAGATGCGGTTGAATGGTCGCGCCCGCTGCGCCCCAGCGTCTGAGCCTTGAGGATGCCGGCGTTGGACGCCCAGTAGAACCTCGCGGGGCCAGAGTTGCTGTCCATGGCCGCGAACGTTTGTGTTGCGCGCTCGTCGCGCGACCAGGCGAGAATGGGGTTGCCCCAGGCATCAACGAGTTCCGGCATGGCGAGGTGGTCAATCGGGCTCGGCGTCGCCCGCTGTCCGGGGGTGCATTGGCGGACCAGCGCTCCGCGATCGGGGTTGTAATACGCGTTGACGACGGTGCCCTTGCTCAGGTCCTTTGTCGGCGCGCCGATCGCGGCGAGGTTCACACGCACGTTCAACGCAGTGTCCGTGTTCGGGCCGACTTCAACGACGACCGGCCCGCCGACGACGTCGCACGCCGAGCCGTTGCCCGCATCGGGGGTTTGGTTGAGCACAACGCCGCCGGAGAGATCTAGCAGCAGGTTCTGCATTCCGGAGAAACCGCGCGTGTCGCGGTTGTCCCTCGAGCCCATCATCGACGGCGGGAAGTACCCGGGCGTTTGACCCTTGCGATCGGTGGCGAACATGTTGGCGCCAGTTGCAAGGTCTTTCATCGTCGCATTGGTGCTGGCACGCTTGGCGGTCTGGCGCACGCCGCCAATAGCGGGCACCAGAATCGAAATCACCAGCCCGATGATGAAGATCACCACCAACAGCTCGACAATCGAGAATCCGCGGCCAGCGTGCGTCTTTTTCTGCGTCTGCTGCATTCGACAGGCTCCCTGCATCGCTGGCAATCGCCGCGGGCACCACACCCCCCGACCGGCCCGACCGGGCCGACGGCACATCTCTGTTCGCAAACGGATGCCCAGATGATCCACTCAGCGTGCGATTGCAGAGTTCCAAGTCTAATCTCGCCACAGTGGCAAAGTTCCAAAATCACCCTTCTTTGACACAAACACAATACGAACTTTTAGGTTTTCTTGGCGAACTTGCCGCTGCCGTTGCGTTTCAGTTGAACTTTCCAATCGGGAAATGGATACTGGCAGAGCGATGTGCGTCGACGGCGTCAACCTCGTCAACCATGATCCCCGCTCTCCTCTTGAGACGCGCCCGGTTTCAGGAGTCGCGGTTGACGAGCTCGTCGGCGCCGCCGCCCAGGGCCTGGTCGCCATCGGCACCGACACCATCTACGCCCTGGCCACCCGTGCTTCGCCCGACGGCCTTGCCCGCATCGTGGCCGCGCGGCGCGCCATGGAAGCCAACAGCGTTTTGGGGCCATCTACCTGGCACGCGCCGGCCGCCGATCGCGTCCTGCGCGCCCTGCCCAGCCTCAACGCTCGTCATCGCTGGGCAATTTCAAAGCTCTGGCCCGGGCCGTTCACGCTCATGTTGCCTGTCGCCGACGACGATCGCGCCGCCTGCGCCGCGGCGGGCATCGAGCCCGGGTTGGTTGACGACGCCCGATCGCTCTTCGCACGCGTCCCCGAATCCGGGGTATTCAGCGAGCTGTTACATCGCGCGCCCTGGCCCGTGCTGGCCGAGCGCATCCGCTTCGGCCCGACGGACGATCGCGGCGCGACAGACCTCGCAGAAGCAACCGCGCTCCTGGCACGGGCCGGCATACAGCCCGAGCGCACCATCGAAGCCAGCACTCAATCCCTCGGTCGCCCCTCGGCCCTCATCCGGCTTGATCGCTCCGGCTCATGGGAGTTGGTTCGTGCGAGCGTCTTTGATCGCGCGTATGTCCAGCGCCGGCTGACACGCCGGGTGTTGTTTATCTGCACCGGCAACACCTGCCGCAGCCCGATGGCGCAGGCGCTGGCGACGGGGTTGTGGGCCGCCAGCGGCCAGGCTTTGAACGCAGACTTCCCTTTGATTGCGACGTCCGCGGGTTTGCACGCCGAGGTGAACAGCCCGCCGACGCCGGAGGGGATCGCCGCGCTGCGGTCGCTGGGGTTCCGCCCGCCCAGCGGCGGCGCACGCGCCGTCACCGCCGAGATGCTGCGCGAGGCCGACGCCATCTACACGATGACCCGGGCTCATCTGGACGAGGTCAACAAGCTCGACCCGCGCGTCGCGGACAAGGCCCAAGTGCTCGACAGCGAGGGGCACGACATCCCCGACCCGCTAGGCGGGCCGGCGCGCCTCTACGCTTCGCTGGCCGTCGCCATGCGCGACATGATCGCCCGACGGCTCCAGGAGGTAAAGACATGAACATTGGCCTTGGCGCAGATCATCGCGGCGCCAGCAGCGCTCGCCTGCTCGTTGACCGCCTGAAGTCCATGGGGCATGAGGTCGCGGTCCACTCGGCTCTCACCGGCGACACCTGCGACTACCCGATCCCCGCGTACGCCGTGGGCAACTCCGTAGCCAAGGGCGAGATTGATCGTGGGATCCTCATCTGCGGCACCGGCATTGGCATGTGCATCGCCGCTAACAAAGTCCACGGCGTCCGCGCCGCATTGGCCCATGACGAGCTGAGCGCCGAAGTCTCGCGCACGCACAACAACAGCAACATCCTCTGCCTCTCGGCAGATTTGCTCGGCCAGCGCCTCATCGAAAAGATCGTCGAGACCTGGCTCGCCACGCCGTTCCAAGGCGGGCGCCACGAGCGCCGCCTGGCAGAGATCACCGCGATCGAAGCCGGGCGTGATCCGGCCAAGGGCGTGTAATCAGAGATCGCGACGCGCGAGGGTGGACAACTCCGGCGCGGCAAGCCATGAGCGTTCTGCTTTATCACTCGCGACTCGAACGCTTCACGCATTCGCCGCGCGGGCGTTCACTCGCGCGTCGATGCCCTGTGCTCAGACGAGTCCCTAAATTGGGCGGCGCTGCTCGGGTCGCGTCGCGGTCGTCTGGCTCGGGTCGATCGCGTCGGACGACTCCACGGGGATGGTCATCGTGAACACCGCGCCGCGCCCGCCGCCGCCCAACGCGCTCTCAAGCGTCACCGTCCCGGCGTGTTGCTGCACGATGCGCTTGGTCACCGCAAGCCCGAGCCCGGTCCCGCGTAGGCCCTTGGTGGTAAAGAACGGCTCGAAGATTCGCTGGCGAACATCCGGCGGCACGCCCGGGCCGTTATCAATCACGCGGATGAACATCTCCCCGCTCGGGCCGCCAGCAAGCCGCCCGGGCTCGGCCCGCGTCTCGGCGCTGCGGAAGCCGGCCTGCACCGTGACCACGCCGGTCTTCGCTTCCACCGCTTCGACTGCGTTCGTCGCGAGGTTCATCACTGCCTGGTGGAGCTGGCCAGAGTCCACCGGCACCGGCGGCATGTCGGGGTCGGCGTCGACCAGCAACGCGACGCCCCGCGCTTCGCACAGGTCGTGCAGGAGCTGGGCGCAATCCTCCAGCAGCGGGCCGATCTTGGTGAGCTCGAGCTCCAGCGGGCGCGGGCGCGAGTACGCCAGCATGTTCATGGTGAGCGAGATGATGCGATCAAGATTGCGCTTGAGGATTCCCCAGCCGCCACGCGCGATCTTGAGATCTTCCTTGCGAAGGCCCATCTCGACAACGTCGGCCCCGCCACGAAGCCCTTGCAGAATGTTCTTGATCGAGTGGCTGAGGCTGGCGACGGTCTCGCCCATGGCCGCGAGTCGCTCGCTGCGAAGCTTCTCCTGGTACAGATCAGCGTTGCTCATCGCCAAGCCCGTGTGCTGGCCGATGGCGTTCATCAGCGAGAGTTGCTCGGCGGTAAACGTGTAGTTCGTGATCGTCGAGTCGATGTACAGCACGCCGAATGTTCGATCGCGCGAGCGGATGGGCGAACAGATCGCCGAGCGCACGTTGAGCGTTGCGATCGAATCGTTCGGCGAGCCGCCGCGCCCCGCGAAGCGCGGGTCGGCCATGGCGTTGCTGCTAAGCACCCCCTCGCTCTTCTTCAGCACGTGCGCCAAGATCGTTCGCGACACCGTGATCTGTTCGCCCCCCGCGCCCCCCACTCCCGCCATCGCCCCCACACCCGCGACGCTCTCGCTGGCAAATCGCACCACCGCCGGCGTCGGCGGCACGGCCCCGCTCTGTTGCTCCGGCGTATCGGTGAGCATGATGACGCCGCGCTCCGGGCGGAACTCATCGAAGATCAGGTTCATCACGCCCTCAAGCAACTGCTCTCGGTCGTGGATCTGGCTCGTGAGCTGCGTGAGCGCGTAGATGATCCGCAGGTGCTCGATCGCGCTGTGGCTCGGCTCCGGCTCCGACAAAATCACCGAGTCCTCGTTGCTCACAATCGACGCCCGCACCGCCGAGTCCATCTGCCGCACAAACCGCACCGCGGCGGACTCCGGCCTCGCCTCCGCGCGCCCGAACACCAGCAGCGTCGAGCCCGTGCGAATCTGGTCTCCCGGGCGCAGCTTCAAGCGATCATGAATCCGCTGCGCGTTGACAAACGTGCCGTTCTGCGAGCCCAGGTCTCTGATAAACCAGTCCCCCGCGTCGGGCGTGAGCTCGGCGTGCCGCCGCGAGATCGTCGTGTCCGTCAGTTGCAGCGCCTCGCTGGAGCGCCCGACAAGCTGCGGCTCGTTGCCGGGCAACTCAAAGGTGCGCCCCTTGTCCGGCCCTTGAATGACAGTGAGGATGAGCACGCGTGAGGGTAGTGCCAGTGCGCCCGTGGACGGGCCTGCCCACAGTTGCTTACCCGAGTATGAAGCTCGCGATATCCCGTCACTGCCAGGGATCCGCGCGAGCCGACCGGCCAAATAGCCTCACACTCCGGACGCCGCGGCGTGCTCGTCGCCAGGTCGCCAGAGCCCACGGAGCACCAATGAACACCCCGAACACGATTCTTACAAGCGTCCCTCATACCCAAACATCTCAATGTGAACCACGCCGGCCTTGTTTGTCCCGCCTGCTTCGCTCAGTCCGCTCGCGCGGCAGCCGCCTGCTGTGCGCCGCCGCCGCGATGAGCTTGGTTGTCACGTCAATGGCGGCCGCCCAGAACTCATGGTTCCCGCCCTGCGCTCAATGGAAGACCTTTGAGGAGGCGGGGTTGGGGGAAACACTGGCGTCAGCCGGCACCATCCTCTCGATGGCAAGCTTTGACCTCGACGGGCCGGGGCCGCAAGGTGAGTCGCTCATCGCGGCGGTTTCCGCAACTTCCATCAATGACTCGCCACTCAACGGGCTCATTCGATGGACGGGCGAGGCATGGGTGCCGTTCCTGGTCTTTGCTGACAATCCACGTTCTCTCGGGCTTTGGGTCGTTGAGGCCCCTGACGGCAGCGGCAAAGCGCTGTACGCGACAAACGTGGTGGTGACCTCAACCAGCGTGATGAGGCTTTACAAATGGAATGGCTCGGCGTTTGGTCTAGAACTGACCGTGACGCTTCCAGAGCCCCGTTCGATCGGCGCGATGGCGACCTTTGACCCCGACGGCCCCGGCCCGCGAGCGCGTGAGTTCTACTTTCTGGAAACCTCAAGTAGCGGAGTGCTCTTCCGAGTTCGAAACGGCCAGCGCGAGACGGTCTCGACGGTGACGCTCTCGGGTCCGCGGCTCTTGGAATATGTGAACGCTGACGGTTCTCAACGCCGTCTCATTCTGACGGGTTCGGGCACCAGTTCCTCGGTCCCCAACTTTCGCGGAATCGCCGCGTACGACGGCTTGATCTGGACGAGTGTCGGCAACCCGCTCTTTAATCTGAACGCAACCAGCAATCTCTCAGTAACGGACTCGGTGGTGCTTGACCCCGATGGCCCTGGGCCGCTCGGTCAGACGCTCGCCATTGCAGGCATCTTCCGCACCGGGAGCCAAACCGGCCCAGCTGGCCTGGCATACCTGCAAGGCGATCAGTGGGTCCCGTTCGGAGCCGGGCTTGAAGTAGTCTCCGCATTCGGGAATATTCGCCTCATACCGCTTCCGGGTAACAACGCGGCGACAACCCTCCCTCGCATCGTGGTGATCGGATCGTTCTCGGCTGTTGATGGAACTCCGGCTCGCCGTGCGGCGCAACTTGTCGGGCAGTCTTGGCAAGAATCCCCGCTCGCATCAACAGATATCTCCTCGTCGTCGCTGAGTCTCGCATTTGATGAGGATGGCTCGGGTGAAATGCCCGCCAAGGTCGTCCTTGAGCAGACGCGCCTCTCCACGCCTTCAGTTGATCACCAACAGATTGTTTCGATTTCGGAAGGTTTGACACGACAAGAGCTCCGAGGCAAGCTTGTTGGATTCGCTGGGACTGTCTTGGAACTACGGATGCTCCTGGACGATTCGGGCGTCACGCGATTGCACGCTGCCGGAAGCTTTGTCTATGCAGGGACTCGCTTTGTCGGATCCGTGGTCAAGCTTGTCGACGCCTCTTGGCAGCCGCTCGGATCCCCCATTAGGGGTACGACGGTGTCCGTCGTTCGCTTCGCGCTGGACGGCACTGGCCCGCAAAGGTACGTGCGGCTTGGTACCGCCTCTAATTTGGGTACCGGAATCTTCTCACCGATCTCAGTGCTTGAAAACGATGTGTGGTCAACGCTTTCAACTTCTGTGGCGCCCTCTGCACCCGCGACCTTCCTCCGACTCGACACATGGGATCCAGACGATGACGGCCCCGGTGCACCGGTTCTGCTCGGCTCGACGCCAAGCACGAGCTCTGGGGGCCTGCGCCCGGGCGTTCTTGTCAACAACGTGTGGCGAGTGCTCGGAGTGTTGCAGGTAACAGGCGTCCATTTCGGCGAACTCTTGGTATGGGACGCCGATGGTCCTGGCCCTTCGCCCTCGCGCCTTTACATCAACGCGAACGGGCTTCATCGATTCGAGGGTCAAGGAACTGACCCACTGTTTTGGGCCTCCAGCCCTTGGACGCGGTTGAGCCAAACGCTTGGTGGCGGTGTCGGGTTGACGCTTGACCGTGGAAACAGTGTGAATGGGTTGCTCTTCGACGGCGCTGCGTCGCCCTCCACATTCGCCAATGGCGGCTTTGTCCTGCGTCGATTCGCATTCGATACCGTGACCGACCTTGCGCCGGGCTATACCGGTCCTAGCTTCCAGGCCGGGCCGCGTCTCACAACGTGGGACTTTGACGGCGACGGACCCAACATTCCCGTTCCTGTCATCGGTCCGGTAGGGTCAATCAACATTCCGCTAGGAAGTCCTGTTGGACAGCTCTGGCTGTATCGCGGGTCAATGTTCGTAAATAACCGCTGGTACGGGCTTGGGGCGCCAGGAACTTCCACGTTTTCCGGCACCGGAATATTTACTTACCGCCCGGCCCTCTCGCAATCAACCGAGGTCCTACTGCATTATGCGGGAACGGCCTTCCTCGGCAGCGGGAACATCTTCGTCTTCTCCCCCATCTGCCCCTGCTCCGCCGCTGACATCGCTGACGATGCCGGCCAGCCCTTCCCCTCCAGCGGCGTGAACAACGGCGTTACCGAAGGCGACTACAACGCCTTCATGGCCGGCTTCTTTCTCGCTCTCCCCAGCACCGACATCGCTGACGATCAGGGTAACCCGCTGCCCCCCGCCCCCAACGTCCCCAACAACGGTGTCACCGAAGGCGATTACAACTGCTTCTTCCGCCTCTTCTTCGACGGCTGCCCGTAACCCCTTCCTCCATCTTGTGACCGCCATCCGGGCCGGGAGCACGCGCTCCCGGCCCGCTTTGTTTCACCACACCGACTTCTCCATGTTCACCTTCGTTCCTCCCACGCCGCGCCTGACAGAATGCCGCACAACGCGGAATACGCTGCCGACCACCCGCTGACCCCTGCCGCACCCGCAAGCCCCGCCGCATCCCGCGGCCCCCCGCCACGCGCGGCTGCAACGAACGCCCAAGTCACCCCCGCCCGAGACACCCCATGACCACCACGCCCATCGCAGCCCTCATCGACCAGTACGAAGCTGGCGCAGCGCGGCTGGCACCCCTGGGCCGCGCCCTAACGCCCGCTCAGCTTGACACCCGCATCGCCCCCGGCACCTGGAGCGTTCGCGAAGTCATCGTCCACCTGCTTGACAGCGACCTCGCGGCCACGCACCGCATGCGCCGCATCGCCAGCGAAGACCTCCCGCTCATCATCGCCTACGACGAAACCGCGTTCGTCCGGGCGCTCGATTCCGCGCTCGCTGATCTGTCGCTCGTCGCCGAGCTCTTCAGCGCCAACCGGCGCTTCTGCGCCGCATGGCTCCGCACGCTCCCACCGCAGGCGTTCGATCGCGCCGGCATTCACAACCAGCGCGGCCGCGTCACCCTGGGCCAGATGGTCCAAGGCTACATCGACCACCTGGCCCACCACGAGACCTTCATCGCCGACAAACGAGCCGCGCTGGGCGTATGACGAGGTCGGACGGGGAGCCCAGTTGGGCTGGCGGGGGCCGCGTCTTGCCGCAATAGTCTGAACCGCCGCCCGGCCGGTGGGGTGCCGAGCGTCCCGCTCTCCGAGCCCCGCCACCCCTCTTATCCGTTTGGCCGTCGCGACACGCCGACTGGTGATAAACTGACGCGCTATGAAGATCATCTGCGCCCGTGACGCCCTGCTGGAAGCCGTGAACCTGATGTCCGCGGTGGTCCCGGCTCGAACGCCCGCCCCCGCGCTCTCGTGTCTAAAGCTCAACGCCACCAAGCAAGGCGGCGTGGGCTACCTGCAGATCACCGGCACCGACGCCGACACCTCGCTGGAGCTCAACCTCACCCAGGTGGACATTTCCCAGCCGGGCGTCGCGGTCATCTCCGCGGAGAAGCTCCGCCAGATCATCCAGGCGTTTGACCCGCGCGAGAAGACCGTTACGCTGGAGCTTGAGAACGACACCTGCCACATCCGCGCTCAGCACAGCCGCTTTCGCGTCTTCGCCTTCAATCCCGCGGACTACCCGCCCGTGCCGTCGTTCAACCCCGCCACCGGCGTCGCGAACGCTCGCTCGCAGTTTGCCCAGTCTGTCGGCACGTTCTCGCGCCTCATCAACCGCACGATGTTCGCCACCGCGAAGGAAACCTCGCGCTACGCCATCAACGGCGTGCTCCTGAAGCGCGACGGCAAGAAGATCGAGATGGTCGCCACCGACGGGCGCCGACTCGCCCTCTGCCGCGCGACCGCCAAGGTCGCCTCCGAGACGCCGGTCTCGTGCATCATCCCGACCAAGGCGCTCTCGCTCTTCACGCGCCTTGCTGGCAACCCCGAGTCTGCCGTGCGCGTCGCGATCACCGACAACCGGATCTTCTTCGCGTTCGATGATGCCGAGATGTCCGAAGCCAAGGACGCCAAGGACGCCAAGAAAGACGCGAAGGACGGCAAGGACGCAAAGCCCTCGTTGCCGCCGCGGGCCGTGCTGAGCTCGACGCTGGTCGAGGGCGCGTTCCCTCCCTATGACGACGTCATCCCCAAGGACCAGGACAAAAAGGCGACCGCATCGCGCGACGAGCTCATCTCCGCCGTGCGCCAGGCGTCGGTGCTCACCAACGAGGAGTCCCGCGGCATCCGCATGGCCTTCTCAGGCAAGGACAAAAGCGTGAAGCTCTCCAGCCGCGCTCCGGAGCTTGGCGACTCGGAAATTGACCTGGGGCTCGCCGGCTACGAGGGCGAAGACCTGGAAATCTGCTTCAACCCGCACTTCTTCTCGGACGTGCTCAAAGCTCTGGACGAGCCCGAGATCGTCATCGAGTTCAAGGCCCCGAACAAGCCCGGCGTCCTGAAGGCCGGTGCTGATTTCTTGTACGTGCTGATGCCGGTGAACTTGCCGACCTGAGCCGATGTAGAAGTCTCCACTCGGCGGTCGTGCCGCCGCCCCCTTGGCCCCACATGTCGGGGGCCTCAGCCCGAGCGCCCGATCAGTCGATACTTCCTTCCCGCCGACGCACCCTGACTTCGCTGTTGAAAGGCCTCGCCATGACGCTTGCACGTTCACTCCTGATCTGTGGACTTATCGCTTTCGCAGGCTCCTCGCTCGCGCTCGCGCAGCTTGTGCCGACGGTTCCCGAGGCCCCCAACAAGTCCCCGGCGTACACGCCCCCGCCAGCCCCCGCCCTCACGCCCACCGTCACGCCGATGCCCGCGCCCGCCGGTGCCCCGCAGCAGCTGGCCCCGGCGCCTGCCCCCGCCCAGGCCGCGGCTCCTGCGATCAAAGCTCCTGACCTCATCAAGCGTGACGCCCAGGGCAAGGTCATCCGCCTCCAGGTGCCGACTGAGGAGGCCGCGCTTTCAATGCTCGAGCTGGATCCCTCGACCATCGAGCGTCGCATGTTGCTGACCATGGAGCGCCGCGCCCGCCAGGACGCCCTGATCGTCGAGTTCCCGACCGATGCACTGAAGCTCCGTGAGACGCTTCGCGACATCAACACGATCGCCGAGCCCGCTCGCCTCGTGGCATCGCGCACCCTCATGAACAAGCTTGTGATCATGAGCAAGTCATACTCGCAGTTCATGGCCGAGGGCGGAGGCATCACGTCTCAAGAACAAAGAGCCATCATCGACGGCGGCACGGCGTACGTCAAAGCCATCACCGAAGAGGTCAATGAGCAAGTTCGCGGCAAGGGCGACCCCACGCTCTCGATGATCGCCTATGCCCGCGCCAATGTCCCGCGCTCGTGCATGGAGTTCAATCGCGAGTTCAACCGCATGCTTGTGGAGACGGGCAAGCAGTGGTCGATGCTTCGACCCCTGGCTGGCGACCTCAGCAAGGCCAGCACGATCGAGGGCGCGATCTCTTCGGCCAAGGACGACGATGCCCGCGCCAGCGCCGTCGCCGCAGTGTTCGCGACGATGGAGCCCGAGGCGATGAGCGCCGTGCTCAAGAAGGTTGCGACGCCCCTGCCCGAGAAGCCGCTGGTGCAGATGGACCCCGGCAATCGCCAGCAGATGATGCCCCAGACGATCGCACCGACACCGATGCCCAGGCCATGAGCTTCGGCCCGTGTCGTCGCAATGTGTTTGGGAACTCAGCCGCCTGACTCCGTCAGTCAAGCAGATCCTTCTTCCGCAGCAGGTGGTGGTAAGACTGCGCGAAGCGGTGAGCCTCGTCGCGCACGCTTTGCACCAGGCGCAAGGCCGCGTTCGTTCGCGCCAGCCGGATTGGTTCGCTCCGCGCCCTGACGTAGATCAGTTCTTCCTTTTTCGCCAGACTGATCACCATCGGCGGCTGGATCTCCAGTTGCGCCAGCGCCTCCTCCGCGGCGTGCAACTGCCCCAGCCCGCCATCGATCATGATCACGTCGGGGAAGAGCTCGTGCCCCGCGCCCGCATCGCGATACCGGCGCGACACCACCTCGCGGATCGAGGCGTAATCGTCATTGGCCACCGAGCGAATCTTGTACCGCCGATACTCCTCCTTGAACGGCCGCCCATCGACAAAGCACACCTTACTGCCCACGGTCTGCCCGCCCTGCAAGTGCGCGATGTCGATCCCCTCGATCGCACGCACCGCGCGCTCAAGCCCCAAAATCTTCTGAAGCGCGGCGCACCCCTTGGCCGGGTCCAGCGCCGCGATCTCGATTTCCGGCTGCCACCCCTCTTTCACCTCGGCTCGCTCGTCGAGCTTCTCGATCGAACGGATCTGATCTCGCACGCTCGCGGCCTTCTCATACTGCATCAGCCCGCTCGCAGTGTCCATCTCCGAGCGCAGCTCACGCAACATCGCCGAGCGCTTACTGGACACGAACCGCGCGAACCGCTGCACGTCCGCGCCATACTCCTCTACGCCGATCCGCTCGGCGCACGGCGCCGTGCATTGATTGATCGCCGCCAGCAGGCAGGGCCGGAAGAACCGATTCCGCGGGTCGCCAACGACGATGTCGATCGAGCACGTGCGAAACTTGAACGCGCGTTGCAGGAGTTGCACCGCCTCGCGTAGCGCGCCGGCATTTGTAAACGGCCCGTAGACCTTCGCCGCCTTCAGCAATCGCGTCAGCGCCTCGTCGCCAGCGCCAGACGGATTCCGCGTCACGAACACGCGCGGGTAATCCTCGTTCTGGGTGATGACCAGGTACGGAAAGCTCTTGCCGTCTTTGAGGCGCGCGTTGAACTTTGGCGCGGGGCGCAGTTCTTTGATCAGCCGGCTCTCGGTGAGCAGCGCCTCCCACTCGCCCTCGCACTCGATGACGTCAAAGTCGTCAACAATGTCAAGCAACGGCTGCTTCTTAAAGCCAAGTTCTGCCGAGGGCACGAAATAGCTCGACACCCGATCCGGCAGCGCCCGCGCCTTGCCCACGTAGACCACCGTTCCCTGCGCGTCCTTCATCAGGTACACGCCGGGCACGCCCGGCAGCGACCGCGCCTTTTTCAGCAAGCGGTCCAGCCGTTCTTCTCGTGTCGTATCCACCACGCTATTCAATACGCCCCAGCTCGCGCCGGAGTGCGCAGTCCGCCCCGCCTATCAACGCGGGCCCGATGGCGGCGGCGCTGCCGGCGATGGCGATGCCGGCGCGCCGGGTGGTGCCACGCCCGGCGCCGCCGGTGCGTTCGGCTCTCGGTTCGGATCCGCATTCGGATCCGCGTTGGGGTCAACCGCCGGGTCCGCGTCAGGATCCTTCGGTAGCTCCTCGACTGGCGGCGTTGGCGGCGCGGGGGGTGCAGGAGGTTCGATCGGCTTGCCGGAGTCGACATCCTCGTTCCGCAGATGGCGAGTCATATCGCGCATGAGCAGTGACATCCGCGCCTTCTGCTTGGGCGAGGCCAGCTCGCTGCCGCGCACGACCGCGCCCGCGGCTCCCATCGCCATGTTGTCGTCCATCTTGTTGACGCGCCCGGCGTTGCGCTCCTGGTTCCGCTTGGCGTCCTTCTTGGCCATCGCCGGGCGATCTTCGGGCTTCACCGGCAGCGCAAAGCCGCCGATGTCTTCCATCATCTTGGACATCTCGATCAGCGACTTGTCCAAAAACTCGCCGCGCTTGGCCTTGGGAACGCCGGTGTACTGGGCCGCGAACTCGTCCCACTGATCGACCATCAGCTTCTCGGCGTTCTTCTGAAGCTGGGCTCGCGCCGGACCCATGATCCCCGCCGCGAACGAGGCCATCAGCGCCGAGTCGCCCGAATCCATCCCCTTCATCCGCGCGACCAGATCGCGCAGCAGCTCGCGCCGCTGCTTCAAAGGCAGCTTGTTGAACTCATCGCTCAACAGCATGAAGTTCAGCGAGTCTTCCAGATCGTCCACCAGCACCTGGGGTACCGCGACCGGACGCGTTGCGACGTAGTACCACGACCCCGCGCCCAGCGCAAGCATCAGGACCAGCGCGCCGCCAATAGCGCGGCGGCGCGGGCTGTCAAACCGCTGTCCGAACCCGGCAAGAGACTCTCGCAATCGCCCCAGCCCGCTGCGCCGAGATTGAAGTTTGAAAGTGAATGTGTTCATAGTGAACTCGGAATGACTTCGTCTGAATGAAGGACTGTTGGCGTTCGCTCAGCCGCCGGGTGGAGGCTGCACCGGTGGTATCGGGGGCGTCACGGGGATTATCGGCACGCTGTTCTCGACCTGCTCACGCGGCGCGATGTCCACCTCGCCAACGTGCCAGTCCCCATAAAACAGCCCGTTCTGCCCGCGATTGCCGCCCAGCTTGTGCCAAGCCTTCGCATCGCTCAGCACCGGGATGGTCGTCCCCTGCGACCAATATGTGCTCACCATCCGCTGCGCCTTGGACTTGTCGCCCAGCAGCGGCCCCTCCGCGAACACCATCATCATGCCCGGCCAATACTCGTACGAGATCCCGAGGCTCAGCCCCGCCTCGTCTTCGGGCTTGCGGTCGCTGGGGCAGAAGAACGGGTCCGCCGGGATGTACCTGCTGTCCGGATCCTCCGGGTTCTCGCGCTGCGGCGCTTTAACATCCATGTACGAGGCGAGGATGTCCAGCAGCGCCGGGTCGGTGCTCGATGAAATCGCCGGGTCGTAAAACGGCCGCACGTTCGGCAGCAGGTCCTTGTTATTGTTCATGTACATCTGGAACGACTGGCCAAACGAACGCAGGTTCGCGGCACACTTCACGCTCCGCACGTACGACCGCACACCCGCCATCGCCGGCACCAGCAGGCCGATGAGCACCGCGATGATCGCGATCACCACCAGCAACTCGATCAACGTGAACGCTCGCCCCCCCCGCGCAGGGAGCGGTGCTCGGCCATCGGCTCTCATCGGTTGAACACTCACAAGAAACGCCTCCAACCCGCCTCCGCCCGATCGTCACATGCCCGGCCTCAGAAACCAGCCGCGTCAAGGTGTACCTCGCGACGTCACGCGGGGTTGCAATGAGAAATGTCGGCTCAGACGCCGGCCCGGATCACCTCGACCCAGATTCGCGCTCAAAGCCTCGAAAAGCCCAAACACAATCCTATCGCCGGTCGGTTGCCAACAATGCCGCCGCGAGTTGGTGATTCAGCGCGTGCCCCGACCTGTGCCCGCGAATCCGCCCCACAATCGGGCGGCCCACCAGCGCGAAATCCCCGATCATGTCCAGCAGTTTGTGCCGCGCCGCCTCGCCCTCGAACCGCTCGCTCGTGCCCACCGGGCCATCCGGCCCGATCACCAGCACGTCTTCAAACGTCAGGTGCTGAAACAGCCCCGCCCGCCGCAGGGACTCCGCCTGCGCCAGCGTGTTGAATGTCCGCGCCGGGGCGATCTGCGTCGCGAAGTACTCGGCCGAGGCCCGCCCAAGCTCGCCCCGGAAGTCGAGTTGATGATACTGAATGAACCGCTCGGTCCACGGTTGGATCGGTGAGCCCGGCCCGTAGTCAAGGCGATATTCAATATCCATCAGCGGCGGGAGATCCGCAGTCGCGTCGCTCGGCCCCGCCTCGATCCACGCCTCCGCATCGCCGATACGAATCGTCTCGCGAATCACCAGTGGCTCGCGCGATTGGCCCGCCAGCTCGCGAATACCAACCGTGCCAATCGCCTCCACCAGCGGACGCGACGAGCCGTCCATCATCGGCACCTCCACGCGATTCAGCTCGACCGTCGCGTGTGAGATGCTCAGGCCCGCCAGAGCCGCGACGACGTGCTCGATGGTCATCGCGACGACCACCGTCGGGCGCGAGCCAGCGCCTGCATCGTCAGACGCCTGATCGAGCAGGTGCGTGTAGTGCTGCCCGGGCGTCGGCCTCGTGTGGGTGGTCAGCGCCGGCGCCTCGATCACCGCCGCGGGGTCCGCGTCGTCGGCGATTCGTCGGAACACAATCCCCACCGTCTCGCGAGGCAAGACCGTCATCCGCGCCGGCGCTCCGGTGAAGAGCCCGCGCCCTCCCAGATGCACGGGCCCGTTCAGTGTTCGACATGGCACGGACGTAGACACAGGAGCAGGCCTTTGATTTGACACATCCGCTCTGCCGCCGCCATCGCTCACTACCGAAGCCCCGCGGCCTTCTTCATCGCGCCCAGGATCCGCATGTAGTCTCGCGCCGGCATCGCCGGGTATCCGGCGTACGTCGCGCCATCAGGGACATCGTGCATGAGGGCCGCGTTGCCAGCGATCTTTACGCCATTGCCAATCGTGAGATTGTCGCCCAGCCCGCAGTTGCCGCCAATCTGCACGCCATCACCGATTGTTACGCTCCCGGCGATCCCCGTACACCCGCAGATCACGCACGACCGCCCCACGCGACAGTTGTGCCCAATCTGCACGAGATTGTCGATCTTGGTCCCCTCGCCGATCACCGTCGCGCCGAAGCGCGCCCGATCAACGCACGAGCCGGCCCCGATCTCCACTCGATCGTGAATCTCCACGATCCCCCTGTGCGGCAGCTTCACCAGGCCGCGCCCGCTCGGGTCGGGCCGGTAGCCAAAGCCGTCGGCGCCAATGACCACGTTGGCGTGCAGGATCACGTCATCGCCAATCCGGCAGTGCGCGTAGATTGTGACGTTCGGGTGCAGCGTGGTGTTGCGCCCTATCCGCACGTCCGCCGCGAGATGCACGTGCGAGATAAGCACGCAGTCGTCTCCGACCTGCGCGCCCGCACCGATCACGCAGAACGGCCCGACGTGCGCCCGCTGCCCGATCGTTGCGCTCGGGTCGATCACGCTCGTGGAATGCACGCCCGGCGACAGCGGCGCGTCCGGCGGCACCAGCGCGTTCAACACGCGCGTGAGCGCAAGGTCCGGATCATCGACAAAGATGATCGCGCGGGTTGCCGGGTCGTGCCCCTCGGTCTTGACGCCCCGGGCGATCAATGCCGCGCCCGCGCCGCACTCGCCCCAGCGGCTGGCGAACTTCTCCGAGCGGATGAACGTGATCGCGTTCGCATCGGCGCTGTCAAACGAATCGACGCGCTCGATGCGCAGGTCATCGCGCCCGTCAAGTTGGGCGTCAAGCATTCGCGCAATATCACCTGTCGTCATCACGAAGGATGGGCCAGCATCCGAACCCGGCGTAGGGCGCCTGTCTCGGGCAAATGTGTCGGAACGATTACTCGCGCCAGTCGCGCTGGTCGCGCCACTCACGGCTTGTTCTTGAAGTCGATATTGAGCTGGTTGATGATGTCCTGCGTGATGTCGTGCGCCTTCGCGGCGTACAACACCCGACGCCCGCCCAGCACGCCCCGGACCGCGTCCGTCGATGCGCCGTCAGGGATCGTGATCCCCTGGTCATCCGCCAGCACGAGCGTGAAGCCCTGCATCTCCGCGACCTTCTTGGACGCGTCGGCCACCTTTGAGTACAGCGACTTGAAGATCTCCGCCCGCTGCTGATCCAGCATCGCGTCGTACGCGCCGCGCTTGGCGTTGGCCACCGCCTGCTTCTCCAGCAGCTTGAGCACCGCCGCCTGCTGCTGGTTGCCGCGGTTCATCACCTTGGCCTTCTGGCTCTCCTCCTCAATCTCCTTGCCCAGGGCGGTCAGCTCGCCCTGCTTGATCGTCGCGTTGTCCATCAGGTCCTTCTCGCGGACGGTCCGCTCATCCAGCGCCTCAAAGACCCGGGGCAGGTCCACGAGAGCGACCACCGGCGCCGGGGGCACCAACATCCCGTTCGAGTTGCGGGCCGCGGCTTGCCCGACCATCAACACGCCCGCCCCGCCCATCAGCAGCGCCAGGGCGATCATCGAGCGATTCAGCGTCTTGGTCATGGGCAAACTCCTGAGGCCCCAAGCCGGGGCGTTTGTTCAATGCGGGGCACGTTTCGCCGAACAGGGCGAGCCGTGAATGTCCATTGTTAGCACCTGCGAACCAGAAAGTCGCGACCGGCCCGCGCCATCGCCCCGCCATACGCGAATTTGGTGTTAGAACGGCACGTCAAGCGTGAAACTGAACAGTCGCTTTTCGTCACGCTCTTCGCGCCGCAGCGGGACCGCGAAGTCAAACGCCAGCGGGTTGGGCCCGAGCATCGGCAGATACAGCCGGATGCCCCCACCGACCGAGACGCGATACTGGCTGACGTTGTATCGCGAAGAGTTCACTGTGCCCGAGTCGATAAACCCGACGATCGCGATCACCTCGCGGAACACCGGCTGCTCGACCTGCAGGCCGTTAAATATCGACCACGTGCCGCCGACCGGGTCACCGCCGACGACCGCCGGATTGGAGCCCGCGATGATGCCGCGCGGCGAAACCCCGCGAAACGAGAACCCGCGGAATGCCGTGCCGCCGCTATAAAATCGCTCGAACAGCGGGACGTCGTCCTGATCCTCCGGGATCAATCCGACCGACGAGCGGAACGTCAGCACCGTCGTGCGCCCGAAGAGGTCCTCGTACAAGGGCAGGTACGCGCCGAAGTTGGCGCCGAGCTTCCAGAAGTTGAAGTCGCCCCCGACTCGTTCGACGCTCGCATCAAACTTGGTGCCGCGGGTGGGGCGGATGTTGCTGTCGGTTGCTTGGCGCGACACGCGCGCGCTGATTCCGGTGAGGAAGTTCTCGCCCTCGACCCGGACCAGGTCTTCGGTCGCGCCGGATTGGAAGTTGCCGAGCGTGATCTGCTCCACGCGCCCGGTGATGCCGCCGGCCCAGCGCTCGCCGAAGCGACGCCCGATCGTGCCCGAAAGACTGATGCGCGACTCGGAATACTCGTCAAAGTTCCAGCGCCGGAACCCCGCCGAGACGTTCCCGGCGTAATCCGACTCAAACAAGTACGGCTCGCCCAGCGAGATCGAGTAGTTCTGAAAGTTCGTGCCCGGCTGCAGCGAGATCGCAAACGTCTGGCCCGCGCCGCGGAACGCGCGCCCCGTCAGCAGCTCGCCCATGCTGTCCGGCGTGTCCGAGACATCGAAGTTCCGCTGCACGAAGTCGATCGTGCCAATGAGCCCAAGGTCCGTGTTCACCGCGGCCCCGAAGCCCAGGCGCCCCGTGTTCGTCTCCTTGATCTCCACCAACACGTCGCGATGCGCGGGGTTCAGCGGGTCCGGCGGCTGGATCGTGACCTTGACGCTCTGAGGCTCAAAGAGCTGTGTGTCGTCCAGCAGGTCCCTGGTTCGCTTGATGGACGTCGTGTCCAGCGGGCGATCTGGCAGCAGCTTCACCTGACGACGCACCACCTTCTGCTGCGTCAGCTCGTTGCCGCGAACGGTGACCAGTCCCGTCAGCGAGGGCTCGCCCTCGGTGATGACCAGCAGGATGTCCACCTCGGGCCGGCTGACATCGCGGACTTCTTCGCGAGCGACGGTCGAGTCGACGTAACCCAGCTTGCCATAGGCGTCCTGCACCGCCTCGACGCTGCGTCGGATGCGGTCAAGGCTGTAGACATCGCCCGCCTTGATCACCATCAGGCCCGCGACCTGCTCGCGCGAGTAGACCCGCGGGCTCAGCTCGGTGGGCACGTCGCGCGTGCCGGGCTGCGCAAGCACGACGCGCACACTCCGCAGCGTGTACACCTGGCCCTCGCTAATGATGAATGTCAGGATCGCTTCCTGCCCGTTGGGTGAGGGGCGGATCGCGCGATCGACGCGGACGTCCAGATAGCCGCGGTCCTTGTAGAACTGAATGATGGACGCGACATCCTGGTCGACGATCGAGTCGTCCAGCGCGCCGCTGTTGAAGATGCCCCAGGTTTCGGTCTTGATCCCCGGAAGCATCAGCCCGGCGTCAAATGTCGCGTTGCCATCAAACCGGATGTCGGTCACCTTGAGCCGCTCGCCCTCGCGGATGTTGAAGATCAGGTTCCCGCGTTCACTCAGCTCCGCCTCATCAACAGTGACATCCGCCTGGTAGTAGCCGCGCTTGCGGTAGAGGTCTTTGATGCGCCGCACCAGGCGATCGATCTGATACCGATCAATCGGCGTGCCAGCGAGCAAGTCGATTTCCGTCGCGAGATCTTCGTCGCTGATCTGTCGATTGCCCACGGCCCGCGCCGCGCGAACGATCGGCGTCTCGATGAACTCGTACACCAGACCGACCGTCCCATCGTCAAACAGCGTGGCGCTGGCCTCGATCTGATTGAACCGCCCCAGCCGGTTGAGCCGCTGCACATCCGACCGCACCGCGCTCTCGCGCAGGGGCGAGCCCTCGACCGATCGCACCTGGTTCAGCACAAGCTGGGGCGACACCTGCCGCAGGCCGCGCAGCTCCACCGATCGGATCAGCCGATTCTCGTAGCCCAAAAGCACCTTGGAGACCTTTGTCACCGCAGGGCCGTCGCCCGCCGGGATCGTCGCGGGCCCGCGGGGCGCATCGGCGCGGATCGGTTCTGCGCTGGGGCGGGTCGCACCCACGCCCGACCCCGGAGTCGGCGCACCAGGCTCACCCGGGCCCGGCGCTGCCACCGGAGGCACCTGGGGCGAGGTTTCCGGCGCCGCAGGCGTCTGGGCAAAGCCCACCGGCGCCCCCGCCAGCAACGCCAACAGCAGCGTCGAGACGCCGCGTGACCGTGCATTCCACTTCGACGCTCGAGTTGAACCGAAGAGAGTCTTCAAGGACGACGACGATAGCAGGGGCGGCATCCGCGCACAACCCGCCCCGGCTGCCCGCCAACGCGTTGCGGACAACCCGTGCCCTCACTCAAAGCAGTCGCCAGACGTACGAGATCATAAAACCCAGGATCACGGCCGCCACCACGATGATCACCCAAGGACTCTGGCCACGCGATCTCGACGCCACCACCGCGTCGCCGCAGTGATAACACACCTCGGCGTCGTCATAGATCTCCTTCTTGCAACTCGGGCAGCGCCGCGTCACGTTCTCGTTGAGCCGCTTGACGTCCGCAGGGTTCGGCATCCCCTCGTCCTCGTCCTCCTCCGCTCGCCTTCGCAACCCGCGCGACTCGACATCGCCGCTTTGCGGTGCGGGGCGAGGCGGGAACTTCAGCGGCCCAGAGTCTTGATCCATCATGCAAGCGTAGAAGCGAACGCCGGGCCACGCATTCGCGTAGTTTTTCATTCCCCGGATCCACACCTCTTCCGCCGTTCACTGCCAGAGCGGCAGCCGCCCGCCCCCCCACGCCCATTCCGGCGGGCGCCCACCCCTCAACCCCCCGCCATGCCCGCACGCGTCAACGATCTGTGTCGGACAAACCAGCGGAATTCTGCCTCTGGCCCAGATCAGCCTCCTGGCGCGCCGCTTGCCCCCTTCTTCCTTCGGAGGGCCGACTATGCGACCAGACCGTTTCACCACCACCGCCCAACAAGCACTCGCCGACGCCCAAGCCGATGCCGGCACGCGCCAGCACGCCGAGATCACGCCCCTACACCTACTCGGCTCCATGCTGGCCGACAAGTCTGGCCCGACTTGGGGACTCCTGGCCAAAGCCGGGGCGGACGGCGCGCGGGCCGCGTCTTTCGCACAGAGCGAGCTGGCACGCTTGCCGACCGTTCAAGGCGCCACCGCTCTCCCGTCGCGGTCGCTCCTGGCGACCATGACGGTCGCAGAGAGCGCCAGTAAAAAACTCGGTGACGCGTACGTGAGCACCGAACACCTCCTCCTCGGCCTCATCGATACGCCGGGCCAGGGCTCGGTCAAGGAGCTCCTGAGCCTCTCCGGCGTCGATCGCGGCGCCGTCGAGCGCGCCATCCGCCAGACTCGCGAGGCCAGCGGCGTCTCCAACATCACCGATCAGAACGCCGAGGGCTCGTTCGAGTCGCTCAAGAAATACACCATCGACCTCACCGAGAAAGCCCAACAAGGCAAAATCGATCCAGTCATCGGGCGCGACGAGGAAATCCGGCGCGTCATGCAGGTCCTCGGGCGTCGCACCAAGAACAACCCCGTGCTCATCGGCGAGCCCGGCGTCGGCAAGACCGCCATCGCCGAGGGCCTCGCCCTGCGCATCATCAACGGCGACTGCCCCGAGCCAATGCGCCACCAGCGCCTGCTCTCGCTCGACATCGGCCAGCTCCTGGCCGGTGCCAAGTACCGCGGCGAGTTCGAAGAGCGCCTCAAGAACGTGCTCCGCGAAGTCCAGGCCGCCAAGGGCCAGATCATCCTGTTCATCGATGAGCTGCACACCATCGTCGGTGCCGGCGGCGCCGAAGGCGCCGTCAGCGCCGGCAACCTCCTCAAGCCCGCTCTCGCCCGCGGCGAGCTCCGCTGCATCGGTGCCACCACGCTCGACGAGTATCGCAAGCACATCGAAAAAGACCCCGCCTTCGAACGTCGCTTCCAAACCGTCTTCGTCGATCAGCCCAGCGTCGAAGAGACCATCGCCATCCTTCGTGGCCTCAAGCCCCGCTACGAAGCCCATCACGGCGTAAAGATCCTCGATAGCGCCATCCTCGCCGCCGCCACGCTCAGCAATCGCTACATCACCGAGCGCTTCCTCCCGGACAAGGCCATCGACCTCGTCGACGAAGCCGCCAGCCGCCTGCGCATCGAGAACGACAGCATGCCCACCGAGCTTGACGAGCTCCGCCGGCGCATCATGCAACTGGAGATCGAGCGCGAGGCGCTCAAGATGGAAGGCGGCGCGACGCTCGCCACCGCCCCCGGCTCGCGCGAGCTCTCTCGTATCGAGAAAGAACTCGCCGACATCCAAGAGCAGAACCGCGCGCTGACCACCCGCTGGGAAGCCGAGAAGGCGGACCTGGACGCCGTGAAGATGGTGAAGAACCAGATCGACCGCAAGCGCACCGAGCTGGAGCAGGCGCAGCGCCGAGGCGACCTTGAGACCGCCGCGCGCATTCAGTATTCAGACATCCGCGAGCTGGAGAAGCGCCTCGCCCAGGCCGAGGTCGCGCTCGAAGAGCGCCAGCGCACCGGCAACGCGCTGGTCAAGGAACAGGTAGATGCCGAGGCGATCGCCGAGGTCGTCGGGCAGTGGACGGGCATCCCCGTGGCGCGTCTCGTCGAGGGCGAGCGCGAGAAGCTCCTGCGCATGGAAGATCAGCTCACCACGCGCGTCGTGGGTCAAGACGAAGCCCTCAAGGCCGTCTCCAACGCCGTGCGTCGCGCCCGCAGCGGGCTGGGCGATCAGAACCGCCCAGTCGGCTCGTTCCTCTTTCTAGGCCCCACCGGCGTAGGCAAGACCGAGACCTGCAAGGCCCTGGCAGAGTTTCTGTTTGACACGCAGGACGCCGTGGTCCGCATCGACATGAGCGAGTACATGGAGAAGCACGCCGTGAGTCGCCTGATCGGCGCGCCACCCGGCTACGTCGGCTACGAGGAAGGCGGCGCGCTCACCGAGGCGGTGCGGCGCCGCCCTTACGCCGTGATCCTGCTCGACGAAATCGAGAAGGCCCACCCGGACGTCTTCAATATCCTGCTGCAAGTCCTCGACGACGGCCGCCTCACCGACGGCCAGGGCCGCACCGTCGACTTCAAAAACACCATCATCGTCATGACCAGCAACTTCGGCAGCCAGATGATCCAGGAGCTCGCCTCCAGCGGCGCCGAAGATTGGGAGATCGACGCCGGCGTGCGCGACCTGCTCCGTCGCGGCCCCGCCGCCCACGCCATCGAAGAAATGGGGCGCGCCACCGGCCTGCCCACCAAAGTCCGCGACGCCATGCTCCGCGCCCAGCAGGCCATGGGCGGCTCAACCTTCCTTCGCCCCGAGCTGCTCAACCGCATTGACGAGGTCGTCGTCTTCCACCAGCTCAAGCGCGAACACATCGCCCGCATTGTCGAGATCCAGCTCGCCCGTCTCCGCCAGCGCCTCACCGATCGCGGCATGTCCCTCACGCTCAGCGACAGCGCCAAAGACCTCATCGCCGCCGAGGGCTGGGACCCGGCCTTCGGCGCCCGCCCGCTCAAGCGCGTCATCCAGCAACGCCTGGAAAACCCGCTGGCAACCCGCCTGCTTTCCGGCGACTTCGCCTCGGGCCAGACCATCGCAGTGGACGCGCAAGGCGACGCGCTGGTCTTCAGCGCCGCGCCCAACGACGACCGCACGGCCTGATGGCCGGGGCAGCTGGCGCGATATCGCTCGCTCATTCGCCCAGGAAGAACCTGAACACAAACAAGATGAGCATCCCCACCAACGCGTTGTTCAGGCTGTGCGCCGTGATTGACGCGATCAGCGACCCGCGCCAGTGCCGCATCACCGCGAACAGGCACCCGAGCGTGAACACCGGCAGCATCAGGTGAATCGGTAGCGGATGCAGCACCGCAAAGCAGAGCGAGCTCAGCAGAACCGATGCGAACGGCACCATCCGCGTGGACATCTGCCGGAACACCCCGCCGCGAAACACCAGCTCTTCGGTCAGCGGCGCCCACAGCGTCAACAGCGCGAAGAACGCCAGCAGCGTGAATACGTCCGCCGTCGCGATGATGTGTGGGATGCGCAAGTCTTGCTCTGGCGGTGAGCCAAGAAACAACTGAATCACGCCGCCCAGGATCATCGAGACAATCGCCGCGCACAAGACCAGTGGCAGCATCGCAACCCACCCCAGAACTCCCACGCCCACTTCTCGCAGCACACCCCGACCCGCATGCCCGGGGATAAGCCCAACGGTCCTGCGAAACTCGCGATACGGCACGCCGCGAATCAATGGATACGCCAGCAGCAGCGCCGTCACACCCCAGGGCGCGACCACGCCCGCCAGGTCGACCGCGCCGGAGTCCGGCGCCATCGCGCGCGCCACGCTCAGCAGCAGCGCCATGGCCAGGAACGCAACGGCGAACACCGCCGCGAGTTCTATCGGCAGGCTCCCGCCAGGCCCGACCTGTCGCTCAGGTAGCGATCCGCGCGCTAACGCGCCAAACCCCGGCTTGAACACCAGCGCCACCACCATCAGCCCCACGCCCAGCAGCAGCATCCCAATACCACCGACGATGAACAACACCGACAACGCGATGATCCACGCGCCGCCGCTGAGGAACTTCTCTCGCTTCTCCGCCTGCGCCGGGTCGTTGAACGCCAGCGTCAACTCGCCCAGATAGCCGTGGCGCTCCTTCAACAACCGAGCCTCATACTCCGTCACGCCGGCGTCCTTCGCCGAGCCGAGTTCGTACACCCGCCGTGCCACGCTCATGTCGCGCAGCAGCTCTTCGTCATTCACGCCCTTGGCCTCATTCTTCTGGCCCGTGCTCGGATCAGTCGGCCCCTCCGCGCCGTCATCGAGCGCCTTCACCGCCGCGTCTCGCGCCACCTGATCCGCTGACGCCGCCGTCCGCACGATCGCCTCCGCAAGCCCAAGACGCGCCCGCTGGACGTCGTTCTTCGCGGCCTGCCGAAACCCTTCCAACGCCTCGAACACCTGTTCCGGCGCCGCCGAGAATCGCAACGCGAACTTGATGTTCAACGAATCAATGTCGAAGCCCGGCGGGGCCAGCTCCGCCTTCCGAGCAACCGTGCCATCTTCGCCCACCACACGCTTGGAGTTCGTCGCCACCGGCGCAGACACCGGCGCGCCCGACTCAAGCAACCACGTCACCACGCCCTGCTGCACCGCGACCAGCACGACCAGGCAGGTCAGAAATACGATCCAGGCAATGCGCGCGCTGCGACGAGAGCCAAAGTCCGCCACGCGTTCTGCCCCTGTCGTCGTCTGCATCGCGTCACCACTCCATGAGATCGGCCCGCCCGTTCGCCCGATGCGCACCGGGAACGATCGCTTTCGGCGCGCCCACCCTCAGCCTACCCGCCCGCCGTTTATCGGATCAGTTCGCTCATCCCCGGCTGCGCATCGACGAATCGCTGGTGTACTTCCATGTAGTGTTTGCGATAGATCGCATCGATCTTCGCAGCGCTGGGGAACTTGGTGCTGAAGCCCTTGCTCGCTCCGTCCAGCGCCAGCTCGCTGGCCTTGACCAGGTGCGCGATGAGGGTCCGCGGGTCCTCGATGCCGATCGAGATGCGGACGGTCGTCGGCTCGATCCCCGCCGCGCGCAGGGCGGCGTCGCTCATCTCGCTGTGGCTGGTGATGGCCGGGCAGAGCACCACGGTGTTCGTCTGCCCCAGGCTCACCTGGTGTCCGAAGACCGGGTCCAGACAATCGAAGAACCGCTTGAACGTGTTGCGATCAAACGGCGCCTGCGACTGGCCCTTGTCGCCCTTGCCCTTCTTGCCCTCAAAGTCAATCGTAAACAGCGGCGCCGGCAAGCCCAGATACATCACCCGCTCGCGCACCGCGGCGTTGTGATTCCCGGGCACCGCGTTGCAGTTCACGTTGATCAGTGGGTGCGCGCTCAGCACCTCCGCCATCGTCAGCGTGTTGATCGTCTTCTGCAGCACACGCATCTCCAGCGTGTGCATGCCGTTGATCACCTCGTACGCCTTGTCCGCGTCAAGAAACGCGCCCTTGATGTAGTACACGTTCCAGAACAGCGTCTCGTGCCCGTGCCACTCGCGCGCCTTCCCGTCAACATCAACCCCCATCACCTTGTCGTGCTTGCCCATGAACATCCGCTCGTTGCGCCCGATGACGCATCCCGCCGTCGTGCCGCCCATGCCCGACAGATCCTTCGTATACGAATGGATCACAAAGTCCGGGCGCTCCAGCGGGTCCTTGCGCCGCAGCGGGCGATGCAAGAACGGCGTGCCCACCGTGCTGTCACAGAGCACCGTCATCCCGCGCTTGTGGGCCTCTTTACAGATCGCCGGCACATCGAGGCAGTAGCCGTGCGGGTTGCACGGGCTCTCGATGTAGAGATACACCTTGCGCCCTTCCTTGATGCGGTCGGCGTTCTCCTTCTCGACGCGCTTCAGCGCGTCAACAAAGTCCTTGGTCTCGTAGCCGTCAAAGAAGTTGACCGAGATGTCCAGGTTCGAGGGCTTGGCCAGCCAGTCGTGCATGAGCTGGTAGGTGCCGCCGTAGACGTTGCGCGACGAGAGCACGATGTCGCGATACCCAAGCAAGTGCGACAGGATCGCGTCGATGCCCGCCATGCCGCTGTTGAAGTTCCACGCGAAGTATTCTCCGCTGAGTTCCCCCGCCTCGATGTCCACGATGTGGTTGGCCAGGCTGACGTTCGTCGGGTTCAGCAGGCGGCTGTACACCTCGAGCATCAGCTCCTTGCCCTGGAACGCATCGTCCACCCACTCGGCGCACGCGTAGATGTACGTCGCGGTGCGCGTGATCACCGGCTTGGCGCTGAACAACGCCGTGAGATTGTCAAAGACCGGATACGGCCCGCGCGCCAAGCGCGCCCCCTGCGTCTTCACCACGCTCTGATACGTCGACCGCCACCCGTGCATCAGCGTGTCGAGCATCTTGGCCATCTGAAAGGCCAAGAACTTCTGGGCCGCGAAACGCGCCGCTCGATCCTTGCGATCCAGCGTCGCCAGCTCCATCTGCAGCGCGCCCCACATCTGCCGCAAATCCGCATGCCCCGAATACACGTGCCCCGCCAGCCCCGCCAGATGCTGCCCAAACGGCGTCGAAGGATCAATCCCGAAATGCGCAAGCTGCTCGCTCACCAGCTCGTTCACGCTCGTCGCGTCCGTCGATTTCCGTCGCGGCGAGATCTCCCGCGCCAGATCAAACTCCCGCTCGACCGACAACTCCGGCTCCCGACCCTTGACGGATATTCCATTCGTCCCCCCACCGGCGTGCTTGCCGTTGGAATGGACCGGACGACGCTTGACGTTCGTGGACTTGGCCATGAGGGCCTCCCTGTGCAATCGACCGGATCGGGCGGCTTCGGTCAGTCCGTCGCTGCGCTCCGCAAGCATAGAGACTGCGCCCCCCGACAGCCCCGAGCTTCTCAAACTGTCTGTTGCGCCCGCGCTATTGCCGGACAACCCGCGCACCGACTGTCGCTTGCGCCGCCTTGCCGACAGCCCCCCTCCACCCGTCGCGTGCGCAACCAACCGCGCAGCATCTCAACCGCCAGCCCGCGCCGCCACCTCGTGCCCCGCTCATCCACACGCACCCGGAAGCCGCAACCGCCCCGCAAACCCGCGACAATCCGCGCTCGCGCCGCCAGATCTCCACAAACGACAGGGCGCTCTAACAACCACTACCAAAGATCTATCTCTAATGGGAATACAGAGAGCCAGGACGCGCACACTCTGTACACTCGCCTCTCGCATCCAGTATCGCCCCGTCTGCCCACACTCCACGATCCCGACCATGATCAGGCGCTTCCAAACCAGTCTCACTTCTCCCGCTCGTTCGGATCGCGGCTGAACGGGTCCACCGGGGCCTGCTCGTTCGTCTTCACGATCTCCACCCGCTGGGTGCTCCGCTTCTGTGCATCGGTGTAGACCGTCTGGCTGGCCCGCTCGCCGTCGCTGCTGGATTTCACGCGGATCAGCGAGGCCTCGGTCCCCGCTCCCACCAGCGCCTCGGTCACCGACATCGCCCGATCAAATGCAAGCCGGTGTCCACGCCGGATATCCACCGCCCCCTCCACGCCGGGTGTCGCGCCCCCGCCCCCACCGGCCTCCCACGGGCTCACGTGTCCACGCACCTCGATCACAAACCGCTGACCCTTCACCGCCTGCGCAAACGCCTCGATATCTTCCCGCGCTCGTCGCGAGAGTGCGCTCGAGCCCGTCTCAAACACCACCGTCTCGTTCTCGCTGACAACCTGTGCGTTGTTCAAGGCGTTGGATTGCTCCTCCTCGCCGGCGCCCTGTCCGCGTGAGCCGGGCATCGGGGTCATCCCCAGCTTTTCCTTGGCGCGCTTGCGAAGCGACGCCTCGTCAGGGTTGGTCCCCTCCATGTTCACCGGACTGTTGAACGATTCACGGATCGCCAGGACCGCGTCGAGCCACTGGTCAGACGCCGGCGCTGACGCCGCGGGTTGGCCATTCTCAGGATCTTTGGGGTCCACCGGCCCGCGCGCCTTGATCCCCATGTTCATCGCCAGGAGGATACAAAAGAAACCCATCTGTAGCAGCGCGTTGTCGGCAAACGACACCACCCACTCTGGCACGCCCTCTTCGTGTTCCTCATGGCCACCAGGACCACCGCCGTGCCCGCCGTGTTTGGCGTGCCCTTCCTTGGCGTGCTCATCATGGCCGCCCTCCGCTGCTTGTTTGTCATGCTCCGCCATGGCTGACTCCGGTGAAGCGTGTGTGAGAGAGGCGTGTCCCGCCTCTCCAAGGCGGGCCTCCTCAGGCCGCGATGCCCAGCTTGCTGCGCTGGACCTTCGGCACGAAGGCGAGCATGCGGTCGGTGGTGACGCGTGGGTTATCGCCCGCCTGGATCGACAGGATGCCCTGGATGACCATCTCGCGGGTCAGCAGCTCCTCGCCGCTGCGCATCGCCAGCCGATCGCCCATGGGCCCGGCGACGCAGTTGGCCAAGACGGTGCCGTACATGGTCGCGACGACCGCGACCGCGAGCATCTGTCCCATGATCTCGATGGCGCCACCCAGCGCCGAGAACATGCCGATCTGCCCGATCAGCGTCGCAGTGAGCGCGATGCCGGGGCCGTACACCTTGATGAGGTCGAAGAACTTCTTGCCAGCCTTGTGGCGATCCTGCATCGCCATGACTTCAAGCCGCAGGGTGGATTCGATGGAATCAGAGGCAACGCCGTCGATGGCCATCTTCAGCCCGCTCATCAGGAACGCGTCCTTGAGCTTGGCGACATCGGCCTCCAGCGAGAGGATGCCCTCGCGTCGTGCCTTCTCCGCCAGGTCGTTCATCTGCTTGACGATGTCGCCCGGCGACTGGCCCTTGTGGAACAGGAACGTCTTGATCCAACCGGGGACGTTCTTGAGCTTCTCCATCGGCATGGCCATGAGGATGACCGCCGCCGTGCCGCCCAAGACCATGATCGCGCCCTTGTCAGACCACAGTGCCAGGAGGTTGCCATGCGTCGCCTTCCAGAAGACGACAAAGCAGCAGATGAACATCAAGAGTGAGCCCGCAATGCTTCCCTTGTCCAAAGGTCACCTCTTCCTGCACAGTCTTCGAGTGTCGCGCTTCGATGAGGCGTGCCGCGTGCCAGGGGCACCGTCGCTCAGACCATCGATCTGCCAACTGAATCGGCGCTCCGGGGGCCTCGGTCCACCTGTTCGTTCAAGCCTCCCACCACGCCCGATCCCCCCGACCCACCGGATCGCGCAGGTCGCGCACGCCAGCGCGCCCAGCGCGTCCAATAAACGCTGGCACGCGCTCCCCGCCTGATAACCTGCACCCGTGCCCGACCCCACATCCAAACCCACGCCCATCGACGAGCAGATGATGCGCCACGCGCTAGAGCTCGCCCGGGTCGCCGGCCAACTAGGCGAAGTCCCCGTCGGCTGCGTCGTCTACGACACCGCCAGCGGCCGCGTCCTGGGCGAAGGCTTCAACCGGCGCGAGTCGGACAACGACCCGCTGGCCCACGCCGAGATCCTCGCGATCCGCGCCGCCGCCACCGCGCTCTTGGACTGGCGCCTCAACGCCTGCACCCTCGTCGTCACCCTCGAGCCCTGCTCAATGTGCGCCGGCGCAATCGTCAACGCCCGCCTCGGCCGCCTCGTCTTCGGCGCGCCCGATCCCAAAGCCGGCGCCTGCGGCAGCCTCCTGCGACTCACCGAAGACCCGCGCCTCAACCATCGCGTCACGCCGCTGGGCGGCGTGCTCGCCGCAGAGTCCGCTTCGCTCCTCCGAGATTTCTTCCACCGCCTGCGCGCCAAGTGAGCAACGTTCCATCGGCTCGGGTTGCCAGACCAGCAGCGTGAGGCACGGACCCAGCGCTCCGCATCAATGCGCCGCAGGCACCTTGCTCCGGCGCTCCGCGATCATCTGCACCACATCAACCCCCAGCGCAAAGGCCATCGCAAAGTAGACGTACCCACGCGGGATCTGATGGTGAAACGCCTCGGCGGTAATCATCACCCCAATCAACAGCAGGAACGCCAGCGCTAGCACCTTGATCGACGGGAACTTCTCGACAAACCGCATCACCGGCCCCGACGCCAGCACCATGATCGCAGAGGACAGCAGCACCGCCCCGACCATCACCGGCACCGCCTTGGCCATCCCCACCGCTGTGATCACCGAGTCAATCGAAAACACAACGTCAATCACCATGATCTGCCCGATCACGCCCCAGAACGCACGCCCAGCGACGTTCGCCGCCACCCCCGCGTCCCCCGCGCCCCCCGCGTCCCCCGCGCCCCCCGCGCCCGTCGCTGGCGTCGCGATCGCGCCGGGGTGCAGCCCGTGCTTCACCTTGTCGTGCATCTCGTGCGTCGCCTTCCAGATCAGAAACAGCCCGCCCACCAGCAGCACGATGTCCTTGGGCGACATTTCCTGACCAAGCGGCCGGATCACCGGCTCGTTGTACTTCAGCAGGAACGCGATCGAAAACAGCAGCCCGATCCGCGTGATCACCGCGCCCGCGATCCCGATCCGCGCCGCCTTCTGCCGCTCCCCCACCGGCAGCTTGCCGGTGATGATGCTGATGAACACAAGGTTGTCAATGCCAAGCACGACCTCCATAGCGGTCAGCGTGAGCAACGCGATCAGATTCTCGGTGGTCAGCAGTTCGGTCACAGGCGCGCTCCGGGACATGATTCAGCGCGCCCGAGCGCCGCCAGCCCGGAGCTTGCCCCGCCGCCGCGCAGTCCACGCGCACTACTGATCATCGCACCGGCGCGCCCCCGCGCGCGCGAATGGCGCATGATCAACTTCTCATGCCAGCCCGCGCTCCCAGATCGAAAGCGCCCGCTCAACGTCTAGCGTCTCCCACGCCTCTGCTCGAGCTTCGTCTTGAACGTTGAGTTCGGCGCGAACCGCCGGACTCACCGGCACCGCCCGCCAATCACCACCCGCCAGCGCCCGCTCAAGATGACCGTCCAGCAGCCACGTCGCCAGCGCCACGCCGCCGCGCGGGTTGGGCCCGCCACGAACCAGCGCCAATGTCGTGGGCACCATCGGCAGATCGGCCTCCAGCGCATCGGCGACGAAATCAACCGGCCAACCCTCGCGCTGCCCCGCATAGACATCATCGCAATCGGTCAGCCCCGCGTGCGCCTCGCCTCGCGCCACCGCCCGCACCACGCCCGCGTTGCCATCAACCTGTCGAACCCCCGCGGCCCCAAGCTTCGTCGCCAGCGCGCGCAGCCCGTCATCACCCAGACGAGCGTGCAGCAGCGCCACGTGCCCACGCGTCGTGCCAAACCGCGCCTTGGCAATCACCACCCGCCCACGCAGATCATCGCGGCACAGCTCCTCGATCGACCGAGGCCGCCGCTCCAACGTGATCACGCGCGTGTTGTACACAATTCGGCGCTGCCTCAGCGCCATCCCCACCCAATCCGCCGTGCGATGCACTGTCGGCCAAGCCGCCAGCGCGCCGACCAGCGCCACACCCTCGCCCGCTGCGACGCCCCCATCCGCCGCCGTCGGCCAAGCAGCCAGCAAATCTTGCTTCGCAAGCCACACCGTCCCCACCGCCTCGCTGCTCAGCCACACATCCGCCCGCGGGCGATCTTTCTCACTCAACAGCCGCTGCATCAGCCCCGTGGTCTTCGTCGCTTCGGTATCACCAACCAACTCAGCAACCAGCCCGCCGCCAGCACTGCCCGCGGCACTCGCCTGCGCTCGATTGAACGCCCCGAGCACCGGCTCGATCACCTCGCGATCGATCGACGAGTACACGACCACTCGTTTGGAACTGCCTGCCTCGCCCCCGCCGGCGCACCCACCCAGCGCAAGCACCCCGCCGCACACGCCCGCCGCGCCCAAAGCCAGCGCCTCCCGCCGCGAAAACTGTTGCACGCGCACACCTCCCAACGGCGCCCAGCCGTCAAACTTCACCCATCACCCTTCGAGAGAGTCCGCCCACGCTCGCCTCCCCCTACTCAGCACTCATCGCTCATCACTCCCGTCTTCGCCCTCACGGCTTCTTCGCTGGCTCCGCCGCAGGCTTGCCGTCCTTCGCGTCAGGCTTCTTGCCGCTGGCGTCGCTCTTCTTCGCAAGCTCGCCAAAGTAGTGCTTCACCAGGTCGTGATACTGGCGTTCAATCACATTGTTCTCAAGCGCCTCGGTCGCCTCCTGCTCCGCCGCAGTGGCAACGCTCGCAAACGCCTGGCGGCTCTCACCCTTGACCTGCTCGCCCTGCACGAGCATCGTGCCGATTGTCGGCCCGCCGCTGTCCGGCGTCTTGGCCTTGATCTTCTCCCACCGCTCCGCCGCGGCTTGCTCGCCCATGCCGCCGCCGCCCTGGCTCACACCCGCTCCGCCGCGCCCGAAGCCATTGCCATCACCGGGCTGGTTCTTGTCGCCAAAGCCGCCCTCGCCCGTCAGGCCGCCCTTGTCGCACGCGCCCATGCCCGGGCTGTCACACTGGCCCATGCCCTCGCTCATCGCCTGCAGTTGCTTCTGCGCCTCGTTCAGCGCCGCCTGCGCGTTGTTCAAGTCTGACTGCGCCATCTCCATCTGGCTCATCGCGCTTGCGACACTCTCCATCGCCTGGGCCATCTCCTGGCTCGCCCCGCCCTGCTGGCCGTTCTCACCCTGCTGCCCACCGCTCGGGTTCTGACACTGCTGAGCCATCTGCTGCATCGCCTGCGCCAGTGTGCTCAGCGCCTCGCTGGCCTGCTTCTGGGCCTGGGCCGCGTTCTCCAGTGATTCCTTCTGCTCAGCGCTGACGCCCTCGCCAGACTTCATCGCCTCGCTGAGCTTCTGCGGGTCGCTCGCCAAAGCCTTGTCCAGGCCCGCCTTCTGCAGCGACTGCTCAAGCTTCTCCTTGTCCTTCGCCACCTTCTCCATCTGACCGGCCAACTTGTTGAGCTGCTCCTCGAGCTTCTGCTTGCTCTGGGCGTCGGTCTTCCCGGCGCCCATGTCCTGCGCCAGTTTCTGAAGCTCCGACTTCGCCGCCGAGATGTCCCCCTTGGCCAGCGCGCTGGCCATATCCGTCAGCGGCCCGCTGCCCGGCGTGCGTAGCTGCTTGAGCTTCTCCAACATCAGCTGCGCCGCCTGGAGCTTCTCGCCACCCTTGACCGCTTCCAACTTCTGCTTCATGTCCGTCAGCGACCGGATCGCCGCACGCCGGATCTCCTCCGGCGTCTTCAGCTCACGGTTCTGCGGCTCGGCCTTGCTCGCCTCATCCCCCTCGCCCTTCGTCACACCCTCGACCTTCGCGATCAACTCCTCAACCTTCGCTTGCGCCGTCTTGGCTTCCTGCTCCGCCTTGGTCCGCTCCTTCACGCCCGCCTCCGCCAACTCCGCCTCGGCCCGCTTGCCCAACAGATCAAACTTCGGCACCGTCATCCACACCACGAACACCGACAACGCCGCCACCATCGGCGCGTACCACATCCGCGGCAGCCGCACCGGCACCGCCTGACCCACACGCACACCCCCCGCCACGCGAGCCGCGTCATCACGGATCGCCCCGGACCACGCATCGCTCTGGCCAGAAACATGCAGCGCCGTGCTCAGCGTCTCTTTCAGCCCCGCGCCCTCATCAACCCGCCGCGCCAGCGCCGCCGCCGCCGGCCAACGCACCAGCGCACCAATGATCGACACCGCCACGACCGACCCCAGCGCCGCATACGTCGCCAATGTCCAGTCAATGTTCATGACCGCCGCGCGCTCCAACAGACGCAGCACGCCGATCACGATGATCGCTACCGTCGAGAGCACCACGAGGCCCGTCAGCACGTTGCTCGCGAACACCCGCACACCCGCCTGCCGCACCACCGATCGCACCTGGTTCATGGTCGTCGCTCCGTTGATCAATCGCGTCCCAAACCCCGCCCAACACATCTATCACACAATCAGACACCGCCCGCATCTCTCGCGCCGCACACCCGACGCCGAACCCACACCAGCCAACCCGAAACCCGCCCAGAGGCCCCACCCATTCAACCATCACTTCGTCGTTTGGGTTCACCCGGATCGCCATTTCCCACCGATTCACCCGAACAGTATCCATTCCAGCCCATGCCCACGCCCATTCCGATCATCTACGGCCCAACCGCCAGCGGAAAGTCCGCCCTCGCCCTGGCGCTCCATGAAGCCCTAACCGCCCACGCCACCCCCAGCGAACTCATCACCGCCGACGCCTTTCAGGTCTATCGCGGCATGGATATCGGCACCGCCAAGCCCTCCCCCAGCGAACGCGCCCGCGCCCCCCACCACCTCATCGATATCGCCGACCCGCACGCTCCCAATCCCTTCACTCTCGAACAATGGCTCGCCCTCGCCAACGCCAAAATCGATGACCTCCGCGCCCGCAACATCCTGCCCATCGTCGTCGGCGGCACCTCCCTCTACATTCAATCCCTCCTCCACGGCGTCTTCGACGGCCCGCCCGCCGACCCCGCTCTCCGCACCCAACTCAACACCCTCGCGCCCCACGAGCTTCACGCCCGCCTGCAAGCGATCGACCCCGCCGCCGCCGCTCGCCTACACCCGCAAGACACCCGGCGCACCATCCGCGCCATCGAAGTCTTCACCCTCACCGGC
>JBBQMD010000007.1:0-71197 GCA_038328575.1 Phycisphaerales bacterium | reverse complement strand
ACCAACCTGCGCTTCGATGACACCAACCCCTCCAAGGAGGAAGTGGAGTATGTCGATTCCATCCGGGATGACGTCCACTGGCTGGGCTTCCAGTGGGCCGGCGAGTTCTACGCCTCGGACTATTTTCAGTTCATGTACGACTATGCCGAATTCCTGATCCAGGAGGGCAAGGCCTACATCTGCGACCTGTCCGAGGACGAGATCCGGGACTACCGCGGCAACTTCTTCAAGGAAGGCCGCAACAGCCCGTTCCGGGACCGGGGCGTGGAAGAGAACCTGGACCTGTTCCGGCGCATGCGGGCCGGGGAATTCGCCGACGGCGCCAAGGTGCTCCGGGCCAAGATCGACATGCAGAGTCCCAACATGAACCTGCGCGATCCGCTCATGTACCGCATCAAGCGGGCCCACCACCACCGCACCGGCAATGCCTGGCTGATCTACCCCATGTACGACTACGCCCACGGCGTCTCGGATGCCATCGAGCGGATCACCCATTCCATCTGCACCCTGGAATACGAGGATCACCGGCCCCTGTACGAATGGTTCCTGGAACAGGATATCGCCGGGCAGTTCTTCAAGCGGCCCCTGCCCCGGCAGATCGAATTCGCCCGGCTGAACCTCACCTCCACGGTCATGAGCAAGCGCCGCCTGCTGGAGCTGGTCAAGGAAGGCCATGTGAAGAACTGGGATGATCCGCGCATGCCGACCCTCACCGGCCTGCGCCGAAGGGGTTACACCCCGGAGAGCATCCGCGCCTTTGCGGAAAAGGTGGGCGTGGCCAAGCGCGACATGGTGGCCGACGTGGGCCTGCTGGAGCACTGCGTGCGCGAAGACCTGGCGGCCCGGGCCAAGCGGGCCATGGCCGTGCTGCGGCCCCTGAAACTGGTCATCGAGAACCTGGCCGAAGGCGAAGTGCACTGGCTGGATGTGGCCAACCATCCCGACGATCCGGCCCAGGGCCGGCGCCAGGTCCCGTTCGCCCGGGAAATCTTCATCGAACAGGAAGACTTCCAGGAAGTGCCGGCCAAGAAATGGTTCCGCCTGGCCCCCGGGGCCGAGGTGCGGCTGAAGAACGCCTGTCTGGTGCGCTGCACCGAGGTCCTCAAGGATGCCACCGGCGCGGTGGTGGAGCTGCGCTGCACCTGGGATCCCGCCTCCCTGGGCGGGGACGCCCCCGACGGCCGCAAGGTCAAGGGCACCCTGCACTGGGTCTCGGCCCGGCACGCCCAGGCTGCCGAAGTGCGACTCTACGACCGGTTGTTCACGGCCAAGGATCCCATGGACGTCCCCGAGGGCGGCGATTGGCGCGGATTCCTCAATCCCGCCAGCGTCGAGGTGCTGGCCGGTGCCCAGCTGGAGCCGGTGCTGGCTGCGGCCAAGCCGGGCGAGCGTTTCCAGTTCGAGCGCCTGGGCTACTTCATCATGGATGCCGACTCCCGGGACGGCGCCCCGTCTTCAACCGCACCGTCAGCCTCAAGGACTCCTGGGCCAAACTCGAACCCCAAGGTTAGACCTTTAGACGGGTCCCAACGGTCGTCTCGGAAGATCGCTTGCCTCCGCGGGGCGGAGGCATGCGGGACGGTTTGAACCGATGCTTTCGATGACAGGGCCAGGTCTCGACCGGCAGTGGCTTATTCCTGGCCTTAAGCCAAGGATGTCGCCTCCCCGTCCCGGAACCACCCGCCGTTTTCTGAGTTGCTTGCAACTCAGGAAACGACCCTGAAGCTGGTCCGGGACCTGGGAGATCGGTGTGACTAGACGTTTCTCCACTTCCAGGTGGCGATGACGGCCTTGACGGTGAAGACGGTGATGCACAGGGCGCCGAGGCCGAAGAGGACGTCGCCGGGCATGCGCAGCCAGGTGGTGGTGCGGATGAAGGGGCTTTGCACCACGGCGGCGCTGCGGGCGAACCAGGTGCCGTGTTCCAGACTCTGGATGAACTGGTAGATGCCGCTGGGGATGAGGCTCAGGACCAGCATGAGCACCAGGCCCAGGTTCAGGCCCCAGAAGCCCCAGCTCAGCCATTTGGTGTCCCAGGCCTTGTCCGGGGTCATGCCGCGCAGGGCGAACAGCATGAGGGCGATGGCCAGGAAGCCGTAGACGCCGAAGAGGGCGGCATGGCTGTGGATGGGCGTGGTGTTGAGGCCCTGGGAGAAATACAGGACGGTGGGGGGATTGATCATCATGCCGAACACGCCGGCCCCCAGGAGGTTCCAGAAGCAGACCGCACCGAAGAACTTGAACGGCCATTCGTAGCCGCTGCCGAGGGCCTTGCCGGCGCGCAGGCTCTGGGCCAGTTCGAAACCGACGATGGTGAGGGGCACGCTTTCCAGGGCGCTGTACATGGAGCCCAGGGCCGAGATGATGGCCGGCGAACCGGAGAAGTAGAGGTGGTGGAAGGTGCCGATGATGCCGCTGCCCAGGAACAGGATCATGCTCAGGTTCACGCTGCGCAGGGCGGTCTTTTCCCGCAGGAGGCCGAGACGGGTGGACAGCAGGGCGATGGCGACGGTGGCGAAGACCTCGAAGAAGCCCTCGACCCACAGATGCACCACCCACCAGCGCCAGTATTCGGCCAGGGCCAGGTGGGTTTCGCGGTTGTACATGAACCCCGCCGAATAGAAGAGCGGGATGGCCACGGCGGCCAGCAGGAAGAGTTTCAGAAGGCCGAGTTGGCCCTTTTCTTCGGCCAGGGCCGGACGCAGGGCCCGGAACACCAGGACCAGCCAGCCCACGAGACCGACGGTGAGCAGGATCTGCCAGAGCCGGCCCAGTTCCACGTATTCATAGCCCTGGTGGCCGAGCATGAAAGAGCCGCTGAGGCGGCCCAGGATGGCCTGTTGGCTGCCGGCGAGGGCGCCCACGACCACCACGACCAGGGCGACCAGCAAACCGGCAACGCCGATCCACTGGCCTTTGGGTTCCTTGCCGGCGAGTTTGGGGCCCAGGTAGAGGCCGGTGGCCAGCCAGCAGGTGGCGATCCAGAACACGGCAAGCTGCAGGTGCCAGGTGCGGCTGGCGGCGTAGGGCAGGATCCGGCTGAGGTCCAGGCCATAGATGGCATTGGCTTCCACGGCGTCATGGGCGGTGAACACGCCCATGGCGATCTGGACGATGAACAGGGCCATGGCCACCGCGAAGTACAGGGCGGCCCAGCGCTGGCTGGCGCTGGCCGGGGCGGGCAGCATGGGCTTGGGGTCCGGGAAGGCTTCTTCGGGCTGGCTGGCCTGATGCCAGACCATGAGGCCCACGCACAGGATGAGCAGCACGATGGAAAGGATGCTCCAAAAATGGCTCATCGGGGTGATCTGGTTGCCCACCAGGGGCTCCTGGGGCCAGTTCTGGGTATAGCTGGTGGCGGTGCCGGGGCGGCGCGCCGAGGCGGTCCAGGCGGTCCACAGGAAGAAATCCGCGACCCGCTCGCCTTCGGCCAGGGTCGGGATCCAGTGGGCGGGAATGGAGGCGTCGCGATCGCCGTCCACCACCATGTGGGCCAGTTCGGTGCGGGTCTGGACATAGGCCCTGGCCCGGGTGGCGTCCAGGGGCAGGCGCTCGCCGGCGGCCTCAAAAGTGTTGGTCTGGAACAGCGCCTGGGTCCGGGCCCGAGCCTCGGCTTCGGTGAGTCCGGCCGCCCGCTGTTCGGCCAGGGTCAGTTCCGCCCAGCGGTGCAGGGCCTTGGCGGTCCAGTCAGGGGCCAGATAGGCGCCATGGCCCCAGATGGAGCCGATGTGCTGGCCGCCATGGCCCAGGTAGTTTTTTTGCCCGGCCAGGATCCAGCCCGGATCCACCAGAGACAAACCATCCGGGTGCCGAACTGGTTGAGGAATGGGCGGGGCATGGCGGGCGATCTGCCGGCCCCCGAGGCCCCGGATGCCGACCGAGGCCACCAGGACCAGAGAGAGAATCAGCCAGCGCTGTTTCATGAATAACCTCCAGGGGCCAGACTGCAACCTGGGTTGGCGGACCGCATTGACGGCCGTCAAGGACCAGCCTTTTTTCCCCAGGGCGCGGTATCCTTGGCTTTCGCGTTCTTGGCCCCTCTTCAGTCCCCTGCTACCTTGATCTGGTTGAGCTTCTCGTCGAGGCTCTGCTCGAAAGCTGCCCATGGAATCCATTGCCCGTCTGTTTCATATCCTGCCCGAGACCTTGTGGATGCTCCTCAAGGTGGTCATCGTCTTCGCGGGCCCGCTGACCCTGGCGGCGCTGCTCACCTGGGTCGAACGCCGGGGCAGCGCCATGATCCAGGACCGCATCGGCCCCAACCGGGCCCTGCTGTTCGGCCGCTGGCGGCTGCTGGGCTTGCCGCAACTGGCGGCGGATGGCATCAAATTCTTCCTGAAGGAAGACCTGGTTCCGGACGACGCCAACCGCCTGTTGTTCTGGGCGGCGCCGATCATGGCCTTCGTGCCGGCCATGATGGGCTTCGCCATCATCCCCTTCGGCCGCAGCTTCGCCAGCAACGGCCATGTCTATCACCTCAGCCTGCTGGATCCCGGCAACGGCATGGGCATGCTCTACCCCCTGGCCATCGGCGCCGTGGCGGTCTACGGCATCCTCACCGCCGCCTGGAGCAGCAACAACAAGTGGTCGATCCTCGGCGGCATGCGCTCGGCCTCGCAGATGGTGAGCTACGAAATCGCCCTGAGCCTGGCGGTGATCGCCATCTTCCTGCGCACCGGCGGCTATGACCCGCACCAGATCATCGCCGCCCAGGCGCCGCTGTGGAACGTGGTCTCCCAATTCTTCGGCTTCCTGGTCTTTTTCACCTGCATGTTCGCGGAAACCAATCGCCTGCCCTTCGACTTCGCCGAGGGCGAGAGCGAGATCGTGGCCGGGTTCCATACCGAATACGGCTCCATGAAGTTCGCGCTGCTGCAACTGTCTGAATATGTGCACATGGTTACGGCCTCGGCGCTCATCGTGACCCTCTATTTCGGCGGCTGGCAGGTCCCCTTCGTGGCCGAGCCCGGGGTGGCCCTCTCGGTGGCCGCGTTCCTGGTGAAGCTGGTGTTCTTCTGCTGGGTGTTCATCTGGGTGCGCTGGACCCTGCCCCGGTTCCGTTTCGACCAACTGATGTTCCTGGGCTGGAAGGTCATGCTGCCCCTGAGCCTGGGCAACCTCCTGCTCCAGGCTGTCCTCATGCACAGGCGGGGTTGAACCATGGCCGTCATCGTCAAGCACGTCGAACTCACCTGGCTGGACCGCACCTATGTCTGGCCGGTGCTCAAAGGCATGGCCATCACCATGCAGCATTTCCTGAAGCAGATCAGCACCCGCAGCCGGCAGCGCTTCACGGTCCAGTACCCGGAATGGAAGCGCACTCCGGCGCCCGGCTACCGCGGGCTGCACGAACTCAAACGGTTCCAGGACAACTCCATCAAGTGCGTGGCCTGCTTCATGTGCGCCGAAGCCTGTCCGGCCCGGTGCATCACCATCGAGGCCGAGGAATATGGCGACCTGGTGAAGACCCAGGGGTTCGACGAGAAGCGTCCGGCGGTGTTCAAGATCGACATGCTGCGCTGCATCTATTGCGGCATGTGCGAAGAGGCCTGCCCGGTGGACGCCATCGAGCTGACGCCGGAGTACGACATCGTCGGCCTGACACGCCAGGAGATGATCTTCGACAAGGAAAAGCTGCTGCACGTGTACGACGTGACGATTAATAAAAAGCCGATGTGAGGGACAACAAATGATTAAGAACACGGACGCAGTGCAGGCCGCGAAGAAGTATGCAGCAGAGTTGTTTAGCGATGCGTCGGTCGTTCGGCTCGAAGAGATCGAGTTGGACGAGATGAATAAAACTTGGCTGGTGACGGTCTCCTTGCGGCGATCACTCCCTGTGATGGGCTACAACCCGTTCGGTGAGGATCAACTCGATCTCAAGGTTGTTCGCGTAGACGCCCAGACGGGAGAAGTGGTCTCCGTGAAGAATCGCGCGGCGTGAAAGCCATGTCACCGCCTCCTCTGAGTTCGCCGCCACCAGCTGTGCTTCTGGATGCAAATGTGTTTTTACTGTTCATTGTCGGCTTGATGGACAAAGGCTGGATTGAGAAGTTTCGAAGAACGTCGAGTCGCTACCAGGTGCGAGACTTTGAGATCCTGGTGAGCTGGCTCGCCCAGTTCAACTCATTGGTCACGACGCCGCACGTCCTCGCGGAAGTGTCGGCGTTGCTCGGCCAGTTACCTCTGGGCGTCGCGGTCCGAGCGCGCGCGACACTCGTCCGTACCGCGTCAGTTTGGGATGAACGGTTCGCGCCAATCGCGAGTTTCCGCGAGGACCCCGCAACTGTGCTGAAGTTTGGGTTGACCGACGCGACTATTCGACGCGTCGCGGCGAGCGGCATCGCGATTCTGACCGACGACGCGCCGCTTTACGGCATCCTCGTCGCCACGAATCCGCACGTGACGAACTTCACCCACCTGCGCAACATGGACTGATCGTCACTTGTCGATCCGGACGGTGTCGCGTACCTCGCGCGCCAGGGCGCTCGCAGCGTCAGCCACCAGATCGGTCCAGTCGCGCTCATCCATGCCAAACGCAGCATCCCGGAGCGCATAGATCACCGAACGACTCGCCGTCACCAGCACCCCCGCATCCGCGGCGCCCGTGCGCCTCGCGCGAACCATGCCGCGGATGTCCTCTGCGGTCCCGCCTTGAGCGCCGTAGCCGGGGATGAGGAAGATCTGGTTGGGCATGACGTCGCGCAGGGCTCGCGCGTCTTGGGCCTTGGTTGCGCCGACAACGGCGCCGACATCGCTTAGCCCGCACTCGCCCATTGAGCCAGCGCCGAACGATGCCACCTCGGTGCCCATTAGCTCGCCCACGCTTCGGCCGTCGGCTAGTCGGGCGGACTGGATCGAATCGCTTTCGGGGTTGCTGGTGCGCACCAGGGCGAACACGCCGAGGCCCGCGTCAAGGTATGGCTTGACGGTGCCGAGGCCGAGGTAGCCGTTGACGGTGATGAAGTGCGCGCCGGTTCGCTTGGCCGCCGCGGCGTAGTGAGAGGCGGAGATGCCGATGTCGCCGCGCTTGGCGTCGAGGATGACCACGAGCCCGCGCTCGGAAGCGTGGTGGGCCTGACGTTCGAGGAGCGAAACACCCGCGCCGCCGTAGCGTTCGTAGCACGCCGACTGAAACTTGATGGCCGGGACCACGCCAGCGATGGCGTCAACGACGGAGTGACCGAACTCCTCGATGGCCGCGAGCGGCTCGTGATGACGGGCGCGCAGGATGGGGGGCAACGACTCCAGCACCGGATCCAGCCCGACGCACACGGGGGAGCCGGCACGCGCGATCGCGGCGTGGAGACGGTCGGCGGGATGGGTGGGGGGAAATGGCAAGACGGGGAAGTGGGCAGAGTGGCAGGGTGGCGAAGTGGCAGGGTGGCGAAGTGGCAAAGTGGCGAAGTGGCGAAGTGGCGAAGTTCGGATAGCGGCAGTACGGGAGGCAAGCGTAGCGTTTCCCGGTTAATCATTGCCGATTACTGGCCCCGCGTTCCCCGCTGCCCTCACGATTGCCGGTTGCCGATTGCCGTCTCCCACTCTGCCACTTCCAATGCACTCCCCCACCCACCTCGATCTCAAGAAAGACCGCGGCCTCACCATCGCGTGGGCCGACGGCACCTCGTCGTACTACTCGATCATGTACCTGCGGAAGATGTCGCCAAGTGCCGAGGCGCGCGAGCTTCGCGATCAGTTGAAGAAGAACCCGCTGACCGTGCTCCCGTCGAGCGCGTTCGGTCCGCGATCTACTTCTGAATCAGCGGGCACGCCGCGGATGCTGACGGCACTGAGCGCGGAGCTGGTCGGCAACTACGCCCTGCGCATCACGTTCAGCGATGGGCACTCGACGGGGATTTACTCGTGGAACTATTTGCGTGAGATCGATCCGCGCGAGCAACCGCCTGCCAATCCCGAGTTGCTTCCGAGCGAATAGCCGCAGGGACCGCTCACAAAATCCTTCGCGATCTCGGATAGCTGCCCAGCACGTGCAGCTCTTTGCAGTGCTTCTTTGCCCGCGCCAGCGCGTTGCCCATGCGTTTATCGCTCTGGTGTCCCTCGGCGTCGATGAAAAACGTGTAAGTCCAGTTGTCGCGCCGGCTCGGGCGCTTGTCGATGTGCGTCAGGTTGACGCCCGAGGCGTGGAAATCGCCCAGCACCTTGACCAGCGCGCCGGGCTTGTTCAGCGTCGTGAACATGATGCTCGTCTTGTCGTGACCGTTACCCACCGGCTGGGCACGCTCGCGGCTGATCACGACGAAGCGCGTGATGTTGTTGGGTTCGTCCTGGATGCCTTCGAAGAGGATGGTGACGCCGTAGAGCTCGCCAGCGAGCGTGCTGCCGATGGCGGCGCTGGTGCGCTGGTCAACCGGCAGCTTGGCCTCGTCGGCGACCATCTGCACGGCGCGTGAGCTGGACGCGACCGCCACCTGTTCGGCCCTTGGATACTGCGTCGCAAGCCACGCGCGGCACTGGCTGAACACTTCCGGCTTCGAATAGATCCGCGCTACGGCTTTGGGCTCGCAGTTGGCCAGCAACGCGTGGCGCACGTCCAGTTGTACCTCGGCGTAGATGTGGATCTTGCCAGCGCGATTGGCGAACGAATCGAGAGTTTCGGTGACGCTGCCGTGGATCGAGTTTTCGATGGGCACGATGCCGTAGTCGACGTGGGCGCGTTCGACTTCGGTGAAGACACCGGCGATCTCGCGCAGGTCTTCGAAGGCGACGGAGGAGCCAAACTGCTTCACGGCCGCGAGGTGGCTGTAACTGCCAGCGGGCCCGAGGAAGCCGATGGAGAGTGGCTTTTCGAGCGCAAAGGATCCGGACATGAGCTCGCGATACACGCCCTCGATCGTGCGGTTGCCCAGCGGGCCGGCGTTGTGGGCGAGCACGCGCGAGAGCACCTCTTGTTCGCGGTGCGGCGCGTAGATGGGGATCTTGTGCGCCTGCTTGTATCGCCCGACCTCGACCACGAGGCTGGAGCGGGCGTTGAGGAGTTCCACGAGTGTGTGGTCGATCGCGTCGATGCGCTCGCGTAGCGACGCGAGATCAAGCGGGGGCGTGGTCGGCGCGGCCGGGTTCGACGCTGGCGCTGCGCCTGGGGACGCGGGCTTTGCGGAACGGGCGGGTGCGGGCTTGCGGCTGGTGTCGGCGGCGGCGCGGCTGGCGGGTCGTTTCTTCATTGCGAACGAGGATACCCGCGGGCGGGGGGCGTGCGCGGCGGGCGAGCGGGGGACGCGCGGGGGGCGGCGCGGGTGTCGGACGCGCTTGGCGTTCACAGCACCTTGAGCGTGACGCGCTTTTCCAGGTCCATGGTGGGGCGGGCGACGAGGTCGTACTCGTCAAAACCGGTGATGGTGCAGGTCACGACCTCGCCGGGCGAGAGCGGCTTGGCGCTCTGGACGAACGTCAGCGCGTCTACCTGCGGGGCCTGTGATTTCGTTCGACCTTGATAGAGGCGGCCGCCGGAGCCGACGCCGCTGGTCGCTTTTCCGGAAGTTCGTAAGGCGGCGTCGATGATGACGTCCACGCGTTCGCCGGTGCGGGCCGGATCTCTCTCGTCGAACTTTGAGGCGAGGGCGGCGTTGCGCTCGAAGACGATCTGCTGCTGAAGGGCCATGACCTCGCCGCGACGCCGGGCCTTGTCCTGGGGGCTGACCGCGAGGTTTGGATCGTCTTCCATCGTTCCGGCGACGGTTCCGGGCTCGTGGGAATATTCAAACACGCCCACGGCGTCAAACCGCTGCTGGCGTACAAAGTCCAGCATTTCGCGATGGTCAGCTTCAGTCTCACCCGGAAAGCCGCTGATGAAGGTCGTGCGGATCGCCATGCCGGGGATGCGCCGGCGGAGCTTGTCCATCAGGCCCTCTTGATGCGCACGGGTCGTGTTCCGCCTCATGGCGCTGAGCATCGCGTCGCTGGCGTGTTGCAGCGGCATGTCAACATACGGCAGCACCCGGGCGGTGTTCGCGATCGCTTCGATGCACTCGTCGGTGAAGTTCGTCGGGTACGCGTACATCAGGCGCACCCACCCCTCCTTCACGCCGGATTCGTCAAAGGCCTTGGACACGGCCCGCAACATCCCGGGCAGCCCACGCATGCCGGGCGGGCTCGTGCTGTTGAGACTCTGCGAGGTGGGCTCTGCGCCGATTGGACTCAGGCCGATGCCGATGTCGTCGCCGTAGCTGGTGGTGTCCTGGCCGATGAGGTGCAACTCGACGGCGCCGTCGGCGATGAGCTCGCGGGCCTCGCTGGCGATGCGGTCCAGGGGTTTGGAGCGCATCTTGCCGCGGATGCTGGGGATGGTGCAGAACGCGCAGTTCTGGTTGCAGCCTTCGCTGACGCGCAGGTAGGCGTAGTGCCGGGGCGTCAGGCGCAGGCGTGCGGAGTCATCTTCAAAGTAGCCGATGCCCTTGCCGTCTTTGCCTTGGACGGTGAGGCCGGTGGTGTTCATTCCGCGGCTCTCGGCGGCGACCAGCGCGTTGGCGGCGATCCAATACGCCGGGCGATCGCTCGCTTCACTGGCATTGCGGGCGCGCTCGCCGCGCTCGCGACCCTGGGCCCCGCGCACGGCTTCGAGAATCTTGTCGCGATCAAACACCCCCACCATGGCATCAATCCCCGGCGCCCACTCGAGCATCTTGGCCCGGTGACGCTGCACGAGGCAGCCGGCCACGACTACGCGTTTGATCTGCCCCGCCTGCTTGCGCGCGATCGCGTCGTGGATCACCTGCATCGACTCGTCCTTGGACGCCTCCAGAAACCCGCAGGTGTTGACGACGATCGCGTCCACCTGCTCGCCCGCCTCCGCGGCGTCGTACGCCACGGGCGTCACGCCGCCCTCGGCCAATAGCCCGAGCATTTTCTCGGAGTCGACGAGGTTTTTCGGACAGCCCAGTGAGACGAAGGCGACGGTGTCGATAGTCTCATGCCGCTCAGCGCGAGATCGCGTAGAAGACGAAGGACGGGCTGAAGATGACTTGGCCATGGGTGCTCAGAGGGTATGGGGCGGTGCGAGGTCTTGGCGGGCGTGCTGAACGCCGTTGGTAATACAGAAATCGGCCTAACGAGGGCGGCCCCGCCCCCCGCACACCCTCCGCGTCGTCACCAAGGCGGGGCGGCTTCAAAACGACAACCGGGACGACCTGGATCGTCCCGGCGTTCACGACAATGGGCCTGGAAGGACTCGAACCTTCGACCTCACGCTTATCAAGCGTGCGCTCTAACCAACTGAGCTACAAGCCCGAACACCGCGGCGTTCACCGCCGGGCCACAACGATACGCCCGATCCCATCCCCCGGCAAACCGGGTGTGGGATCCGGGACGCAACGCGGCGGGGCTGCCGCCAGCCGCCGACGGCCAGTTCCCCAGCCACCGGCTGCCAACCGCCGTTGGCCCGCCAGAGTGGGCCGCCAGCCTTCAGCCTACGGGCTGCCAATGATGGTTTGGAGGCCCCGTGTCCGTTCCACCTGACCCACCACCACCGACGCCACCACCACCGACGCGACCGCCAACTCCCCCGGCACCACCGCAATCAGCGGGCAGCGGGACAGCACCGCTGCACCTAGCAGCGGATGACGAAGGACCGGCATTCACGATTGTTGATGGCGACGCGCTGGTGATGTTTGCCGTGGACCTGGGGCTGGCGATTGACCTTGACAGCGCCCAGCGACTGCTCGTGCAGCCCGGCGGCGTCGTGCAGCGCGAGACGCTTCAAGAGCCCTCGGATCTGCGACGTACCCCCGAGTACTTTGAGTTCCGCCCGTCGCCGCTGCGTGTGGATCAGCGGGGCACTCCGGTCCAGTTTGCACCGGGTTTCAGCACGACTGGCGAGGTGAAGATCACGCTGTTTGACTTTGGGGCCGCGTGCATCAGCTATCGCGTGCGGCTGGGGCCGACACCCGACGCGCTGCTGGATCTCTCGATATCGCTGTACGAGAACCTTCCCCTGCTGGCCGACGCCCGCATCCGCGCGCTGGAACTGCTGCGCGTCATCGGCCCGAGCGTGCGGCAGGCCGGCCTTGCGAGCGTCATTGAGGATTACGTTGTCTACCACCTGCGTCAGGCCTCCGGCCTTGGCTCCAGCCCGCTCTCGGGCCCGCAGCGCGACATCCTCACGCGCGTGCTTCGCGCCGAGCGTGACCCGTTGAGCGACCAGCAGATCGACGACGCGCTCTCAAGCTCGCTGTCGTACACGCGACACGACCAGTCGATCATCGACTGGAACGCGAGCATCGTCATCAACGATCCGGGGGATGACGTCATCAGCGTGCTCGAGTATGCCAACGTCGAGCTGCTGGAGGTGCGGTTCATGGATGACCGGCTCGACGAGATGCTGGAGGCGTCGTATGAGGCGGTTTTGAAGCCTGAACACGCCCGGGATTCGAAGGGCAATGCCAAGCCGCAAGCCGCGAAAGGCAAGCTCTCGCTCTTGCCCCGCCTTGGGCGTAGATCCGATCTGCAGCGCCTCGCGGCCATGCAGACGGACAGCGCTCTGATGTTCGAGGACATCAACAACGCGCTCAAGCTCCTGGGCGATCAGTATCTGGCGCGCGTCTACCGGCTCGCGGCCCAGCGCATGCACCTCCCGGAATGGGACGCGAGCGTGCTGCGGAAGATCCACACGCTGGACGGCATCTACCAGAAAGCCGCGGACGCGCGGAGCGATTATCACATGCTGGCGTTGGAGTGGATCATCATCGTGCTGATCGCGATGTCGATCATTCTGCCGTTTGTGGTTCCGGTGAAGTAGCTTGCGGACACTGACGGCAAGCGCCGTTGAACCCTCACTTCGGGGGGAGCAAACCTCATCCCTTCGGGCTCTCATCCGGCTCGATGTGAACCAGCACGTCGCGCACCTCGTCCATCGTTGAGCGCAGGTGTGAGCGCACCTTGCCGCTGATCAGGTGGGCCGCGCCGATGGACAGCGTGGGGTCTACGTGTACGTGCATGTCCACGTGGTACTGCGCGCCGCCCTTGCGGGCGAAGACCTTTTCGACGTGGCGCACGCCTTGGACCGTCGCCGCGGCTGTTCTCACGCGTTCGATGAACTCCGGGGGCGCTGCGTCCAGCAGCTCGTGGAGCGGGTTTTGCAGGAGGCGCAGGGCGGTGAACACGATGACGCCCGAGGCGCAGAGCGCCGCGACTTCGTCGGCGATCACCAGTTGGGGCGAGCCAAACCATCCTGGCCCCCAGATCGCGATCGTGACGCCGATTAGAGCCGCGAGGGAGGTGATGGCGTCGGCGCGATGGTGCCAAGCGTCGACGTGCCCGGCGGTGCTGCGCGTCTGGGTTGCGACCCGTGCCACCACGCGGAACAGGCCCTCCTTGATGACGATCACGCCCAGCAAGACGGCCAGGGTCCATTTTGCTGGGGGTTCGTGCGGGGTGAGGATTTGCCCTGTGGCTTCGATCACGATCAGCACCGCCGCGACGACCAGCAGCACGCACACCACGACGGCGCTGACCGCCTCGGCCTTGCCATGCCCGTAAGGATGGTCCTCGTCGGGCGGGCGACCCGCGACGCGTTGGGCGTGAAAGACGATGATCGAGCTGGCGGTGTCGGCGAACGACTCGATCGCGTCGGCGATGAGTGCGGTGGAATGCCCGAGGATCCCGCTTGCGAGTTTGCCGCCAGCGAGGATCAGGCTGGCGCCGAGGCCCAGGAGCGTGGCGTGCTGCGCCCTCCGCCCACCAGCAACGCGAAGATCGCCCATGGGATGAGCATAAGCGTTGGCACCGGTCGGATCGCGGAACGAGCTGGCGACGTGCGCCCCCCTTCACAGGGGGTTACCTTGCCACGTCTGCGGGTTCTAATGACTTTCACCGCAAACTTTCAAAAACTACGAACAGAATACAAATCTGAGGTGTTTCCACCAAAGGTCCGTAAAAAACCTGACGAAATCTCCCCGAGGTCGCGGCGAGGTCCGTGAATCTGTGTTACTTTAGTGAAGATGGCAGGATGTGCCGGCCGCGCGGCGTTTCGATAGCAGACCGCTGAGACCTCCCTTACTCCGCGCCGCTGATCGCCCGGCTCACGCTCGCCACCCTCAACTCCCGACCCAAGTCGATGAGGTGCCGCATGACTAACGATCCATTTTTTCCAAACGCTCTGGCGCAGCAACGTGATCTGACCACGCCGCCGAACTTGTCTAGGCCGGTTCGTGTGCAGATGGATGTGACCGGCGCCGCTCCGATCGAGAACGACTTCGCCTCGACGGTGGGCGACCACCTTGATCGCGCCACCGGCGTGAGCACGAAGTTTGACGTTCCGCCCGACTTTGCCGCTGCACACCGCTCGCCATCGCTGTACCCCGAATCCGGCAAACCTTGTGACGCGTCGGACACGGCGTGTTCGGCGGGCCAGTTCTTCGAGTCCATCTACGAGTGTGCCGAGGGCGACCCGACGCGCGTGCCCTGGGCAGACTGTCGACCAAACCCCGTGCTGCTGGCCTGGCTCAATCGCGAGGCGTGTCATCTGGTTCGTCCCGGCTCGCGCGCCGTCGTCGTCGGCTGCGGCCTGGGGGATGACCTCGTCGAACTCACGCGGCGCGGCTACGACGCCATGGGCTTTGACGTCTCGCCGACGGCGGTACGGTGGGCGGCACGAAGGCATCCGCAGATGAGCGACCGCTTTCTGCAGGCCGACCTGCTGGATCTTCCCGCCCGACTCATCGGGCGATTCGACCTTGTCGTCGAGATCTCAACAATTCAATCGGTACACCCGAGCCTTCGTCGCCTGGTCGCCGCGGGCATCGGGCGTCTGGTCGCGCCGCGAGGCGCGGTGATGACGCTGGCCCGCGGGCGCGCGGATGCTGAAGAGCTTGACCCGCACGACGGCCCGCCTTGGCCGCTGACCAAGGGCGAGCTGCTTGCCTTGATGTCCAACTCTGGCCTCTGCCCGCACGGCGACGTGTGCGAGGTCTGCGATCTTCGCGGCGGCGACGCCGAGCACGCCCCCGGTCGCCACTGGCTGCTGGGTACTTTCGTTCGCTGCTGAAGCACTCAAGTCCCGTAAATCGGCCTGCCTTCAATGTGCCACGAAGCCATGCGCAATGTGGCCGTTTGCTCTTCACGCCGACTGGCAGACTCTGTTCAAGGTGGTTTGTGAGCCCGTGAACAGGTCTGGTCAGGGACTGCCGGAAGGAGGCCAGGATGGGCCGAACGAGACGGGGCAAGGTTGGGAAAGAGAGAGTTTGACGCGGAACGTCACGCGCCTGGCCCAGAACACGACGCGTTCGTCCGTAGCATAACATGGGGGTCTTGACTGGCTCGGTCGCCGCGTGACCCCGCGCCTGTCCCGGCATCGACGTTGCAATCGCGAACCGTCCACGCTTCCGCGCCGCACACGATGCCTATGCCGTTCTCCTCAATCTCGATCATCATCCCGGCCTACAACGCCCAGGAGAGCATCGCCTCAACGATCGACCTGATCGCCGACTTCTGCGCTCAACAATCACTCGACCACGAGCTCATCGTCGTCGACGACGCCAGCACGGATGCCACCGCCAGCATCGTCCGCGAACGCGCTCCAAACGCTCGTCTTATCCGCCACCCCTCCAACTGCGGCAAGGGCGCGGCGGTTCGCACGGGCATGCTGGAGGCCTCGGCCGATTGGGCCATGTTTCTCGATGCCGATCATTCCACCCACATCAACCACCTGCGTCTTGTCGCCCCGCTTGCACACACCGCGGATGTGTTCGTCGGCTCGCGGCATAGTGCCAAGTCAACCTCGTCCATCGCGCGCCCGGTCCATCGCCAACTGCTCGGCAATCTCTTTCCAGCCCTGACCGCTCGTGTCCTGCCACAAATTTCCGATACCCAGTGCGGCTTCAAGGTCTTCAAACGCTGGACCGTGCGCCCCATCTTCAGCGCACTCTCGGTCCGACGCTTCGCGTTCGATGTCGAGGCCCTGCTGCTCGCTGAGCGCCTCGGCGCCAGCATCGTCGAGTTTCCCGTGCAGTGGCGCAACCCGCAGCTGTCAACCCTGAACATTCAACGCGACGCTCCGCAAATGCTCTTGGACGTTCTACGCTCGGCGTACACGCTCCGTGCCAGCGGCCCGGCCGCGGCGCGACTGCGCGAGCTCGGAACCCGCCTCCGATCCGACGCACACCGACTTCCCCCCGTCGTTCTCGGGCCGGGCGTTGATCGCTTCGCCGCTTCTTCCACATCCGCTCGATCCCACTCGCATTCCACTTAACGCCTCAACGTTTGCGAGTGCCCCACACCAACGCCAGCACAACCGCCGCCCCGCATGCGGCGCCGCCGATGACGTCGCTCAGGTAGTGCCCGCGCGATTGCAGTCGCGTGATTGACGCGAAGCCCGCCAGCAGCAACAGCACCCACCGCCAGCGCGGCCAGAGCACGCCCAGGGCGATCATGCCGCCGAACGCGGTCGCGGCGTGTGACGACGCGATGCCCAGATCGCTGATGTCAAACAGGTTGCCCCAGGTGGTGTGTTCCCAGTTCCACACGTAGCCAAACGTGCGTGGGTCCGTCAGCGGGAGCGTCGGATCGCGGTCGAGCATCGCGTCCGGGCGGCCGCGCCGGACGAGGACTTTGATCAGTTCGGCGAGCAGGCCGCTTCCCAGCGCGCTGAGGAGCACGAAGACGCCGCGCGACCAGATGCCGGCGCGGTCGCGCGATTGCAGCGCGAGGTCGATGTCGCTCCGGCGAGCGAAGCCATCGGCCCACAGCACGCACACGACCAGGATCCAGAAGTACGCAGAGCCCATGACGCGCAGCAGGCGGTGCGTGTCTCGCCCCTCGACGCCCCGCGCGCGGGCGTCCAGCGCGTTGACGAGGTCCGCGTCAAACACGTGGGCCAGCGGCAGCAGAACGAGCATGAACACGCCGAGCAGAACGAGAATCCAGCGCAGCGGATCGGGGGCTGACGTCGTGTTGTGCGGCGACCGGATCATGGCGGCGGGTGAAGCCTCCGGGAGAACGTCTCGAGAGAACCCGCCACTAGAAGACGACAAGTATCACGACCAGCAATCCGCCAGCGACCAACAAGACCGCCGTCCCGATCGCGGCATAGGCAAACCCGGTCATTCTCACGCTCGCAGCATCGTGTCGCGCCGGCGATTGGCCGCACTCTGGGCAGACGCGCGCGTCTGGCATATGGCGAATGTCATAGCCGCAGTTCAGGCAGACGCTCGCGGGGTCGGGCTCGATGCTGGCCTGCTCCGCCTGGGCCGCGAGCTCATCGGGATCAAAGTCCACCGACTCGGAGCGGACTGTGTTCAGGGCTTTGCGGGCGCGATCCAGATCCATCCGGCGCACCATGACCGTCGCCTGTGACGGAGCCTCGGCCCGCATTCCTGCAAGGCTCCCGCCGAAGACCGTCGCTCGCACGTCGACCGCCTCCAGCGCCCGCACGATCGCCAGTGCGCCGAACTCGGACGGCACACTCACGAGTGGTACGGGTTGAAGTGGATCCAGCTCGCTCATGTCGTTTCACGTTTCTGGCGTGCCAGCCGATGCGCCCGGTGACCTTGCGTTTCGCTTGCGCAGCCGTGCAAGTGTACCCGCCCGCCGTCACTACACTCCGCCCGCAGCGGCACCCGCGCCCGCCCTCGTACCCGCCTCGCCGCCCTCGGCGGCGGCCTGCTCAACCCTGAGCCATTCGGAACTTCATGCCCACCGCATCCGCATCCGACGCCCACTCCTCGCACGCTTTCGGCGTCGGCCTCATCCTCGTCACGCTCCTGTCCTGGGCCAGCATTCCGCTGTTCCTCCGCTCGCTGTGGACCGACTATCACCTGGACCCCTTCACCGCCAACGGCTATCGCTACGCGCTCAGCGCCGCGTTCTGGCTGCCGTTTCTCATCTTTGCGCGACGGCGTGGGAATCTGCCCACGGCGCTGCTGACGGCGGCAATCGTGCCGACGATCTTCAACCTGCTGGGACAGACGGCGTTTGCCTGGGGGCCGGCGCTGCTGGAGCCGGGCTTCTTCAGCTTCGTCTTCCGTGTGCAGATCGTGTTTGTCACGCTCGGAGCATACATCTTGTTTCCGGCCGAACGCGTCGCGCTGCGGCGCCCGGCGTACTGGGTGGGCATCGCGCTGGTGATCGTCGGCTCGATCGGGCTGATTGCCATGAAGAATCCGGCGCCACTCGCCGGGCCGTCGCTCGTGATCACAACCAATGAACCGTCGCTCGCGTCAGCGCGTTCGTTTATCAAGCCGGGCAGCGCAGAGCACCCGGGCCTGATCGCCCTGGGCGTGGGCGTCTCGCTGCTCAGCGGCGTGATGTTCGCTGGCTATGCGCTCAGCGTTCGCCAGTTTGTCAGCCACTATTCCCCCGTCACCAGCTTCGGCGTCATCTGCCAGTACACCGCGCTCGGGGCGATCGTGATCATGTTTGGCGCGCCGTTGCTGAACCCGATCCTCCCGGGCACGCTCGCGCACGCGGACCCGATGCTGCCGCTGCGTACGTTTGGATTTGACGCGTGGACGCTGATCATCGCTTCGTCATTCATCGGGATCGCCATCAGCCACGTCTCGTACTACGCCAGCATCAAGCGCCTGGGCGTCAGCGTGTCCAGCGGAATCATCCAGCTGCAACCGATCATCACGGCGCTCGCCTCGCTGGTGCTCTTTGATGAGCGACTGAACGCGTGGCAGTGGCTCAGCGGCAGCATCGGCATCGCCGGGGCGCTGCTCATGCTCTCGGTGAGTTGGCGGGCCGCGACGGCAGGCAGCGAAGCGCAGACAGTCACGCAGAAGGCGACCGGCGGCGCGAATGGTTCTGACTGACGCAACGACTCCGGAGTTTTCTGGTGGGCCGCGGCTGGCTCATGTGCTCCGCGTTGAGACCCTTACGCCGCTTCGATTGTTGCGATCAGGCCCTTGGAGTGAAGTTGCTCCGCCGCGAGCTCGGCGCGTTCGCGATGGGTGACCATCACCATGGCCAGGCCCTTCGTGTGCGCTTCCAGCATGAGCGCCCATGCCCGCTGCTCGGAAAATCGGAACAGCTCCACCAGCGTCTCCAACACGTGGCCCATGTCATTATGGTCGTCGTTGTGCAGCAGCACCTTGAAGGGCGGCAGCTCGTCCATACGCGGGTGCGACCGTTTCGGCTCCGCACCTGCGGGGCGCGGGCTCTTCTCTGGCGTCGCCTCTTGCGCGGGCGGCGGGGGCTCAACGACCGCCGTCTCGCTTTCGCACACCCGGACAGCACCGCTCATGCACGTAGTGGTCATCTGCATCGCAAACTGTACCCGGGCGAAGCGCCACGGGCCGGGGTGGGGAGCGGACGCTGGCGGGCGACGTCCGGACCATACCCTGTGGCATGACCGTCATTGTCAACGCCGAGCGACGCGAGCTGCCCGCGGGGGCGACCGTCCTCACGCTCCTGGAAGCACTCAACCTCGCACACGCGGCCTGCGCCGTCGAGCTGAACCGCACGCTCATCCGCAAAGCGGCGCACGCGACCACGACGCTCAACGAGGGCGACACGCTGGAGATCGTGACGCTTGTTGGCGGCGGGTGATCTTGAGCGCGAAATGGCCCCACTCGGACTCGAACCGAGGACCAAGCGATTATGAGTCGCCTGCTCTAACCGCTGAGCTATGGGGCCGCCGCGCGACGCGGAGTCGCGAGTGCAAGGTCGCGCGACGCAAGTGTAAGCCAAACAACAGTCAGCGTTCGCCCGGCGCAGCGGGCGTCGCGGAAGCGACCTCTCTGTGGCGTTCACCGGCGACTTCGGGCTTCGCTTCCACTGCGAGCTTCTCGCCGGGGGCGCGCACCCCGCCCTCAATCGATTCAGCCCTGGCCTCCGGGCGGGCTTTGAACAACTGATTCTGCGCGATCAATCGGTAGACCTCCGACCGTTCCAGCAGGTCCGCGTGCTTGCCGATGTCCACGATGCGCCCCTTGTCCATCACGACGATGCGGTCGGCGTGTACGACCGTGCTCAGGCGGTGCGCGACGATCAGGCATGTACGCCCGCGCGAGAACTCAGCGAGGGCCTCGCTGATCTTCGCCTCGCTGTCGGCATCGATCATGCTGGTGGCTTCGTCAAGGATCAGGATTGCGGGGTCGCGCAGGATTGCGCGGGCGATGGCGATGCGCTGGCGTTGCCCGCCGCTGAGGCCGGTGCCTTGCTCGCCCAGCTGAAAGGCCAGCCCGCCGGGCTTGGTCTCGATGAAGTCCGTCGCGCGAGCGCGCCGCGCGGCGTCGGCGACTTGGGAATCACCGGCCCCGGGCATGCCATAGGCGATGTTCTGGCGAATCGAGCCCTTGAACATGACGGTCTCTTGCGTGACCACCCCGATCTGCTCGCGCAGCGACTTCAGCGACACGCCGCGAACGTCCACATCGTCGATCAGCACGCGCCCGGCGTTGCGAACACCCGGCTTGGCCTCGTCCGGATCGAACAAGCGGGGGATGAGCGAGAGGAGCGTGGTCTTGCCCGAGCCGTTGGGCCCGACAAAGGCGACCGTCTCGCCTTGGTTGATGAGCAGTTCCACGCCCGCAACCGACGGCTCGTTGCCGCCCGGGTAGGTGAACGTCACGCCTTCGAACCGGATCGAGACGCGATGGCGGGCCAGCACGGGCTTTGGCGGCCCGTCGTCCTCGCGCCGCTGGCGCAGCACTTCCATGATGCGGGTCGCGGCGGCGCCGGAGGCCTGCAAGTCATGCTGCAGGCTCGTCAGCGGCTTGAGCGACGCGCCGGCAATCGCCAGCGCGCTCAGCACAATGACGAAGTCGGCACGGTTCAGGTGCCCGTCCATGATCAGCTTGACCGCCACCAGCGTCAGCGCGCCGAGCACGACGAGCGCCATCACTTCAACAACCGGGCTGGCGATCGAGCGCATCGAGCGCACCCGCATGTCCTGGCGCAAGGCCTCCATGTTGATCGTGTGAAAGCGGCCCTCTTCCACTGTCTCGCTGGTCGAGGTCTTGACTACGCGCATGTGCTGAACAACCTCGGAGCTTGTTCGGTAGAGCTCGCCGAAGGCCTCCAGCCCGCCGCGGGCGGCGCGCCGGACGCGCTTGCCGGTCCATCGGATGAACGCGCCGCTGATCAACGCCAGCGGGAGCGCCGCGAGCGTCAGCCGCCAATCGGCGATCGCCGCGGCTCCGACCGCGAAGGCACCTTTGAGCACCTGCGACAGCGCCTTGGACAAGATGCCGCTGAACCCCGAGCCCACCTGGCCGGTGTCATACACCACGCGCGAAACGAAATCGCTGGGGCCGCCCAGCGTGATCGCCCGCAGCGGCATGTGCGTCACATGCCCGAACACGTTGTCGCGGATCCGTGCCACAGTCCGCCCGATGAGCGTCATCGATAGAAACGCGTGCATGAAGTTGCACATGGCGCCGATGACCGCCAGCACCCCGAGCCCGATTACGATCCAGAAGACCGCCTCAAACTTCCCGGTCGGGAGCCCGTCAATCCACTGAGCGGGGATGTGCCCGCCGATGCGAGCGTTGAGATCGCTCGCGAGGGTTGGAAGGCTCTTGCCGTTGACCGGGTCCAGGATCGTGTCGACCACCGGGGCCAGTGCCAGCAGACCAGCGCCGAGCCCGCCGGCGCCGATGAACGCGAAGATCACGCTGAGGATCAGCAGCCTTCGCTCGTTGAGCAGCAGGCGCGCAAGATGCCAGAAGTCTGCCATGTCGTCGCGGATGATATCGGGCTGATCGGCCCGCAATCGCGTCGGGCTATGTTTCTGCATGCCCCTGGCCAGTGAGGATCTGCTTGTCCCCGCCGCGCTCTTGCGACTGCGCGCCCAGCGCATCGTCGTGAAGCTCGGCGGCTCCATTCAAGACGACCCCGCCCGGCTCGCGCTGGTGGCCCGCGATGTCGCGCTGCTCAACACCATGGGCGCCCGGGTCGTCGTCGTTCACGGCGGGGGCAAGGCCATCTCCGCCGCCATGACCAGCGCGGGCATTCCCGTCCGCTTCGTCGCTGGCCAGCGGTACACCGACGTCGCGACGCTTCGAGTCGCGGAGCGAGTGCTTTGTCGCGTCGTCAACCCGCAGCTTGTCGGCCTCATCGCCGACGCCGGCGCTCCGGCCCTTGGGCTGCACTCGCTAGGCTCGTGCGTGCTCAGCGCGAGGCGTACCACCGACACCGGTAAGCCCGGCGATCCGCCGGTGGACCTGGGCCTCGTCGGGCGCGTGCCCGTCGAGGGCGTCGCGACCGCAATCCTTGATGGCCTCACGCTTCAGGGCCTCGTTCCCGTGGTCGCACCGATCGCGATGGACTTGGACCCTGACGCGCTCGAGCCCGCCAAGCTCAACGTGAATGCGGACCTCGCCGCGGGCACGGTCGCCCGCGCGTTGCGGGCGGATCGCTTCATCATGGTCTCCGACACGCGGGGAGTGCGCAGTGATCCCAAAGACCCCACAACCGCGCTGGCGACGCTCACTGCGGCGCAGATCAACCCGCTGATCACTCTTGGCGCAATCGATGGCGGCATGCTCCCCAAGCTTCAAGGTTGCCTCGAAGCGCTGGACGCCGGCTGCCGTCTCGTATGCATAATCGACGGGCGCGTCCCGCTGGCAACGCTCGCGGCGGCGCTGGAGCACGCGGACACACCGGGGACGTGGATCCGCGGCGGCGCGTAACAGACACCGAGGTTGCCTCGCTCGCAGAGCGGCGGCGCGATCGACGTGCCAGTCTGTTTAACGCTCGATGCGGCCAATGCTCTCGGCCTGATGCTCATCGACAAGCTTCCCGAAGATCACATGGTCTTCCCACATGCCATTGATTTCGAGCATCCGCGGCGCGAATCCCTCGCGCCGAAAGCCGACCCGCTAGGCAAGCCCGCGCGATCGCTCGTTGCACGGGTTGATCGCGGCCTGGGACCCGTGCTGCCCAACTGGGCAGCGTGTGGGGCGGAAATCCACAGCAGAATCACGTGATTCACGCCACTTCGCGGATCGACATCTGCTGGTCGCACATCTGCTTCACGATCGCCTCCAGCGAGTACGTCTGCTTCCATGACGGATAGTGCGCGCGGAACTTCTGCATGTTGGTGTAGTAGCAGATGTGGTCGCCGGTGCGGTTGCGCGGGTCGTAGGTGGTCTGGAGCCGCTTGCCGGTCGTGCGGGCGACCATGTCGACGCACTCGGAGAGTGAGGCCGCGTTCGCCTTTCCGCCGCCGATGTTGTACACCTCGCCCGGGCGCGGCGACTGTGCGAACTCCCAGAACGCGCTGATCACGTCGTGACAGTGGATCTGATCGCGCACCTGCTTGCCCTTGTATCCGAACACGGTGTACCCGCGCTCGTTCATCACGCAGTGGATCAGGTAGTTCAAGAATCCGTGGAGCTCGACGCCCGCGTGCTGCGGGCCGGTCAGGCATCCGCCGCGGAACACGCCGGTCTTCATCCCGAAGTATCGTCCGTATTCCTGGGCCATCAGATCGCCCGCCGCTTTGCTGGCGCCGAAGAGCGAGTGGGTCGTCCGATCGATCGAGAACGTCTCGTCGATGCCCTGCTCAAACGCCGGGTCTGCGAAGTCGAAGCGCGTGGGCAGTTCGGTCAGGGGGATGGCGTTCGGCCCGTCGCCATAGACCTTGTTCGTCGAAACGTGAATGAACACCGCGTCTGGCCGGTGACGGCGCGTGGCCTCCAGCAAGTTGAGCGTGCCCATCGCGTTGATCTCGAAGTCGTCGAAGGGCCGGCTCGCGGCCAGATCGTGGCTCGGCTGCGCAGCACTGTGAATGACAAGCTCGATCGGCAGATCGCGGAACAGGGTGTCCATCGCCTCGCGATCACGAATGTCGAGCGTGCGATGCGTGAACCGCCTGCACTCACGCTCCAGCCGCTGGCGGTTCAGCGTCGTGTCGCCCTTGGGCCCGAAGAGATCGCGGCGCATGTTGTTGTCAACACCGACGACATCAAAGCCCTTCGCATCAAAGAACGCGACGGCCTCCGAACCGATGAGCCCCGAAGAACCTGTGACCAACGTGAGCATGTGCTTCTCCAATCACCCGGAAGACTCGTCCATCATTCAGCCGCGCGCCAACAACTCCGTGCGTTCGATCAGCTCGCCGGGTGCCGCGTGCATGCGCTCCAAGAGCTCGCGCCGCACGAACACCGCGTCCATCGCCAGGAGCTCGTGCAGGTCGTTGTAATACTCGTCGATGACGCGAACGAACGTGAACCCCCGCTCGCGCAGCGTGGCCACCAGCTCGGTCAGCAGCGGCGTCTTTGGCCCGTAGCACCGACGCAGCCACGTCTCGATGATCAGCACCTGCGCGTGATCGACCAGATCGCCCATGCCGCGCAAGATCGCATCCTCGCTGGCCTGCACGTCCATCTTCACGATGTCCGGCTTCGCGAGGGCGTGCTTCGCGGCGTACTCATCCAGCCGCACCAGCGGCACCGCGACCGGCTGCGAAGCGACGCTCGCCACGCGATGCACGCTGCTGCCGACGCCGTCGTCGGTCATCGCCATGTGTACCGTCTCGTTCGTCTCACCCAGCGCCACGGCGTGCAGCCGGACCGTCCCGGCGTGGGCCGCGTCTGCGCCAGCAAGCTCTCCCAGCTCGCGCCGATAGTCCTCGCGATGATTCGCTAGCGGCTCAAAGAGGTGGTATTCCGCATCCGGGCATGCCTGCATGACCGCGCGGGTCCACCCGCCGCACGCGGCGCCGATGTCGTAGATCACCCGCGCCGTGAAGCCGTGGGCACGCAAATCCTGAATCAACTGTCGATCACCCTCGCCAAGCCCGCGTCGTTGCGGCATGTTGATTCTCCCTGGCCAGCCTTCGGTCACTCATAACGCCCGTACAGCGAGACGACCTTGACGCCCGCGGCGCGAAGCACCGAGCTCGCCTTCCACAGCGCTGGCTCGTGCGTGTCGCTTGAGAGGATCACGGCGCTGACGCCCACGCGCAGAGCTTCGCCGCTAGAGATCACGGGCTTGCCCTCGATGACGCTCCCACGCAGCGCGGGGTTATCGTCGATGACCGCGCCCACGCGAGAGGCGTGCTCGCCAAGCCCGGGCAGCGCCTGGCGGGTGTGTCGGCCAGCGCCGTAGATCGCGACGCTCGAGTACTGGCCGTGCTCGCGCAGCGCGCGTCCGATGCGTCCGGCGGGCGTGAGATCGGGCAGGTCACGACGAGCTCGCAGCGCGCTGAGCGCGCTGGATTTCAGCCAGAGGCCGTCACCGCACGAAGTCTGCTCTTCGTTGCCCTTGGACCAGACCTCGTGAAGTTGGTACATCGAGAAGCCCAGCTCGCCCAGAAACCGATCAATCTGCGAGAACGTCGAGCACCCTTCGTACTCAGACGCGAACTGAAACTCACAGTTGACCGCGGTCACGCTGGATTGCAGCAAACCGGCCGCGCCCTTGAGAACTTCGAGGTCATAGCCCTGAGTATCGACTTTGATGAGGTCGACATGCGACACGCCCTCACGCCTCGACCAGTCGTCGAGCGTGATCAGCGGCACCTGGACCCGCTGGGCCACGTCCAGCCACGCGCCGTAATACCGCTTCCCAAGTTCGCTCGGGGCGAGCACGCTGGAGCACCAGTGGTCCCCGGTCACGTGAAACTCGACCAACCCTTCCCGAGCGCCGACCGCGGCTGGAACGACCCGCATCGACGCTTGCTCGTTCGCGACTGCCCGCAATGTCGCCAGCACACTGGGCGATGGCTCAAACGCCCACACCTGCGCGCTGGGCCAGAGTTCCAGGATTCGACGAGAGGTCACGCCCTCATTCGCGCCAACGTCCAGCGCGACGATTGCGCGGCCCTGATCAAAGACGCGCGTCAGCGATTCGTACGAGTCGTGGTTGAGCAGCCGCATCCACGCTGTTATCGGGTGTCAGGATGTTGTCCATCAAGCACCGGCCCAAAAACATTTGCCGGCGGTTTGCCTTGAACCGGGTGGCGTTGGCTGCACTCAACCCCCCTGCCGGGCCGATAACACCGGTCCGGAGATCGCGCATGCCTACACCCGCCTCACACGAAGTCTGGTTCGCCATCCCCTCGGCCAATCCCGAGAAGTGCCGCAAAGTGCTTCCAGTTTGGCGCGAGCGAGGTTATCGCACCGCGGTCCTGCAGAACTTTGCCAAGGGCGATATTCCCGCCGACCTGTGCGTTTGGTCCGACGGCTATCCCGGCTGGGCGCGGTCGGTCAACATGCTGACCCGCCAGATCGTCCCTCAGTCAGCGCCGATCATCGTCACCGGCGGCGACGACATGCTTCCAGATCCGAACCACACCGCTCGGCAACTGGCCGAGCAGTTCCTCGAGCACTTCCCCGACACATTCGGTGTCATGCAGCCGCACGCCGACGAGTACCTTGCAAGCCGGCGCTACTGCGGATCGCCTTTTCTCGGGCGAGCGTGGATAGATTCCATGTACGGAGGCAATGGCCCGCTCTTTGACAAGTACCACCACAACTGGGCCGACAACGAGTTGTACTGGGTCGCGCGCGGCCTCGGCGCTCTCTGGCTCCGCCCCGACCTCGGCCACTTCCACGACCATTTCACGCGCGGCGGGCGGGCTGAGCCAGATTACTGGTCATCCGTCAAGCAACGCGACCTCGACGACTGCCTGCTGTACTTCGCTCGCGCGCAAACCGGGTTCGCCGGACATGAGCCAACCAAGAACGACGCGGCCCGCGCTAGAACCTTTGACCGTTCGCTTGATCCCGGCGAGATGATCGTCCTGGCCCGTCAGCGACTGCTCGGAGTGGCCACCGACAATCCCTACGCGCACGCGCTCACCAATGCCATCAACGCCTGCGCAGAGCAAGGGCACGACCCGATCGCGATCTACGGCCTTGGCGCACACACTCGAATCGGAGCGAGTGCGCTCTGCCAGCCCCGTGTTCGAATCGACTGCATCATCGATGACAACGACGCCCACCATGGCACGCGTGCTTGGAACATCCCTGTGGTTTCTCGTGAAGCAGCCCTGACTAGAGGCATCAAGGCGGTTGTCCTCTCCGCAAGCGCCGTCGAGGATGAGCTTTGGTCCCGCACACAGGTTTTTCGAGACGCGGATATCCCCGTGATCCGGCTCTATGCACCGCCCGTTGCAAGTGAGCAGCGCACCGTCTCGATAAGCCTTTGAACGAACGCGTCGTGTGTGAAGCTCTGGAGCACCGCTCGACGCTGCCATGAAGCGAGCGACTCGCGCCGTGCGGGCGACTCAATAACCGCACTCGCGTTCCGGCGGAACAACTCACGCGACCAGAACGACGCATGCTCGAGGTCGCCGAGCATCCACGAACCCTGAAATGTGGTCGCGACACACCGCCCCTCACCCCACGGCTCGCGCCGCGCGCCCGCCTCGATCGCGATCATCCCTTCGCGATCTTGCGAGTTGTCGAGGCCCAAACGATCGCTGAGCGAGCAGAGCATCATCGCCTGCCAATGGTCGGCGATGGCGACCGGCGAGTCGGCGGGGGTGTTGGTCTGGCGGAGCTCAGCCGCGATCGCGTTGCGGGTACACCAGTCCAGGAGCCGCAGGTCGTGGGCTTTGATCTCGACGAGCGTGCAGCCGCCGGCCAGCGCGCACTCCATGACGCGCTGATGGTGAACGCCGCCCATGCCGGTGTGCAGGTGGACGCGGGCCGCCCGGTAGCACGCGACGAGGTTGTCGTCGTGCGCCAGCGGGCCGCGGGCGAACTGCGCGAGTGTCGGGTGCTTCTCCCAGCCCTGGCCGTAGAGCCCGAGCCGCCAGCCGCGCTCGCCACACAGCTCCGCGGCCCACGCCAGCATCCGATGCCGTAGCAGCCGCTCAGCGATCGGCAGCCCCGCGATGCTCGCCAGGGCCGCGACCTCCTCTGGCGAGGGCTCGCCAGAGTGCTGTGCGCAAAGCGCATCGCGACAGAGCGTTGACACCCCGTCAATATCCAGACGATTCGGCGCATCGGCGATCGCGCTGACGATCAAGTCCAGCAACCGCCCGACGACAGCGCGAGGCCGCGGCTCAAGTGTTGCGCTCAGCGTGCGCAGCAACTGGTCAACCGGCTGGCTCTGGTGGCTTACGTAGGCAATCTCGCACGCGTGGCGCGTTAGAAGCGCAGGGTCGATCTCGGCAACCGAGAACTTCTGCGCATCGGCCGGCACGGGGAACATCAGCGTGTTGCGGCGCGGGTAGCTGAAGCGATCGAACAACTCCGGGTGCAAGTGCCCGACCGTGAAGTCCAGCGGACCAATCGAACGCCCGGCCTCCGGTGTGAACAGGTGCGACATGCGGTCCTGAATGAAGCACACGTATGGCACGCGCGACATCACCGGCCCGAGCACCGCCCGGCGGTGATAGTTGATGCACAGGACCAGGTCTGGGTCGAGCTCGAGTGCTCGCCGATACAGCTCCAGATTGATGATGCGAGACGCATCATCGGGCTCGATCAAGACCTCGGCGATATGCCCCGCCCGGCGCAGCGCGGCCGCGATGTCGTGCGTCGAGTGCTTCACAAAGCTGGAGAACCGTGTCGTGGTCAACAGGAACTTCAGCGGCTTCGAACCACTGTCGCCAGCGAGCCACCGCTCACGAATGAACTGGAGCGATCGCGTTTGATCGCGAATCTCAAGCGCTCCCGCCAGTCGCTCGACTTCATCAGTTTGTCGACCGACCGCCTCGTTGACAATCGCTCCGATCTCTACCGCCAGCGACGGGACACCGGTCACTTGTCCGACGATCGCTATCCCGAGGCGGTCGTTCAGCAGGCGTGTAAGCGAATCGAGGGCGCCGGGGCCGATCAGCAAGTCGATGTTCAATTGTTCGAGCAGTCCGCGCAGGTCGGCCGTGCTCATGGCGTCAACAAACCGCAGGAGGTCCGGCTCGATGACCACGAAGCGATCAAGCACGCCGAGCGACCCGGGCGGGCGCGAGGCGATCGCGTGTTCAAGCGCGCTGGTACTTTGAATCCCCGCGATGTACAGCGTGCTAGACGACGGCGCGCCTGCGCTTCCGACCTTGGACTCTGGCACGGGCGTGAAGAAACGCGTCGAGCCCGGCGGTGCTGGCTGCGCTGCGCTGGTCTCGATGACGTGTCCGCGTGGAGATCGAAACACCAGCCGCTGTGTGATCGTCTCGCCCCACGCGCTCATCGCGTCTTCGCATGTCCGCTCGTCGGGCAACACGGTGCGGGCCAGCCCGCCAACCGCGGCGTTCGCACGAGCGCGGACCGCCGCGATGTTCGCACGCGCCAGCTCCAGCCGCGACGCGCTGGAGAGTTCGTCGGTCGCCGGTCGATCCACGAGTCCCGCGATCGTCGCGCCCTGCGGATGCCTGCCCAGCGATGGCAGCCGAGACCACAGCAGGCGCGCCGCCCCCGGCATGTCGAGGCCTGCCAGCGCTCGAATGCAGAGGATCTGCAACTCCGCATCCGCCGCTTGCCCTTGCACGATGGCGGGGAACGCGAACTGGACGAACGACCACGGCTCCGCGTGAGCGAGATTCACAACGTCCGCGCGCGACAATCGCGGCGCGCGAGGGGCACTGGTCGCAGCAACGGCCATGGTGTGGTTATCGGCGGTTGGAACGCCGCGAGTTGAGGCGGGAATCGACCGGAATCGCCGGAAAGGCCCGCGATCTTCCGCGTCTGCCCGGCCGAACCCAGAAGGAGCCGCAAACACAAAAGTCCCGAGCGCATCGGGCCGATAACCCCAACATGGCCCTGCCACCCCCACCAACCGGCCCAGACGAACACGACTGCGACTCGCCCGGAACGCCCGCGTTTGACCCGGCGCAAGACAACGCCGGCAAAGTCCGTAACCTCGCGGAGCTCATGGCGCTGCGCCAGCACGCCCGCGCTAATGGCCGCGCCGTCGTGCAGTGTCACGGCTGCTTTGACATCGTTCACCCCGGGCACATTCGCCACCTGCGCCAGGCCAAGGCCCAAGGCGACATCCTGCTGGTCAGTATCACCGGCGACTCGTCCTACTCCAAACGCGACGGCAAGGCGCTCATCCCCGAGGACCTGCGCGCCGAGGGGCTCGCGGCATTGGACTTCGTGGACTGGGTGTACATCGAGCAGAGCGCGACCGCTGAGGAACTCTTGAGTCGAGTTCAGCCGGACGTCTACGTCAAGGGCAAGGAGTACGAGACCAACGTTGATCCCCGGTTTCTTCGAGAGCGCGACGCCGTGGAGCGTCACGGCGGGCGCGTCGTCTTCTCCTCCGGCGATGTCGTCTTCAGCAGCACCGCGCTCATCGGCGGCCTCGAACGCTCCATCGATCTCTATCACGCCCGCGTCCACCAGCTCCTGCGCGACCCCGCCCTCAGCTCCGATGTCATCAACGGCCTCATCAGCTCCATGCGCGGCAAGCGCGTCCTGGTCGTCGGCGAAACCATCGTCGACGAGTATGTTCACTGCGACCAACCGGAGATCGCCAGCGAATCGCCCGTCATGACGCTGCGCCCCATCCAGCGCCGCACATACGACGGCGGCGCCGCGGTCATCGCGCGCCACGCCGCGGCTCTCGGCGCACGCCCCATCCTCCTCACCGCTCTGCCCGACTCGCCCTCGAGCGAAGCGCTGCGACGTCGGCTCGCCAGCGAAGGCGTCGAAGTGCGATCGATTCCCATCGAGTCGCCCATCGCGATCAAGCAGCGCTTTCTCATCGGCCCCCAGAAGGTCATGAAGCTCAACCTCGTTGAGCCGATCGTGCTCGATGCCGCGTGCCAGCAGGAGCTGGTCGCGCTGGCGGGCGAGCTGGCCGAAGGCTTTGATAGCGCGATCGTTGCGGATTTCGGCAATGGCTTGCTCTCGGGCAGCGTGGTGGGCAGGCTGTGCCGCGAGCTGCGCCCGCGGGTTGCGACGCTCGCTGGCGACGTGTCGGGGCGCCAGAGCGGCCTGCTCTCGTTCTGTGACGCGGATCTGCTCTGCCCATCAGAACGCGAAGCGCGCGAGGCGCTGCGTTGCTTCCAGGAGAGCCTGCCAGCGGTGGCGTGGCGTCTGATCGAGGAGACTCGCGCCAAGCACGTGATGCTCACGATGGCCGCCGAGGGGCTGATCGCGTTCGACCCTTTGAAGCTCACGCTCGACGAACAAGCCGACGACGCGAACCGCCAGCGCGTCCGCGGCCAGCACGTCCCGGCCCTCACCGGCTACCCGGTCGATCCGCTGGGCTGTGGCGACTCGCTACTCACTGCGGCCGCCTTGTCCCTCGCCGCTGGCGGCTCGATCCTTAGCGCCGCGTTCATCGGCTCGCTCGCCGCCGCCATCAGCGCGCAGCGGCTGGGCAACGTGCCCGTCTCGGCCAGCGACCTCCGCCAGGCCCTGGCCCGGCTCTCCAGCTCCCGCCTGGCGATGCAGGCCATCGCACACGATCGGCACGCCGCGGGATGACGAGCCGCTTCCACGCCTCTGCCAGCGCGAACAGTGTTGATCCGCGAAAGTGCGACCAGCCATGATCAGCTACGTGATGCCCACGCGAGATCGACCGGCCGAGCTCAGCCAGACGCTGGCGCGCATCGGCGCGTTGAATCATCTGGGCGTCCGCGCTGAGGTTGTCATTGTTGACAACGCGTCGCGCGATCGGGTTCGCTGCCCGCGCCATCTGCCCAACGGTTTGCACGTGCGCGTCATCCGGCTCGATGAGAACCGTTCCGCCGCCGCTCGCAACGTCGGGGTCAGCGAAGCCGACGGCGACTGGATCGTCATGCTCGACGATGACTCCTATCCGCTCAGCGCCGGGGGCATCATCAACGCGATCAACGCCGCGCCGATGGACATCGCCGCGATTGGCGCTGAGATCTTCCTCGGCGGAGGCACGTACTCAACACCCTTGGACGTGCACACCGCCCCGCACGAGGCCGGCGGACTGCCCGAGGTCATCATCGGGTGCGGCGCGCTGATTCGGCGTGACCGTTTCATCAAAGTTGGCGGTTATGACGCGAGCTTCGACTACTACGCCGAGGAATACGACTTGTGCGCCAAGCTGCTGCTGCAAGGCTGGCGCGTCGGCGTTGATCGCCGATTTCAGGTGGTGCATGAGAAGGTCGCCAGCAACCGAAACTTTGGCCACATCCTGCGCCGGCTTGTGCGAAACAGCAGCGTGGTCGCGCTGCGCTACGCCCCGCGCGACGAGCTTGGACACGAACTGAAGACCATCGCCTCGCGCTACGCCCAGATCGCGCGCTCACGCCGCACGCTCTGCGCCTATGGCGCGGGCATCGCGGAGGCTCTCGCGTTCTTCCCCGATCTGGCGCGCCGGCCGATGACGCCCGAGATCTGGGGCCGGTTCATCGGGCTTGACGCCGCGCGCGTTGCGGTTGCTCGCGCGATCAGCGCCGCTGGCGGTTCCCTCGGCCCGACCGCGATCGTCCAGCCGGGCAAGAACGCAAGCGTCGTCACCCTCGCGCTGCGCGAGCACAGGGTGGAACTGACGCAGGACCCGCGCGACGCCCGAACACTCGTCATCGGCACCATGTCCCCCGGCCCGATGCTCGACGCCCTGCGCTCGACAAGATTGGCGTTCCCGGGTGTGCGAGTCGTCGCGCCATGGCTTGGCGCATCTGAGCATCATGCGAACGCCGACAGCGCTCCCGCCTCGTCAACCGTCCCCGCGCGCCTGCTCCCGCGGTATGCTGCCGCTTCGTGAGCACCGCCCGCCCCGAAGCGCCGATCGTCGTCATCTGCCCGCTTGAGCACGAGCGGAACGTGCTCACCCAAGCGCTCGGGGCGCGAAGCGCTCGATTTCGCTGGGTGGTCTCCGGCCCGGGCGGAGCGAACGTCCGGCGCGCCCTGAACGAGATCGATCGTGCCAGCGTGGAACTCGTCATTCTCGCGGGATGCGCCGGCGGGCTCATGGCCGGCGCTGGCCCGATCGGCATCGCCAGCGAAGTCGTCGACGGCTCGACACCCTCCGCCGCCGGCGCGTCGATCGCTCAACGCTTCCCACGGCCGCCTTCGATCATTGACAGTTGGGTGCCCCAGAGCGATGAGCTCACGGCGCTCATCGACCGGCGCGCCATCGTCGGCGTTGATCAGGTTGTGGCCAGCGTCGAGCAGAAGCGCGCGCTGTGCGTGCGAACCGGCTGCGTGATGGTCGATACCGAGTCGCACGCGTTCGCGGCCCGCGCCACCGAACTCCGTCTCCCCTGGTGCGTGCTTCGGGGTGTCAGCGACGGGCACTGCCACACCCTCCCGCTTGGCTGCGAAACATGGATCGATGAACATGGCAGCACGCGCCTGGCGCGCGTGCTCGCCTCGCTGGCGCGCAGGCCGTGGATGATCGCCGATGTCATCAAGCTCGGCAGCCGCACCAAGCGCGCATTGCAAGGCATCGCCCGCGTGTTGGCGAAGGTCGATCAACTCCAAACGATCGAACCCGCACGCTGAGCGACCGCACGTTTCCGCCGCTCAGCGCTCCGCGCCGACCGACGCCACGACCGGCGCCGAATCGCCGTGATCCCACGTGATGAGCCCGGGCACGATGGAAGAGACCAGGCGATCGTCATAGGGCAGGACGCGAACCGAGTAGCCGTGCTGGCCCGAGTGGTTGGGCGCAAACAGCCCGACGAACCGGTGAACGCCGTTCTCCAGGGCCTCGCCGTGCTGCATGGTGATCGCCTGCGCGTCGGTGAGCTCGCCCAAGGCGTTGACCTTGCCGTGGTAGAGCTGCACCAACACCTCATCGGGCTTCAGGCTGCCCAGCGAGACCTTGGCGCTGACGCGCACCGGCGACCGCACCGCGACCGCGCCGCCCGAGGCGACCTGGCTGGTCACCTCGTGCACCGCAACTTCGTGCCAGTGGTGGCGGAAGTGGTCAATGTGATCCGCCAGCTCCTTGGCCTGGCTCAGCCCGCCAGCGCACAGGCGCTGGCTGGCGTTGTGCGCCGGGAAGTAGAACTTGCTGGCGTAGTCGGTCACCATGCGATGAGTGTTGAACGCTGGCATGAGCACGCTGATGCACCGCTTCATGCGCTGCAGCCAGCGCCTGGGCAGGCCGCCCTCGTCGCGATCGTAATACTCCGGGACAATCTGCGACTCGATGAGTTGATAGAGCGCGCGCGACTCGATGTTGTCGCGCCCCTCGGGGTCGCCCTCGCCATAGTCCTCGCCTCGACCGATCGCAAAGCCCAGGTCCGGGTCGCAGCCTTCGTCCCACCAGCCGTCCAGGATCGAGCAGTTCACGCACCCGTTCATCGCGGCTTTCATGCCGCTGGTTCCCGACGCCTCGAGCCCGCGGATCGGCGTGTTCAGCCAGATGTCGCAGCCCTGCACGAGGCGGCGCGCCACGTTGATGTCGTAGTCCTCGATGAACACCACGCGACGGTGCTGCCCGCTGGTGCGGATGAAGCTCACGATGTCGCGGATCAGGGCCTTGCCGCCGCCGTCGGCGGGGTGGCTCTTGCCAGCGATGATGACCTGAATAGGCCGGTCGGTGCTGGACAGAAGCTTCTTCAACCGCTCGGTGTCGCGCATCAGCAGCGTGCCGCGCTTGTAGGTGGCAAAGCGTCGGGCGAAGCCAATGGTCAACACGTTGGCGTCCAGCACTCCGGACATGCGCTCGATCTCCGGCGCGCCCGCGCCGCGGGCCGCCAGTTGCTCGCGCAAGCGCCGACGGCACCACGCCACCAAGTGTTCTTTGCGCCGACAATGCGCCGCCCACAGCTCTTCATCCGGGATCTCGTTGATCGACTCCCAGATCGTCGGGTCCTGCGGCGAGTGGTGCCACCGATCCCCGATGTAGCGATCAAACAAACGCGTCAGCTCGCTGGCGACCCAGAAGCGCGAGTGAACGCCGTTGGTGACGTGACCGATCGGCACGTCCTGCTGCGGCGTGCCGGGCCACATGTTCTTCCACATGCCGCGCGAGACCTCGCCGTGGAGCTTCGAGACGCCGTTGCAGAATCGAGAGGTGCGGATGGCGAGCACCGCCATCGAGAAGAACTCTTTCTTGTCGGCGGTGTTCTCGCGCCCGAGCGCCAGCAAGCCATCGTGATCGAGCCCGAGCCGCTCCAGCCAGTTGCCGAAATACGTGTCGATCAGCGAGGGGTGGAACCGATCGATGCCCGCGGGCACCGGCGTGTGCGTCGTGAAGATGTTGGCGCTGGCCACCGCCTCGCGCGCCTGGTCAAAGCTCAGCGAAGGGTTCTTCGCCCGTGCTTCGCTGATGCGCTCAAGCGCCAGGAACGCCGCGTGCCCCTCGTTGATGTGGAACACGCTGGGGTCCTCGCCAACGCTTCGCAGGGCCCGCAGGCCGCCGACGCCCAGGACGATCTCCTGCTTGATGCGCATCTCGTGATCGCCGCCGTAGAGATTCGCGGTGATCTCGCGATCGTCGCGCGAGTTCTCCGGGCAGTTGGCGTCAAGCAGGTACAGCGGCACGCGCCCGACATCGCAGCGCCAGATCGCGAGTTGAAGCGTCCGCCCCGGCAGATCGATGGTCACGCGCCGCTGCTGGCCTGTCGCGGGGTCGATCACGCGCTGCAGCGGCTGGTTCGGCGCGTCCAGGTCGCGATACAGCTCCTGCTGCAGACCATCGGGATTCAGGTACTGGTGGAAATATCCGCGCCGATAGAGAAGGCCCACCGCCACCAGCGGCAGCCCAAGCTCAGCCGCGGACTTCAGATGATCGCCGGCCAATACACCCAGGCCGCCGGAATAAATCTGCATGCACTCGGTCAGGCCAAACTCCGCGCAGAAATACGCCACCCGCAGAGGCCGGCTCGCCTGCGAGAGCAACCCGCAGTTCTCGCCGAACCAACCCGTCTGCTGGAAGTGCTCCTGAAGCTGCTGATACACCGTCCCCAGCGCGTGCGTGTAGCTGCGATCGCTCGAGGCCCGATCAAGCTTCTCCTGGCTGATCCGCCCCAGCATCAGCACCGGGTTGTGGTTGCACTGCTCCCAGAGGTCGCGGTCCAGGCGCGTGAACAGGCTGATCGCGTCGTAGTTCCACGTCCACCAGAGGTTGTGCGCGATCGGCAAGAGCTGTTTCAGTGACTCCGGAAGGCTCGGCACCACCCGGAAGCTCTGGATCCGCGCCTGGCTGGGGCTGAGGGTGGGCGTCAAGCTTTGGGCGTGGGTGTTGTTGTGCGGCATAGCAACCCTGTTAAAAGCGGTGATGACCGGCACGCCGAAGGCGGAGCCCCGGGGGACCCGGGCCATGGCGTGAACAGACGGTTTCTGAACGGCGGTCGAAACGAGGTCCGAGAATGAAAGGCTCGACACTAGTCGGCGTCATCATCGGCCGTTTCGTCGTCCCCCTGTGGTGCCGCGGTCCCGAAGATACCGGATCCGACCCGGACAAGGTTCGACCCCTCCGCGATGGCGGCCTCGTAGTCGCCCGACATCCCCATCGATAGGATGTTGAACGCCGACGAAACCAGGCCGACGCGCCTCATCTCCTCGAACAAATCGCGCGTCCGGGCAAAGGTCGGGCGGGCCTCGTCGGGTGCCTGCGTGTGCGCCGCCATCGTCATCAACCCGCGGACCCGAAGGTTCACCATCGAGTCCATCTGCTCGGCAAGGTGGATCGCCGCTGGCAGCAATATGCCGAACTTTGACCCCTCACCTGACGAGTTGACCTGGATCAGGACGTCCACCACGCGATCCAGCCGCATCGCGATCGCCTGAATTTCTTCCGCGACGCGCAGCGAGTCCACCGAATGAATGAGCCGGGCGGTGTCGATCGCCTTGCGGACCTTGTTGCGCTGCAGGTGGCCGATCATGTGCCAGCGCACCGTGCGGTCGCCGCTGGCGTTGGTAGACGGCCCCGCGGGCTTCAGCTGTGACATGCCGCGCTGGCGCTGCTGCCACTCGGTGATCATCGCCGCCCGCTGCTGCATCTGCTGGACTTGGTTCTCGCCAAAGTCCGTGTGGCCCAGCGACACCAGCTCGCGGACCTCGTCCATCCCCGCGTACTTGCTCACTGCTACCAGCAGGATGTCCGTCCCGCTGCGCCCCGACACCCGCGCCGCGGCGTCGATCCGCTGGCGGACCTCAGCGTAGCGTGAGGCCAGAGACTCGACACTGGTCACGGGTGGCTCCATGGAGCGCAAGCATAACGTCTCTGGCGCTCTCTGCACGCCGATGCGGAAACAATCCATATCCACAGCGCCACGAGCCTCACAGTTTCTATCACCCGCTTCGCCCCCCCCCACCCCCGCCCCACCCCCGCCCCACTGCCGCGCCGATCCGCTGATTGCCCTCGGCTCCGTTGCTCCCTCGGCGCGTCCCCACTATGCTCGGGCGACCCTTCTCAACCCTGGAGCGCACACATGCCCCTTTCTGTTCCCGGCCTGAGCACCGCCGATGTCGGCCTCATCGGCCTTGAAGTCATGGGCAAAAACCTCGCCCTGAACATGGCTGACCACGGCTTTCAGGTCGCGGTCTATAACCGCACGACCGCCAAGACCGAGGCCTTCTTCCAAGATAATCCCCCCGCCGTCTTCGGTACCACCGGCGGCGGGCTCGTCCCGAGCGCTGAGCTCAAAGACTTTGTCGCCTCCATTAAAACCCCGCGCCGCATCGTCCTCCTGGTCAAAGCCGGGCACGCCACCGACGCCACCATCGACGCCCTCAAGCCCCTGCTCTCCAAGGGTGACGTCGTCGTTGACGGCGGAAACGCCGAGTGGCTCGACACCATGCGCCGCGAACGCGCCCTGAACGACATGGGCCTCCTCTTCATCGGCTCCGGCGTCAGCGGCGGCGAAACCGGTGCCCGCTTCGGCCCCTCACTCATGCCCGGAGGCGCGCCCGAAGCCTGGAAACTTCTCGAGCCAGTCTGGCGCGCCATCGCCGCCAAGGTCGATGAGAAGACCGGCAACCCCATCAACGGCGCACTGCCCGGCAAGCCCGTCAGCGGCGGCGTCGCCTGCACCACCTACATCGGCCCCGGCGGCGCCGGTCACTATGTCAAGATGGTGCACAATGGCATCGAGTACAGCGACATGCAGCTCATCTGCGAGGCCTACCACTTCATGCGCGACTGCCTGGGCATGAGCAACGCCGAGATGAGCGCCGCGTTTACGGACTGGAACGCTGGCGACCTCGACAGCTTCCTCATCGAGATCACCGCCGACATCCTGATGCAGAAGGACCCCGTCACCGGCAAGGACTTTGTGGACGTGGTGCTCGACGCCGCGGGCCAGAAGGGCACCGGCAAGTGGACGATCAACAGCGCGCTAGACCTTGGCGTCGCGGCGCCCACGATGGCCGAGGCGGTCTTCGCCCGCACCATGAGCGCCAACAAGGACGAGCGCGTTCTGGCCAGCACCATCCTTCACCCGCCGGCGACCCATCATCACGACCACGGCAACACGCAGAAGAACTGGGTGCGCTGCGTGCGCGATGCGCTCTACTGCAGCAAAATCTGCTCCTATGCCCAGGGCTTCGCCCTCATGGCCGCCGCGAGCAAGGCGAACGCCTGGAACCTCAAGCTGGGCGAGATCTCCATGATCTTCCGCGGCGGCTGCATCATTCGTGCCCGCTTCCTGCAAAAGATCTTCGAGGCCTATCAGCGCAAGGCTGACCTCTCCAATCTCCTGCTAGACCCGTACTTCGCCAGCGTCATCCAGCAGAATCAGGCCAACTGGCGCGCCGTGGTCGCCCGGGCCGCGGTCGATGGCGTACCGGTACCGGCGTTTGCCAGCGCGCTGAGCTACTTCGATTCCTATCGCAGCGCTCGCCTCCCGGCCAACCTGCTCCAGGCCCAGCGCGACTACTTCGGCGCCCACACCTACGAACGCGTCGACCAGCCCCGTGGCCAGTTCTTCCACATCGACTGGCCCGAAACCGGGCGCCCGCAGATCAAGATCTAACGGGCGAACCCCGAGCGCACACGCTCCGGGACACTCCGCACAACCCAGGTCTTCAGCACGCGACCCTGCGGCATTTACGATCGACCCGCACCGGCGGTCGCGCGCGCCCGTGCGCTCACGACTTCTTCGGCGCCATCTCCGCCACCCGCGCTTCATGCCCCGCGTCAATCAACACGCGGCACAGCCCCGCTGCCTCAGGCGGGTTCTTCGCATCCACCTTCACCACCACGCGCTTGGTCTCCAAAGTGACGTTCACGTCCACGACCCCCGGCACCGCCATGAGCACCTCGCGAACATCAGCAACACACCCTTGGCACACCATGCCATCGACCTCCAGCGTCAGCTCCGCGATGGATTCCGCCTTCGCTCGCGGCGGCACCGTCTCCGACGCTCGAGCCGCTCCCCCCACCTTCGCCGCGTTCGTTGCTTCGGCGTTCCGCCGCTCGCACGCGCCGATCGTCAGCGCCGTCAGCCCAAGACCCACGATAAACGTGCGAACGGTGATCATGATAATTCTCTCCAGTTCACTTCGTGAACACACCCAGCCCTCGTGCCCCCCACCCCGCCTTGCTCACCCGACGCTCGCCGCCCGCGTGACTTCGACGTTCGAGTTCTGATCAAGGTTCAGGTACACGATCTCGCCGTCGGGCTTCTTGAGGATCAGACTTTCGAGCCACAGCTTGTCGTCCTTCCCATGGGCGTACCACGAGCCGGTCTTCATCTGGTCGAACTTGATCACCTCGCCTTGAACCTCGGTGACCATCGGGCCGCCACCCAGCGGCTGGCGCGCCACCTGCTGCGTGACGCGCACCTGATCACCGATTGAAAGCTTGATCGTCATCATGCTCTCAGTTTAGCACGCGTGTCCCGTCCCGCACCTCGACGCGCCCGGGTACGCTTCGGCGTGCTTCCCCTGGCAGGTCACATCTCCGGCCGCGTCATCTCCGCCTCGCCCGTGTCGATCCACGGCGACCGCTACCTCGACCTCCTCCTGCAAACCGCCGAGCAGGTCGCCACCGATCAGGCCACCCGCCTGCGCGTTGCGGCTCACGCCCTGGCCCCCGGCGCGACGCTCGCGCCCAACCAGCACGTCCGAGTGACCTTCCTCATGCAACAAGTCACCCTCGTCGAAGTCATCGCGCCCGAGGAACAAACGCCCTGACGCAATCGCGGACCCACCGCTCACCCGATTACGCGGGCCGCGTCATCCAGAATCTTCGTCGCCAGCTTCTGGCTCGGGGCCTCCGCGATCAACCGCATGATCGGCTCCGTATTACTCGCGCGCACGTGCAGCCACGCGCGCTCTTGGTCAAAGTCCACGCGCACGCCGTCTTGCCGGTCGATCCGCTCGCTGGCGTACTGCTTCGCGATGGCCTCGCCCGCCCGCTTCGCGTCCGCCTGGTCCTTGAGGTCCACCTTCCGTTTGGTGATCGCATATGCCGGGATCGTCTTCACGATCTCGCTCAGCGGCTTCTTCGTCCCCGCCATCAACCCCAGCACCAACCCCATCGCACCCAGCGAATCGCGAATGTATGTCACCCGCGGCCAGATCACCCCGCCGTTGCCCTCTCCCCCCAGCGGGCTTTTGAGCGCCTTCATCAACTCCACGACGTTCGCTTCGCCCACCGCCGACCGCTGCACGCGGCAACCATACCGCGCCGCGATATCCTCAATCATCCGGCTCGTCGACAGGTTCACCACCAGCGTCTGGCCCTTCTTCAGCGCCCCCGCCTCGCCCAGCGCCATCGTCGCCAATACCAGCGTGTACTCCTCACCGATGTACGCTCCTCGCTCATCGACGATCGCCAGCCGGTCCGCGTCCGGATCCTGCGCAAAGCCAACGTCCGCCCGCGCCTTCTTCATCGCCTTGCTCAGGCTCACCAAGTTTTCTCGTGTCGGCTCCGGCGTGTGCGGGAACAGACCTGAATCATCGTCGCCAAGAGCCATCACGGTGCTCCCGCCCGCGCTCAGCCAGCTCGGCGAGATCATCCGCCCCGCGCCGTTGACGCAATCCAGCACGACCTTGAACTTTCGCTTCTTGATCGCTGACGCAAACCCAAGCTCCGCAATCGCCTCGGCGGCTCTTGACGCGTGCAAAAATCCACCCTCAGTCGGCGCCTCTTCGATCTCGCCCACTTGGTCCCACGTCACCAGGGTCTCATCCGCTTCTTGCCCCTGCCCATCGCGAAACGCTTGAATCACTCGATCCGCTGTCGCCTTCGCCGGTGCGCAGGCTGACGATCCGAACAACCCCGAGTTCTTCCCGCGCGCCCGCAGGATGAACTTCATTCCGTTCCATTGCTGCGGGTTGTGGCTTGCCGTGAGCACGACCCCCGCGTCAGCGTCCAGCGAATCCACGCTCACAGCGCACGACGGCGTCATCGCGATGCCAATGTCCACCACGTCACACCCCGCTGCCAAGAGCCCGGCCCGGGCCGCGTCACGAACCATGTGCCCGCCCGCGCGCCCGTCGCGCGCCACCACCACCATGGGCCGGCGCTTGGCCTTGGCGTTCGCCGGGCGTTCGTCGCGCAAGAATCTCCCGATCGTCCCCGCGAACCGGGCCACTATCTGCGGGGTCAGCGACGATCCCACCACGCCGCGACAGCCGCTCACGCTCAACATCAACACGTCCGCCATGGGTGCGCTCCAGAAAAGGGCCAAAGACTAGGGCGGTGGTCATGCTTGTGGCCATTTGCAGGCGCTCGGCTGAAGTCGCCTCCCGGTCGTGTCGATGAATCGCCACATGAGGCCTCAGGACGACAGTGCGCGCAGTGAAGACCCGACGCGCCCGCTTGGCCAGCCCAAAGTTATTCGCGTCGGGCAACAGCTCGCCCCGGGAGCACGCCAGATCCGCGCCGAGGCTGGCGCCATCAGCGAGCGTCTCACCGCCCTCATTCACGAACTGTCCAGCCTCTTGGATGGCACCCTGCGCCACGTCTCGCTTATGAGCGGCGCGCTGACCCGTACTTCCATCGAGCCCGGCCAGGAGCAGGATCTGGAGCGCCGGCTCAAAGTCATCCGCGCTGCCTTGGAACAGATGACCGTCTGCGTAGACCACGCCGCGGGGCGCGACAAGCGCGCGTGGCTGACGCCCGGCACGATCAACGAGGCCGTCGGCTCCGCCATCGCGATCGCCGAGCCGCTGGCGACCGAGCAAAGCATCGAGGTCATCGCGACGATCGACGAGGCCGCGGGGCGCGCGCCAGCCATGTGCGTCTACACAATCGTCCTGAACGCAGTGCGCAACGCCATCGAGGCCATCAGCGAGGCCCGCACCTCGCGCACCCTGCCCCCCCTCACCCCAATCCCCCCCCACACCCCCCTGAACACCGGATCGGTCGAGGTCCGTGTCGATGACGCGCCCGCCGGCGGGCGAGCCGGCCTTCGAATCACCATCAGCGACAACGGCCCCGGCGTTTCCCCCGCCCTGTTTCGCCTCGGTGCTGGCTCGCCCGGCGCGACCACCAAACGCGGCCACCTCGGCGTCGGCCTCGCGCTCGTGCGCGAGCTCATCGAGCAGCATGGCGGCTGGATGGACCTGGGAAACCGCATCGACAAGCCCGGTGCATGCCTCAGCGTCTGGCTCCCTCGCGAGGCAAACCGCCTCGCCCCCTGGCCCGACGCGCCGACCGAATCCCCGCCCGAACCGCGAGCCTGACCATGACCGCACTCAAACTCAACAAAGACACCGGCGGGAACCATCGCGTCCTCGTGGTTGATGATGACCCGATTGTCGCCGAGTCACTCGCGGAGTTCCTGCGCGCTGAACGCTGCGATGTCAGCACCGCCCTCGATGGCGAAGAGGCACTCCTCGCCATCTCCGCGGCTGAAAAAGGCGAATCAGCTAGCACCCCCGCACGCCCCTTCGAGGTCATCATCTCCGACGTCGCCATGCCCAAGCTCGACGGCCTCGAGCTCCTCAAACGCGTCGTCAGCGATCACCCCGGCACCGCCATGCTCATGCTCACCGGCTACGGCACGATCGAGAACGCCGTGCGCGCCGTGCGCATGGGCGCGACCGACTTTCTCACCAAGCCCGTCGTCGATAGCGAGCTGCGCATCGCCCTCGAACGCGCCCTGCGCCAAGCCACGCTCCAAGCCGAGAACCGCGAGCTGCGCCAACAGCTTGACGTGCGCTTCGGGCTCGACTCGATCATCGGCGCCGACCCGCGGATGCTCAAGACCTACGACCTCATCGAGGCCGTGGCGCCCACCAAGACCACCGTGCTCATGACCGGCGAGAGCGGCACCGGCAAGAGCCTCATCGCCCACGCCATCCACCATCGCTCACCCCGTCGCAGCAAGCCCTTCGTCGAGCTCGCCTGCGGCAGCATCCCCGAAACACTCCTCGAAAGCGAGCTCTTCGGGCACGTCAAGGGCAGCTTCACCGGCGCTCATGCGGACAAAGCCGGCAAGTTCCTCGCCGCCAGCGGCGGAACCATCTTCCTCGACGAGATCAACAGCGCCAGCCCGGGCATGCAGCTCAAGCTCCTGCGCGTCCTGCAAGAGCGCAAGTTCGAGCCTGTCGGCAGCAACGACACCGTCGAGGTGGACTGCCGCGTCATCCTCGCCAGCAACCAGGCGCTGGAAGACCTGGTCGCGTCGGGGCGCTTCCGCCAGGACCTGTACTACCGGATCAACGTGGTCAAGATCGAGCTGCCGCCATTGCGCGAGCGGGTCAGCGATGTCACGATGCTCGTCGAGCACTTCCTTCGCCAGCACTCCGCCTCCATCGGGCGCGTCGTCACTGGAGTTGACCAGCAGGCCATGGACGCGCTGCGCCGCTACCCGTTCCCGGGCAACGTCCGCGAACTGGGCAACATCATCGAGCGCGCCGTCGTGCTCAGCCGTCGCCCCACCGTCACGCTCGAAGACCTGCCCCCGCACGTCATCACCGGCTCACCCGTCGCGACCGCTCCGATGTGGAGCCCGGGCGTCATGTCCTCGCCAGCGAGCCCAAGCCCGTCACCAGACCTCGCGCCAGCGCCATACCCACGCCCCGGCGGCCCCTTCCCACACACGCCGCCCATCGGCGCACCCGCACCGCAGCCAGCCGCCCCCATCACGCAATCTCTTGAAGCCGCCATGCGCGAGCCCGAGCGCCGCATCATCCTCGACGCCCTCAAGGCCAGCGGCTACAACCGCATGAAGGCCGCGGAGCGCCTCGGCATCAACCGCACCACGCTCTACAAAAAGATGCGGCAACTCGCCATCGACCCGGGTAAAGAAGCCGCGGGGGGCTAGTCAACGCCGGTCGCTCCGAGGCGTCCCACGCTGTACACTCCTCGGCATGACCCGCCCCACGCTCGCGATCCCGCTCACACTCGGACTCTCCCTCGCCGCCTCGCTCGCTGGCTGTGCCGCCAGCCACAAGGCCCCCGCGCCCGCGCAGGGTGTCACCGCCACCGCCTACACCGCCCGCTTTCAGGCCGCTCGCGACGAACTGCTGGAGTCCGGCTGGGTGCTGGATCGCGTGGACGCTCGCGCCGGTGTGCTGACGACGCAGCCGCGGGCCGGCGTGGTCCGCACGGCCCAGGACGTGCTCGATCGATTGGATCGCGTGGTCCGGGTCGAGTTTCGGCCCGCGAACTCCACCAGCGCCGCCGACCCTTCACGCGTGGACCTGACAGAGTCGAGCGACCCTACCGACATGCGCGTCCGCGTCTTCATCCAGCGGACGTACTACCCCGGCTGGCGGCCCTCCAGCACGTCGGTCCGCCTCGGCGGCCGCCACACCGACCCTAAACTGGTCAAGCAAGACATCCAGCCCCGCAGCGAAATGACCGCCGCCGAGGACACCGACCTCGCGGCCAACCTCGCCCAACGCATCACCCAACGCGACAAGCCCAAAGCGAACTGAGCGAGTACTCGCACGGAAGGATCTCGCGCGGCCGCCTCAAAATTAGGCCAATTGAGCCGGTTCCATTTGGTGGAACTGGGCACTAGAGCCGGAACTCGAGGCCGTGAGCTTTGCCACCTTGCCACCTTGCCACTTTGCCACTTTGCCACTTCTCATCCCCCTCCCCACTCGACCCACGCCCTCGTCCGGGCTATTGTTGAGGCCCGAAACCGGGCGCCGGGACCGTTCCGGCCTTCGCAACCAGCACCGGGTCAGATTGGAGATCGCGCGTGGTCCGTATTCGCATGAGCCGCATTGGTCGTCCGCACCGTCCGTTCTATCGCATTTCCGCCGTGGACAGCCGCGTCAAGCGTGACGGCGTCGTCCTCGAGAGTCTCGGCTGGTACAACCCGGTCGCCGCCAAGGGCGAGAAGGACATCGAGCTCAAGATCGATCGCATCAAGCACTGGCTGAGCGTCGGCGCTCAGCCCTCGGACACCGTCCGCGACATGCTCGCCAAGAACAACGTCTTGAATCAGGACGCTTGGAAGGCCCAGGTCGCCGAGCGCGCCGATGCCTCCAAGAAGGGCGCTGAGAAGCGGGCCGCGATCGCCGCCCAGCCCAAGAAGAAGGAAGAAGCCAAGGGCTGAATCGAGCCCGGGCTTACCCATTGACCTCATCACAGGCCCGCCGCTCTGGCGGGCTTGTTTGTTTTTGGCAAGGCTGACACCGTCTCACCGCCCTGAACGACCTCGTCGTACGCTCACCTCAAGCTTGCCTCGAACGCCACCAATCCCCCAATGCCCCTTCGCGTCGACATCCTGACCACCTTCCCCCAGATGTTTGACCCCGCCCTGCCCGGCGGCGCCCTCAACCTCAGCATGCCCGCCCGCGCCCGCGCCGCCGGGCTCATCGATTGGCACGCTACCGACATCCGCTCCTTCACCACCGACAAGCACCAGAAGACTGACGACCGGCCCTTCGGCGGCGGCCCGGGCATGGTCATGGCCTGCCAACCCGTCTACGACAGCGTGATCGCGGTCGAAGCGCTGGACTCGCGCCCCGCGACGCGCCTGCTCATGACGCCGCAGGGCGAGCGCCTCACGCAGCCGATCGTCGAATCCCTCGCCCGCGCCCCGCGCCTGCTCATCATCGCCGGCCACTACGAGGGCATTGACGAGCGCGTCATCGACGAGCTCGCCGCGCGCGAACTCTCCATCGGCGACTTCGTGCTCAGCTCTGGCGAGCTGGCCGCCATCCTCCTCATCGACGCCGTGGCCCGCCTCATCCCCGGCGCGCTGGGCGACGAACTCTCGGCTCAGCAAGATTCCTTCGGCATCGCCTCCAGCTTCCTAGGCGGCCCACAAACGCCCAAGCGCGACCGCCTCGAGATCCCGCCCGACACCCGCCTGCTTGACTGTCCGCACTACACCAAGCCCCGCGTCTGGCGCGGGCGTGAAGTTCCCGACGTGTTGCTCTCTGGCAATCACGAAGCGGTTGAACGCTGGCGCCTCGCCCAGCGCCTGGAGCGGACCCGCGCACGCCGCCCGGATCTTCTCAACGACTAAGCCCCACCGCCGTCGCCCGTCGGGCGACGCTGCAGCGCCAGCAGAGTCACGTCATCGGCGCGGTGCAGTGAGCCCGCCAGCGAGTCCAGCATTGCGCCGAACGCCAGCAACCGCTCGTGCGTCGAGACGCTCGCGTGGTCTCGCAGACACTGCGCAAGCGCGTGGCACATCAGATCACACTTGTCGACATGCACGCGCCCGCCCCCCTCGACATTGCGCGGCGGCGTCGGCAGCGCATCCTCCGCTCCATCGGTGTACATCACCAGCATCTGCCCGGGCGTCAGCCGGATCGTGCTCTGCGCAAACTCCGCCCCGTCAAACACGCCCAGCACCGGCCCGTCGAGCTCAAACTTCACCACGCTCCCATCCGGCGAGGCCAGCAGCGGGTGCGGGTGCCCGGCCGCGGCCAGATGCACCTCGCCAGTCGCGCAATCCGCAATCCCGCACAACGCCGACGCGAACCGCATCGCCTCCGATGGGTGCGAGATCATCTGCTCATTCAGTCTCGCCAGGGCCTCGCTCGGCGGGATCAAACGATACCCGTGCGCGCTGGTGTCCTTGAGCACCAGCTCATGCGCCAGGATCATCGTCGCCATCGCCGCCCGCACGCCATGCCCCATCGCGTCGGCGATCATGAATCCCATGTGCGTCTCGTCCAGCCGCCACGCGCGATACACGTCACCCGACACGTGCCACAGCGGCTTGAACAACGCCGCCGACGTAAAGCACCCCAGCGACGGCATCTGCGCAGGCAGCAACTCCCGCTGCATCTTCGCCGCCAAGTGCAGCTCGTCATCCACCCGCCGGATCCACCGGCGCGCGCTCTGCTGCGTCGCGGTCGCCAGTTCGACTTCCTGCTCCAGCCTTCGCAACGGCTCCGCCAGCGAGCACATCCCCGCCAGCACACCGCACACCGCGTGAACATCCGGCCGTCCCACCAGCACGATGATCCCCGCGTGCCCCGCGCCGTGCGCACCTCGCGCGTTCGCCGCGCCCCCCAGCCGCTCAATCAGCGCCGCGTCGCTCGTCGCGAGCACCACCACGCCCGGCCGCCCGGCCTCGCGCACCGCGTTCACACACCGCAAGAGCGTCGCCCGCGCCGTGCTCGCCGAGGCCACGATCAACACCGCGCCCGCGTCGCGCAGGTCTTGCGGCGCGCCGGCCCGCTCCACCACGTCATCAATCGAGCACGCGTTCACACGCCCAGGTGCTTGATTACACAATGGCCAATGACTCGCCAGTTCCCCCCACCACGCCCGAGTCGTGTGCTCGCGCAATGACGCGCACACCGCGACCAGCAACCCCACTCCCTTCGCCTCCGGCGCGCCAGCGCCCGACGCACTCAAACCGCTCGAATCGCGCACGACCTTTGAAGCATGCTGTCGCAAGATGACGGCCCCTGACCGCCCTGCCAGAGCGGTCCACCGTCCATCGACGCACCATGTCTACGAGTTGATCCGCGCTCCCGCGCCCCGCTCACTCCGGCTTCGCGTCGCCCGAGAACCCGGGCGCCCGCCCGGCCCTGCCCAGCAGTTCGCCCAGCCGGCGCGACCGATAGCCCGTGTCGCTGATCCAGCGCTCGGTCCCCTGGCTCCACGCAAGGCGGGACGATTCAAGGTCACCCGCGCTGACAATCACCGTGTTCACGTCCCTCCCCCCGCCCACGGCATCGACAAAGCTCATCGAATCCGCGCGCGTCATGATCGGCAGGCTGCCATCCACCGGCACGCTCTGCAGCGCGTTGTCCTCGCGCGCGTCGAGCCGCTCCGAGCCCCCTCCACCACCACCACCGCCCAACACCGCCGCGCGCATCGCATCGATCGGCACTCCCCCCACGAAATACTTTGTGCCCGGCGGCACCGTCTCCGTCACGCCCTTCTTTGTCCGCCGATACGTCGACTGCGGGAACACCGCCCACACCCCACCCGAGATGCGCACGAACCAGCCGGCGTACGGCGTTGGAGCGTCTGCGGGTATCTGATACACCCCGCCAAAGTTGTTCGGAATCCGCAGATCGTTGTCGCGCACGTCCAGCTTTGCGTCCAGGGGCGAAACGTCACCCGTGCCCGGCTTCACGCGTCGCAGATCAGAAATCCGCAGGTGCGTCTGCGAACTTACCGGTGTCACCGTACGCGCCCGAGTCGAGATACCCGCCGCCGCCGGGATGATCGCTCCCGGCGCGGCCGCGCGCCGAGCCTGCTTCGGCGCAACCGCTCGCTCGTCTCCGGTCTCTGCCATCACGCCCGCGCCAACTCCCGGCCCGTCCGCCTCCGGCTTTGCCGCGGCCGGCATGGTCGGCGCGCTGGGCGCCGGCGGATCCTCGCTCCCGGCCGCAAACGCCCACGGCGACCCACCGGCAAGGGCGATCGCCAAAGCCACGCCACCAAGATGTTTAGAGCTCAATCGCATAGGACAGCGCACCGGCGCTGGCAAAACAGTATCGGGCACCGGACGCTGTGAGTGCGACGTCCACAACCAAAAGTTCTGCGCGATTTGCTGCCCCCCGACGCCGCGCGTCCGCCCAAAGACCGTATGTGTTCCGACCGCCCCGCCGGCTCGCTCAGGCTGCCCGAAGCACTGGCCCCGCGCCCTCAACTCCCGGTGCGCCGGGCGAGATGGCCCGAGCGTGCATCTCAATCACACTGGCACAAAGCGCAACCAGCGCCGCGCGATCGATCGGCTTCGTCGTGTAATCATCACACCCCGCCGCGAGGCACTTCTCGCGATCGCCTTGCATCGCGTGCGCAGTCAGCGCAATCACCGGGACGCGCCACTGATCGCGCCGCAGCTGGCGCGTCGCGCCATAGCCATCCAGCTCCGGCATCTGCATGTCCATCACCACCAGATGAAACCCCGGCGTCTGCGGCGTGCCCGTCTTCTCCAGCGACTCGAGCGCCGCCAGCCCGGTGGCCACGATGTGTACCTCCGCCCCGGCCTTGCGCAAGTGAAACGAGATCAGCCGCTGATTATCCAGCCCGTCCTCAGCCAGCAGCACTCGCTGACCCGAGAGCGCCAGCTCGCGCGCTAGCCCGTTGCCCTCCACTGACGCTCCAACGCCGTCGCCCACCCGCACAACCGTCGCGATCGCCTTCAGAGGCGGCGCGGGCCACTGCAAATCCGGCCGCCCCGGCAACCGCTGTACCACGTTCGAGCACTCAAGCTCGGTCAGCGGCAGCGAAACGCAGAACTCGCTCCCCTGACCAAGCGCTGATGTCACACGAATATTGCCCCCCAGCATCTCCGCCAGCCGCTTGCTGATCTGAAGCCCCAGGCCCGTTCCGCCAAATCGCCGCGTCGTCGAGCTGTCGGCCTGCTGAAACGCAGTGAAAAGCGTGGGCAACACGTGGCTCTCGATACCGATCCCCGTGTCCTGCACAGAGATCACCAGCGTGTTCAAACCCTGCTCGGCCTGATCGAAGCGAATCCGAACCCCCACCGCGCCCGCATCGGTGAACTTCACCGCGTTGCCGATCAGGTTGATCAGGATTTGCCGCAGCCGCAGCCCGTCCGTCCGGATCGTTCGCGGCAGCGGGCGGTCATGATCCAGCGTCAGTTCAATCTTCTTGCTCCTCGCCCGGAAGCCCATGATCGCGCACACGTCCGCAGTCACCTTTACCGGGTCTACGTTCGCTGGCTCGAGCGCCATCTTCCCCGCCTCGATCTTCGACAGATCCAGGATGTCATTGATGATCGTGATCAGGTGCTCGCTGTTCCGCTTGATCGTGTGTACATAGTCCGAGCGCGTCGCGGCGTTGGTGCCCGACTCATCCAGCAGTTCCACAAACCCCAGGATCGCGGTCATCGGCGTGCGAAGTTCGTGCGACATGTTCGCCAGGAACTCGCTCTTGGCCTTGCTCGCAGCGTCCGCCGCCTCGCGAGCGTGCGCAAGCTCCTCCATACGCTGACGCGACTCAGTGATATCCGTGATGAACCCGTGCCACAGCGTGCCGCCGTTGGCCTCGCGCTCGGGCACCGAGCTGCCCATCAGCCACCGATAGCCGCCGCCCGCACGCTTGACGCGGTACTCCAGCTTCCAATGGCTCAGCGTCGCCGCCGACTCGCGGATCGATGAGTGCAGCTTCGCCAGGTCGCTGGGGTGCATGATCTCGAAGATCAGCGAGGCGTCCATCGCCGCCTGCGCCGGCGTGCATCCATACACCTCTTGAATGCCCGCGCTGGCATAGGGAAACGACGACACGCCGTCCGGACCGACCCGGAACTGGAACACGAATCCGGGCAGATGCTGGGCCACCTTCTGCAAGCGACGCGCGATCTCGCGCCGGTGGTCGTCCGCCGTCACCCGCGAGGTGATGTCGATGTACACGCCAACCACCCGCACCGCTTGGCCCGCCGTGTCGCGCATCACCGTCGCGTGTACTTGCACCCAGCGCAGCTCCCATTCGCGCCGGATCCGGAAGCTCACGTCAAACTGCGAGCCCGACTCGATAGCTTCCTGCATCAGCGTATCAGCCAGCGGCAGATCGTCCTCAAACACACGCGAGCGCCAAAGGTCCGGCGTCACCGCGACGCCCGGCTCGATCCCAAAGATCTCAAGCGCTATATCGCTCCACTGGATCTGTTCGCTGATCAGGTCCCAATCCCACACCCCCGCGCCCGCCGCCCGCACCGCGATGTGCATCCGCGTGTTCTGCTCCGCCAGCGCCTCCTGCAGCGCCTTGAGTCGATCCACATCAACGCCCAGCGGCAGGCGCACGCCCGCGGCGCTCGCCAGCGGCGGCTCGGGCTGCCGCTTGTTCTTCGCTCCGTCAAACCGCCCCTTCAACGCCAGCACCACGAACATCAGACTCCCCACCGACATCGCGATCAGCGTCGCCCACATCGTTTGCATCGACCACAGCCACGCCACCAGCACGCTGATCGACGAAGCCACCGCCGCGAGCGGGAGCGCAAACACATTTCGAGTTCGAAAACACATGAGCGAAGGTCCTTCGAACGCGTATGAAGCCGCGTTCATGGACTGGACCATCGCACCCTATTGCGGTTGAAATCACCACTGACCAGGTTTGGTAGGCATATCCACCCAGCTAGGGAACCGTCCACACCTTCCGGATCGCTTAATCCAGCTGTAGCGGCTCGCCATGGCACCGCGAAATCCCGGCCCAGCATCTGCTAGAAACTTCTAACTTGTTACGGGGCCTTGGCATCGTCGCCCGCTTCAAACCTCAGGCGCTTCAGCTCCTGATCGATCTGGCCCACCTTCTGGCTGATCTCGCTAATCTGCACCGTCAACTGCTTCAGCAGTGCGTCTGGGTCCGGCTCTTCGCCGAGCTCGCCGATCGCGCGCTTCAGCTCGCGAACCAGCGCTAGCTGCGCCTCGCGAGCCACAGTGAGCGACACGATCTGCTCGCGAACCGTCCGGCGTACCGCCCGCTCCGGCAGAATCTGACGCGCCGGATCCGCGTTGCCCAAGTCCAACTTTAGATCTGGAATCGGCAATGGTGCGATCCCCGGCCCCAGCGCGGGATCGATCACCTGAATCTGCCAGCGCCCCTGCCCATTGCCCTGCATCCCCGCGAACCCCTGCCCGACGGCCATCCCACCGCCCTGCCTCAGGTTCCCAAACCCGCGCATGTTGCCGCCGTCGCGCGCTAGATTCTGACGCGGATCACGCTCCGACGGCCGCCCCTCGTTCGCCTCGCCACCCAACGCCACGCGCGGCGCCTGGTTTACCGAAAACCCGACGTCCTTGCTGAGCTGCAAGATCGCCAGATTTTCTCCCGCCACCGGCATTTGCCCCAGCAAGTCCGTCTGGCGGATCGTCCACGCCAGCGCCAGTTGACTCGCCGACAAAAAGTCCCCGAACTGCGGGTTGTTCCGCTGCAAGTTGTCAAACGCCCCCAGCTCGACATCCACCGTCACCGTCTCGCTCTCGAAACCCGCTGGCATCCACCCGTTCGCCGGTGCCTCCCCCTTGGGCCGCCGGACCGTCACCCGCACCACCGCGCCCGGGTCGCGTGCGATCACGTGCGGCCGCAGCGCCGTTATGTCCGGGTTGAATGTCGATGTGGTTTGCACCTGGATCGAGTTCACCGCGACAATCTCATCGCCCACGCGCAGCGTCTTGGAACTCGGAAAACCCGGAATCAATCGCGAGATCGTCAGCCCCGAGCTCACCCGCCCGCCAACCAACTGCCCCATCCCAAACTGCACACCCAACGCGCCGCGCGGCATCCGCAGAAAGATCTCCTTTGCCGCCCCCAGCAAACGCGACTTCGCCTCCATCGACAGCCCCGGCTGCCTCATCAAGAGCCCGAGCGACTCCAGCGTCACATCCCCGCGGCTCAAAAGCTCCGTCGAAGCCCGATCCCGCGTCGCGTACTCCACGCTCCCCAAATCCGCCACCACCAGTGACAACTCGCGTGCCGCCGCGCCCGTCTTCTCCCACGCCTCCGCCGGCATCAGCACCGGCGACAGCCCACCCTGCACCCGCAGCGGCAACTCCCCGCGCACCGGCAACGTCATCCCAAACGCCACCGCCGCCGCCGCGAACACGCTGGCGGCGTTACAAATCTCAGCCGCGTTGACTCGGAAACATCGCATAGATCGTCGATGTCGACACCGAAGTATACCGGTACCACGCCCCCCGGCGGCGTACTCCACCCGTTCCCCAAATACGCGCTACACCAGCCTACTCGCCATACCCGCCCGGGTTCCGCCGCATCCACGCCCACGCCGACGCGATGATGTCTTCCAGCGACTGCACCTGCGCGACCCACCCGAGCTCATGTTTGATCTTTGTTGGGTCGGCAAACAGCAGCGCGGGGTCGCCCGGCCGGCGAGGGCCGTCAACAGTCCGCACGCTCTCCCCCGTCACGCGACGGATCGCGCCCAGGATTTCCTCAACGCTCACGCCGCGCCCAAGCCCAAGGTTGTAAATCCGCTGATCGCCCGGCTCTAGCGCCGTGAGCACGCGCAGGTGAGCGTTCACGAGGTCATCAACGTGAATGTAATCGCGGATGCAGGTGCCGTCAGGCGTCGGGTAGTCGCGTCCAAAGATCTTGAGCGTGTGGTCGATTGAGGGCTGCGTCTTCAGGATGCAGCCAATCGCCAGCGGAATCAAGTGCGTCTCGGGTGTGTGATCCTCGCCCAGTGTGCCCGTGCGGTCACACCCCGCGACGTTGAAGTATCGCAGGCAGGCAAACGCCATCGGCGGCTCGTGCCCCGTGCGGCGCTGGCTCTCGCTGACATCGCGCAGAATCCGCTCGACCGCGAGCTTGCTCGCGCCGTACGGATTGATCGGGCTCTGCGGGTGCGACTCGCGAATCGGCACCTGTCCGATCAAAGGCTCGCCATACGTCGCGGTCGTTGACGAAAAAATGAACCGCCGCACGCCCACGCTCACCGCGGCCGTGATCAGCGAAATCGACCCGCCCACGTTCGTGCGGTAGTACTTCAGCGGCTCCAAAACGCTCTCGCCGACGTAGGCAAGGGCCGCGAAGTGCAAGACGCTGTCCGTCTCGTGCTCGGCCATGGCTCGCGTCAAAGCCTCAGTGTCCGCGATATCCGCCCTAAGAAACGTCAGCCTTTCGGCACCGGAAGGTCCGAGAGCCGCCCTGATGGCCTGCACCGCCCCCATCCGCCCGCGCGACAGATCGTCCACGATCAGCACGTTATGTCCCGCGCGAAGCAGGGCCAAAGCCGCGTGCGAGCCGATGTATCCCGCACCGCCGGTGACCAGGACATTCATGGCCGGATGGTACCGCCCGCCCCTCCCCCGCGCCCGTGCCCGGAATCAAGCCCTTACACCGGGCAGCCCTCAACCCGACCGCTTCCCCGAATCCACGCCGCAACGACCGCCGAACTTCATCAATCACAGAGCAATGGCACAACCAATCGCCCGTTGACAAAGTATAAACGTCCATGGCAAAGTGGCGGTGTGTGCCGAAGGGAGCGCGGGTGAAGACGACCCCTCGATCAGCGATTTCGACCGGCCTTCCCGTCCCGACAACCCTCATGTCGCAGGCTTCTACCACGTGTTTGCGGTCCGCTCGCCCCATCCGCCTGAACTGGCTGTTGTGCAGCCTTGGCCCGCGCGCCTTGGGTATCCTGCTCAGCCTCGCGCTCTTCCTCCACGCCGCTGGCGCGCAGACCATCTCCGCCGAAGACAAGCGTGTGCTCCTGGATCAGGCCGAGCGGCTTGTCCGCCAGGAGGCCTTCGCTTCTGGCGTCGACTTTGAGAAGTGGCCCGACCACGTCGCCCGCTTCAAGAATCGTCTTGAAGAGGCCAAGACCGTCCCTGCATTCACTGCGACCGTCAACCGCGTTCTCAACGAGTTCGGCGTCAGCCACCTTGATCTGCTCTCGCCCGCCGCCGCCGAGGCCAGCCGCGGCTCGGAGTTCACCGGCATCGGCGTCCGCTTCTCCGAGATGGGGCGCGAGCGCCGCATCCTTGACGTCCTTAAAGGCTCTCCCGCCGAGCGCGCCGGCCTGAAGTCCGGTGAGATCATCATCGCCGCCGATGGCCAGGAAATCGACGACACGCGCGTCCTTCGCGGCCCCAGTGGCAGCGTTGTCAACGTCACCGTTCGCACTGCCGAAGGCGAAGAACGCACCATCCCCGTCACCCGCGGCAAGGTCAACTTCCGAACCCCCGAATCCATCACCTTCGACGCTGGCGATGTCGCCATCGTTCGCATCCCCACCTTCCACTCCGATTACGATCGCGCTAACGTCGCCAAGGTCGTTCGCGACGCCATGAAGCGCAAACGCCTGATCATCGACCTGCGCGACAACGGCGGCGGCGAAGTCCGCAACATGCTCCACTTCTTGGGCTTCTTCCTCCCCACCGGACAACCCATCGGCACCAGCGTCTCCAAAGACGCCGTCGACGCGTACGTCCGCTCCGAAGGCGGCGACCCCACCGACGTCAAAGCCATCGCCGAGTGGATGAAAGACAAAATGCGCATCGTCCGCGCCGAGCGCACGCCCTACCGCGGCCAGATCGCCGTGCTCATTAACGGCGCCTCCGCCAGCGCCAGCGAGATCGTCGCCCAGACCCTTTTCGAACTCAAAGGTGCCGTCCTCGTGGGCACACCCACCGCCGGCGCCGTGCTCGTCAGCACCTACGAGGACCTCCCGGGCGGCTACCGCCTTAAAGTCCCTCATTCCGAATACGTCTCGCTCAAGGGCCGCCGCCTCGAGGGCAACCCGCTCCAGCCAGATTTCGAGGTGTCGCAGCCCCGCTCGCGCCGCCGCCCCGTTGCCGATGCCCCGGGCACCGACCGCGTCCTCGAACGCGCCCTGCGCGAGCTGCGCTCGGGCGACATCGTCGAAGAATCCCCCAAGCCGGACACCCGCGAACCCGCCACGCCGGCGCGCAAGTAAGCGCAGACTCCCGTTCCCCTCCTTCCCACCCCAACTCGATTTTTGTAGTTTTTCGACCGAGGGGCGTGGCAAGCCTCCGCTCGGCCTCCGAAGCGAATTGAGCACGCCTTCGATCGAGCAATTACCCAAACAGCCAATGTCACCACGATGGCTAGTGTTGCTCGCGTGTCAAAGGATCCGATTGTCATTGCGCCGGTTTCCATTCGTTCGTTCCTCACCGACGGCTCCGTCGCGCGCCTGTGCGACGAGCTGTCTCGTCTCACCGGCGTGCCCATCTGGCTCCGCGATATGGACGGCTCGGTCGTCGTCCCTCGCGAGGGCGGGAAGCTCTGGGATCTGACGACCCCTGAGCGTGGCGCCGCCCGCGCCTATGCACTCATCAACCGCGTCGTCCCCGAACGCATGGACCTCTTCCTGGCCCCGCTGCAATCCAGCCGCGGGCAGATCGGCGCCATCGCCATGCCCGCCGACTGGGATCGCGACGACCCAGTCGGCCGGCGCGCTCTGGAGCGTGCCGTCATCCTGATGGCCGGCACAGTGGTCGAAACCGTCGAGAGCGTGATCAGCCTGGGCCAGCGCGTGGGCGACCTTGATGCCCTGTACCGCCTCAGCTCCGCCCTTGCCCGCGCTCACGACGCCGACAGCGTTCTGGAGATCGCCTTGGACCTGGCCCTGGACGCGCTGAAATGCGACGCAGGCTCCATCGCCATGATCGACGAGAAGACCGGCGAGCTGGATCATCGCGTCACCCGAAACCTCTCGCCCGAATGGCTCGCTGAGAGTTCACCCCTGAGCATCGACGGCATGCTCCGCTCCAGCGCCCTGCGCGGCGACGTCGTCTGCGTCGAAGACCTCATGCACGACGAGCGCATCGTTGATCCCTCGCGCCCCCGCGCCGAGCAGCTCTCTAGCCTCATCACCACCGGGCTGGTCTACCAGGGCCGCTCCGCCGGGCTCGTCCGGCTTTACGGACGACAGCCCCGCCAGTTCAGCAAGAGCGAGTGCGACCTGTTGCGTTCGATCGCCGACCATGCCGCGATGGTTGTGGCGCTGCAGCGTCTACGACAGCTACGCGAGCAGGACCAGCAGACTCAGCGCCAGCTCCGCCTGGCCGCCGACGTGCAGCGCCGCATGATGCCCCGCACCATGCCAAGCTACGAGCGCTTCGATCTGGCCGCGAAGTACGCCCCCAGCTATCAGCTTGGCGGCGATTTCTACGACATCTTCGAAAAGGGCGGCGCCAACCGGGAGCTGGGCATCGCTGTGGGCGATGTCGTCGGCAAGGGCGTCCCCGCCGCGATCCTTATGTCCGCCGCGCGGGCCAGCCTTCGCGCTTTCGCTGGCGAGGAATGGCGTCTGCAAGAGGTCATCCGCAAGCTCAACCAAGCCATCGTGCGCGACACGCTCGAGAGCGAGTTCCTCACGCTCTGGTGCGGCGTCATTGAGCCCCGCTCTATGGAGCTGGCCTATTGCGCCGCCGGCCACGACCCCGCCATGCTCTTCTCGCGCGACGATGCGGCGCCGGGCGGCTTCACCGTCCGGCTCCTGGACGAGGGCGGAATGGCCGTGGGCATCGACGCCAGCCAGACCTACGATGTCGGTAAGGTTCTCCTCCGCACGGGGGACGCGCTCCTGCTCTACACCGACGGCCTCAGCGAAGCGCTCAACTTTGAAGGCGAAGCCTTCGGCCGCGCCCGCATCCGCAAAGGCGTCTTGGACCTGCTCAGCACCCAGCCGGGCGCCACCGCTCAGGATCTCATCGACCGCCTTTTCTGGTCACTCCGCCAGTTCGCCGGCGTCCGCCTCAGCGGCGACGACATCACCATCGTCGCTCTGCGAGTGAAGTGAACTGAAGTCGCGAGTCGTGAGTGGCAAATCGGGCGCTCTGCGGCCGCATCAATGTGCCATGTTTCCGTGTGCCATGTGGCCGTGTGCCCGGACCCTACCGCTGAACCTGATCCACCGCCAGGGGCGGCTTGAACGTCGCGATCACCTTGTCGCCGATCGCAAACTGCGTGATCTGCGCCCCCATCGTCACGTTAAACAGCAGACGCATCTTCTGGTCAGACCGGCTCATCGTCAGCGAGGGCAGGGTGTCCTTCGAGTCAATCGGGCGGCTCGGCGAGTATCGGATGCGCGCGATCGCGTCATCGCGGTACACGAATCCGATGCAACTGAACCGCTGTCCGTCGGCCGAGATCAGCACCGGCGCGCCGGTCGCTTCTGATGCCGCCGGCAGCAGGAAGCTCAGGGGCGAGTCCTTCGTCACATCGACCTGCACGCACGCCGTGTCGCTTGAAACCGTAAAACGATCGACGCGCAGATCGCGGTCAATGCCGCGATTGTTCAGTTGCTGTGGGTTGAGATTCTGCTCCCCGTCCTGCATCCGGTTCTTGTCATCGGTCGGGATGTTCAGATCGCCCTTGTTCAGCACGATGCTAAACGGCATCTGGTTCGTCACCGCGATGCCCGAGTTCGGATCTTCCTTCTGCAGCGTGAGCTCCGTCGCCCCGGTCGCGTCTAGCGCTCCGCCGCCGATCACATCGATCAGCCCACCGCCGGCGACCAGCACGTCGCGCTCTCCGGTCGTCTTGAACGCCTCCTTCGCGACGATCGGTTGTTGCGTGCTCGGGTCGATCAGGTCAATCTTGATGCCTTTGACATACAGCGCCAGCGGCACAAAGTTCGTTGATCGCTTCGGCACCAGGAACTCAAACGCCATCGGCGTGCTGTCAGTCGCCCCGCCCACCGAGCCTAGGAACGTCCCCTTGGCATCAAACCGCCAGCGCGAGTATCGCACCGACAGCGGCTTGGCCGGGTCCCCCTTCGTCTGGCTGACCATCGCAAACGGCTGGATCGCGATCGTCTCGTCTATGTCGCGGTCCCACATGATCAGCGTCAGATGCCCGGCGCCCACCGCCACCTGCCCCATCTTCTCACGCGCCGACGGGCGGAAGTTGAGGATGTAGCCCTCCACCGAATACTGCCCACCGTTGAGCGTTTTGAGGTCCTCGCCGTCAATATTCGTCACGACCTGCCGACGCGTGTCCAGCGTGTCGGTCACCAGCTCGTCGTACTTCAGCGCCGTCGCAACGCCCACCGTATAGCGCCCGAGCAAGTCAACCGACTTGTCCGGCACGCCGAACTTCAGCGTCGCGTTGTCCGGCGTGCTGCCCATCAGATACGGGCGGTTTTCAAAGTCCGGGTAGAACTTCGCCAGGTTGTCCTCGACATACATCGAGTGTGTCGAGAAGTGCTTGAACAGCCCCGCAGTGATCACATCCACCGGCACCCACAGACCCGACTCGCGCTTCAGCGAACCATTGCTCTGCGACGTCACCGGCGTAAATCCGGTGAAATCCGCGTGCCCGCGCGTGAACGCCACCGACTGCACCGCGAAGCCCGCCACAATCACGCCCGTCGCGATGCCCAGCGCCCCGCCGCCGATGTAGTCCGCCAGCGGATAGACCTTGATGCTGTTGCGCAGCAGCGCCGCCTGCACGCCAATGATGATCGCCGTCACGATCCCAAACGGCACGCCCAGAGCGACGCCCCAGGCCGAGTCGGCGATCCACTGCGTCTCGCCATAGTTGTTCAGGATGTAGTACGCCAGCGGCTCCCAAAACGCCAGCGCAATCGCCCCGCCCGCGATGGCGGCGCCGAACTGCAGCAGCATCGTATAAAACCCACGCGTAAACCCGAGATAGCCGCCACCCAAGAGAATCATGACGGCCAGGATGTTCATCAGCATGTGGAGTTCTCGTCAGAAAGGGCCGCGAGGCAAGGGATACGAAACAAAGACCTGCGACTTGAAACTTCGGGCTTCGGACTCGGGACTTGAGACTCGCGACAAACGACTCGCGACTTCCGCCTCAAGCCCGCGGCGGCGCCCCACTGGCCGCCCCCGCCGCGGCCGCCGGCGCCGCGGGCGGTGCCGTCACACGCTGCACCTCTTCTACGCTGGTGACACCGCTGAGCGCCTTGCGTATGGCGCTCTGCTGGATACTGGGCAGCCCACGGGCCTTGAGCGCGGCGCGAAGCGCCGGCATGTTGCCCTCGGCGATGCTCTTTCGCTGGTCGTCATCGAAGTGGAACACCTCAAAGATGCCCTCCTGACCGATGTACCCGCCTCCGCCGCACACCGGGCAAATCTCGGGCTTGTTCTTGATCAGTACCTGCCCGCCCTTCTTATAGAGCTGCTGCACCTTCCCGGGTTCGCCAACCCCCAGTTTCTTCAGCATCTCTGGCGAAGGCGGGTACGCCACGCGGCAGTTCACGCACAGCTTCCGCAGCAGCCGCCCCGCGATCACGCCGCGCAAATGCTTGGCCGCGATCGCGTTATCGCCTACCGCCTGTACGTACTTCTCGACCCCCTCCATCGCGGAGTTGGCCCGGATGCCGATATACGTCCGCGTCCGCTCGCCGTCTGCCTTGGAGATCTCCTTCGCGGTGTTTGCGTCGGGCATCTCCGCGACACCCAGCACGTCCGGGTCGCGCCGCAGCAACGACCGAGTCGACGTCGCGAAGTCCGGGCCTTCGGTCTGCGCATCAAACTGCTGATGCCGCACGCCCTCGAGCACCAACTGCTGATCCATTTCGTGCGTGCCCACGCTCTGGGTATACGCGTCGTGCATCCCGACGATCGAGTAGAACGCCGTGGTGCGCCCGCCATCGGGCGGGCCGGCCAGCACGACCACGCCGCGCTTCTCGTCGCTGACAATCGCTTTGAGCTCTTCCATCTGCGGATCCAAAAACCCCAGATCCTTCGCGGCCCGACGCACCGCAGTGTCGGGGTCAAACAGCAGCTCGACGCGCATCCCGCCCTGCACGCCGATCGACGTGACGCGAATGGTCCGCTTGCCACCCGCCTGCTCGATCATCGCCAGCCCCTGCAGCTTCTTGCGCCGGTCGGCCAGATCCAGCTTCGCAGTGCTCTTCCACCAATCCATGACGCGGATGGCGGTCTGCGCCGCCATCACGTCCCCAGCGATGCCCACGCCATCGACCAGCATGCGCACCATGTAGTTCTGGTCCTTGCCCGTCGGCGAGATCTCCACCTGCGCCGCCCGCTGCGCCAGCGCCTTGAGATACACCGTCTCCGCCGTCGACCGCACCACCATTTCCGGCGACTCCCCGTCCGGCACTGGCATAGTCGACTTGTCGGGGAAACGCACCACCAGCTTCGCGCTGCCCGCCTGCTTGGTCTTCTTCTTCTCGGCCCGCGACGCCGCCATCTTGCTCAGGATGTCCACCCGGATCCGGAACTGCTCCGGCACGCGATCGTCGCGGCTCACCGCGACCGCATACGCCGCGAGGTCAATCGCCAGGATCACGATCATCGCGCCCAGGCCCGCCACCACCCCAAGGTGGCCAGGCACCGGCATCAGGAACGCCGCCGCCAGCGCGACCGTGCCCATCACCAGATGAAAGATGTTCCACTTCTCGCGGGCCAAAAAGAACCGCGCCGCGTGCTTGTCATACACGCTCGCCACCACCCAGGCCCACAGGCCCAGAAAGATCAGCGGCAGAATCGGCTTCCAGAAGCTCACCAGGATGCTGCCGGTTGCCTCGACGCCCAGCACCAGGCTCGGCACATGAAAAGATTCAGTCATCGTCAAAGGCATTTCGACTCCTGCCGCGGCTCGCGGCGATCAGACCACTTCGGCACCCCACGAGCAACATCCGGCGCTGCGCGCTCGCCGGGGGACAGGGGCGAGGGTGGGACAGAAACCAGAAACGTAGAGACAGGGGAGACAGGGGAGAGGGGAGAGGGGGACGGGATAGCGCCCGCCCACGCAAGGTCCGAAGGATACCAGACTTACGACGCGTAGGCGGCCGCGGCTCCCGCGCCGCAGTCGCCTCCGGTTTATCCCGCGACCACGCGCATCCCGGCAAGCACGCCACGCCAAGCCCGCTGGCCGCGCAAGTGCCTATACCCCTCCTGCGGTCCCAGCCCGCGCGTTTTCCCCTCGTCTTCCTCGCGTTCGTAGTTCGATTGGGAATCGCGGGTTGTTCCGCCCTTTGCCACTTGCATCCCGCCCCCGTCGGTGACATAATGTAGCGGCAGCGGTCTGGCTAATTGCCACGGCGTGTCTTCTTCACGCCGAGCGCCAACCTGTTGAGTTCACCTCATCGCTTAACTCCGGAGTGCATCTGCATGGCTACCTCACGCCCACGCCGCGCCTTCACGCTCATTGAGCTGCTGGTCGTCATCGCCATCATCGCGTTGCTCGTCGGCATCCTCCTGCCGGCCTTGGGTAAAGCGCGTAAGCAGGCCAAGCTCGCGGTCTGCCTGAGCAACCAGCGGCAGCTCCTCCTGGCCGCGCTCAATTACAGCACCGACTTCAAAGACCGCTTCCCCGGCTTCACTTGGCAGCAAGGAATGCCCCCGGGTCCTGAGGCGCTCCCCGGAACACCGAGAACCTTCCCAAGCGACATGGACGCGGCGGGCAAACAGGCGATCGACGCGATCCGACGCCGCTCCGCGCCGTCAAACTTGACGATCGGGTTTCTCACCGGCTGGATCCCGCACATTCGCTACAGCCACATACCGCTGGCAGACTACATGGCTGCCCGCCTCCCCGAACCCATGCTGGCGTGCCCGGAGCACTTCGATCTGAAGCGCGCCCAGGAGACTCCGACGCGCCCGTACAACGGCTCGGCGATTTATCCCTACTCGTCCACGTACAACTTCGTCCCCGCCTTCTATACCCCCGACCGCTTCTCGACTGACGGCGGGCGACTCGAACAAGCCTCCAACCATCTCACCTTCTTCTACAGCGCTGGCTCCAGCCTGAGGTACCGCCTCGGCAAGCGCAAGGTGACCGAAATCGTCCACCCCTCTCGCAAAGTCTGGCTCTACGACGAGTTTGATCGCCACTTCGCTCGCAAGACCTCCTATTTCACCCATCGCGATTCGCGCCCCACCGGCGGAATGATGGACGGCTCCGTCCGCATTCTCGCGACCCAGGCCGAGACAAATCGGGGCGGCTATTGGCCCGCAACCGGGCTCATGCGCCGAATCGCTCCCATCAACTACGGATACAACGCCGCGAGCTCGCTCTCAAACATCGTCTGGCCCGACTCCTCGCCCACTACTCAGGACGGCCGCTTCCGCTGGACCCTCGGCGGACTCAAGGGCATTGACGTCGGCGGTGCCCCGCCGTGGGCACCCGGGCTCTGAGGCCCATGGATCCCCTGGATCCCTCAAGTTTCACCTAGTCCGCACGCCGAAGATCGTGTATAGTTCTCAAAGCCTGATGGGAAGTGCCCCGCATTCGCGTGGTTCCCGAGGTTCAGTTCCGTCGGTTCATCACTGTTGCTTTGATCCCCCGTCCTTGCGCGGCCATTTGGCAGCCGCTCCGATCTGGAGGCCCACGCATGATCAAGTTCTCACGCAACCGCACGGCTTTTACGCTCATTGAGCTGCTGGTGGTCATCGCCATCATCGCGCTGCTGATCTCGATCATCATCCCGTCGCTGGGCAAAGCGCGAAAGTACGCCAAGCAGGTGGTCTGCACGATCAACCAGCGCCAGCTCGCCGTCAGCTCCATTAACTACGTCACCGACTTCAAAGACCGTTTCCCCGGATTCACCTGGTTCGCCGGCATGAGGACCCCGCCCGGGCGCGCCTTGGGCGTCCCGGCCGTGATGCCCGCCGGCGACGACCTCGCCGCCGCCGCCTGGCAGGCCGTTGACATCATTCGGCGTCGCTCCGTCCCTGAGTATCCGACATTCCCCGCCCAGCCTAACTGGATCCCCCACATTCGCTATAGCCACCTGCCCCTGCTGGATTATCTCGGATCGCGCTTGCCCGAACTTTCCGCCATCTGCCCCGAAGACACCGAGCGTCGCGATTGGTTCGCAGACCCGCGCATCCCGCGCTTCGGCCAGACCCGCCTCCCCTACAGCTCAACTTACAACTTCACGCCGTCGTTCTATTCACCTGACAAGTTCGCTGGCAGCGGTTCCCTTCGTCAGGGTTCCACCCAGGCTTTTTACGCCTACACCTTTGACGCTCGCTACAAACTGGGCACGCGTAAGGGCTCAGACATCGCCAGCCCCTCACGCAAGGTCTGGCTCTACGACGAGTACGCCCGCCACTTCACCATCAAGCCCTACTACTACACGCACCCCGCCGCTCGCGTCACCACCGTCTTCGCCGACGGCAGCGCCAAGGTCATCCGCACCGACGAAACGAACCGCGGCGGCTACACCACCGCCTCCGGCGTTGTCACTCGCCCCGCACCCGTCACCTACTCCGCAAACGTCGCGACGCCCACGATCCCCTGGCCCGACACCTCCAACCCAACCCAGGACGGGCGCTATCGCTGGACCGTCGGCGGCCTCAAGGGCTTCGACGTCGGAGCTGGCCTCTGATCGTCTTTGGCCGCCGCCATGCACCGTTTGCGATCGATGACACTCGCGCAATGACCCTTTCTCCTGCGCGGCTCGCCCGTCTGCGACATCCCCGGGCCGCCGCAGGGCTCGCGCTTGCCCTCACCCTCCTCGCCTTCGCCTCGCTTGAGCCCGCCAGCGCCTTTCCCGTCGCGAGCCTGCCCGCTCTCGCCGCGCGCACTCCCGGCCAACCCACGCTGGCGGCGCCCCCGCCCGCCGCGCCGGCGCTTGGCGCTGTCACCTTCGACATCACTCGGCCCTTGGCTCCCGCCGCCGCCAACGCCCCCGCCCCCGCCGCGCCGGGCCGCTTGGTCATCGCCATCGCCAGCGACACCGCCAAGCTCCCGCCCAACACTTCGCTGCTCGACGCGCCCTTCTGGGACGACTCGCAGCCCATGTTCGCGCTTGACGTCCCCGCCAATCCCACTGGCCAGCGCATTTTCCTCGACAGCGACACCCCCGCCCTCGATGTCTCAACGCTGCGCCCCGACGCCCTGCCCCCCGGCACATATCGCGCACACGCCCGCCTCATTCTCAACCGCTGCTCCTCCAACTGGCGCTCCTGCCCCGGTAACTTCTACTCCCCGGAAGTTACCTTCACCATCAAGCCCGGCCAGATCACGCCCGTCTTGCTCGCGCTCACCGAGATCACCGCCGCGCCAACCTGGCAAGACACCCCCGGGCGTGTCGAGCTCGTCGAAGTCCAGAGCGCACTCCTCTCAACCTTCCACGCTCGCAAAGTTACGCTCCGCGCCGGAGTGGTCATCCCGCTGAACTACGACCCCACGCGTCAATACGCCGCGATCTACGAAGTCCCCGGCTTCGGGGGCGACCATCGCAGCGCCAAGCAGCGCGCCGCCTCGGACGCCAGCGCGTCCCCCGCCAGCAGCCCGCGCGCAACCCTCGCCCGCGAAGCTTTCTGGATCGTCCTGGACCCCGAAAGCCCCAACGGCCACACCCTCTTCGCCGACTCCGCCAACAACGGTCCCGTCGGACAGGCCCTCGTCTCCGAACTGATCCCCGCGATCGAGAAACGTTACAACCTCGCCCCACGCCCCGAAGCCCGCCTCCTCCGCGGCCACTCCAGCGGCGGCTGGAGCACCCTCTGGCTTGCCCTCACCTACCCCCAAACCTTCGGCGCCGCCTGGTCCACCAGCCCCGATCCCGTTGACTTCCGCGCCTTCCAACTCATCGACATCTACTCCGCCACGAACATCTACTCGCCGGACCCCGCTCAGCCTGACTTCCCCAGCTTCCGCCGCAATGGCAAAGCCGTCATGACCGTCCGCCAGGAAAACGCTGGCGAACGCATGGTGGGTGCCAACCAGACCAGCGGCATGCAGTGGGCCAGTTGGCAAGCCGTCATCGGGAGTCGCTCACCTGACAACCACCCCGTCGCCCTCTTTGACTCGGTCACCGGCAATATCGACCCCACACAGCTCCCACGCTGGCGCGACTTCGACATCGCCGAGCGCGTCCGACGCGCGCCCCAAACCATGATCCCCCTGCTCAACGATCGAATCCGCCTTGTCTGCGGCGACGACGACAGTTTCTTCCTCAACCTCGCCGTCAGACTCCTGCAAGCCGATGTCACTCGCCTCAAGTCCGACCTCGTCGCCGCCGGAAAGCTCGACCCTTCCGCCCCGGCCCAAGGCTTCATCAAGCTCATCCCCAACAAAGACCACTCGACGATCTACGGCAGCCCCGAAGTCCAAGATTTCCCTCGCCAAATGCTCACCCACCTCAAACGCCACGGCCTGCTGACGCAGCCGTGAGTGCTGAGCAACGTGTGCTGAGTGCTGAGAGTAAAACGACCTTCGCTCATTAACTCCTGACTGGCCACTCGCGTCTGGCGACTCGCGACTTGCACCCTTGCGACTCACCCCTTGCGACTCAAGGCTTCTTCTCCCGGACATCCAGCCTTGCATTGACAATCGTGACGCGGGAGACTTTCTCCTTGTCCGCATAAAACTGCGTCTTCTCATCGGCGCTGAGCGTGATGGTGAACTTTTCGCTGCTGCACACCTGTGCCGTTGCCGGGTCCGCCGCGAGGCGATACAGCATCGCCAGCACCACCCCGCGATCCCACGCACCCTCCGCGGCAGGCGCCTTGGCCTTCGCATCTCCCGCGCCATCCGCCGCCGCGGGCGACTTCACCGCCGGGATCAGCCCAATCGCTTCCGGCACCCGATCCACCTGCGCCATCTGCGTGCCGAACACCGGCTCACGATCCACTTCACCGGCGGGCGCTCCAGCCTCCTCCCCGTACCGCGGCCAGAACCTCATCATGTCGTGGTCATTCAACAGCGTCACACGCACGTTCAACCGGTCAAGCCCCTCGCGCCGCGCCGCACGCCCATTCACCACCAGGCACGCTGCGTCACCCATCGCCGTGAAGTTCGACCCCGCGATAAGGACCGCGCGGTTGTCCGCGAGCCCGATGCCCACCTTGCTCGGGTGCTTCTCAACCGCCGCCACCAGCCGCCCCAGCCTGCCGCGCGAGAAAAAGTGCGTGTCGAGCAACACGTTCCGCACCAGCCCAAGCCCCGGCCCCAGCCGCGGCCCCACAACCGGCTTCGCCGCCCCCTTCGCCTCCGCCCCCGTGCCCTCCTTCCCCGGCGCACTAGTGCCGGTCGGCCCCGCGCCTGCGGGCGGCTCCATCAACTGCGCGTCGCTGTCGTCCGCGTCAACCTCGGGCGCGGCCCCGGGCAAACCGAGGGCTGCGTCCGACCCGCCGCCGGTGAACATCGGATCGCACAGCACCGCCGCGCCCGCCGATGTCCCCGCGACCGGCGTTCCATTCCGCAGCATCCCATCATGCAACGCGCTCAGGAGCGCGTTGGGCTTGCCATCGGTCAAGAACCGCTTGGTGATCCGCGATTGATCGCCGCCGGTGAAATACACCAGATCCGCGGTTGGGATCCACGCGATCGCCAGATCGCGCGACTCTGCGTCCTTCAGCGGGTCCGGCAGCACGATGAATCGCGCATCTGGCGCTCCAGCCTTCAACAGCTCGATCGCGTTCTTCGCCGCGCCCGCCTGATCCCCGCTGGCAAACGGCACGATCACCACCTTGCCCTTGGTCTCCTTGTTCACCAACGAACCAAGCACTCGCGCGTTGTCCGCCTTGAGCCCCCCGCCAATCGCAATATACCGTGGCAGCGCCACCATCTCGGTCGAACCGCCCATCACCGCCAATGCCAATCCCCCTACAACCACGCAGACGCCCATTCCAACCGCCCCCACGCGCAGCATCCAACCCTTACCCACGCCACCGCTGCTCATCATGTTCAAGCTCATGTTCGTTGCTCCCCGACTTCATTCCCAGATTTTCACGACACTCATCCCCTCGCTATCCGCCGCCGCCCGATACATCCCGATGGTGTTGAACACCATCACCACGCGCCCCTGACGATCCAGCGCGATGATGCCGCCGTCGTCGGGCTTGAGCACATTGAACACGACGTGCCGCGCGCTGGCCTCGAGCGTTTCGCCCTTGAGCTCCATGCGGGCCGCGATGTCGCGCGCCACGGTGTGGCGCATGAACTGTTCGCCGGTCCCGGTGCAGCTCACGCCGCAGGAGGCATTGCTGGCGTACGTTCCCGCGCCGATGATCGGCGTATCGCCGACGCGTCCGAACCGTTTGCCCGTGAGCCCGCCAGTGCTGGTCGCGCTGGCGATGTTCCCTCGAACATCGAGCGCTACGCACCCGACGGTGCCGGTCTTCGCCGCCAACCGCTTCACGTCTCCGGACACCCGCTTGCCCCGCTCGCGCAGCACCTCGTCCAGCATCTGCTTTCGTCGCGACGTTCCAAAGTGCTCGTTCGGCACCCGCATCACGTTCATCGCGGTTGCAAACTCCTCCGCCCCGTCACCCATCAACAACACATGCGGCGTCTGCGTCATCACCAGCCTCGCCAGCGACACCGGGTTCTTTACTGTCCTCACACCCGCCACCGCTCCCGCGTTCAACGTCGCGCCATCCATGATCGAGGCATCCAGCTCGTGCTTGCCCTGCTCGTTGAACGCCGCGCCGACGCCCGCGTTGAAGTTTGGGTCATCCTCCATCAACCGCACGATCTGCTCGCAGACATCCAGCGCCGATTCTCCTCGCGCCAATCGCGCCCGCCCCTCGCTCAGCGCCCGCACCAGCGACAACTGATAACTCTTGACCTCCGCCGCCGGCGCATCCTTCTCCATCACGCCTGCCCCGCCGTGAATCACGATCGCCCAGCGCCCAACTTCAAACCCAGCCCCCTCCGCCTTCGCCTCCGTGACCGCCGTCCCCTTGTTGCCCTCCGCACCTTCGGGCACCTTCGCCAGCGTCCCCGCACAGCCACTGGCCAACGCCATCAACACCATCAGCAGAGCCGCCGCGCGCTTCATCATCCGTGCAGTCTATCACGATCGCCCCACATCAAGCCGCTACGCTCGCGGCATGTCCACAGACTCTCGACCTCGCGTCGTCATCGCCGGCGGCAGCGGCTTCCTGGGCGTCTCGATCGCCCAACACCTGGCCCGCCTCAACTTCGAAGTCGTCACCCTCACCCGCAAGCCCAACCCCACCACCGCATCCGCCACCAACCCCGCGCGCGGCCGCGCCTGGGACGCGCGCACCCTTGCCGACTGGGCCACCGAGCTCGACAACGCCGCGGCACTGGTCAACCTCGTCGGCCGCACTGTCGACTGCATCAAGACCCCCGACCACTGCGACGAGATCCTCCGCTCGCGCGTCGAGGCCACGGGCGTCCTTGGCCTCGCCTGCCGCACCATTGCTAACCCGCCGCCCGTCTGGGTGCAGATGTCCACCGCTCACATCTATGGCGACCCACCCAAGCTGTACTGCGACGAGTCCTCCCCCTTCGGCCTCGGCCTCGCCCCCATCGTCGGCAAGGCCTGGGAAGCCGCGTTCGATGAAGCCGCAATGCCTACTCAACGCCGCGTCGTCATCCGCACCAGCTTCGTCATCGGCAAACCCAACCCCGGCGGCGGCGGCGCCCTCGCCCGCCTCGGCCCCCTTGCCCGTCTTGGTCTCGGCGGGCGCGTCGGTTCTGGCACCCAAGGCATGAGCTGGCTGCACGACCTGGACATGAACCGCATCTTCGAGCGCGCCATCACCGACCCAACCATGGCCGGCGCCTACATCGCCTCCTCACCCAACCCCGTCAGCCAGGCCGACTTCATGCGCATACTTCGCCCCCACGCCGGCGGCCTCGGCGCCCTGGGCCTCGCCCTCCCCGCGCTCGAACCCATGGTCCGCATCGGCGCCCCGCTCATCCTCAAAACCGATCCCGAGCTGGCGCTCTACGGCCGCTACCTCACCCCACGCCGCCTACTTGATGAACGCTTCACCTTCTCGTTCCCCACGCTCAACGAAGCCTTCGCCGACATCTATAAACGCGCCTGACCTTTTCATGCGTCAAACCCGCCCCGAGGATCACAACGCGGCCCGCCACCCAACCGCGCACCAGCCCCCACACCCGAGTTTGCACGAAAACGTCTGTTTTCACCGGCGATTTCGTCCCCGTTGGTTAGACTCCACGACAGGAGCCTGACCATGGACACACTCGATCGTCGCGTTTTACTTGGTGCCGCCGGACTTCTCGGCGTCGCCGCTGTCGCCAGTATCGCCCGAGGCGGCCCGCTCGACCCGCCCGCCGGCCCCATCGCGCCCACCGGCAAATCGCTCGACCAGGTCCGCCCAGGCACGCCCATTGACACCATCCCGTTCATCATCACCCAACCGGGTTCCTACTACCTCACCGCCAACTTTACCCACAATGGCCCGGGCTCGGCTCTGGTCATCGAAGCGCCGGACGTGACCATCGACCTCGCTGGCTTCACTCTCACCGGACCTGGATCCGGCATCAACGGCGTTGAGGGCAGGACCACGGCCACCAATCTCCGCGTTCGCAACGGCACTGTCACCCGCTTTGCGTTCGGCGTTGTCGCGCGCGGCGGCAACGCCCAGATCATTGACATCCGCGCAGTGCGCAACGGCTCCGGCATCGTCGCCGCCGCCTCGCTCATCTCCCAGTGCGTCGCGGTTGAAAACACGGGCGTGGGTGTCACGACAAGCTTCGCTCAGTACGCCATCCCCGGTGGGGCGTCGGTCGTCACGGGCACCGCTGCCTTGGTCGAGCGTTGCTCGGCCATCGCCAACGGCGAGGGCGGCTTTGATCTCAGCGAGGGCACGCAGATCATCGATTCCGTTGCGTCGATCAACAAGCGTTTCGGCATCAACACTGCCAGCGGCAGCACTTCCGGCGGCAACCGCATCGAAAGATGCACCGTCATCGGCACGGTGGCCGACGCCGCCGTGAGCCTCCCCGGTTACGGCATCGCACTCGGCACCGGCTCAAGTGTCACCGACACCACGGTCCGCGGGTGCGCATCGGGCGGGATTTTCCTCGCCAGTTCCCGCAACAGCGTGCGCGGCTGCATCGTCTCGGCCAACGGCGGCTTCGGCATCGGCAGCCCCGGTTTTGCTCTCGGAGGATTGAGCAACGGCTTCTTCAGTGACATCTCCAACTGCCACGTCTCCGGCCACACCGGTTCACCCGGCTACGGCATCGCCGTCCAGAGCGATTGCTCCGTCACCAATAACACCGTCTACAACAACGCCGAGGCTGGCATCGCGTTCGGGGCCGGCGGGAACCGAGCCGTCGGCAACCAGTGCCGCGGCAACGGCCGCGCCGGCGGCGGCCTCAACCTCACCGCGCAGATGCTCGTCTTCGGCGACCGCAACCACATCGAAGGCAACGCCTGCAACAGCGGACCTCAAAACGGAATAACCATACTGGCCTCTCGCAACGTCGTCATCCGCAACGTCTGCGGCGGCAACCCCAACGCCAACTATTCCATCGGCAGCAGCAACATCGCTGGCCCCATCATCGACCGCGTTGCCAATGGTGGTGCCATCACCACCTCCGATCCAACCGCCAACATCTCATACTGATCCGCCTCTTCTCGCATCGACTCTCGATCCACCCTTTTCCAAAGAAAACCCCAGGTTCAAGCGCATCGCCGCCGCCTTCGCCATCAGCAACAACAACCGCTTCGGCCCGATCGTCGACATCAATCCCGCCGCCACCGGCAACATCGGCGCAATCGCCAGCACCGCACACCCGCTGGCGAATCTCGTGTACTGATCCGATTCCTTCTCTCTGCACGCACGCCGGGAGCGTGTTCCACCATTCTGCTTCATCCGCCCATTCCAGACGCCTTGCATTGGCTCCGCGAGGGCACGCGCGCCCTACACTCAAACGCTTCGGGGCGCGGCCGCCTAGCCGCTGAGATGCACCCGTCGAACCTGATCCGGTTCATACCGGCGGAGGGAAAGCG
>JBBQMD010000006.1:0-82137 GCA_038328575.1 Phycisphaerales bacterium | reverse complement strand
TTTCTAAACGAGGCGGACGGGACTCGAACCCGCAACCACCGGATCGACAGTCCGGTACTCTAACCAATTGAGCTACCGCCCCAGTGGTTGTCTGCTCGGGCGAGCCGCGCCGGGCTGGCGACGCTTCTGGCGTCGCCGGGGGCCTGTCGAGGTTCGCTCGCCGCGCCGTATGTCAACTCGGACGCGGGTGGAAAGATAGTCTTCTCAGGCTCGGTGTCAAGTCTTCGGCGCGAATCCCAACACCCATCCACACCCGCCATCGCCCGCTCCCAACCCATCACCCAAACCCGCCCGCGCCCACCCCACCCCGCCCCGCCCCAGCACTGCCGTCTCGCGACTAGCGCCTCGAAGCCCGCGGCTCGGCCCCCCTCGCGACTCCGCCGTCGCGACTCGCGACTCGCAACTCACGACTCGCGACTTCCCAAATCAGTTCGCCAGCTCAATCCGCGGCATCTTCCCCTCTTCCCGCGCGTGCACCTCAAACACGTTCCCCTTCGGCGCCACCCGCGCACCAGCCGTAAACACCACGATGCTCGCCGCCACCATGCACACCACCGCGATCAGCAGCAGCCCCGTGTACACGTTCATCGACGGCCCGCGGCTCTGCATCCCGCCCGGCATCTGCATCCCATACTGGCTCATGGTCGCGTCCTTCTCAATCGGAGCCGCTCCGCTCCAGTCGTCAATCAATCGAGGTCAATCGGGGTCCATCGTGATCGGTTGTCAGTGATCAGATTCGCAGCAATCGCAGAGGCCGGGGGGTCAGGGGTCGGCAATCGAGATTCGGCAATCGGCAATCGTGGAAGACCCAAGATCCCGCTCCCGCACCCGCACCCGATTTCTCCAACTCAGTCCAACCGGCTCAGCACCAGGTCGTCCGCACGCGCCTCCACGTCGCGCCCGAGCTTCTCGACGCGCCCGATTGACTCGCTGACATCAACCGCCGTGATCACCAGCGAGGCGACGAAGCCGTCGCGCACAATGTTCAGCTTCGTGTTGACCTTCAGGCCCGCGCCGCTGCCGATGTTCACCGCCGCCATGTCCTCGCCCGAGGGGCTCTTGAACGTCCGCACGATCCGCCCGCTCACGCGCGGCCCGGCCAGCTCAACCGACCGACCCTGTGCACCCAAAGCGCCCGCGCCCGCACCGCCCGCCGCGCCGCTCGCGGCCGTCGCCAGCTTGGTCTCCTCAAGCTGCTCGCGCAGCGACCGGGCCGTCTGATCCAGCACGCCGCGAAGCCGCTCCGACTCATTCAGCCGCTCGATCACCTCCGCAAGCTGCTTCGCTGTGTCCAGCGAGGCCTTGCGGCTGGCGTCCAGCTCGTCCTTCAGGCTCTTGATCAGCGCCGCCTGCGTCTGCGTGGCCACAGTCAACTCATTGAACTGGTTGCGAAGCGTGTCAACCTGGCCCTGGGCCTCAGACTTCTCCGCCTTCAGCGTGTTCCGCTCGGTTTCCAGAGCGCGAAGCTTGGCCTCCGATTCCTGAGCGATGCGTACCAGCGGCTCCTTCTCAACCGCTGCCGAGGCCGTCAGCTTCGCCGACTCTGACCGCTCGACCGCCAGCTCGCCCTGCGCCGCCAGCTTCGCATCACGCTCCGCGGCGTACGCACCACGCACCGCCTCGGTGTTGCCGGCCAGCGACACGGTCAACGCCGACAGCAGGATGCAAAGGATGGCGCCAAAGACGATGAGAATCTTGGTGACGATGTGCACAATGAGGCTCCTGACTCGACGAGAATTCCGAGATGGTTGGCGGCAAGCCCCGACCGGACGCGGGCCAGTGCCGACAATAGGCCGCTCTTCCGCACACGCGGGAAGCAGCGGGGTGGGGCCGAGTGTATAACCGAAGCCGCGCCGCCGGTCAACTCGTTTCCCCGCAAGCACTTGTGCTGCATGCGCGGCCGACCCAATCAACACCCGCAGGTGCCACTATCCGCCCCCTTTCCTCACCCGGTTCCAACCACTTGCCCACCCCCGACGTACAACCGCCCACGCCGCCACCCACACGCCCCGTCGCTACGCTCGCCCCGCCATGCCCGCATCTTCCGCCCTCTCGCGCCCACTCTGGCCCTTTGCAATCCTCGCCGCGCTCGTCGCGGGGGGGTTGCTCGCGCTGGCCTTCCCGCCGATCGGCGTTTGGCCCGTCGCGATCCTGATACCATTGCCCCCGCTCTGGCTCGCCGCTCGCCTGAGCCATCGCTCGCGACGCGACCGCCTGTTGATCGGGGGCGTCTTCGCGCTGGCCATGCTTCCCTTCTACGCGTGGCAGCACGCCTTCATGTGGAACGTCAGCGAGGTCGCCTACGTCCTGCATCAGTTCTATATGGTTTTCTGGTCGGGCCTGCTGATCTTCATCGCTGCGAGCGTGTTCCGCTTCGCCGCCCGCTCGCGTGCTGGGCGGCTGGCGCTTCCGCTCCTGCTGGCAACGCTGTGGACCGGCATCGAGTACATCCGGGGCGATATCTTCCTGGGCGGCTTCCCATTCTTCTTCGCCGCCCATCCGACCATTGATCTCTGGTCCAACTGGGGCCTGGGCAACCCCGCCGCCGTTTTGGGCACGTACTTCGTCTCGTTCCTTGTCGTCCTCCCGGCATGCACGCTGATCGCGCTCCACCGCCCCGCGCCGTCGCTGATCCCCCCTCGCGCCTCCCGCGCCTCCCGCACCCCCCGTGTCTCCCCGCGCTCCGAAACGAAACTCGCCGAGTCTTCCGGCGTCGTCGTGCCCGCTTCGCTGTTTACCGGCTTTACTGATCGGCGCGAGAAACTCTTCGCCTGGTCTCTCAGCGTGCTGCTGCTCATCGTCGGCCTTACGCTCGGCGCGACGCAGTCTTTTGACGTTCCGGGCATGGACCAGGCCGAGGCCCCCCGCCTCAACATCGCCGCGTTGCAAACCAACATCCCCCAGGACAACAAAAACTCCTGGCCCACGCACGAGCGCTTGCTCGCCATGCGCCGCTGGCTTGATCTCTCGCGCACCGCCGCCCGAACCGCACCCCCCGGGGCGACCGGCCCCTGGGCCGCGGACCTCATCGTTTGGCCCGAGACCATGTTCCCCGGCCCGGCCTTGAACGACGCCTCCCGCCAAGCCCAAGATCGCGCCGGCCTCGCCTTCCCCGTTCGCGGGCCCGTGCCCGACCTCAACATCAAAGGCCCCATCCTCGCCACCGTCTTCGCCGACGCCCTCTTTGACGCCCAAAAATCCATCGGCGTACCCATGCTCATCGGCGCCGTCGCCGAGGACAACACGCAGTTCGAGACTCTCCCCGCCGGGCGTCTCAAGCACTCGTCCGACGCGATGTACAACTCCATGTTCCTCGTCCGTGACGGTGCCCTGGACCCGACCCGCTACGACAAGATCAAGCTCACGCCCTTCGGCGAAGAACTGCCCTTCTTCTCACGCTTCCCCAAGCTGCAGCAATGGCTGCTTGATCGCCTGGTACTGAAGGGTCTGAAGTTTGACCTCAAGGCCGGCAGCATCCCGACCATCTTCACCGTTCGCGGGCACGGGCGCAGCGACTCCAACCCTGAGCGCGTCGCCAATGTTCGCATCGCCACCCCCATCTGCTACGAGACTGTCTGGGCCTGGTCCTGCCGCGCCTTGGTCCACCAGAACGGCGCCCGCGCCGCCGACATCATGATCAACGCCAGCAACGACGGCTGGTACGGCCACCTCTCCCCCGGCCGACCCAACTTCATCCTGCTCTGCCGCTGGCGCTGCGCCGAACTCAACACCCCCATGGTCCACGTCGCCAACACCGGCATCTCCGCCCACATTGACGCCCAAGGCCGCATCGTCCGCCAAGGCCCCGATGAACCCCCCTCTCCCCAAATCGGCTTCAGCACCGGCGCCTGGCTGGAGGGCGTCCTGCGCACGACCGTCACGCTGCCGTCCAGTTCCAGCCGATCAACCACCTACGCGGCGCTAGGCGACATCTTCGGCGGCACCACCGCCATCCTCGCTGGCGTCCTCTCGATCCTCTCGCTCCGGCGCGCTCCGTCCGCCGCGCTGCTGCCCTCGTCTGGCCCTCCGTCCCTCGAATCACCGACGAACCGTCCCCCCGCGTGAGCACCTCCGCATGAAATCGCTGCAACTCCTCCTGCTCTCACTCCCGCTCTCACTCGTGCTCGCAGCCCTGAGCGCCTGCCAATCTCAACCCGCAGGCCGCCCCGGCCCCGGCAGTGCCGATCCGATCGCCTCAAACGGCAGCGGCGGGCAGGGCGACGGAGCGGGCACGCGCCCCAGCTCCCGCCCGCTCGCGCCCGGCGAGTTTGACCCGCGCGACCCTGTCGCAGTCTCGCAGCTCCGCGAACGCGCCATCGACCTTCTGCTTAATGCCACCATCAGCGGCCAGCCCGAGTTCCGCGCCAACGCCATCGAAGGCCTCCTCAACGCACCCGCCCGCCTCAAGCCCGTGCTCCCGCTCGCCCTGCGCGATGCCAGCGCCGGCGTCCGCACCGTCGCCGCCCTTGCCGCCGGACGATTGAAAACCACCGACAACGCCCCTGCCATCTTCCCCCTGCTCAAAGACACCTCGCCCTTCGTCCGCGCCGCCGCGATCTACGCGCTCACCCGCCTCAACGAACCCGTCGACCCGACGCCGCTAGCCACCATGCTGCGCGATAGCGACACGCGCGTCCGCGCTCACGTCGCGTTCATCCTGGGCGAGCTGGGCAACCCCTCGGCGCTGAGGATGCTTCGCGACGCCGCGGGGACCAGCTCCCCTCGCGCCGATCCCACGCAGACCCGCATCATGCAACTTCAGTTCGCCGAAGCCATGGTCAAGCTGGGCGACGAGCGCGCAATCTCCGAGATCCGCGCCGCGCTCTACCCCGCCGCCCCACAAGACCTCGAAGCCGCCACCCTCGCCGCCCAGATCATCGGCCAGGTCCGCGATCAATCCTCTCGCGGCGAGCTGATGAACCTCACCGTCGTCAACGATCGCCAGCAGGGCCGCTACCCCGCAGAGACCCGCCTCGCCGCCGCTGCCGCCCTCGCCAAACTCGGCAACACCCGCGGCGGTTTCCTCGCCGCCGAATACTCCACCAGCCCCATCGCCACCCAGCGCGCCCAGTCCGCCCTCGTCTACGGCGAAACCCGCCTCACCGAACACCTCGCCCCGCTCGCACAACTCATGAACGACACCGAGCCCGGCGTCCGCCTCGCCGCCGCCGCCGCGATCTTAAAGGTCACCGAGAACGTGCCATTGAACGGCGCCGGTTTCAGCGCTCCGTGACCAATCGCTCGCGCCTCACCCCTCGCTGATCACCACCGTCGCGCCCTTCAGTTCCCCGCTCCGCGCGCCACCTCCACCGCCTCGCGCAAGTGCGCAGCACTCGTCGTCCCCACCACCGCCGCCGCCACCCCCGGCGTGTTGACAACCATCCCAACTGACGACCCCGCCGCAACGCGCCCTGACCCAAGCGCCTTCTTGATCAACACACCAACCCCGCGCGCCGCCGCCGCCTCAATCACCGGCTCCATCGAGCGGTCGAGCGCGTTTAGCGTCACCATCACCACGTCGCACCCCAGCTCGATCGCCAGCCGCCCGCCCTCCAGCGACCCGATCGACGCCCCAATCACGCGGCACTTCCCCTCCCGCTTTAACCCCTCCAGCGCCCCCATCGCCTCCCCACGCTCCAGCACCTGCGCATCCATCGCCCCGCTGGAAAAGTGCAGCAGCGCAATGTCCACCCGCTCCACCCGCAACCGCACCAGCGACCGCTCGATCGACGCCCGAATCGCCCCGGCGCTGAAGTCATGGCTCGACTCGCCGCTCACCTCGTCAAACGTCTCGCCCGCCTTCGTACACAGCGTCCACTGATCGGCCCGCGCGACCCGCCCAAGCAACTCGCCCAGCCGCGCCTCGCTCACGCCATACGCCGGCGAAGTGTCAATCAGCGTGACGCCAAGATCTCGCGCCGCGCCAAGCAGCACTAGCGCTTCATCATCGCTCGGGAGCACCGTCGGCACTCGCGCAAACTTCAACCCCGCCACGCGCCCGAGCTTGACCGTCCCCAGCCCGATTGGCGCCGTGATGATTCCCGTGTTTCCCAGCGCACGCGTATTCACGTCGCGCCCTCCCAGGGCATCGCGCCCACCGTCGCCCGTGCAAACTCCCCCAGCGGCGACTCATCCGCCCCGCTCGCGCCGGTCTTGACCCCAAGCTCCGCCGCCCGCTCCGCCAGCCGCTCCGCCAGCAGCGGCGCAAACGCCAGCTTCGTCGGCCACGCCGCGCTCACGCGCCCGTGATGCTGCATCACCGGCTCGTCCGGACGCGAACCGCCCGCCGTCAACCCCTCCGCCCGATCGATCCGCCCCGCGCTCAGTGCCACCCGCTCCAGCACACCGGCCACCCACGGCAAACACGCCCGCAACTCCGACCGTCCCTCCGCAATCTGCGCCTCAGCACTCCGCGTCACCCCGCTCTCAGCAATCCCGCCCCCAATCAACCAATGCACGGCATCCGCTTTTTCCCCCGCACCGCCCCCACCCTCCTCACCCGGCACACTCGTAATCGTCACCCGAGGCACCATCGACCCGCCCAAGCAATGCCCATAAATCATCGCCCCGTCACCCACGCCGCCTGCCCCGCGCCCTCGCGCCGCCACCTCATCGAGCTCCCGCACCACATCCCGCGGCACCATCCCCACCAGCATGTGCAGCGCCCGCGTCTGCATCCGCAGCCACGCCCCGCCATCCACCATCGCGCCAAGCGCCGCGTTCCCCGAGCCCGCCGTCAGCACAACATGCCGCGCGTCAAACGCCACGCTCGCGCCATCGCCACCCGCCGCCGCGGCTTCACCCGCCATCTCATCAACCTCCGCCACCACGCGCACCGTGCCCGCGTCGCTCGATGGCACACCAGTTTGCTCGATGCTCACCACCCGCCGCACCCGCGCGATCGCCCCCGTCCGCGCCGCGCTCAGCGTCCGCATCACGCTCGCAACATCCAGCACCGGCTCATCCACGCGGTACACGTCCGTCCCGCTCGGCGCACTATTGAACACGCCCGGCCGCTGCCCCACCGCCAGCCGCGTCACCGGCGTGCGGATCGCCTTGCTCGCCGCCACCGCCGCGACGCGCGAGATCACCCCGGGGGTCGTCCACAACACCTGCGATTCGCTCAGCACCCGCGCCCCGCGCAACGACACCTCGCCCCGCCCCTCTAGCGCCGCCCGCCACACCCCCGGCATCGCGCTAATCGCGCGGCTCGCCGCCGAAGCCTTCCCCCCGAGCGCGTACTTCACCCCGCCATGGATAATCCCCTGCGACCACAACGTCTGCCCCCGCCCCAACGCCGAAACCTCTAACAACCCCGCCCGCACCCCACGCGCCCGCAACAACGCCAGCAACCAAAGCCCGGCAATCCCGCCGCCGAGAATGAGCACATCAATCGCGATCGGCGTGGGAGTCCTGCTCATGCGTTGTGAGGATAGAGCCTGCGCGAGGCACGCCCATCGCGCCGGCGCGCTGAGAGCGATTAGCGGCCCAACAGCCCCCGCATCGCCTCGACGTTCCGCCGCTCGCGCTCGTCTTTGATGTTCGAGAGTTCGTCGGCCTGGTGGTCGGCGTGATAGGAGCTGCGGACCAGCGGGCCGCTCTGCACGACTTTGAAGCCGCGCTTGAGGCCTTCGTCCTGGTACATCGCAAACTGCTCGGGCGTGACAAACCGATCCAAGGGCAGGTGATTGCGCGTCGGCTGAAGGTACTGGCCGATAGTGAGAATGTCGGCGGAGGAGGACAAAGTAGCAGAGTGGCGAAGTGACGAAGTGACAGAGTGGCGAAGTGACGAAGTGACAGAGTGCGAAAGGCCGTGATCCCCCGCGCCGCCAAGCTCATCGTTCTCAAACTTTGCCACTTTGCCGCCTTGCGACTGTGCCACTCCCCCAGTCCTCTCAATCACCTCGTCCATCAACTCCAACACTTCCTCATCGCGTTCGCCGATGCCCACCATGATCCCGGTCTTGGCGACGCCGCCCTGTTCCTTCACGCGCCGCAGCAACTCCAAGCTGCGATCAAACTTGGCGCTGGGGCGCACCGCCGGGTACATGCGACGCACCGTTTCCAGGTTGTGATTGATGATGTGCGGGCCCGCGTCGATCACCATCTGCAGCGCGTCCCAGTTGCCCTCAAAGTCTGGGATCAGCACCTCGACGCTCATCGTCGGGCACGCGTCCCTGGCTCGCGTGATCGTCTCGGCCCAGATCGCCGCCCCGCCGTCGCGCAGCTCATCGCGGTTCACACTCGTGATCACCACGTGCTTCAGCCCCATCAGCCGCAGCGACTCCGCCACCCGCCGCGGCTCATCCTTATCCACCGCCCCCGGCCGCCCGGTCTTGACGTTGCAAAACCCGCACGCGCGCGTGCAGGTATCGCCCAAAATCATGATCGTCGCGACGCCGCGAGCCCAGCACTCACCCATGTTGGGGCACCCGGCCTCTTGGCAGACGGTGTGCAGCCCGTGCTCGTCCATGATGGACTTGAGCCGCTCATACCCCGGCCCGCCGGGAACTTTGGCCTTGAGCCAGGCGGGCTTGCGCTTGGGGGCAAGGGTGTCGGTTGCGCCGTCAGCGTTGTTGAGAATCAAGCCCGAGAGGCTGAATTTTGGCGCGTCCAGTTGCTTTACCGGGTCCCCACCCAACGGGCGCGGGTGACGCGAAAGAGTTCGGCGCAAGGCGTCTTCGTGGATCGCGTGCGCACCCGGCCCACCCGCCGCGCCGCGCGTCGCGCCCGCGGCTTGCTTCAGGGCTTCATTCGTCGCATCGGTCGGGCCCAGGGGCTCCAGCATGGGCAAGTCTAGTCGCCGGGCGGGCTGCTTGCGCCCGGCGCCGGGGGAGCCCGCGGACGAGGCGTGTGGGGCTGGAGTTTTGACTTGGTTCGAACTGGCTGCCCGCGGCGAGCGTCGGTGCCTCCGTATCGTTCCCGCTCGTGGAGGTCACGCATCGAGGTCATCGGTCGGTCACACGAGGAGAGGTATCAATGTCTTGACGGCGCAAACTTCTAGAAGACTTTTGTGAAGGCTTATTGTCACGGCGTGCCCCGCGATGGGGTGTCAACTTGAAGAATCCACGCAATCCCGCCGACGGGTGATAACTGATTGCAAGCGACGGCGCAATCCGACCGATGCCAGAGCCGGGTATGCCCTGGAAGGTCCGAAGATCTCCACGCGTCACGCCTCCGACGTCCGATAGTCAATGTGAATACCTCGATCCCCGGCTGCCGCCGCTCTCCATGTCTTATCTCGCCCGGCTTCGACTCGTGCCGCAGACCGTCCCGCTGACGTGTTGAACGCTTGCTAACCTATTGCCCCTCTCTTTCCGCCCGACCTCGCCTCTGATTGTTGATTCTTGCCGACCATTTCCCGATCGGCCGACGGGCTCCGCCCGACACTGAGCCCTAGGAGTGACGAACTGATGCTTCCCTCTTCCGCCGCACGATCGACGCCCGCCTCCCTGGCCATTCACGCGGCTCGCGCCGCGGTCATGCTGAGCGTTGCCGGCTCCGCGATCATGATCGGCGGCTGCAACGTCCACTCGTTTGGCGATCCGTCGGTCGTCGGTGCCTGGAACGAGACCCCCGCCAAGACCCCGATCCTCGAGCGCCTCTCGGCGATCGAGGGTCCGGTGAACGAGGGCATCGAGACGTCGCAGGTGCGCGCCGAGGACCTGATACCCGAAGTCGAGGCATATCGCGTGGGCCCGGGCGACTCGCTGGAACTGACGATCGAAGACTTCTTCCGCGATGGCGTCCCGCTGCGGCTGGACAACCTCGAGGTTGACCCGCGCGGGTACATCGACCTCCCGCAGGTCGGCCCGATCTTTGTCTACGGCCAGACCACGCCGCAGATGGTCGCCAGCGTGCGCAAGTCGCTGGTTGACGCTGGCGTGTTGCAGAACGCGGTTGTGAACGTCATCGTGCGCGGCCGTCGCAAGCTGACATACGCCATCATCGGCGAGGTCGCGACGCCCGGCGTCTTCAGCATCTCCAAGCCGGACTTCCGGCTCATGGATGCGCTGGGCCAGGCGGGCCGATTCAATCAGCAGACCGAGAAGGTGTTCATCATCCGGCGCATCCCGCTCTCGGATCGGGTGACGGGTCGGCCGAGCGAAGCCAACGCAACTCCGCCCAGCTCGCCCTTCGCGAGCCCGAGCGGGAATCCGTCGGCGGGGCCGGGCACGACGACGCCGGGCGGTGGGACTGGGAACAGGCCGGCGGTGGTGGATCTGATTGATGAGTTGAGCAAGCCGCGTGCAACGCCGCCGGGTTCGACACCTTCGCCTTCGATGCGCTCGGCGCAGCCGTCGGCGGCGCCGATGCTCGACGAGCCGTCGCGCAAGCCGGTGGTGGATCTGATCGAACCGGCTGGCGGCATGCCGGGCGACGCTCCAAACAAGCCGGCGCAGGCCAACACGACGGGCGCCACCGTCGCGACACCGACCAGCACCTGGGTGTTCGTCAACGGCCAGTGGACGCAGAGCGGCACGAGCGCCGGCGTCGGCGATGGACGGATGATCGGCGCTACGCCGAATGGTCAACCGGGCACGGGGGTTGGGGCGACGAACGCCGCGAGCGAGCTGATGACGCAGCGGGTGATTGAAATACCGCTGGCGCCGCTGCTGGCTGGCTCGTCGCAGTTTGACGTGGTGATCCGTCCGGGCGACACGATTCGCGTGCCGGCGCAGAACGAGGGCGTGTTCTATGTGACGGGCCAGGTGGCGCGTCCGGGGCCGTATTCGCTCCCGCTGAACGGGCGAATGACGTTGCTGCGTGCGATTGACTCTTCGGGCGGGCTGAGCTCGACGGCGATCCCCGAGCGTGTGGACCTCACGCGCATGGTGGGGACAGATCGGCAGGTCACGATCATGGTGAACCTGCGTGCGATCTCGCAGGGCACGCACCCAGATATCCAGATCCGTCCGGATGACCGCGTCAACGTCGGCTCCAACTTCTTCGCCTTCCCGCTGGCGGTGCTGCGCAACGGGCTTCGCGCCAGCTACGGGTTTGGGTTCATTCTCGATCGCAACTTCGGGTTTGACGTGTTCGGTCCGCAGGAGACGCAGAGCAACGGGTTCTGATCGGGCGATTGCGCGGGCTCGTGGCCGGTGAGTGGGGGGGATTGGGCGGGCGAACTATCAAGCCCGCGTGAAACGCGGCGACGCGATCCGGCGACTGGATGACGATCGCGAACCGCTCGGCAACACGGGCGTAGTGAACCGGTCGGATGGATGGTTAGGTGGCCGAATAGATGGCTGGATAGGTGGTTAGATGGATGGACATCGCGTCCGCGGGCTTCGCGGCGTGCGTGATCCGGAGAGGAAAGTCAGGGCCTTGACAAGGATTTCGGCCAACCTGGCGAGCGACACCTTTCCGAGCAAGGCGGATGCCTCCACGCGCCTGGGAGGCATCATTACGCCGACGGGCCTGGCGGTCGCGATCCCGCTGGCGGCCCTGGTGGTGTTCCTGTTCTTTGAGTTCTTTCGGGTGCAGAACGAGTTCAGTTGGCAGCGCTCGGGTGATTGGTCGCACGCGTACATGGTCCCGCTGATCGCCTGTTATTTGTTGTGGCAGCGACGCGATGATCTGGCCGAGACACCCTCGGTGGTGTTTTGGCCTGGGCTGATGCTGGTGCTGATGAGCATCGCGAGCTACGTGTTCTTCCTGGTGGGCCCCGCGGTGAATCACATGGGGCGTGGGTGGTCGGCGGTGCTGTGTGTCTTCGGCCTGGTGCTCTGGCTCTGCGGCCCCTCCATCGCCAGGATCGCTTTCCTGCCGGTGATGTACCTCTCGATGGGCGTGACGATCAGCGATCGCGTCATGAACGAGATCACCTGGCCCTTGCAGATCATCGCGGCCCAGGGCGCGTATGTGCTGCTGACGATCCTGGGCATTGATGTGACCATCGCCGGCAACCAGCTCACGGTGACCGACTCGGCGGGGCACGCCATCCCGCTGAACGTTGCGGAGGCGTGCTCGGGCATGCGCATGGTCATCGCGTTTGTCGCGCTGGGCCTGGCGGTGGCGCTGGTGGCGGTGAAGCCCTGGTGGCAGCGCGTGCTGCTGATCGTGCTGGGCGTGCCGGTGGCGCTGCTGATGAACGTCATCCGCGTCGCGGTCCTGGGGATCGCGTCGCTGCACGACCCCAACCTGGCGGGGGGCGGGGCGCACATGTTCATCGGGACTCTGCTGCTGATCCCCGGGTTCCTGTTGTACCTGGGGATCGTGTGGGCGCTGAAGAAGGCGGTGGTCGAACCCGCCCCGCCGAAGAAGCCGAAGGCGGCGGCCAGCGAGAGCAAGCGGCCGCGCGATGCGCAGCGGGCGTCGATCAACTGGACGATCCTGCGCACGCCGCCGGTGATGACGGCCATGGCAATACTGGCGTTCGCGGCGGTCTCGATCCCGACGGTTGTCGCCTCGCTGGGGCTACACCTGAAGAAGATGCCGATCAACGCGCCCGACGGGCGCGTGGTGAGCGCCGTGCCTCGCGAGACCAAGAGCTGGATCGCGATCGGCAAGGACGTGCAGATGTCCGAGGAGATCGTCGCGGAGCTGGGGACGTCGAACTATCTGTCGCGCTGGTACACGCAGAAGACCGCGGCGCCGGATGAGAAGCCGCGGCATGTTGAGCTTCACCTGGCGTATTACACGGGCGTGATCGACACGGTGCCGCACGTGCCGGACCGGTGCATGGTCGGCGCGGGGTGGAGCCTGACGAGCACGCCATCGGACGTGCCGATCAAGCTGGACACGAGCGCGCTGGTGCCGGTGGAGGTGCCGGTGAACCCGGAGTGGGTGGGGCAGTTGTACACGGCGCGGGTGGGGGCGCAGCGGGTGTTGATGCCGCGTGCGCCGGAGCAGCTTCAGTTTCGGGTGACGGAGTTCACCGGGCCGGGGCAGAACGCGACGCTGTTCGCGGGATACTTCTTTGTCGCCAACGGCGGGCACGTGAGCTCGCCCGAGGGCGTGCGCTCGCTGGCCTTTGAGCTGACCAACGACTACGCGTACTACCTCAAGGTGCAGATCAGCTCGGCGGAAGTCAAGAGCAACGAGGAGCTGGCGGCGCTGGCCGCCTCGCTGCTGGACGAGCTATTGCCGGAGATCATGCGCTGCGTGCCGGACTGGGCCGACGTACACACGGGCGATTTCCCGCCGGACAACCCGCGCGGCAAGAACAAGAAGAAGTGACATCGTTTGCGCACGGCCCGGCTGGGCGCGGCGCGTGGCTAGACCGCCCGAGACAGATCGGCGGATCGGACAGGGATCGAAGGCGACGAAGGTTGGATCTCGAAGCACACACTCGTGAAGGGCAGAAGCATGGCCTCTAAAGTTAACAAGACATTCGTCGTGGTCCTTGCCGGGGCGCTCTTGTGCGTGTTTCTTGGCGTGGGCGCCGCGTACATGTTCCTGGGGACCAAGTCCGCGGCGGAGAACATGCGCCAGGGCGATGACGCGGCGGCGGCGGGCGACTGGGAGAAGGCGATCCGGTCCTACGGCAACGCGGTGAACAAAGAGAAGACGAACACCGGCTTCATCGAGAAGTGGATCGGGGCGATGGCGCAATCGACGCCGACAACTCAGCAGGCGTATCAGGAGCGGCTCTCGCGCGACTACGTGTCGGCGATGATGCGACTGGCGACGGTGCGGCGCACGGATGCGAAGTCGCACTCGGCGTTCCTGAGCGCGATGCTGGAAGACATGCGCCGGGTGGCGCGTGACGCGGTGGCCTGGAACAACTACGTGACGGAGGTCGAGAAGGCGATGCGGCTGTTCCCCGACGCGGACACCAACCGGGAGAAGCTCCGACGGTATCGCGGCATCGCTCGGACTCAGATGGTCGTGAGCCGGATCGAGCTCAAGCCGCAGGACTACACGCAGACTCTCGAAGACTTGAAGGTCGCGACGACGCTGGACCCCACGGATTCTGAGGCGCTGGTGTCGATCGCGCAGCTCAAGCTCAACGAGGCGGCCGACGCGCGGCGCAAGGGCAACGACATCGTTGCCGACCAGATCACGACCGAGGTGCGCACGCTGCTGGGCGACTTCGTCAAGGTCAACCCGCCGGGGCCCGAGGCGCAGGTGCTGCTGTCGCAGATCGCGATGCAGGAGGTGGCGCGGCTCGACGCGGGCCGGACCAAGCCGCAGGTTCTGGCGATCAGCCAGCAGGCAGAAGGGGCGCGCGCGATCGATTCAGTTTTGAACGCGGTCCCGAAGACGGTGCGTCCGCAGACCGCGGTCGGCGCGATCTTTGTGTACCTTGCGACGCTCCCGACCGACGCGTATGAGAAGTCGATCGCGGTGTTTGATCACATGATCAAGGGCCGCCCGAATGACGCGTTCTTGCGGGCCCAGAAGGCCGGGCTGGCGCTGGACCTGGGGCACCCGGCGGACTCGGAGAAGTTCTTCGGCGAGCTGGAGAAGATGCCCAACGTGCCGCTCTCGGTCGAGGGGCTCGCGTTGTTCTCGCTGCGCGCGACGGCGGTTGCGCGTCAGGCGGACGCGGCGATGGCGCAGTGGGGCAAGGCGGTTGAGGCGCGGGACACCGAGGTCGCGGTAAAGCACCTGGAGCGCGCAAAGGGGTATCGCGATGAGTATGCCAAGCGGAGCGGGTCTGCATCCGATCCCACGCTGTTGATGCTCGATGCGCGACTGGCCGACGCCGCGGGCGACGGGACGCGCGTTCGCCAGTTGCTGACGGAGTACAACGACAAGACGGACAGCAAGGACCCGCGCGGGCTGTTCATGCTGGCGCAGGTGCTGTACCGGCAGGGGAACATCGGCGGCGCCAAGCAGCAACTGCAGGCCATGGAGTCGATCAAGCAGTCGTCGTTGCAATCACGGCGCATGCTGGCGCAGATCGAGGTGCAGCAGCAGAACTACCCCGGTGCCCTGGCGATCATTGAGGATCTGCTGGCCGGCGATCCGCAGAATGTGGAGCTGCAGGGGCTCGCGTCGCAGATCCGAAACGCCGCCGACGGCAGCAAGAGCGCCGACCCCTGGACCCGCGATGCCAGCACGCTGGAGCAGATGCTGCTTCAGACCGCGCCGGACCTGAATGTTGCAAAGGCGTTGGCTGCTGACCTGATCAAGCGGGCTGAGGACCCGCAGCGTCTGGGCTTCGCGGTGCAGCGGGCGATCCGTCTGAACGATCTGGCGAGCGCGAAGATCGGTGTTGACAAGTGGCTGGCGCTGAAGCCGGAAGATGCCAACGCCCTGCAACTGAAGAGTTTGATCGAATCGCCGGACCCGCTGGCCGCCGCGATGAAGGTGATCGACGAGGGCCAGTTGCCGGAGCTGGCGAAGTTGATTCAGAAGGCAATCATGCTGGAGCAGAGCGGCAAGCGTGAAGAGGCCGCGAAGATGTTTGACGAGGCGGAGAAGCTCTCACCGGACGACCCGACGGTGCTGGCGGTTCGGTTTGAGAACGCGATCATCGGCAATCGCAAGGAAGAGGCCGCGCTGATCGCGACGAAGGCCGAGAAGATGAACCTGGACGCGTACAACGGCAAGACGTTCCGTCTGCGTGTGCTGCTGCTTGAGGGCAAGGTGAGCGAGGCGCAGCGGATCGCGCAGGAGCTGACCGAGAAGGACAAGCTGAACCCTTTGAGCTGGCGTCTGCTGGGCGAGACGCAGATGGCCGACCGCCAGTTTGAGCTGGCCCGCAACTCGCTGACGCGCTCGCTGCAGATCAAGGGCAACGACCCGCGAGCGGCGACGCTGCTGGCCCGTTCGCAGATCAGCCTCGGGCAGACCGCCGAGGCCCTGCGGGACGCGCGCGAGCGGAACCGCCAGGTCGGCGGCGACCCTGACTTCAGCAGCCTGCTGCTGGACATGGAGTTTGACTTTGGCGATCGCGACGCCGCGGTGGTGCGCCGTCAGCGGCTGTTTGAGGGCGACCCGACAAACCTGTTGAACACCGCGAAGCTCGCGGAGTGGTACGTGCGTTTGCGCAAGCCCGATCTGGCCGCGCCCCCGATCGCGAAGCTGCGCGAGTCCAAGATCGCCGCGATCCAGGTGCTGGATGCGGCGCAGGCTGTCGCGGCGGGCAAGAAGGACGAGGCCCTGCGTCTGGCGGACGACTTTGCGGAGGTGAACAAGGCGAACGCGAAGGGCGCCGAAGGGTACATCTCGTTCGCGTCTGCGCTCCGCAACCTGGGCTTCGGCGATCTGACGCTGGAGATCATGGAGCGTGGGCGCGCCGTGCAGACACCCGAGCAGATGGAGGCGGATCGCACGATCGGCGACCTGCGGTTCGGAGCGCAACAGTTTGAGAAGGCGATCGAGGCGTACGAGCGCGTGCGTGCGGGGATCAAGGAAGATGAGAATCAGATGCTGCTCAAGCGGCTGGTGGAGTGTCACGCTCGCCTCGGGCAGTTTCAGAAGGCCGCGGAGCTGCTTGCGGACGTCAAGGCCGGCGGCCCCGAGGCGTACCAGGTGCATCTGTTGAACGCGGAGGTGCAGCAGGGGCTCGGCGACATCGGCAAGGCCCGGGCGGCTCTTGACGCCGCAGTGAAGGCGGCGCCGACGCAGCCGCTGACGCTGTACAAGCGTGCGCAGTTGAACATCGCCGACGAGAAGTATGTTCGCGATGCGGAGCAGGACCTGAGCGAGTGCCTGCGGTTGAACGCGCGGTTCTTCCCGGCGCGCCAGATGCTCGCCAACTCGTACGCCCGCCAGGGCAACACCGACAAGATGCTGGCGCTCATGAGCGATGGCGTGAAGTCGGACCCGACCAACGAGGACGCCCGCATTTTGCTGATCCGGGCCTTGCAGCAGCTCGGGCGCGCCGAAGCGGCCAACGCCTTCGCGAAGGAGGCCATCGACGAGACCAAGGGCGACGTTCGCTGGTACAGCATCGCGGCGGACCTCCATCGCGCGCAGCGCGATTTTTCGCGCGAGGCGGACATGCTCGCCAAGGTGTGGGAGCAGCGCAAGACCGCCCAGGTCGCGGGGCGATATGTGGACTGCCTGTTGCGTCTTCCCTCGCCAGACGTCGCCAAGGCCATCGAGGTCCTCGCGACGCCAGAGCTTGCGATCGATCAGAACGGCCCGTTGCTGCTTGCGCGCTCGCGCGTGGCGCGGGCGGACAGGCGCGTGGCGGACTCCGAGCGAGACGCAACGGCGTCGTTGAAGTTCCTGAACCTGGGCGCGCTGGAGGACACCACGCGCTTCACCGACGAGCTGGCGTCTGCTCAGGGCGGCAACGATCCGGCGCTGCGGTTCCTCGCGGCGCGCACGCCAGCGGAGGGCTGGACCGAGCAGATGCGCTTTCAGCTGGCCCGCCTGACGACGCTGATGCCCGAGAAGCGAGAGGAGGGCATCAAGAAACTGGAAGAGGTCGTCGCTTCGGCGCAGGATTCAAAGATCAAGCTCGCGGGCCTGACGCTACTGGCCGAGATCCGCTACGCGCAGAAGGATTACGAGCGCTCGGCGACGTACTTCCAGCGATGCCTGGAGATCACGCCCGAAGATCCGAAGCTCTTGAACAACATCGCCTTCCTGCTCTCCAAGCACCTGGACCGCGCGTCTGAAGCGCTGCCGATGGCGGAGAAGGCGTTCGCGGCGGCGAAGGACAACCCGAGTTATGCCGACACGCTCGGCTCGGTGTACTTCAAGCTCAAGCAGTACGACAAGGCGGAGGCGTCGCTGCTCCGCTCGCGCGGCTTGGCCCAGGACGCGCTCACGCGAACGCCCGCGACGCTGCACCTGGCCGATCTGCGATTAGTTCGCGGGGACCGCACCTCGGCCGAGGGCCTGCTGCGCGAGGTTCGCGCATGGGCAAATGAGGATCCGCGGATCCTTGAGCAGTACGGAGACGAAATGAAGCAGTTGGAGGACCGGGCCCGCGCAGCCCCCTGACAAACGACGATCTGCCGGGGCAGACCATCCGGGAGACCGGGCGGTTTGTGTTTGGGATTGCAAGGGCGGGCGATGAACGCCCGATGGAAGAGCAGAAGAGATTCCGAGTCGATTGATATCACGTCGCCGGACTCGCTCTCTGAGCCGCGCGCCGTGCGAACGAAGGACTGATTATGACGACCGCACCGATTCCGATCCGACCCAACGCCTTGGCGAACGCTCCCGCACGTATGGCGCCCCCCGCCAGCGGCGGTGCGCCGACGACGGTCACGCTCGATCCGGTGCGCATCCTGCGCAAGTACAAGTGGTTGCTGGTGGTCGCGGGCAGCGCGGGCGTAGCGCTGGGCGCGGTCGCGAACGAGGTGCTCAAGCGCACGAGCCCCGTCTGGCGCTCGACCTCGACGTACCAGGTCTTCCCGCCCGTGCGATCGGTGCTCGAAGCGGACTCTGCGGCGACCGATCGCGAAGAGTTCGAGCGCTTCTCGATGACCGAGTCGCGCGTGCTGACGGCCGACCGCACGCTGCGTGACGCTGTGGAGCGGAACCCGCAGCTTCGTGAGCAGACCAAGTGGGCGCAGAAGTTCTACAAGGAAGACCCCTCGACCGGTCAGAAGGTCATGCTGATCTCTGACGCGGTCAACAGCCTGCGCGACATGGTCAGCGCGCGAGCGATCGCGGGCACGTCGCTCATGGAGCTGTCGGTGAGCGGGCCGGAGCGCGACGACGTCGCGATCATCGCGTCCGCGGTACACTCGTCGTACTTTGAGGATCTTCGCAACCGCAACCGCAACGCCGCGGGCGACCGCAAGGGCCCGCTGGAGGCGGAGCGTTCGCGCATGCAGACCGAGCTGGACTCGCTGGCGCGAAACGAGCAGGAGATTATCGACAAGAACAAGATCACCGCGATTGGCGAGCAGTCATCTGGCTTGCTCAACCGCGAGATGGTGCTGAACTCGTTGATCTCCGACGCGGACCAGCGGATTCAGTTTGCCCAGACGGCGCTCAAGCGCATCGAGGAGCAGCTCAAGCGCGACGGCGGCATCGCGTATTCCGACGTGCAGCGCTCGATGGCGGAGCGCCAGCCGGTGATCCAGTCCATGAAGACACGGCTGAACGACCTGACCGCGGAGGACGAGTCGTTCGCGCAGCGCGGCTATGGCGAGAATCACAAGGACCGCATCGCCCTGCGCACGCGCGTGGACGCCGTGACGGCCCAGCTCAACTCCGAGCTTGCCAAGGAGCTTGAGAAGATCTTCCTTGAGGACAAGGACAGCATCGAGCAATCGCTACGCCAGGGACAGGTAAACCTCGCGGAGCAGACGCGCCAGCGCGACGAGGTCCGCCTTGAGCTGCAGCGATCCACCGGGGCCCGCAAGCGCCTTGACGACATCCAGCAGAGCAAGGAGCGGAACGGGCGTCGCCTGGACGAGATCTCCGCGGCCCTGCGTGAGATTCAGCTCCTGGACGAGCTCGTGCGCGGCGAGCGCATCGGGCGCATCCGCCGCCTTGAGGCCCCGCGCACGCCCGACTCGCTGTCGTTCCCGCGACTGACATTCATGATCCCGCTCGGCGTGGCGTTGTTGGTGGGCCTCACCGGCGCCGGCATCGTCCTGCGCGAAGCGCTAGACCAGCGCGTCCGCGGGCCGGCCGATATCGGCGTCATCCCGCGTCTCAAGCTCCTGGGCATCATCCCGCTGGCGGGCGAAGACCCGACGCGCCCCGCCAACGTCGAGACCGCGTTTCGCGATGCGCCGACGGGCGCCGTGAGCGAAGGGTTCCGGCAGCTTCGGGCCAACTTGGTCAAGCGCATGAACCAGATCGGCGCCAAGTCGCTGATGGTGATCTCGGGCAACCCCGGCTCGGGCGCGACGACCACCGCGACCAACCTGGCGATGGGCTTCGCCGCCAGCGAGCTGCGCGTGCTGCTGGTGGATGCCAACTTCCGCAAGCCCTGTTTGCACAAGGTGCTCAAGCTCAGCGAGGGGCCGGGCCTCGCCGATGTCCTGGCCCGCAAGGCGGAGTTCAAGAGCGCCGTGCAGGCCACGGCGTTCCAGAACCTCTCGCTGCTCTCGGCCGGCTCGGGCGCCAATCGCGCTGTCCCCGAGCGCCTGCCGACCGACTCGATGTCGCAAATCATCCGCGAGGCTGGCGAGTCGTTTGACCTCATCATCATCGATGTCGCGCCGGGCGTCGTCTCGAGCGACGGCGTCGGCCTCGCCAACCGCTGCGACGCGACGTTGCTCGTCGTTCGCGCCAACAGCGAGAAGCGCGGCCTCGTCGCCCGCCTCCGCGATCAGCTCAGCGATTCCAAGGGCGAGCTCCTGGGCGTCGTCGTCAACGCCGTGCGCGCCAGCTCGGGCGGGTATATGCGTGAGAACATCAAGACCGCGTACGAGTATCAGGCCGGCCCCAACTCTTGACCAGCGCTGGCGCGGGCATTGCCGGGTACGCTGGTCGCACGTCGTGGCGGGACTCGTGAAGGTACGGGCCTCTGGTTTGGACGTCTCGCCGCGTGGGCGGCGCGGCTGAGTCCCTGCCACCGCTCGTTTCTCACGCTGCGACGTTTCCCCTCTGACCTTGAGTTTGATCGCTCCAGATGTCCGTGAATCAACCAACGCCCCATCTCGCGCGTCGGCGTTGCCTCGTCACCGGCGGGGCCGGGTTTATCGGCTCGCACCTCGTCGATCGCCTGCTCGCGCGGGGCGACCACGTCACGGTAGTTGACAACCTTTCGACCGGGCGCGACACGAACCTGCCCGGAACCGCGCCCGACCTGCGGTTCATCCGCGCCGGACTGAGCCAGACGCTCCCAACGCTGGCCGGCGAGATCGCCGGTGGCGGAGAGACGTTTGACGAGGTGTATCACCTGGCGGCGGCGGTCGGGGTCAAGCTGGTCATTGATGACCCGATCGGCTCGATCGAGACGAACGTCGCGCAGACGGGCGAGCTGCTGCGCTTCGTTCACCAGGTCTGCCCGCGCGCCGCGCTGCTCATCGCCAGCAGCAGCGAGGTCTACGGCAAGAGCGAGCGCATCCCCTTTCGCGAGGATGACGACGTCACCTACGGCCCGACCACCAAGTCGCGCTGGTCGTACGCGTGCAGCAAGGCGATCGACGAGTATCTGGCTCTGGCGTATCACCAGCAGCACGCCCTGCGCGTCGTCATCGCCCGGTTCTTCAATACCGTCGGCCCGCGTCAGGTGGGGGACTATGGCATGGTCCTGCCCAGGTTTGTCGGCGCGGCGCTGCGAAACGAGCCGATCACGGTCCACGGCGACGGACGCCAGACCCGCTGTTTTTGTGACGTGCGCGATGTCGCTTCGGTGCTGCCGCGGATGCTCGAGAAGGGCGCGTGCATCGGGCGGGTGCTGAACGTGGGGGGCGATCGTTCGATCTCGATGATCGACCTGGCCCACCGAGTGAAAACCACACTCTCATCATCGAGCGAGGTCCGGCTGATTCCCTACGATCAGGCGTACTCGATCGCGTTTGAGGATCTTCGTCAGCGAGAGCCCGATCTTTCCCGCCTGCGAGGGGCCGTCGGCTTCGAGCCGGAGTTCACGCTGGAGCGAACGATCGCCGATCTTGCGGAGGAGCTTGGCGCTCGGCCCGCGGGCGCGCCTGGCGCTCCCGCGACGCCACTCAGGGGAAATGTTCGGTGATGCAGCCAGTGCTTGACAACCCGGGCGTGAGCGACGCGACCGCGAACCCGCTGGTCGCCGAGCGCCTGCGCCAGATCGCCCAGGACATCGGCGCGCTTGCCGACAAGCAGCGCTTGCTGGAGGAATCGCTCCGCCTCCCGCAGCCGACAAATCTCTGGGACATCTTCAACGGGTACATCGGCGTCTTCATTGTCAGCTTCATCGTCACGATCCTCGCGACGCCGATCATGCGCCGCCTGGCCATCTCCAACGGCATCATCGACCGGCCCAACGAGGCCCGCAAGATGCACAAGCTGCCGATCGCCTACCTGGGCGGCATCGCGGTGTACCTGGGGATCGTGGCGGGCATCGGGTTCTCGTACGCCGAGCGCTATCACCACCTGCTGACTTGGCACAAGATCACCAACCTTGCGCACCTGAACTCCGACGAGACGGTCGTCCTGGTGCCGATGTCGATCCTCGTCGGTCTCACGATCATCATGCTCATCGGCCTGCTGGACGACGTGATCAACGTCACACCCATGCAGAAGATCGGCGGGATGCTGATCGCGGCGGCGGCGCTCGCGATGGAAGATGTCGGCGTCAAGGTCGCCCAGCAGGTGCTCACCGGCGCGGGCGCGCTGGTCAATGACTCGCTCGCCGACCCGCTCAACTGGATCATCAACATCTCGCTCCCCATGAATGTGCCGTTGATCGGCGGCAGCATTCACCTGGACATCATCTATTGGACGGGCACCGCGGTCATCGCGGTCTTCGTCCTGGGCGCGTGCAACGCCATCAACCTGATCGACGGGCTCGACGGGCTCTGCTCCGGCATCTCCGTCATCGCAGGCGCCGCGTTGCTGGTCATCGCGCTGACGCTGGCCAGCTACGACCACGGGCGTCTCGACGCCGCGCGGATTGTCCTGTGCCTGGCGCTCATGGGCTCGTGCCTCGGCTTCCTGCCGCACAACTTCAACCCCGCCTCGATCTTCCTGGGCGATTCTGGCTCGCTCATGCTCGGCTACCTGATCATCGTGATCGTGCTGACCCTGGGCGATACCGGGCGCACCAACCTGGTGCTCTGCGGGCTGATCATCTTTGCGGTGCCGATCATTGACACCTCGCTGGCCATCGTGCGGCGCAAGCTCGCGGGCCAGTCAATCAGCGCCGCCGACGATAACCACCTGCACCACATCCTCAAGCGCATGCTCGGGGTCAAGGGCGCCGTGACCGTGCTCTATGCGATGGGCGGGGCGTTCGGCATCATGGGTGTGGCGTTGCAGACGAGCAAGTCGCGATTCGTCTACGCCCTGGTGCTGGTCATCGCGGCGTTCATCGGCGTCACCGCGCTCAAGTCCGCCCGCAAGAAGCAACTCGAAGAGCAAGCCGCGGCTGGCGCCGCGCCCGCGGGCGCAGCGCCGATGCTCGGCGCACCGGTTGACGGGGCGGCGCCGACGCAAGAGCCCGTCCCTACCAAGTGAGTTTGTCAAGACCGGGGCGCGTTCAGCGCTTCTGCGTGTCCTTGCGCTGCCGCCAGATTGTCACCGCCTCCGGCTCGCGCGCGTAGAGCGGCGCGAGCGACCCGGCATCAGTCAACTGATCGGTGCTGGCGCTTCGCGCCACGCAGCGCAGCAGCGACACGGCGTCAAACCGCGGCGGGCGCACAGCCGCGCCGAGCGACTCGGCCTCCTGGTGCCACTCCGCCGGCGCGTGCTCATCCATCAGCAGCAGCGCGCTACTGAAGCCCGGCGAAGATCGCACGTCGGCCCACGTCATCACCTGCCCGGGCTCGGCGCTTGGCCAGCGCGTGACGTAGGCGCTGGCACCCTTGGTCGCGAGCACGACGATGATCGGGCGTTCCGGCGCTCCGCCGCGTGTCGGCGCGCTCGCTCCATCCGCCGGCGCTTCGCGCAGCGACTCGATGCACACCTCAGCGGAGGGAACGCCGACACAAACTGCGCCGGTGACCAGCGCGATCATCTTCGCCGCCGCCACCGCCATGCGCAGGGCGGTATAGCCGCCCGGGCCGATGTCAACGCCGACGCGCCGGATCTGACGTCGGTCGACCGCCGCGTGATCGCAGCATCGCGCGATTGCGCTGACCAGATCATCCTCGCTGCGCGTTGATGCGCCGATCGCCTCGGCGTGGATCAGCGTCGCCTCGCTCTGATCAATCCACCCCAGCGCAACGCTCGCGGGGCCGAGGTCGCCCGCCCCCAACACGCTGCCGGGGTTTGCGTTCTCGATCACCAGCGTGAGCAGCGCGCTTGCGCTGGGCGGGGCGTTCGAGTGCGCGCTGCGCGATGGCGTGGTCATGCAGAGTTACCTTCCGGCGGGGACCGCGAAGTCGACGGGGATCGTCACGCGCACCGTTGTCCCCGCGCCCCAGACCGAGTCGAGCGTGATGTCTGCGTTGAGCGCGATGCACGCGTGCTTGACCAGCGCAAGCCCGAGCCCGGAGCCGCGCCGCCCGGTGACGCCGGTGCGCGCGGTGTCGACCTGATAGAAGCGCTCGAAGACGCGCTCCTGCTGGGAGAGCGGGATGCCTTGGCCCCGATCCTGCACCTCGATGACCATGCGAGCGCGATCGGGCGACGCGTGCTCTGCGCCCTGCACGCCCTGCGCCGGGTTCGCCATTGCGCTCGCTGTGGTCCCGGGCGCGGGGTTGCCGTTTGACGCCAGCACCGCGAGCCCCTGGCTCGCGCCGGCGCTGGCCGCTCCGCCGGTGGCGAGCTTCATGCGGACGGAGATCGCGGTCTGCTCGCGTGCGAACTTCGTCGCGTTGTCCACCAGGTTGCGCACGATCAGATGCAGCAGCTTCGGGTCCGTGCGGCTGCCCGCCAGGCTTTCATCGATCGCAAACTTCAAGCGCAGCGAGCGCTCGCCACAGATCGGCTCGAAGACCAGGCGCAGCGAGTGCTCAAGGTCGGCGAAGTCGATGGTCGCGGGGCGGACGGGCAGTTGCTGGGCCTCGGCGCGCGAGAGGTCTAGCAAGTCGCGGATCATGTCCTCCAGGCGCTGCACGTGCGCGGCGCAGATCCCCAGGAACCGCTCGCGAATCGCGCCGTCTTCATTGCCTAATGAATCCTGCAGGGTCTCGACTGCGATCCGCAGCGCCGCCACCGGCGTGCGCAGCTCGTGGCTTGCGTTGGCAACAAACTCGCGCTGCTTCTCGACCGCCCGGGCCAGGTCCGTCACGTCGCGCAGCACGAGCACGGCACCGAAGACGCCCTCGCCCCACGCCGCGGGCAGGGGCGAGGCGCCAACCTCGAACGTGCGTTGGCCGGTGGCGGTAGTGAGGCTGATCTGGGCGCGGCGTTGCTCGCCCTGGCGGGCCGCGTCGTGCAGGGCCAGCAGCTCCGCGCGAGTAAAGAGCTCGCGCACGCTGCGCGAGGTCATCTGCCCCGGCTCGAGCGAGACCAGCCGCTCCGCCGCTCGGTTGCAGAGCAGCACGCGATCGCCATCGCCGGTGACGATGACCGGCTCGGGCAGCCCGTCGATCAGCGCTTCGAGGTTGCGAGATTTCTTCAGCAGCTCTTTGATCTGGCGACTCATCCGATCGCCCAGCGCGTTGAGTGCCGCGCGCAGCTCGTCGATCGCGCCAGCGTCCGCCGCCGATCCCGGTGGGAGCGCCCCGGTCGGTCCGGAGACCGGCGAAGTCATCGACAACAGCCGGCGCGCCTCGCCCGCCAGGGTCCGCAAGCGGCGCTGCTGCCGCCGATCTCGGGCCACCAGCACGATCGACGGCAAGATCCCCGCGCCGAGCCCCAGTGCCACGCCCAGACCGACAGGCCGAATGGTCGCAGCGCTCGCCACCGCGAGCCCGAGCCCGGCCCAAACCGACATCATCGACCACAGTAAATGGCGGGTGTTCATGGCGACTGCAACATGGTCGATCGGTCAGGCCAGGGCCCGCACGCCGATCGGCACGTGAGAAGTGACTTTACACACCAGACACCGCGTGCGCCCCGCTGGCTTGAAAAGCAGTCCCCAGCAAGCACGACGGTTCTCTCGATCCCACGGTGCGTCGGCGTCGCATCTGGCGAGAGTGCTCGCGTTCGCTTGACGTCGAACTTCCAGCCCGGGCACCGCTTTAACCAGAGATCGGGCTCGCGGCGGGCTCGGTCACCGGCGCTCGGCTCGCCCCCGGCGGGGCGTCGAGCAGTTGGTAACCCACGCCGCGAATCGTCCGGATCATGCTCCCGGCACGTTCGAGTTTTTTGCGAAGCGCCGCGACGTGGACATCAATAGTGCGCGAGGTGACGACCACGCCCGGTCCCATGACGCGCGAGATCAACTCGTTGCGCGAGAGCACGCGCTTGGGTGCGCCGAGCAGCGCCGCCAAGAGTTTGAACTCCGTGAGCGTGAGCTTGGTGTCCTGGCCGTCGACCATGATCATGTGGGCGCCGAGGTCGGCGGTGATGGGGCCGATGGTGAGGATCGAGCCGTCGGTGTCGTTTCCAGGGGTTCGCCTGAGGAGCGAGGTCACGCGCGCTAACAGAACTTTCATAGAAAAAGGCTTCGTGACGTAGTCGTCGGCCCCAACCGACAAGCCGGCGAGCTGGTCGGTCTCGTCGCCGCGGGCGGTGAGCATGAGGATGGGCATCGTCGCAGTTTTGGGGTTTGTACGAAGCTGACGAGCGACGTCAAGTCCGGACATTACCGGGAGCATGACGTCCAAGATGATGAGGTCAGGCAGTTGCGCCGCGACCGCCCGGAGGGCGGAGCCGCCGTCGCCGACGGTTTGAGCCTGAAAGCCGTGTTTTTTGAGGTTGAACGCGACCAGCTCCGCCAGGTCTTTCTCGTCTTCGACCACCAGGATTCGTCGAGTGGGGATCACGAACATCCTCCGAATAAAAAGGGTCGCTCAGATCGCGGCGGCACGCGCGCCCGGTTTGATTCGGACCCCTGGCATCGCCGTTCGCCGACCGTGAGGGGTTCACGAACCGAACGCAACTCTACACCTTTAAGTTGGATTCGGAAGAAAAGCTGGTGATCACTAGCAAACCGGGCCGATAGGGCAAGAGGCGGAAGTTGGTGTTTGCCAACATTCCGGGGTGCCAGGTTTGCATTCACTAAGCAGACCGGGTAGAGTTGGCCCCACTGCCCGGAACGTGCTCGCGAGTCGAGCGAAGCCGAGGAGTGCGATTGACGCAAGTGACGCATGCCGGGCGTGGGGCCCGGCACAGCGAAGGTTCCAAAACAGGCGGAGCGCCACGAGGCGGAGCGTTCCGAACAGAGACAAGGCCGCCTCGGATTTCAAGGAGTTTCACATGAAGTACGCGAAGTTTTTGAGCCTTCTGGCCGGCGCAACGCTCACCAGCGCTGCTCTGGCCGACGGCCTCACGGCCGACCAGGTCCGTGCGATCGTTGCTGAGATGAACGCCGACGCCCAGACCCGCTCCTCGTTGCTCCAGGGCGGCGCCGCGGCCGGTCGCGATGGCAAGTTCTTCCTCGCTTCCGCTGACAACAAGTTCCGCCTGAACTTCAGCGGTTTCACCCAGTTCCGCTACACCGTCAACGTCCGCGATGAAGACGGCGTGGCGGGCGAGCCCGGCAGCAACGGCAGCGGCCAGGGCTCGGACACCTCGTTCCAGTCCGGCTTCAGCAACCGTCGCACTGCGGTGACCTTTGACGGGCACATCGTCAACCCCGACCTCAAGTTCAACATCCGCCTGATCTCTTCTGGCAACGGCGCCGTCACCAACGACGACATCTTTATCACCTACGCCCTCGACGACAACTGGTACATCAAGGGTGGCCAGTTTAAGAAGGGCTTCAGCCGCGAGCAGATCATGAGCGACACCCAGATCATGGGCTCTGAGCGCTCGGTGACCGATGCGTTCTTCAACGCCGGTCGCGTCCAGGGTATCGAGCTCGGCTACCGCACCGAAGAGCTGCTGTTCTCGGCCCAGATTGACGACGGCTTCAACAGCGCTAACACTCCCTTTAACAGCAACCAGACCGGTCTCGGCGGCGCGACCGCCGCTGGCTTCCCGATCGGTGGCCAGGCTGCCTACAGCGTCGGCGGCCGCGCTGACTGGACCGTCACCGGCACGCGTGACCAGCTCCGCGACGCCACCAGCAAGCCCACCGACAAGCAGGCGTTCGGCCTTGGCGGCGCTGTCAACTGGCAGCAGGCTCGCAAGGGCCCCGTCGAAAATGGCGCCGGCACTGTGTACCCCGATGCGTTGAACTGGACCGCTGACGCCCAGTTCGAGGACAGCGGCTGGTCCGCGATGGCCGCCGTCTACGGCAGCTACGCTCGCTTCCGCGGCCCGAACAGCTTCGCTCGTGGTAGCGGGCACAACTGGGGCGTCATGGCCCAGGGTGCGTACCGCTGGAACAACGAGTCTGAGGCCTTCGTCCGCTACGACGGCCTCTATCTCGCTCGCAGCAGCGGCGTGAACCAGGTCGCCCCGCAGGCCGGCACTAACTCCAGCCTCCGCCCGAGCACCTACAACTTCGTCACCTTCGGCTACACCCACTACTTCGCTGATCACGCCGCCAAGTTCACGCTCGACTGCTTGCTGAGCCTGAACCCCACCGGCCAGTTCCAAGGTGCCCAGAACCCGGCGCTGCAGAACATCTTCAACCTCAGCGGCGGCAACCTGGGCCTCCAAGGCACCAGCAAGAGCATCGAGGCCGCGATCCGTGCTCAGTTCCAGATCATGTTCTGATCTGACCGGAAGCACGTCTCGTCGCTCGCTTGAAATCCTCTGAAAACTCGACCGGCCCGCTCCAAGGAGTGGGCCGGTTTTTCATTTCCGTGCCTGCGCGTTGGACATTCGGCACTGGGCACTGGGCACCGGGCACTGGGCGCTAGGCATCGGACGCGGCGCTTCGCGCGCGTCGCACTGCTGCGCAACGCGTCGTTCGAGCTCAAGCGATGTTCTCGGGCTGCATCGCATCGGCAGCGTGTCGGTACGATCTTGGGATGCAGTTCGTCAGGGACATGGCGCGGCGGTCCAGTGAGCGACTGGGTGAGAGTTTGCGCTCCGGCGTGCGTGTGGTGCTGGCACTGGCGACGGTCCTGATCGGCGGTGTCGCGGCACGCGCTCAGGACGCACAGAACGAGAACGTTGCCCATGACGTGCGCACCGTGTTGCACCTGGCGGCGGGGCTGCCGCCCAGCGTGCGAAGAGCGGTGTTGATTCCCTCGGGTGAAGCGATTCGACGAGCCGTGGGCGAGAGCGCTAAGTCGTGGGCCTCGATCTCGACGCTCGCGATGCCAGCGACGGCGCGAAGCTGGTCGCACTTGTCATCAAGCCTTGGCTGGACGGACGGCGAGGCGTTTGATGCGCTCTTTGGCGGGGCTTCGGGACTGATCTTCATCGAGCAGCACGAGGGCCTAACGCCGATCGACCGGCGCGACGACGCGCGCCCGCAGGTGTGGGCCCTCATCGGCGAGGCCAGCGAGGCCACCGAGCAGCGCGTGCGACAGCGGCTGGAGTTCGCGCCGCGCGCGACGATCACCGGGCACGCAGTGCTGGCGATGGAAAACGGCGACCTGCTGGTAATGTTCATCCGCAAGCCGCTGCCTCCTGGCGCGGGCGCGAACGCCGGCGCGATCGCGACCGAGCGCGGCTTCTGGTGGGTCTTGGTGCCCTCAAGCGTCACGCCGACGGCTGTCGGCCCCGGGGTTCCGGTGCCCGCGGCCATCGATGGCGTGGGGCTCGCCGCGTTGCAGTCCATCGCGCCGGTGCTCGCGGGCGAGCCGATCAATATCGCGCTGCCGCTTGCAAGCGTGGACGCCGCCGCCAACAACGCCCGCGCGCCAGACGTGGGCAAGATCACGCGAGTCGGCCACACCGACGCGTATCGCACCCTGGTCAAGGAAGTCACGACCGGCGCGCTGGCGGTCGTCATCGAGCGGCTCGCGGGCTGGGGAGAGTTTGGCGTGCTCGCGGCCCACTCCAACGCCGACCGCATCGAGTTTCAAGGACTCGCCACCTGGGCCGGCGCGACAGATCTCGCCACCACCGTTCCTCGCACACCAGATGCGCTGCTGAGCGAACTCACCCCCGAGAGCGGCTCAACGTTGATCGAGGTGTTTCAGGGGAGCGAAGACCCGGTGCAGACGATCGGCGTTCCCCCGGCCAGCGCGCTGGTCCGGCGCGCGATGAGCGAATGCGTCGGGTCCATCTCAGTGATGGGCGTTCACCCGGCGACGGACGTAACCCGCGCCGACGGCCAGACGGCGTGGCGATTGCTGCTTGCACAACAGCTTTGCGACGCTCGTCCGCCGGGCGTCCAGAACGCCAGCGGTGCCCCGGGGCTTGACGCAGTGATGACCAAGCTCGCGTCGGTGTTTGAAACGGCGCGAGTCAGCGGGCCCGCATCGTTCGCGCCCGGGCGCGACCTGAAGTTTGACGATCTGCCCGCTGGTGCGGCGCGCTCGACGCTCATCCGTCCGGCGATTGGGAGTTTTTATCTTCGATTGCTGTCCGACCGAGCCCCGGCGTGGTGGGGCGTTCAGGACGGCTGGGGCGTCGGCTCGATCTGCGCACAAGGCGGGGGGCAGGGCCTGAGGGAAGGTGCGATCAGCGATGTGTCGTCAATCGAGCGAGAGCGAGCCGCGGCGGAGAAGCTCTCGAGCCAGATCCGGGCGGCGCTGGTTGCCGACGGCGCGTCGCGGGTCTGGTTGTCGCGGGCGATGCTCAGCGTCGCGCCAGTACGCCAGGCGATCCCGATCATGTTCGGGCCAGCGACGCCGCCCGGCGCGCTTCTCTCGGCAGTCAGCGGCGTGTCGTGGGATGCGTGGGTGGAATCCAACGTCAGCGCTCTCGGGGATGCGGGGGTTCCGGCGGGTGTTTGGGGGGCGGGGCGGGCCGAGGTGCATCTGCGTCTACGCATCCAACTCACCAGTGAGCCCGCGTCCAAGCCTTAGTGGTGTGTCGCGAGCCTAGAATGGGCTGAGCGAGCGTTTTGGCGGGCAGGGGTGCATCGCGCGTGGTCGGCGTCAGCAAGCCAACCGCTTCAGAGTGCGCCGCGTACGGGGTTGTTCCCGGCCGCGGGCGGTCTGGGAGCCGCCGAATCGGCCTTTGGCCGGCGTCGGCGCGTGATTTTCAGTTGAAGATTCGCCCGCTGCCGGCGGTCAATCTGCCGCGTTCTCTGGCTCTCTGCTCTCGTTTCTCCCTTCGTCGGCACCCACCGCTCTGACCTTGTCTTTCCTCTCTGATCTGCACTTCCCGGCCGCCTTTCTTGGCCCGAACTTCTGAGCCCATTTATGTCTGACTTTCATAGCATCCGCAACGTCGCCATCATCGCCCACGTTGACCACGGCAAGACCAGCCTCGTTGACAAGCTTCTCTTCCAGAGTGGGCAGTTTCGCGCCGGTGAGCTCGAGAAGCTTCAGGGCGGCCAGCACGGGCTGATCATGGACAGCAACCCGCTCGAACGCGAGCGCGGCATCACCATCCTCGCCAAGAACTGCGCCGTCCGCTACGTGCCCACCGACGGGCCGGAGAAGGGCGAGCAGGTTCTCATCAACATCATCGACACCCCCGGCCACGCCGACTTCGGTGGCGAGGTCGAGCGCGTGCTGCGCATGGCCGACGGCGTGCTCTTGCTCGTCGATGCGTTCGACGGGCCGATGCCGCAGACGCGCTTCGTGCTGGGCAAGGCCCTGGGCTTCGGGCTCAAGCCGCTGGTGGTCGTGAACAAGTGCGACCGGCCCGGCGCACGCCCCGCGACGGTACACAACGAGGTCTTCGACCTGCTGATCGAGCTGGGTGCTGACGAGATCGCGATGGACTTCCCGGTCATCTACACCAGCGCCCGCGAGGGCTGGGCGACCGCGAACGTCGATGAGGCGGTCGCGGGGTTCCAGGGCGACCTGCGCCCGCTGTTCGAGGCGATCTGCAAGAACGTTCCGCAACCTAAGGACGATAAGAACGCGAGCCTGCAGATGCTCGTGACCACGCTGGACTATTCAGATTACGTCGGGCGCATCGGCATCGGACGCGTGTACAACGGCGTGATCAAGCCGGGCCAGCAGGTCGTCAGCATCAAGCAGAAGGACGGCAAGCAGGTGACCAGCCGCGTCGGCAAGCTCTATCGCTTCCAGGGCCTCGGGCGGGTCGAGGCCGATGAGGTACACGCCGGCGATCTGTGCGCCGTGGTCGGGCTGGAGTCGGTGGACATCGGCGACACGCTGTGCGAGCCCAGCGCGCCGCTGCCCTTGCCCCCGGTGACAGTCGACGAGCCGACGATCACGATGGTGTTCCGCGTCAACGACTCGCCATTTGGCGGGCAGGAGGGCGACAAGGTCACCAGCCGCCAGATCCGCGATCGGTTGGAGCGCGAGTGTCAGACCAACGTCGCCATGCGCGTCGGCCAGGGCCGAAGCGCCGAGGAGTTCGCAGTGAGCGGGCGCGGCCTTTTGCACCTGGGCATCCTGCTGGAGACCATGCGCCGCGAGGGCTTCGAGCTCTCGGTCGGCAAGCCCGAGGTTATCATGAAGGACATCGACGGCGTGCTCTGCGAGCCGATCGAGCTGCTCGTGATCGACGTGCCGCCGACCAGCGTCGGCGCCGTGATGGAGCTTGTCGGCGGTCGGCGCGGCGAACTCAAAAATATGGACCAGCGCTCCGATACGCTGACGCACCTCCAGTTTGAGGCGCCCAGCCGCGGGCTCATCGGTTTGCGAAGCAAGATCCTCACTGCGACGCAGGGCGAAGGAATCATGCATCACTCGTTCCTGAAGTTCGCCCCCGCGCACGGCGAGACCGTCCATCGCGCCCAGGGCGTCATGATCGCCACGGACGGCGGCGATGTCACGACCTATGCCTGCGAAGGCCTCTCCGATCGCGGCTTCCTCTTCGTCGAGCCGCAGCAGAAGGTGTACTCGGGCCAGATCATCGGCGAGCACAACCGCGACAACGACATCCCCGTGAACATCATCCGCTTGAAGCAGCTCAGCAACTTCCGCGTGAGCGCCAAGGAAGCGACGGTCGTGCTCAAGGGCTCGCGCAAGATGAGCATGGAAGCGGCGCTGGAATATATCGAAGACGACGAGCTGGTCGAGATCACGCCCAAGAGCGTCCGCATGCGCAAGCGACTGCTGGACGAGGGCGCCCGCAAGCGCTCCGAACGCCAGGGTCGCGATCGCGAGGCGACGGCCGCGGCGAAGGGATGAGGCCAAGTGTGGATGGTCGGCCCCCGCTCAGCCCGATCGATTTTGAGCGACCTTCCGCCTATCATCCTTCCCGGCACAAAGTGGGCCCTGTGAAGCCGGTCCGGTCGCGGCGCGTTTGCCTCGACGTCTGAGACCCCCCGTCCGTGCGGTTTGGAGCTTTGTCTATGTACGCAGTAATTGTTGAAGGCGGCGGCCAGCGCATGGTCGAAAAAGACGAGATCATGCTCGTCGATCTGCTCAAGGAGGGCTTGGCTGCCAAGGGCGAGTCGCACACTTACTCGCTGGTCCTGGCGCTGGGTGGTGAGGGTGACGCGGGCGGGCGCGTCGGCGTGCCGTATTTGACCGGCGCGAGCGTGACGGTTGAAGTGATCGAGCCGCTGGTCAAGGGCGACAAGATCTTCATCCACAAGTTCCGTCGCCGCAAGGGCTTCAAGAAGAAGACCGGCCACCGCCAGACCTATACCAAGGTGAAGGTCATGTCGATCAACGGCTGATCGAATCAAACATTCTGAGACTTTCTGAAAGCCCGTTGATCGGGCTTTTCTATTTTTGGCAAACGTTCAACGGTGAACGGAGAGGGGCAAGCGGCCGTGAGGCAGATTCACCCGTCCATCTTCAACACGACGAACGTCACGTCGTCCTGCGGCGGCATCTCGCCCCGGTGTTGGTGGAGAGCTTCGAGAATCTGGCGACCGATGTTGTCGGCGGTTTCCCCGGCCGCGCGTCGGATCACGCGTTTGAGCCGGTCCTTGCCGAACATCGCCTCGCCGGCGTTGCGCATCTCCCAGATGCCGTCGGTGCCGATGACGATGACGCTGCCGCGAGCGAGCGCGCTCTGGCGGGTGTGATGGGTGAACTCCCACGAGGCTTCGACGCCTAGGGGAACGTCGCTGCCGCGCAGCTCGGAGAAGTCGTTACTCAGCGGGTCAAAGAGGATGGCCTCGTCGTGACCGGCGCTGAGCCAGCAAATCCGGCAAGCATCAGCGCTGAAGACGAGCATGAAGAGCGTGACGAACTTGCCGTCGGGAACCTGCTCGCAGATGCGCCGGTTGATGAGCCCGACGCTCTGGGCCAGCTCGCTGAAGCGCAGCGCGTGCGTGCGCAAAACCGAGCGCGCCGTCGCCATGAGCAGCGCGGCCCCCACGCCGTGACCTGTGCCATCGCCCACCACCACCGCCCAGCCGTCGGGCCTGTCGCCATCGCCCACCGGGATGTAGTCGATGTAGTCGCCGCCAACCTCGTCGCAGTAATCGCAGAAGTGCGCGATCTGGACACCCGGGAGCGTCGGCGGCTTGGCCGGCAGCAGTGCCCGCTGCACCAACTCCGCCAGCCGCATCGAGCGGCGCAGGTCATTGGTCTCGCGCAGCGTGCGAGCCGTGTGATTCGCGGCTCTCGCCAGGTCGCCCATCTCGTCCGCTGACTCATCGTCAAGGTGTACGTCGCTGTGCCCATCGCCAACGCGCGTGAGCGCCGCCCCCAGCTCACGCATGCGACGCCCAAACATCCACGCAGCGACGCCGCTGGCCACCATCAGAACAGCGCACAGCGAGATCGCAAACGTGACCAGGCTGGCACGCGCTGAGTCGAGGCGGTCATTGCTGAGGGTTGCCATCTTCGCGAGGATCCAACCCGCGAACTTGCCGCTCTTGTCCAGCACCGGGTGATGCAGATGCAGGCCCTCACCGCTTCCAAACTTCGAAGTGACGTTGGTGGGCGAGCCCTTGCCCGGCTTTGAGATTTGCCCCAGCAAGTGCGTTTGCAGTTCAACGGACAGTGCTTGGTCCTCACCCGAGCCGGGCTGCGTGCTGTCGCTTGCCCCGGGCGACTGGGTGAACACGGCGATCACCGATTTACCTTCAGCGCGGCAGACCCACAGGCGCTCGATCTGGGATTCGGCGAAAGTGGAGTTTCGAAACAGCGGTTGCACAAAGCTGGTCGCCGCGGCTGCCAGTGGGTCGGTTGCCTCCGCGTCGTTCGCGGCCTTCGTTGGTGAGTCCAGGGTCGGCAGCGCCCGCCCGACCAACTCTGCCGCGCTGCTCAGCAGCGCCTTGGCCAGGGCATGCTGCTCCACTTCGCTTCGAGCCATGGCTTGTCGGCTCAGAACGTGCGCGTACGACGCCGTGAGGATCACGCCCGACAGCGCGAGCAGGGCCATGAGCAGCGCGAGTTTGTGCCAATAGCGCAGCGACACGCCCCCAGCATACCACGCATCGCGTGCGATCCGGCGCGAAAGCTCCGCCTCACGAACGCTCAGACTGTCTTGAGCACGTCGGCGGGCTTGAACGTCCCATCGAGGATGGCCTTGCTGTCGGTCTTCAGCCACTTTTCAAGCACGCTCGCATAGACCGTGCGGAAGTCGACGCTGTACTTCAGGTCGCCCTGGTCAAGGTCCGTCAGCGAGGGGTGCGGGTTGAAGACGCCGGGCTTGACCATCGGGCCAGCCAGGAACATGGGCGCCGCGGTGCCGTGGTCGGTGCCGCCGCTGGCGTTCTGGCCGACGCGCCGACCGAACTCGCTGAAGCTCATGGTGAGCACGCGCGTGTCGTTGCCCTGGGCCTTGAGGTCGGCATAAAACGCGCGAAGCGCGCCCGAGAAGAACCGCAGCAGGTTCGAGTGCCGTCCGTTCTCGTTGCCCTGACCAGAGTGGGTATCAAAGCCTCCCAGCGAGACGTAGTAGACGCGCGTCTTCAGCCCCGCCGCGATCATGCTGGCGACCATCTGAAGCTGGCGGCTGAGTTCGCCATCTGGATAGTTCACGCGTGCCTTGGTCGAGACCGCCCTGCGGATCGTCGCGCTACTCACCTGCGCGTCGAGCGCCGTGCGCGTCAGGAAGCCCGCGTTGCTATCCGGGTCGGTGTTCGCGCCGGCCTCCGCGCTCGCGATGCGGGCGTATGGATCGCCCAGCTTCTCGTTGACGTCGCGCCCCGTCCAACGGAAGAGGTCGGCGGATTCGAAGCTGATCGGGATGATCACGCGCCCCTTCATCGCCAGCGGTGCCTCGCGCCCGATCGCAATGCCCACCTGCGGGTTCGCGTCTCTCTTGATGGTTCGCTCGGCGCTGCCGGATTCGCCCTTGCCAAAGCCGCAGCACTCGCTGTCGAAGTACCGCCCCAGCCAGCCGTCGCCGCTGGCGGTGGTGTCGGCGGTGTGCCAGATGTCCATGCTCTTGAAGTGCGAGCGGTTCGGGTTCGGATACCCCACGCCCTGGATCACGCTCAGCATCCCATCGTTATACAAGTCCGCGGCACCCGCCATCGACGGATGAAACGCCACCTCGCTCTTGCTCAGCTTCAGCACTTTGTCGGCCTTCAACCCGATCGATGGGCGCGCCTTGGCGTACCCCGCGTCCATGTACGGGATCACGGTGTTGAGCCCGTCGTTGCCGCCAGAGAGCTGGATCACCACCAGCACGCGCTCGTCGGGCACGCCCGCGATGCTGGTCACGCCGTCCTTGGGCGCCATCGCCAAAGCCGAGCGCGTGATGAAGCTGGGCAGCATCACGCTGGCGCTGGCCAACACCAATCCCGAGCGTACAAACTCGCGCCGGGTAAACGCGCTCAGTGCATCGTGAGACATGGGGAAGCTCCGCAGGGGGAAGGGATCGTGAGGGAAGGGATCAAGGGATCGAGGAAAAGACAGGAAAGGGATCGAGGGATCAGGGGACGAAGGGATCGAGGGAAGAAGAGAAAGCAAGTTGCGGGTTCGAGTCGCGGCGTTGGGTCTTCGGCTCTTTACGTCCTGCCTTCCACGATTCCCGATTCCCGACTCCAGCGATTGCCGATTGCCGTCCTCCCCGATTCCCGATTGCCGTCCTCTCAGCACAACTGATACTCAGGCATCGCAGTAATCAGTAGCAGCAGCTCGGTGATCGAGGTGTTCAGGTCCTTGCCGCGTTGCGACGCCATGAAGCGGTCCAGCTCGGCGCGCCCCGCGGGCTGGGTGCGTCCGATGGTGAAGCGGAGCACTGCGTCGAGCGTCGCGCCGGGGTTGTTCTCGCTCATCTCCGGGTACGCGTCGCGAAGCTGCGCCAGCATCGCCTGAGCGTTGAAGCGGTCGTCGTTCGCCAGCGGGTCTTTGCCTTCGGGGCGCTTGCCCGTCAACAGGAAGACCATGATGTTCTGGCGGACGAACATCGTCGCGGTGTTGATCCACGCGCGCCCGCCGTCCCACCCCTTGACCGACGGCGGGAAGAAGATGTCCTGGCCCATCCGACCCATCGCGTCGCACACGCGCGACAGGTCGCGCACCGGCGTGTTCATCGACCGCACAGCGCCGACGACCAGTTGCGTCGGGCTCTTGATCTGCTCGTTGCGGTGGCTCAACTCGTAGAAGTGCTGGCTCATGAACAGGCGCTTCAGCACCGGGCGAAGCTCGTAGCGATTGCCCAGCAACTGCGAGGTCATGTCCGAGATCACCCGACGCGCCGATTCATCAATCGCTTTGCGGCCGCTGGGGAAGTCGTGAACGAAGAACCGATAGAGCTTGGTGGCGCAGTGCTGCGCGCACTCGCGCTTCTGCAGGATCGCCTTCACCAAGTCGTCGCCGTCCATCGGGCCGCTGCGCCCGAGGATCGTCTTGGGATTCGGGTCGTGGTTGTTGCGTTCAAAGGCGAAGGAGTCGTCCTTGAACGTGAAGCCGGTGAGGGCCCGTGCGCCCTCTTTGATGTCCTGCTCGGTGTAGTTGCCCACGCCCAGGCCGAAGAGTTCCATCAGCTCACGCGCAAGGTTCTCGTTGGGCCGGTTCTTGCGGCTGTCGTTGTTGTCCAGATACGCGATCATCGCCGGGTCGCGGATGATGCCAAAGAGCAGATCGCCGAAGTTTCCGCTGGCGTTCTGGCGCAGAAAGTTGTTCTGCTTGAGCATGTGGTAGCTGTCTTCGACCGTGCGGTAGCTGGTGGCAAAGTGCCCGTGCCACAGCAGCGTGAGCTTCTCCTCCAACGGTCGGGGAGTTTCGATCATCCGCGTCAGCCACCAGTGCTGCACCTCGCGCATCTGCGCACGATCGTCCTGCTCGGCGTTCTGACGCATCACGCGGATCTTCGCCAGTGCCGTTTCCTTCTCGATTCCGTTGGACATCCTGCGAGCCGTGTCGGCCTGGCGGCGCTGCTCCGGCGTGGGCGGGCCCATGATGTCCGAGCGGAACTCCTGGTCTTTCTTCTCCCACGAGATCTTCTCATAATCCACGAGATAATCCACGGACTTCAGCAGGCCCCAGCCCACCAGCGTGTTGATCTGCGAGGCGGTGCCGCCGAAGCCGGCCCGCCACAGCAGGTGGCGCGCTTCTTCAAAGCCGAAGCTCTTGCGGTTGAACGTGCTCATCGAGTCGCTGACCCGCGTTGGCGTGCTCGCGGGTGCGTCGTTGCGGGTGGAGATATTCGGCTGCATGGGGGATCTCCGCTTGCGCAAGCTTGCCGGGTGAGTGGTGACGCCAGATCAACGCCGGTCGCAGCGAGCGTATTGCCGCGCGTGCGAGGCATCGGGCTTACCTTCATTATCGGGCGAAATGCCCTTAAGGTTGCGACTTGTCGCCGTTTCAGGCCGGGCGGGCAAGGGCCGGATCAGCCGGCTCAGCCGCCTCGCTCGCAGTCTGGGCACCGATCCGCCGCGGCCAGACCACCGCCAGCACCGCCAGCGCCAGCAGCACCGCCCCGTTCGCCTGATGGATGGTGCGAACCAACGCCTTCACCGCGACCTCAGTGGTGATCGCCTCCGCCGCCTGAAGCTCATCGGGGAGCACGATCGCGGGCTTGCCGGCGCCGGTCATGACTAGAAGCAGCGCCACCCACCCCATGAGGAACTGGAAGCCCACGCTGTGCAGCAAGCCGTGCCCGAGCGTCTTGTAAACGCGGGCCTCGCCCTTGCGCCTCAGCATCCACATCGCGCAGGCCACCGCCAGCCCGACCACCACCAGCGAGAACACCACGTGGGCGAACAGCGCGTGCATCTGGCCGAGGTGGCGATACAGAGCACCCATCACCAGTTGGATAAAGATCGCCACCACCAGCGCCACGCTGGCCTTGTTGACAAAGCCATGGCCGCGCGGCTTTGCGAGATTTGCAGCCCCGGCACCAAACGTTTCGTAACGCGGCCAGCATAAGGCGGCAAACGCCACCAACAGCGCGAAAAAGATCTGGGCCAGCACGCCGTGGGCGACGCCCCAGCTTTGCGGGCCGACCTCAACGCCCTGGGCAATCCCCGAGCGCACCCGCTCTGCGCCAAGCAACCCCTGAAGGATCACCAGCGCCAGCAGCACGAGGCTGAACAGGCGCAGGCCCCGGGCGCTGCGCCCGCGATGCGACGCAAACGTCGAGATCGCCAGCAGCACACAGCACACCCCGACCATCGCGCCGAACAGGCGGTGCGAGTGTTCGAGAAAAATCCTTGCGTCGCCCGCCATCAGCGAGATCGGGAACAAAAACATATTCGCGCCGTACGTCCCCGGCCAATCCGGGACCGCAAGCCCGGAGCCGGTAGACGTGACCATCCCGCCCAGCGCGAGCAAGGGGATGACCGCGATGCAGGAGACCGCCGCGACGCGCGCGTGCCACACGCCGGCACCCTCAGCGAGGGTCTTGCGGGCCGCCGAGAGGCGTGCGCCGACCAGCCCGGCGATCACGCCGACAACAGCGCAGAGCCCAAGAAAGCCCAGGACGATCATCCCGGCGTCGGGGCGCAGGCCCTCGGCACCGGGCGCCGCGCTGGCCATCCCGTCGGCCTGGATTGGCTGCGTGATTTTCGAGCCCAGGACCAGCAAGTTTACCGCGCCCACCAGCACGCCCGCCAGCAAGCCGACCAGCACTCCGCGCCGCGACGGCACCCGGCTCAGGCCCATCGTCATCACCACCAGCATGATCGACAGCAGCAGCGGCCCGGTGATCCCCGGCGGGAACCAGCGGATCGTCGCGGGCATATGGGTCAAGAACCACGCCACCCACATGGCGACGACGGTCGATAGGCCGGCCGCGAGGACCGGCCCGAGGAGCGGACCGGCGGGGGTCTGGGCAATCCAGGGGCTTTTGCTCGAGCGCGTCGCGGTCGAGATTGAAGCGGTGTGAGTGGGCATAAAGTCTTCTAGAATATTCAGTGTTTGTTCGGAGTCGAGCCGATTTCACTCACTCTGTGTACGTCCAGTTGCATCGAACGACCGAAGGAGACTACGCTGGTAGAAGAAAAATTGCGATACAGCGAGAATGTGTCTGTGGATTTTTGACAGGACCCCGTGAAAATCGTTTGATTCCGAAGGTGCCGGTGACTCGCGCCCCGCAGGCAGCCAGGCCCGAGAAGATCGCGGTTGGCGACTTGGTGACTTTCCGGCAGGCGACTGAAGACTGATCTTGCAGGAGTTTGATCGTGTCAACCGTCTTTCCCAAGTGGACCAACGCCTTGCCGACACTGCTTGCTGGTGGCGGCGTAGCGACGCTGGCCCTCATTGTCGGCACGGTGTGGTACACATTTACCCCGAAGTATTGGGTCGTTGGCTATATGCCCAAGCAGCCGGGCGGCGGCTTTAACCACCAGCTTCATGCCGGGAAACTGGGGCTGGATTGTCGCTACTGCCACACGAATGTCGAGACCTCGCCGGAGGCGAATATTCCTAACGTCGCGTCGTGTGTGGGGTGTCACGCCGAGGGGCGGCTGGCGAAGCTGGCCACGAGCGAGGACCACAAGAACAAGACGCAGTTCGTGCGAGACGCGTACGCGGCGGACGAGCCGATCGAGTGGCGCCGCATACACAAGCTGCCGGACTACGTCCGCAACTTCCCGCACCATGCCCACGTCTCCGCTGGGGTGTCGTGCATCAGTTGTCACGGCAACATCGCCCGTCTTCCGGAAGTGTGGCAGTACGAACCGCTGAGCATGGGCTGGTGCCTGGAGTGCCATCGCAACCCGGAGCCGTACTTGCAGCCCAAGGACAAGCTCACGCGGTTGTTCGAGATCGAAGACCGTCAGGCGCAGCTTGGCCCGGCGGGGTTGGCCAGCGAGGGCGCCAAGTTCTACGAGGAACGCAAGATCCACGCGCCGGAAAACTGCGCGGCGTGCCACTACTAGGGCGGGGGAGTGCTGAGCGACGAGTGCTGCGTGCTGAGATGAAGGCAGGGACCCGCGGATGATGGTTGATGTCGGTTTGAAACTCAGCACTCATTGTTCATGGCTCGGCACTGACAATCGAAACGGTCGGCGGCGAGAGAGACGGAAAATCGAACGAGCCGGGCAGACGAGGCCGGCCCCGAACCAGGTGAACCATGATTGATCAATGTCCGACAAGTCACAAAGAAGGCAAGCCCGTGCATGCGCCGCGGACGGCTCATGAGCTGGTGGGTGTGAGCGGGCAGGCGTATTGGCGCGGGCTGGAAGACGCTTCGGACACGCCGGAGTTCCGGGATTTCCTGGAGAAGGAGTTTCCTAGTGGTGCCAGCGAGCTGCTGACGGGCAGCCGTCGCACGTTCTTGAAGCTGATGGGCGCGAGCCTGGCGCTGGCGGGCGCGGCGTCGATGCCCGGCTGTCGGCGTCCGGACCACAAGATCCTGCCGTATAGCAAGGAAGTGCCCGAGGACATCAAGCAGGGCAAGCCGTTGTTTTACGCGACGACGATGCCGCTGCCCGGGGGCGGGGCGGAGGGTTTGCTGGTCGAGACGCACGAGGGCCGCCCGACGAAGATCGAGGGCAACCCGCTGCACCCGGTGAACCAGGGCAAGAGCAGCGTGTGGTCGCAGGCCAGCGTGCTGGCGTTGTATGACCCGGACCGATTGATGGAGCCGGTGCTGGTGCAGACGGCAGGCGAGAGTGCGACAGGGTACGCGTTTGTCGGCGGCTGGGCGAACGGCGCGGGGCGCGCGAGCGTCAAGCGTGTGGGCGAGACGGATGATGCGTTTAAGATCCGTCAGGCGCAAGAGGCCAAGGTGTGGGAGGAATGGAACCAGCCGGGGCATTTCAACCAGTACGATGCGAGCGCGGGCGAGGGCCTGGTGTTCGTTGTTGACAAGCGCACGAGCCCGACGCGTGACCGGCTGCGCGACCAGATCCTGTCGAAGTGGCCCAAGGCGCGTTGGTTCGTGTGGGACAGCGCGACCAGCAGCGGGGCGTCGGTGGGGACCGCCCTGGCGTTCGGCGCACCGATGACCGATGTGCTGGATGTCGCCAAGGCGAGCGTCGTGGTTTCGTTTGATCGCGACTTCCTGCAGTACGAGCCCGGCGCGCTGAGCAACTCGCGCGGCTGGGGTGACTCGCGGCGCGTGCTGCGGGCCAAGCAGGCCATGAGCCGTCTGTACAGCGTCGAGAGCGCGTTCACCGCCACCGGCGGCACCGCCGACCATCGCCTTCGCATGCCCGCCAGCCAGATCCCCGGGATCGTGGTCGCGGTTGCGCAGAAGGTGCTCCGCTCGCGCGCGGCGCGCGGTAGCGAGTCGCTGCTGGGCGCGATGAATGCCCTGACGCCCAAGCTCGAGGGCGAGGCGCAGATGTACGCCGACGAGATCGCGGCGGACCTGCTCAACGCCGACAACCTGGGCAAGTCGATTGTGATGGCCGGGGAAACGCAGCCGGCGTGGGTCCACGGGTTGTGCGTCGCGATGAACTCGGTGCTCGGGAACGTCGGGACGACGATCCGCTATCGCGTGATGGGGCGCGATCAGGGGGCCGACTCGTACGCGGATCTGACCCAGTGCGTCGAGTTGCTGAACGCCGGCAAGGTGAGCACGCTTGTGTGCCTTGAGGTCGACCCCGCGTATGACGCGCCGGGCAACCTGAAGTTCGGCGAGGCGATGAAGAAGGCCAAGACGCGGGTGACGCTGGGCGTTGATCGCAACGAGACCAGCGAACTGGCGACGGCGCGGCTGAACGGTGCGCATTACCTCGAGAGCTGGGGCGACGCGACCGCCAACGACGGCACCCCCTCGCTCACGCAGCCGATGATCGCGCCGCTGTACGACGGGCGCAGCCAGATCGAGGTGCTGGCGATGATCGCGGGCCTGCCCAGCGACGGGCACGAGCTGGTGCGCCAGACTTGGAAGGCCGCGCTGGGCACGATCAGCGAGGGCGAGTTTGACAAGCGCTGGCGGAGATTCCTGCACAACGGGGTGATCGATGGCGTGGCGCCGACCGATGGCGAATCCACGCCCGCGCCGCAGTTCACGAGCCTGGCGCGACTGGCCTCGGGCGCGACGCTGGCCCCGGCCCCGACGCAGGACAAGCTCGAGGCGGTCTTCGTCTCGGGCATGATGCGCGACGGGCGCTTCGCCAACAACGGCTGGATGCAGGAGCTGCCGGACACCGCCAGCAAGATGGTGTGGGACAACGCGGCGCTCATGTCGCCCAAGACCGCGCGGGCGCTGGGCGTGATGCAGTCGCCCGACACCGACAAGAAGCCCTCGGGCCGGATGATCGAGTTGAGCCTGGGTGGCACCGGGGGCGCAGCGGGCGCCGGCGGTGGGGGCGGGAGGAGTGTGACGCTCCCGGTGTGGGCGGTGCCCGGCCTGCCGGACAACACCGTCGTGCTGCCGATGGGCTATGGGCGCAAGACGGTCGGCCTCGTCGGGGCCGGCAGCGGCTTTGATGTCAACCCGCTGCGCGACAGCTCATCGCCGATGGTCGCCTCCGGCGCATCGATCAAGAAGAGCGAGACGGGCGATCGCTGGTACCCGATCAGCGTGACGCAGACACACGGCAGCATGGAAGGGCGCGCGATCGTTCGCGAGCTTGACAAGGCGGCGTGGGACACCTTTGGCGATGAGCCGATCGTTGTCAAGCCCGACTCGTATGGCCGGCCTCAGCCGCTCTCGCTGGGCGAGCGGCTGGAGGGGGGCGAGCTGAACCACATGCCGGCGGTAGTGCCGGTGTATCAAGACCCCAACCGCAATCGCGAGGCCGGGTACAGCGGGGGTCGCGCGAATCGTCCGACACCGGGCGTCGCGGCGTATGACCGCGGGCCGCAGTGGGCGATGACGATCGACCTGAGCTCCTGCACCGGCTGCAACGTATGCACGATCGCCTGCCAGGCGGAGAACAACATCCCGATCGTGGGCAAGATCGAGGTGAACAAGGGTCGCGAGATGGCGTGGATCCGCGTGGACCGCTACTTCCGCGGGAACGTGGACGAGCCGGACGGCCTGCTGAATCAGCCGGTGGCGTGCGTACATTGCGAGGCGGCGCCTTGCGAGGTGGTGTGCCCGGTGAACGCGACCGTTCACGGCAGCGAGGGCCACAACATGATGGTGTACAACCGCTGCATCGGCACGCGGTACTGCGCCAACAACTGCCCGTACAAGGTGCGGCGGTTCAACTTCTTTGACTACGGCGTGACGAAGTATCAGGGCGGGCTGAAGGAGGCACTTGAGGGTGTAGTGGGCTCGACGGTGACGGAGAACCTGCCGGCGAACCATAACTTGATCCCGCCGCGATTGCGGAAGCAGCTTGATGAGATCAGCAAGTTTGGCAAGAACCCGAATGTCACGGTGCGGTCGCGTGGCGTGATGGAAAAGTGCAGCTACTGCGTGCAGCGCACCAACGAGGCCAAGATCGATTACAAGATCTCCACCGGCAAGCGCCCGGAGGAGTTCTTCCCCGATGGCCTGGTGCAGACCGCCTGCCAGCAGGCCTGCCCGACAAACTCGATCGTGTTCGGCAACATGCTGGACGCGACCGGTGAGTACGCCGACGCGGAGCTGACCGGCGGCAAGCGCACGGGCTCGAAGGTCCGGACTTTGCGCGAAAACAACCGCGCGTACTTGCTGCTTGGGTACCTCGCGACCCGCCCGCGCACAAGCCACCTTGTCCGCGTGAACAACCCCAACATCGAGCTGCTCACGAAGCTGGGCAAGACCGAGCGGCTGGCCCGGATGAAGGACCCGTTCGGGCACGGTGGACACGAGGGCGGGGGGCATGAAGGCGGGCACGGAACACCGGGCCCCGGGCCGGTGAAGGTCGGCGAGCACGGCTTTATTGACCCGGTGAAGGCGCGTGGTGAAGACGGCTACAGGCTCTCGCTGGGCATCCTGCCCGCGAGCGGAGTTCACGCATGAGTGCGATCAATCCTGATCAGACAACGGCGCAGCGGCTGGCGGGGATGATCCCGGCACCGAAGCCGCCTCGGATGGACGACCCGGTGACGCGCGACGGCTCGCTTGTGGAAGACCCGGCGGCGCGCGCGCCGCTGGTGCTGGGCGATCGCACCTTCGGCGAGGTGACCGACACTGTGTGCGGGTACATCGAGAAGGGGCCGGGGCGCTGGTGGTTGCCGGCGTTCGGGCTGGCCGCGGGCGTCGCGGGCCTGATGCCGCTGATGATCCTGTACCTGGCGATCACGGGCGTGGGGGTGTGGGGCTTGAACAACCAAGTCGGCTGGGCGTGGGACATCACGAACTTCGTGTTCTGGATCGGCATCGGTCACGCGGGAACATTGATCAGCGCGATCCTGTGCCTGCTGAAGCAGAAGTGGCGGACGAGCATTAATCGAGCCGCGGAGGCCATGACGATCTTCGCGGTGATCTGCGCCGGGACGTTCCCGGGGGTTCACGTCGGGCGAATCTGGATGACGTGGATGCTGTTCCCGTTCCCCAACGCCAACGCGATCTGGCCGAACTTCAGCAGCCCGCTGCTGTGGGACGTTTTCGCGGTCAGCACGTACGCGACGGTCTCGGCGCTGTTCTGGTACATGGGCATGATCCCGGACTTTGCGACGCTGCGCGATCGCGCGGCGTTGCGACTGATGCGTCAGGGGAGCAACGCGGAGCGTCTGCCGATCGCCAACATCCGCGTGGACATGATCCGCGCCCGCGTCTATGGCGCGCTGTCGATGGGCTGGCGTTTCAGCGCCCGCCACTGGCACACGTACGAGAAGGCGTATCTCATGCTCGCGGGCATCAGCACGCCCTTGGTGCTGAGCGTGCACTCGATCGTGTCGTTCGACTTTGCGACCAGCGTCATTCCGGGCTGGCACACGACGATCTTCCCACCCTACTTCGTCGCGGGCGCGATCTTCGGCGGCTTTGCGATGGTGCTGATGCTGCTGATCCCGTCGCGCGAGCTGTTCCCGGGCATGAAGGACCTGGTGACGCTGCGTCACCTGGAGAACATGTCCAAGATCATCCTGGTCACGGGCTTCATGGTCGGCTTCGCGTACGCGATGGAGTTCTTCGTCGCGTGGTACAGCGCAAACCGCTACGAGCAGGACGTGTTCATCTACAACCGCCTGCTGCCGCCGTTCTTCGCGGTGACGGGCGCCGACGGCCAGCTGAAGTATGCGCCGTACTGGTGGGCGTACTGGGCGATGATCTCGTGCAACGTGATCTCGCCGCAGTTGTTCTGGTTCAAGTGGGCCCGCCAGAGCCCGGTGGCGATCTTCATCGTGGCCTTCGCAGTGACGATCGGCATGTGGTTCGAGCGCTTCGTGATCATCGTGACGTCGCTGCATCGCGCGTTCCTGCCCAGCGAGTGGGGCATGTTCTTCGCGACGCCAGTGGACATCCTGACATTCGTCGGCTCGTGCGGAACGTTCCTGACGCTGTACCTGTTGTTCGTGCGGTTCCTGCCGCAGTTTGCGATGAGCGAGATTAAGAACGTCATGCCGCAGGCCAACCCGCATTGGGAGGGCTACGGGCACACGCACGGTCACGCGGGCCAAGCCTCGGGCGGCGCGCCCGCTGGCGTCGTTCACGCGCCCGACGCGCCGAAGGAGGGTGTCTGATGGCCGGCAAGAAGGTGTACAAAACGGAATCTGGCGCGGTCGTGTACGGTGTGCTTGCGGAGTTTGCCAACCCCGCCGACCTCGCGCACGCGGCGGAAAACGTGCGCGATGCGGGGTATCGAAACTGGGATGTCTACTCGCCCTTCCCGGTCCACGGCATGGAAGAGGCGATGGGCCAGACGCCCACCAAGCTGCCCATCCTGGTCGCGTGCCTAGGCCTGACGGGCGTATTTGTCGGCTTCGCGTTCCAGTACTTCGTGCGGCACGTCGAGTACCCGCTCGTCCACCAAGGCAAGCCCACTGATTCCTGGCAGGTGCTGGTGCCGGTGACGTTCGAGATCGGCGTCGCGTTCACCGCCTTTAGCGCGCTGATTGGGATGTTCGTGTTCAACGCGCTCCCGCGATGGAACCACCCGCTGCTGCGCAGCGAGCGATTCCTGGGCGTCAGCGACGACAAGTTCGTCATCGCCATCGAGGCGATCGACGAGAAGTTTGAGCCGCACGGCGTGCGCTCGATGTTTGAGAAGGCTGGCGCAATCGCGGTCGAGCTCGTCGAAGAGGAAATGGACGCGCCGATCAAAGTCAGCGTGGCGCACTGACGGGTCGGTCAATCTCGGGGTTGGGTCGCGGTGACGGACGGAGTTTCGATGAGCGAGCAGTGGCGAGCAGAAGCGGGCTGGCAGCGAATGAAAGCGACGGGCGATATGAAGGGCACGCACATGAACACGAGGAATGTCATCTCGCTGGCGACGCTGGCGCTGGTCTGCGTCGCGGGCGGGCTGGCCGGCGGATGCCGAAGCGATCGGTTCGAGAGGCCGCCACGCCAGTTCTTGCCGGACATGGATGATTCGCCGAAGTTCAAGCCCCAGACTGCAACGGAGTTCTTCGCTGACGGGCGCGCGATGCGTCCGAGCGTTCGCGGCACAGTCGCTTTCGGCGCTTCATCGGACGCCAGCGACCCCATTCGCGCTACATACCTGCGCGCCGATTCGGGCGTCTACGCCGGGCTCGACGCGGAGGGCAACTTCCTGGATCGCATCCCTGCCATCATCAACGTTGACACTGCCTTCCTGGCGCGCGGCGCGGAGAAGTACAACATCCACTGCGCAGCTTGCCACAACTACGACGGCTATGGCAAGGGCATGGTTGGCGAGCAGTGGTCGTACCCGCTGCCGAGCTTCCACGACGCGAAGTACAAGGCGGGCGCGACCGAAGAGGTGACCGACGCCGCGACGGGCACGAAGCGGACCGTCGGCGCCAAGACCTCTAAAGACGGATACATCTTCAACGTGGTGCTCTATGGCGTCGAGAACGGCGCGAAGATGCCGGGCTACGGGCACGCGATCAAGGCGAACGACGCGTGGGCGGTCGTCGCGTATTACCGGGCCTTGCAAGCGTCGCAAGACGGCCAGATCACCAGCGACGTGCCGATGGAGAAGCGGGCCGAGGTGAGCGCCGCGGTCGAGCGTGTGCATCGCGCGTTCCTGGATCAACGGGCCGCGGACGCGAAGAAAGCCGCGGAGGAAGACGCGGAGCGCCAGAGGCAGGAGGCCGAGGCCAGGGCTCGAAAGAATGTCAAGCCGGCGAGCCCGGAGGTCAAGCCATGAGTTCCATCAGCGCACGACCGGACATTCACCAGGGACACGACGCGCCGCACACGCCGGACACCGCCGGCGGCACACAAGGCGGCGGGCATGGCGTCAACCCCGCCCTGCTCTCGCACGACAACACCCACATGCCCAGCGGTTGGGGCGTCGGGATCTATGGCGTCCTGGGTCTGGCGGGCGTGGTGTGCATCGGCCTCACGCTGTGGCAGGCCCTGATGCCCGGCGATGGCGCCGACGCGGCCAAGACCGCCAAGCACGCGATCGCCAGTTATCACGTCGGGTTCTCAGCGGCGCTCGGGATCATGCTCGGCTGCCTCGCGTTCGTGCTGATCATGCACCTGGTCAAGGCCGGCTGGTCGGTCACGGTGCGGCGCCAAGCGGAGAACGTTGCCAGCCTGATGCCCTTGGGCGCGCTCCTGGCGGTGCCGATTGTGCTGCTTGCGCCGAAGCTGTTCAAGTGGATGAACCCGGAGTTGCTGGAGCCGGGCAACCCAAAGTTTGACGTGCTCATGGTCGCCAAGAGCGGCTTCTTGAATAACGAGTTCTTTTACGCTCGTCTGGCGATCTACTTCATTGTCTGGACGTATCTCGCCCTGCGCCTGGCTGGCTACACCAAGCAGCAGGACCGCACCGGCGATCGGTGGATCAGCAACAAGGCCGGGCGCACCAGCGCCTGGGGCATCCTTGCGTTCGCGCTGGCGACGGCCTTCGCGGGCATTGACCTGCTCAAGACCCTGGACTTCCACTGGTTCAGCACCATGTGGGGTGTCTACTTCTTCGCGGGGTCCATGGTCGCGGGCCTCGCGACGCTCGTGCTGCTCATGTCGCTGATCTACTCCAGTGGAAAGCTCAAGGGCCTCTACACCAGAGAGCACAGCCACGACATGGGCAAGCTCCTCTTTGCGTTCATGGTGTTCTGGGCCTACATCGCCTTCAGCCAGTATTTCCTCTACTGGTACGCCAACATCCCGGAAGAGACCGCGTGGATCCTGCAGCGCGGCGGCGGCGACCTGCACAACGCCTGGACCCCGATCTTCTGGGCCTTGTGCATCGGTCACTTCCTGGCACCCTTCCCGCTCCTGCTCATCCGGCGCGTCAAGCAGAGCCCGGTGCTGCTGAGCGTCTTTGCCCTGTGGTTGCTCGCGCTGCACTGCGTGGACATCTTCTGGATCATCCGTCCCATGACGTACCCCGACACCTATGTGCCGTCCGATGGCGCGTTCACCGTCGCGATCACGTCGACGACGATCGGCTTCTCGTGGGTGGATGTCACGGGCGTGCTCGGGCCGGTGCTGCTGGTGCTGGCGGGCGCGGTATGGAAGCTGTCGCGCGGGCCGCTGATCCCGCTGAAGGATCCGAGGCTGGTGGAAGCCGCGACGCACAAGAACTATGTGTGATCGGTCGGCGCGTGGCGCCGGCGGCGGCGCTGGCGGTTGGGGGTGGGGCGGAGCGGGGGGTGGCGGGTTTGGGTGGTTGGTGGTCGGTTGGTTCGAGTAGTAGACCTGGTCGGTTCAACGCAACGTACGGAGCCCGGCATGGCTGATCAAATGAGACACTCGCACGCGCACGACTTGCCCGAGGGCGCGACGACGACAAAGGCGCCGGATCTTCTTCCGGAATCGACCAACGACCCCGTGGACGCGTGGCACTCCCACGTCGGGGGCGAGGTGCCGCAGAAGGCGCACTCGGAACACATCGACACCAAGTCGGTGCTGTTCTTTGGCTTTGCGGGCTTCTCGATCGTGGTCGCGTCGGTCGTGCTCACGATCATCTACTTCAACTGGTACAAGAATCAGGTGATCACGGCCCGGATCGAGAACTTTGACCGCACGCCCGAGAAGTCGTCTTCGGGGGCCAAGGGGCTGCACGTCGAGGCCGCGGCTCGCCGGAGCGAGATCCTGGAGACGCAGTTCAAGAGCCGGCAGTACATGACCGCCAATCCGGAGAGCAAGACCGTCCGAATCCCGATGGAGGATGCAATGAAGAAGGTGACGGAGAAGTACGGGGTCAAGTGAGGGCCAGGTGGGCGTCGAATGAGCGTGGGCTCGCGTGTTGATCGCGGAGTGATGGCAGACACATGGGCATTGACGGGAACAAGTCGGTGACGGGTGCAGGGCCTCGGCGGGCTTGGGGGCGCGCGTGCGCCGTCGCGCTGCTGACGCTCGGCCTGGCGTGCGGCGTGTGCGCAGCGCAAGCTGACGCCTCGCCATCGACCAACCCGACGCGCAAGGACCCGGTTGTGGACATCGAGCCCACCAAGGGTACTGGCGGCTCAACTCGTGGCGTGTCAAAGGATCCGTTCAGCAACGCGTCGCTTGATGCGCCGAGCGCGATCGTAGGCATGGAGGTCGTGGAATATCTGGGCAAGCGCATGCCGCTGGATGCGGAGTTTTTGGATCACGCGGGCAAGGCGTGGAAGCTGGAGCGTGCAACCGACGGCACCAAGCCGGTGATCGTCGCGCTGGTCTACTTTCGCTGCCCGATGCTCTGCCAACTGGTGATGCAGAAGCTCGCTTCGACGTTGCACGAGCTGGACCTCACCGCCGGTCAGGATTTTCAGCTCGTGGTTGCGAGCTTTGATCCGACCGAGACGCCGGAGATGATCGACACGCAAAGGCGCGGCTTTCTAGCCAGCTACGGGCGCGACGACACCGCAGAGGACAAGGCCCGTGTCGAGCGCGGCGTCCACTTCGTCGCCACCAAGACCACGACCGAAACCCGGCGTCTGGCTGACGCTCTGGGGTTTCCGTACAGATACCTTCCTGAGTCGGGGGAGTATTCTCATGGCACAGTAATTTTTGTGCTCACGCCGGACGGAACCGCTTCTCGATACATCTATGGGGTACAGTACCCGGTCAAAAACATCCGATTGGCATTGATCGAGGCTGGGCAGGGCAAGATTGGGACGACGATCGACCGGGCGATCATGTGGTGTTTCCAGTGGAGTCCCGGCTCAAACAGCTACGTGATTACTGCGTTTCGCTGGATGCAGTTTGGCTCGGGCCTGACGCTGGCGATCGTTGTCAGCGTGCTGACGGTGTTGTGGATGAGCGAACGCCAGCGTCGGGCGGCGCGGGCGAGCTTGCTGGCGGCGCAGCGCGACCTGCGCGCGGTGCCGGGCAGCGCGGCCCTGGCGAGCGTGGGCAGATTGAACGGGCGTTGATGTGTTGAAGGATCCCCGGGCGAAGGTGCTGGCGTGAGGACGATATGAGCAACCTGCAACTGACCTTGGCGACGAGCGATTGGCTGACGCGTGTCTGGCTGCGCCCGGGCAACAGCGACCTGTCTCCAGCGACCGACTGGCTCTTCATGTTCATCATGTGGGTCTGCATCATCAGCTTCGTGGCGCTGATGCTCCCCATGGGATACTGGGCCCTGCGCTGGCGGCGCAAGCCCGGCGTGCCTCCGATCCGCACGCCGAATCACAACACCGCCCTCGAGGTTACCTGGGTCGTTGGCCCGCTGATCGTCGTCACGTTCATCTTCTTCTGGGGCTTCCACGGCTACATGAACTCCCAGATCCCCCAGGGCAACGTCGAAGAGATCAATATCAACGGCAAGAAGTGGGTGTGGTCCGTGATGTACGCCAACGGCGCCGGCTCCGGCGAGACCGTGTATCTCGATGACAGCCGCCCAAATCCCGAGATCGACAGGGGCCTCCGCGGCAACAACCCCGTGCCGATCATCGTCGTTCCCGAGGGCGTCTCGGTCAAGTTTCTGCTCACCTCCAGCGACGTGATGCACTCGTTCTACATCCCGGACATGCGCACGAAGATGGACCTCTTCCCGAATCGCACGACCTCGCTGACGTTCATCCCGCAGAACAGCGACCCCGCCAAGAGCGGCGCGTCGATGATCGCCAAGGACAAGGCCAAGCCCGGGCGCGATCACTACATCTTCTGCGCTGAGTATTGCGGCGACAACCACAGCGAGATGGCGGGGATCCTTCGCGTGCTGCCGCCGGACCTGTACAAGAAGCAGATCGAAGAGTGGGGCAACGTGACCGAGACCATCTCGCTGGTCGAGGTTGGCCAGTTCGTCTACCAGAAGCGCGGCTGCGCACAGTGCCATTCTATCGACGGCAAAGACGGCACCGGCCCTTCCTGGAAGGGCTACTACGGCAAGCCCGTGCAGTTCGACTCCGCCTCCGGCCCGACGTGGGACCTCACCACCGACGAGGGTTGGGAAAACTACATTCGCGAAGCGATCTACCTCCCGGGCGTGAAGGTCCACAAGGGCTACGCCAACCAGATGCCCAGCTACGCTGGCCAGCTCAATGAACGCGCCGTCAAGGGCGTCGCGGCGTACATGCGCCAGCTCGCCGGGCGCGCCACCGATGAAGACATAGTCGAGCCCCCGAAGAAGAAGTAACTGACGAGAGTCGCAAGTTCCCAGTCCCCCGGTCCCCAGTCCCAGTGTTCCCCGCGAGCGGTTTCTTGGGTCGGACGACGGCGCCCGGCTCAAGCCCCCGCTCGCTCCAACGGTGAGGTAATCCAATGGCCAATGGTCATCATGACGAAGGCTCGTATCTCACGCCGAAGTCCACAGTGTGGGCGACGATCATCGATTGGGCGACCACCGTCGATCACAAAAAGATCGGCGTGATGTATCTCTTCGCCATTCTCTTCATGTTCTTCATCGGCGGCCTCGCGGCCGTCGTCGTCCGCCTCGAGCTCTTTGAGCCGACGCGCACGATGATCGACGCCGCGGGCAACCAGCAGATGACCGGCCACCTACTCGGCTCGGTGATGGGCGAGACCGACCCGCTCAAAGCCAACAACCTCTACAATCGCGTCTTCACGCTTCACGGCCTGATCATGGTCTTCCTCGTGATCGTCCCCAGCATCCCCGCATCACTGGGCAACTTCCTCATCCCGCTCATGCTGGGCGCCAAGGACGTCGCCTTCCCCAAGCTCAACCTGCTCTCGTGGTACATCTACGTCTTCGGCTCGCTGTTTGCGATCGCCAGCGCCCTGGGCGGCGGCGTCGACACCGGTTGGACGTTCTACACCCCGTATTCAACAAGCACCGAAGAGGGTCATTGGCGGGTTGTCGCCATGATTGCCGCGGCGTTTATCCTCGGCTTCTCGTCGATCCTCACCGGCCTGAACTTCGTGGTGACGGTACACAAGCTCCGCGCCCCGGGCATGGGCTGGTTCGACATGCCGCTGTTCATCTGGGGCATGTATGGCACCGCGATCATCCAGGTGCTCGCGACGCCGGTCATCGGCATCACGCTGCTGCTGCTGATCTTCGAGCGCCTGTTCAACATCGGCATCTTTGATCCGCGCTTGGGCGGCGACCCGGTCCTATTCCAGCACTTCTTCTGGTTCTATAGCCACCCGGTGGTGTACGTGATGATCCTGCCCGGCATGGCGGTGATCAGCGAGATGATCGCGGTCTTCTGCCGCAAAAAGATCTTCGGCTATCGCGCCGTGGCGTTCAGCTCGCTGGCGATCGCCGGAATCAGCTTTATCGTGTGGGGCCACCACATGTTCACCAGCCAGGGCGAGCTCGCGGCCGCGATCTTCTCAGCGCTGACGTTCCTCGTCGCGCTCCCCTCAGCGGTCAAAGTCTTCAACTGGATCGGCACGCTCTACGGCTCCTCGATCGACCTCAAGACGCCGATGGTCTATGCCCTGGGCTTCCTCTTCCTGTTCTCGATTGGCGGCCTCACCGGGCTGTTCCTGGGCGCGCTAAGCGTTGACCTGCACTTGCACGACACATACTTCGTCGTCGCGCACTTCCACTACGTCATGATGGGTTCGACGATCGTCGCGTTTGTCGGCGCGATACATCACTGGTGGCCCAAGATGTTCGGCAAGATGTACAACGAGGCAGCCGGTCTGCTCGGCTTTGCGCTCGTGTTCATCGGCTTCAACTGCACCTTCTTCCCGCAGTTCATCATGGGCGCTCACGGCATGCCGCGACGCTACGCCAGCTACACCCACGACTTTGAGATCTATCACCAGATCTCGACCGTCGGCTCGCTCATCATGCTCGCGGGCTTCCTTGTTCACCTTGGCAACTTCATCCACTCGCTCGTCGCCGGGCCCAAGGCGCCGCCGAACCCCTGGGGCGGCCTCACGCTGGAGTGGACCGACGCCGACAGCCCGCCCATCACGCACAACTTCCATCACGAGCCCGTAGTGACGCACGGCCCGTACGACTTCGACGACGTCGTCCCGCCGCAGACCAACCCGGCGGACTTCCCGCTCCCCGCGCCGGCCAAGGCCCGGGCGCGCTAACTCGACCGAAACACGCGCCCGGCGCGCCGACAGGCACGCCGGGCGTTTCCGATCCTGACTCTTCTCAGCCCGAGGTGAACCGCCATGGCCAGTTTCCCCGCAGACAAAGACCTTTTGACCGCGAGCCTCCCGCCCTCCGAGACGTATCGCGCCGCAGAGCACTTCCGCGATCGCGACCACGAGTTTGACGCCGTGAAGTTCGGCGTCTGGCTGTTCCTCGCAACCGAGGTGCTGCTGTTCTCCGGACTCTTCGTGTTCTACGCGGTCATGCGCATGCTCTACCCCGAGGCGTTCATCCACGGCTCGTCGCTGCTGGATTGGCGCTGGGGCCTGTTGAACACCGTCGTGCTGCTCTACTCCTCCTACACCGTCGCCGACAGCGTTCGCTGCGCCCAGAGCAACGACCAGCGCGGGTTGCAGCGCAACCTCATCATCACCTTCATCTGCGGCCTGCTCTTCCTGTTCATCAAGTTCGTCTTCGAGTACTACCCCAAGTACATGGAAGGCAAGCTCCCGGGCATGTGGTACACCTATCCCAACGCCGAGAGCAACTACGAGCCGCTCTGGTGGGGGCTCTACTGGGGCGCCACGGGCATCCACGCCAGCCACGTCATCATCGGCCTCGGCCTGTTCATCTGGCTGTTCATCCGCTCGCGGCGCGGCCACTTCGGCCCGCGCCACTACAACGCCGTCGAAGGCGTCGGCCTGTATTGGCACATCGTTGACATCGTCTGGATCTTCCTGTTCCCGCTGCTTTACCTGATTCACTGAGTGTTCAGGATGTCAGTGGTCAAAAAACGCCCGTAATCAGCCCCCGCCCACGACGACCCGCTCCCGCACCTCGCTCGCGAATCGCAACCTCGCGACTCGCGACTTTCCCAAGAGACCTTCGATGGCACACACACCGCCCGCGACGCGAACCTCCGATGCGTTCCACGGCACGCAAGGCCCCGAGAGCAAGCTCGCCACCCAGGACGCCGGCGGGCGGGACGGGCACGGCGGCCATCATCACGGGCACCACATCGTGCCGCGTCGCATCCTGCTCACCGTCTTCGGCCTGCTGCTGTTCTTCACGTTCGCGACGGTCGGCGCCGCGCAGTTCGAGTACTGGCTCAGCCTGACGTTCGACGTGGTGATCCCGCAGTGGGTCAACGTCGCCGTCGCGCTCTCGATCGCGGCGGTCAAGAGCGTCATCGTCGCCGCGTTCTTCATGCAGTTGAAATATGACAGCCCCGTGAACTCGCTGGTGGTCGTGTTCACGCTCATGTGCTTCGCCTGCTTCATCGGCTTCACATCGATCGACCTGGGCAGTCGCGACGCGCTCTACGGCTACAAGGCGAAGCACATCATCAGCGGCGGCACCGGCGGCATCAGTGTCCCGGCCGGCGAAGACGCCAACGGCAAGACCAAGTACGAGCAGACCACCAAGCCTCAGGTAGTCCGTGCCAAGGAACTCGCTGACGTGCAGATCACGTCCACGATCCAGAGTGCCATCGGCAACGGCCTCCCGCTCACGCGAGATCTCCTGTCCAAGACGCTCCAGGTCCGCTTCGCCAATCGCGCCAGCGAACTCATCGCGACCAAGCAACCCTTTGAGGACGCGTGGTCGACATATCTGGACAAGAACCCGACGATCCTCGAACTGGCGCACTCCGGCCACTCCGGCCATGGTGGCGGTCATGCCAAGTCCAGCGCCGCGATGAGCCGGCCGGTCGCAGGTCTGGTCATGCCAGGCGCGGGCGGCGATGGCGATGCGGGCCCTAGCCAGAGCGCGGCTCATTGATTTGCTCGCCCGCCGGTGCGCCGGTCGGCGCACCTTTGAGCTTCCGGGCCGTTTGGTTGTTCGAGGTCATTGCCATGCAGACGTCCACCAAAGTCGGTTTCATCCTCACTGCGATCTGCGGTGCCTCACTGCTGGTCAGCGCATACATCATGGCCGGGCGCGTCGCGGCGTATTACCGCGCCAACCCCGCCAGCCAGTGGCACTTCGAGAATCAGATCAGCCGCGCGTTCAGCGCGCACGGGCGCGAGGTGAAGGTCGAAGACCTCCCGCCCGACCCCGTCCGCCAGAGCGCGGGCGTCGCGCAAGTGCGCGTTTCCTACGGCGATCAGATCACCGTCTTGGACGTCACCAAGCCCGTCGTCCCTGGCTTTCGAGATCTCACGATTTATAGCGAGAACATGGCGGTGCTGATGTACTCGCCGATCGAGGCTGGCCAGCTTCGCATGGATGAACAGGGCATCGCGCAGGCACGCTGGGTGATCATCAATCGTCGCAGCGCTCAGGGATACTCGCCGGAAACCTGGGGCAGCGTGCGCGTGCGTGATTGGGTGTTTGATCTGGTCGATCTCAAGCCCGATGGCTCGATGACGACGACGGTGATGCAGTTCCCCGCCAAGGACCGCAAAACGAACGAGCTGTTCGTCCCCGCCCTGCGCGAAGACCCGAGCGCGAAGGTCGAGATGATCCCCGAGCGCTCGTGGCAGTGGGGCGCGGCGCTGTTCGCAGTGCCCAAGAGCCAGGTCAGCCGCTATCGCTTCCGCACCGACGCCGTCGCCGGAACCGACGGCAGCGACGGCATGGGCTGGACGCTCCCGGCCGCGGCGTTCTCGTCAATGGGCCTGCTCGCGGGCGTCGGCCTGCTCCTGGCCTCACGCGTCAAGCGCACGCCCAGCGCGCCGCCATCATCCACGCCACGCCCGGCGTAAAGCCGCGGCCTCGCGAAACTCACGCCGTCACAGAGGTCATTAATTTCAACGTTCAACAGAGCAAGGCGCGGCCATCTGTCCTCTGCCACCTCGCGACTTCGCCACTTCGCCACTTCTTCGACTACGCCAGATTCTTCGCCGTATCGAGCGAGAACGCCTCGTCAAACTCAAAGACGCGGGTGAAGTCTTCGGGCTGGTCGCTTGCGCTCTGGCGAATCTCGCCGCGATCGATCATCGCGTAGACGATGACTCCGAAATCGTCGGTGCGCTCGATGCCCCACTTGCGGAGCACCGCCCCCGCGAGCATCCCAAACCGATCGATCGCGAGGCTGCGCAGGGCCAGGCAGAGCTGCTGCCCGCTGATGTGCGTCGTCGGCGTGCCTGAGCCGGGCTCGCCGCTCTGCACCATGCTCGCAGCGTGGGCTAGCCCATCGCGCACGAAGTTGAACGCGGGCTCCGGGTAACGCCGGGCAAGCTGGCGGATTTTCGCGAAGTCTGGCAAAGTGCTCATCTGATGGCGGCTCCATCCCCATATCTCAAGAACTGAGCGAGGCCCAAGTCTAGGTCTGCAACTCTGCTCCGTCGCTGAGGCAATCGCCGACCAGACACAAGCCAAATCGACTTTGACGCAAGCGATTCACCGCGACAATGGCGGCGTGATTCGCGCCAGCAGCTCCGCGCGCGGGCCGCGGTCTTGCGTGTTGGCGTCCATATCCTTGAGCGTGATCTCCGTGTCAGACTCGACGATGATCGCATAGCGCGAGTGCGCGTCGCTGGCTTCCTTCATCAGCTTGCCGATCTTGCCGGTGGATTTGTACGAGCGCCGCGCGTGCAGGCCGTCGCGCCGGAGCTTTGCCAGCACGTCTGAGACCAGCGCATCGCTCTGCGGCGTGCCGTTGGAGATGACGAAAGCGTCGGGCCGGAGCTTGAGGTCCGCCGCGATCTGCTTGTCGCTGGGCATGAGGCCCTTGTCCTGAAGCACCAGCGACAGAACAACGTCGCCCATGCCGAAGCCGACCGCGGGCGTCGGCGGGCCGCCAAAGGTTGCGATGAGGTTGTCGTATCGCCCACCGCCGGCGACGGCCCGCTCGCCGTCAACGATGACTTCGAAGACCATGCCGGTGTAGTAGGCAAGTCCTCGCGCGATGTTCATGTCCACTTCACACCAATCAACGCAGCCGGCCTGCTCCAGCAAGTTCTTCAGCCCGCTCAGCGGCGCGAGCAACCGCTTGGCGTCGTCAGGACTATCAACCGGCAATGACTGCAACGACGTTTCCAGATCTTCGTCGCTGCTGCGCGGGCGCTTCAAAAAGTTGAGGAACTCAATGGAGTGGATGCCGAACTCGAACGCCATCGCTTCCAGGTCGGCGTCTTCCATCTTGCCGCGCCGATCGATAAGCGTGAACGCCGCGCCGTGGTGCTCGGACTCGACTCCCAGGCGTGCGATGATCGCGCCGAGCACCGAGCGATCGTTGAACCGGACTTTCATGTTTGATGACGTCAGCCCGCAGCGCCGCAGCAGCTCCACGCAGCAGGCGATGATCTCCGCGTCAAGCTCCGCGTTCGCCCGGTTCCACTCGCCGCCGCCATCGGGCGCAGCAGCGCCCTCGCCCGCGGGCGTCTCTGGGCGCGGCATGCCCCCGATGATGTCGCAGTTCCACTGCATGAACTCGCGCAGGCGCCCGCGCTGCGGCTTCTCGGCGCGATAGCAGTTCTGCTGCCAGAACCACTTGGTCGGCTTGGGAAGCTGCCCGGCGCGAGCCGCGAACATGCGCGCCAGCGTGGGCGTGAACTCCGGTCGCAGGGCATAGGGCGCGATCGCGCCGGTATCGCCCTGGGCCAGTCGCTCGCCCATCTGCTTCACGCGGGCTTCGTCCTTGCCGCTGTAGACGCCGAAGATCTCGCTGATGATCCCGTCGCCGCTCTTGCGCGTGTACAGCTCGGTGGGCTCAAAGGTGGGCCCATCGATCTCTTCGAAGCCGTGCCGGATCGCGGTGGTCCGCCACTTGTCCTCGATCCAGCGCCGGCGCGCCAGCTCAATAGGATAAAAATCGCGCGTGCCGGTCGCGGGCTGGATCGGGCCGCGGGCGGCGGAGTTTGAGGGCTGATCGGTCATGCGGTGAGGGTAGAGGCGCGCCGCGCGGCTGATCTTGGGAAGGGATCAAGGGACCGAGGTGAAGGCAGTCGCGAGTCGCGACTGCGGGGGCGACACACTGATCCGCAACGCCGGATCAGTGGTGCGCGACGACGCGCAACTCGCCGCGCTCTTGCTCGCCTCAATCCTTCCCCGTCGCCTTGCGATACTTCGCCCAGTACGGCTGGCTGAAGTCTGTCGGCGCGAGTTTGTTCTGGAGCTTCCAGAGTCGCCCAAGCTCGACCACCCGCCCGCGCAATCGTGACGCTTCAGGGCTTGACATTGGGCGCTCGTAGCCGTTCGCGATCCAGACCCACCATTCGGTGGTCCTCGGTGTCGGGTCCACGCCGCGCGGGCCGGTGACGATGATCGTCATGCGATTGGACGACAGATATTTCGCGCTCGCCTCGGCGTCGGTGAACCGTCGAAACGTGCCGACGACCAGGTGGTTCATGCCGTCTTGCAGAGCCGCGGGCGATGCGTTGGCATCGACCTTTGCCGGGGTCGCGCCAGCGTTGCCGTCCGGCTCGCGCGGCTCGTCCATACCGGGCGGATTCGTCGCGCCGCCGTTCAACGGCTCGGTGCGCGAGTTGTTCAACGGATCTGGCGGAATCGGGCCGGGCTCGCTCGGCCCCCCCGGCCCACCCGGATTCGCGCCATTGGGCACCATCCACCCATCCCATTTCTGCTTCTCGACCGTCTGGCCACTTCGGAAAGCCACCACCCACACCAGCCCCAGCACCGGCACAAGCACCCCCAACGCGATCGCCAGCGTCCGCGGCGTCAACCGGATGTCTCGCACTTTCGGCCATTGCGTCGGCGCACGCTCGCTGATGTACGTGGCAATCGGCGGCTGCACTGGCGGCGGCGGAGCCTTGGCTGGCGAAGGCGGCGATGCGCCGACACCAGTTCCCACCCCGCCCGCGCTCGCCCCTGGAACGTGAGCCCCTACCCCGGGGAACGTGGGCTTGCCCTTGAGTACCTCGATGAGCACGGGACTGCCGCGCTTGTTGCCCATGATCGATGAGTCTATGCGGGCGGGGTGCAGGTGTGCGACCCCCGGACGGCCGCTGGCAGGGGAACTTGAAGCGATGGACGCGCTGGCGTTGGACACGGGAGGCCTCCCAATTCAATGCGACGCGAGGATATCGGCAACGCCTCGGGCGTCGCTGCAATCGGACAACTTTGGCTCTCCGCCATCACGCACTGACACGGGCGCATGGCAGTTGCGACAGAAATGTCGAGCGATCGGCTATGCTCGACCCTTGGGCGGCGGGTTCGGAGATTCTCATGTCGAATGTGGTCACGCGCGTCGCGTCGGCGGTATGTCGGGTGTCGGGGGTGAGGGGAAAAGGAAGGCTCCGGGCAATGGCAGTGGCCCTGCTCGCTGCGAGTGCGGTGATCCTGCCCGCGCAAGCGATGGGGGCGGATCAATCGCCTGCCGGCTCACCATCAAACCTCAGCACCCGTCTCGACAACGCAACCCCCGCGGCCATCAAACTCGGCGGGCTCATCAATCAGCAGAACATCGCCTACTACCGCATGCCCGCCCTGCGCGGGGAGACGATCGTGTTCCTCGCCGAGGGAGACCTGTGGCGCGTGCCAGTGACCGGCGGCCAAGCATCACGCCTCACGACCCAACTCGCCGACGAGGCCCACCCCGCCATCAGCCCCGACGCCAAAACACTCGCCTTCGTCGGCTCCTACGACGGCGTGCCGGAGGTCTACACGATGCCGCTGGACGGCGGCCTGCCCACGCGCCGCTCCTGGGGCCTGTCGCGCTCCGGCTTTGTCGGCTTCCAGCCCGACGGCCGGCTGATGTACTCCACGCGCCAGTACTCGACACTCCCCAGCTCGCAACTCGTATTGGTGGACCTGAACACGGGCACCGAGGAGCTTGTCCCGCTGGCAGAGGCCGATCAGGGCGTCTATGCGCAGGGCATGGGCACGGTGTACTTCACGCGCCTGCCGTTTCAGGGCTCGCACACCAAGCGTTACAAGGGCGGATACATCCAGCAACTCTGGAAGTTCGAGCGCGGCTCCAGCGAAGCGACGGCGCTGACGACCGACTTCGAAGGGACCAGCAAAGAGGTCATGCTCTGGCAAGGCCGCATGTACTTCCTCTCCGATCGCGACGGCGTCATGAATATCTGGTCCGGCACGCTCGACGGCAAAGACCTCAAGCAGCAAACCTTTCACACCGACTTTGACGCGTCAAGCCCTGAGCTGGACAACGGGCGGATCGTGTACGCCCACGCCGGGGATGTCAGACTGCTGGATATCGCCAGCGCCAAGGACGAAGCCGTGCGCATCACGCTCACGACCGACCTGGAGCAGATGCGCGAGAAGTTTGTCAAGGAGCCAGCCAAGGCCATCAGCTCGGTCGGCATTTCAAGCGCCGGCGATCGTGTGGTGATCACCGCTCGCGGGCGCGTCTTCGTCGTGCCCGTGAAGACCGATCAAGGCCGCATCGTCGAGGTCGCCTCCAGCCCGGGCGTGCGCTATCGCAACGCCATCTTCGCGCCCGACGGCAAGAACGTGCTCGCCTCCAGCGACCGCAGCGGCGAAGTCGAGTTCTGGAGCCTCCCCAGCAACGGCGTCGGCGAGATGAAGCAGCTCACGCGCGAGAGCACGGTCCTGCGCTGGGAGGGCGTCGTCAGCCCCGACGGCAAAGCGCTCGCCCACAGCGACAAAGACCAGAAGCTCTATGTCACCGACATCGAATCCGGCGAGACCAAAGTCATCGCCACGAGCCTCATCGAGCGCTTCAACGATTACAGTTGGTCGCCCGATAGCCGCTGGCTTGTGTATGTCGAGCTCGCTGGCAACGTGGCGCAGCAGATCAAGCTGTATTCGATGGAGACCGGGCAGGTGTCGCCGATCACCAGCGATCGCTTCGAGAGTTTCTCGCCGCGGTTCAGCGCCGACGGCAAGTGGCTCTACTTTCTCAGCGATCGCAACATCGAGTCGGTCACCCCCAGCCCGTGGGGCCCGATGAGCCCGCAGCCGAACTTTGATCGGCTCACCAAGATCTACCACGTCGCGCTGAAGACGGGCGAGCGCTCGCCCTGGCAAGCGGCCGACGAACTCTTTGACCCCAAGGCCGCCAAGAAGAAAGACGACGAGAAGAAGGACGAGGACCAGAAGCCGGAGAAGCCCGACGACAAGAATCAAGTGAAGCCGGACCCCGCGGACGCGGACAAGAAGCTCGACGACAAGAGTCCCGACGACAGGAAGCCCGACGACAAGAAGGCCGACGACAGGAAGGCCGACGACAAGAAGGCCGACAAAGCCGACGACGCCAAGAAGATCCCGCCTGTCGAGATCGATCTGGAGAACATCCAAGCGCGCCTCCGCGTCGTGCCCGTCAAGCCCGGCAACTACTCGCGCCTCCGCATGGGCGAGAATGCCATCTTCTTCGCTGAGTCCGTCACGCCCTTTGATCGCGACGACGGCGGACCCGCTGGTTTCTCCGTCAAAGGCCTCGCCATCGGCAACGAAAAGTTTGAAGTCAAGACCGTCGCCAGCGGCATCAAAGCCCTGGAGATCTCCGGCGACCGCAAGAAGCTCCTGCTCTACACCGGCAGCTCCATCCACGTCGCCGACGCGACGCCCGCCCCGGCAGAGATGGACAAGGCCTCGGTCTCGCTCGCCGGCTGGACCATGAGCTACGTCCCCATGACCGAGTATCGCCAGCTCTACGCCGATGCCTGGCGACTCCTCCGCGACTACTTCTACGATGTCAACATGCACGGCGTCGATTGGCCCGCGCTCCGCCAGAAATACGCGCCGTTCGTCGAACGCGTCCGCAGCCGCGCAGAACTCAACGAAGTCCTCGCCCAGCTCACCGGCGAACTCTCCGCCCTCCACCACTTCGTCCGCGGCGGGGACTTCCGCGACACGCTCGAAACCATCCAGCTCTCATACCTCGGTGCCGACTGGAAACGCGATGAGCCTCGCGCCGGCTGGACCATCACCCGCGTCTATCAGCACGACCCCGACGACCCCGAACGCGCCGCCCCGCTGAGCGCGCCGGGCGTTGACGTCAAAGTCGGCGACACCATCGTCGCCATCAACGGACGCAGCACGCTCGACGTGCCCCACCCCGCCGCGCTGCTTCGTGCCAAGGCGGGCCAGCAAGTGCTCCTGCGCGTGCGGCCCGCCGGCGCGTCTGATGCCTTTGGCGAGCGCGACGTGATTGTCCGGCCCATCAACGCGAACTCATTCGCCGATCTGCGCTACACCGATTGGGGGCTCTCGCGCCGCCGCATCGTCGAGAGCAAGAGCGAGAACCGCATTGGTTACGTTCACCTGCGCGCCATGGGGCGCGAGAACATCAGCGAGTGGGCACGCGGCTTCTACCCCGCCTTCAACCGCGATGGCCTCATCATCGACGTCCGCCGAAACAGCGGCGGCAACATCGACTCCTGGATTCTGGGCCAGCTCCTCCGCAAGGCCTGGATGTTCTGGAGCCAGCGCGTCGGCGGCGCGCCGAACTGGAACATGCAATACGCATTCCGCGGGCACGTCGTCGTCATCTGCGACGGGTTCACCGCCTCCGATGGCGAGGCATTCGCCGAAGGCTTTCGGCGACTCGGCCTCGGCAAGGTCATCGGCATGCGCACCTGGGGCGGCGAGATCTGGCTCAGCAGTTCCAACGACCTCGCCGACGGCGGCCTCGCTTCCGCCGGTGAGTACGGCGTCTACGTGAGCGACGGCGTCTGGATCGTCGAAGGTCGCGGCGTCGAGCCCGACATCGTGGTCGACAATCTCCCGCACGCGACATTCAAGGGCGAAGATGCGCAGCTCACCCGCGCGATCGAGCACTTGCAGCAGCTCATCAAAGAGAAGCCGATCCCGGCCAACGTGACGCCGCGCCACCCTGTTAAGAACGTCAAGACCGGCCCGGGTGCCAACGCGCCCAAGTGACGCGGCTTTCACTCACTACTCACTACCCGCTACTCAGCACTCACCACCGGCTCTAACTCTCCGCTTTGCGAGGATGCGTCGTTGAACCCTGAGATCGTGATCTCTTTGCTGATCGGACTGCTGCTGGGCGGCGGAGTTTCGGCCGTGCTCTTTCGACGCCAGACGCTGGCGATTCGGCGCGCCGAGCGCCGGGCCCGCGCCGCCGAGCGCCTGGCCGAGATCGGCGCCATGACCGGCGGCCTGGCCCACGAGATCAAGAACCCGCTCTCCACCATCGGCCTCAACGCCCAGCTCCTGGGCGAAGCGGTCAACGAGTCGCCACTGAGCGACGCCGACAAGCTGCGCATGGTCAACCGCGTCATGGCGCTGCGGCGCGAGACCGAGCGCCTCCGCGGCATCCTCACCGACTTCCTCGAGTACGCCGGTCAGGTTCGCCTCGATGTCCGCCCGCACGACGTCAACGAACTCCTGCGCGAGCTCGCGGATTTCTTCACGCCCGAAGCGGCAAGGCACGCCGTGCGCCTGCGCCTGGATCTGGCCCCCGAACCGCTGCTGGTGCAGCTCGACTCGCAGCGCATCAAGCAGTGCGTGCTCAACCTGATGCTCAACGCCGTGCAGGCGATGCAAGCCGGGCACGCCGGCGCTGAGGGCGGCAACCCGCCCGCCGGTCCCCCTCGCGGCGAACTCATCCTCAAAACCTCCACTCGGCGCGAGGAGAGCGGCCAAGTGGTGGATGTCCACGTGATCGACACCGGCCCGGGAGTTACAGATGAAGTCAAACGCAAGCTCTTCGAGCCCTACTTCACCACCAAGGCCGGCGGCAGCGGCCTCGGCCTGCCCACCGCACGCCGGCTCATCGAAGCCCACACCGGGCGCATCGAGGTCTTCAGCGAGCCCGGCAAGGGCTCAGATTTCCTGATCGTCCTCCCGGTTGACGGCCCCACAACCCCGACGTGAGTCAGAGCGACGCTCCGTGTACCGCACGCTTATCATCGCCCGCCATGATTCAACCCGCATTCTCGACCGTCGCCTGTGCTGATTGGCCCCTGGACCTGATCGCATCACGCTGCAAGCTGTGGGGCTTCCCAGGGATCGAGCTGCGCACGTTTGGCGACGCCAGCCGCGAGTTTGCCTGTGACCCCGCGCTGACCGACGCGCTGAAGATCCGGCGCATGTTCCACGAGGCTGGCACGCAGATCTGCAGCCTCGCCACCAGCATCGGCTTCGATGAACCGATCCGACCGCCGGTCATCGGCAACGCCATCGGCGACACGGAGCGCACCGTCCGGGCCGCGAAGCGAGCGATCGACCTGGCGATCACCATCGAGTGCCCGCTGGTGCGCGTCTTCGGCTTTGAGATCCATCACGCCGAGCCGCAGAAGGCCGCCCTGGCACGCATCGTCGCCCGCCTCAAGCGCGTCGTTGACCACGCCCATCGCACCGGCGTGCGAGTCATGTTGGAAAACGCCGGCGGCTTCCCGACCTCCACCAGCATCATTCAGATCATCGACGCTGTGAACAGCCCGCTGCTGGGCGCGTGCTTTAACGTTGCCAATGCGCACGCCGCGGGCGAGGACCCGGGCATCGGTGCCGCGAACCTGGACGATCGCCTGCTGGCCCTGCGCATCAAGGACCTGAAGCGCGGGCGTCCGGTCCCGCTAGGCACCGGCGAGATTGAGTGGACCGGCGCCGTCAAAGCCGCCGCTCGCACCAAGCTCGACGAAGTCTTGATCTACGAGTGGGACCGCGCCTGGATCCCGGATCTGGCCAGCGCCGACGAGATCCTCCCCGGCGCCGCCAAGGCCCTGCTGGGCGAAGTCTCGCGCGCCGAAGCCATGATCGCCGGCGCTCGCCCCGCGGGCTCGCCCCCGGCCCGCGACACCACCCTGACTCCCCGGGGCTGATGCGCCATGCCCGGCTCACCGTATCTCTCGCAAGACATCATCGCCCGCTGCGAAGCCCTGGGATTCGCGATCGCCGGCATCTGTGACGCCAGGCCGAGCGACCACGCCGCGGATTTTCGAGCGTGGCTCGCCGCGGGCAAGCACTCCTCCATGACCTACCTTGCAGATCTGGCCGACACGCGCCTCGACCCGCGCCGCGTCATGCCCGACGTGCGTTCCATCATCGTCGTCGCCGATCGCTACGCCCCCCGCACGCCCCCCGAGCCCGAGCACGATACCTTCGCATCGCCCGCGCCCGCAGAGCCTCAGGGCATCATCGCTCGCTACGCCCGCGGGCGCGATTACCACGACGTCATCAAGCGCCGCCTCCATCACCTCGCCGACCAGCTTCGCGCCGAGCTTCCCGGGAGCGAGTTCCGCACCGTCGTCGATAGCGCGCCCGTCATGGAGCGCGAGCACGCCGCCCGCGCCGGCGTCGGCTGGGTCGGCAAACACACCCTCATCCTCCACCCGCGCCTCGGCTCGTGGTTCCTGCTCGGGTGCATCCTCACCAACCTCCCGCTCACGCCCACGCTCGCCGACTCGACGAGCGATTCGCTCCCGGACCACTGCGGCACCTGCACCCGCTGCATCGACGCATGCCCGACCAGCGCGATCACCGAGCGCTCTGTCGACGCGTCGCGCTGCATCAGCTACCTGACCATCGAGCGCGAGCTCCCGATCGACCCCGCTTTCTTCGTGCCCATCGGCGACCGCATCTTCGGCTGCGATGTCTGCCAGGAAGTTTGCCCTTACAACACACGCCCCGACGCCCTGAGCCCGACGCAAGACGCCCCCTTCAGCGCCTACGCCCCACGCCAAAGCTCCTTCCCGCTCCTGGAAATCCTCGGCTGGTCGCAGTCTGATCGCTCACGCGCCCTCGGCCCCACCGCCCTCAAACGCGCCAGTCTCGAAATGTTCAAGCGCAACGCCCTCATCGCCGCTGGCAACGCCCTGCGCACGCAAGACCACGCGCCCCTGCGAACCCGCATCCACGAACTCGCCCACGATCCCGCCGAGCCCGAGCTGGTCCGCCTCACCGCCCAGCAAGTGCTCGCAAACCTGCAAAGCACCAACTCCAACGACGCGCCGCGCTAGCGCCTCCCGCGCAATCACAACCGCCAGAACTCACCACCCATCCCCCAGCAAAGAAAAGACCCCGGCACCAACGCGCCGAGGTCTCCGATTGCCTTTCCACGATTGCCGATTGCCGAATCTCGATTGCCGACCACGAAGCCTTTAGAGCGAGCAACCATCAAAGAAGATCGAGAAGAACAGGTTGTAGTCGCCTTCGGTCACGCCGTTGTTGGTCGTCAGCGGGCCAAAGGGCGGCAGCGCCGCCCCGTCGTCGTTGGCGATATCGCACACCGCACCAGCGTCGAAGAAGTTGCCGAAGAAGACGTTGTAATCCGCTTCTGTGACGCCGTTATTGGTACCGCCGCTGGAGCCGTTGGGCGGGAGGAAATCACCGTTGTCATAGGCAATGTCCGACGGATTGCAGCGCGGCTCAAGCGCTGGCAGCGCGGGGCACGCCACCGGCGCCGATGACGAGTTGTTCGGGAACGTCAGCGCCTCGGCAAAGACCAAGTCGTTCCAGTTCTGGTTCGTGTCCTGGCAGCCGAAGTTCTTGCGCTCCGAATAGGCGTTGGCGTTGATCCGCGGCGCCCCCGCGATGCCCTCGAACGAAATCGCGCTGCCATAGCCCACAAAGTCCTCCACGTCCGGCCCGCTCACGCTGTTGCCAACCGCCAGCGTCCCGCGGCTCAGCAGCACGCGACCCGACGAGTTATCAATCCCTGAAATCAGCGGCGTCGTCACAAAGTCCGGCGGGTTCAACAGCGGCAGCCCGCTGCTCTCCGGGCTCACGCGGATCAGGAAGTAGCCCTGCGCCGGGATCACGCCCGCCAGCGGTGCCACCTGCTGAAAGCCATTGACGCCCGTATTGCTCGCATACTGCAACGACCAGCCCGCCAGATCGATCGCGCTGTCGGTGCGGTTCTTCAGTTCGACAAAGTCGGCGTTGATCAGCGCGCCGTTCGAGCCCCCGCCGCCGTAGACCTTGCTGATGACCACCGTTGCCGGCGTGGGCGTGCAGTTGCCCACGCCAATGGTGATCGTCGTCGGGTCGGTGCGACCGTTCGTATCGGCCGTCGTGATCGCGACGACCTGGTTGCCCTCACTAGCGCTGTTCACGGCAAAGGTGGCGCTGAACACGCCGTTGCCGTCATTGGACAGCGCAACGTTTGACGCCCCACCCAGCGCCGACAGATCAGCCGTCACGCTGATCCCCGTGCTCGCCGGCGCAGTGCCCGGCACGGTCTGCACCGTGAGCGTGAGCGACTCGCCGTTGCAGATACGCGTCGCGTTCGCAGTCACAAACCCCGCAAGGAATCCGCCCGTCGACCGGTTGCGAGGCGTCGGAGTGCCGACGTCAAAGTCCGCGAAGTTCTGGTTGCTATCCGTTGCGCCCGCCTGCTTGCGGATCACGCCCGTGTCGTTGGCGACATTGGCCGTCGCGCCAGCACCCTCAAAGCACACCGCCGCAGAGCTATAGCCAACAAAGTCCACGACCACATTGGTCGCGTTGCCAGCGCAGTTGATCCCGATCAGGCCTGTGCCATCGACCAGCGCCACGCGTCCCGCGACGCTGCTGAGCCCTCCGCTCGTCGCGGCTCGAACAAAGTCCGCCGGGGGCAGCGCCGCGCCAGTTGCGCCGCCGGTGCTGAAGCGGATGAGCTTGTACTGCCCGGCCTTGATCGTGCCGAACAGCGGCACCAGGTTCGCAATCTCATCAAACCCCGCGCTGTTGCCGGCGTCGATGTACTGCACCGAGTACCCGTCGAGGCTGACCGTGTTCTGCGAGCGGTTGTAGATCTCGATGAAGTCCGCGTTGACCGGGGCCGCGGGCGGGCCGAGGTTGCCGCCGCCGCCATAGACCTGCGAGATCACCACGGGCTGGGTGCTGCTGAAGTTGCAGTCAACCAGGTTGATCGAGCGCGTGACGCCCGAGACGCGGTTCTGCGCGTCCCGCGCCGTGATCACGATGTTCCTGCTGCCAACGCCGAGCCCGCCCGGCACACTGTGCGCAAGCGAGAAGGTCATGCCGCCGTCGTTGCTGACCAGTTGAGCGTTGTTGACGCCGCCGACGTTGCTGAGGTCCGCCGTCACGGTGATATTGGTCGAGAGCGGGTTCTGTCCTGGGTTGATGGTGGCGTCGATTGTAACCTGAGCGCCAGTGCTGGCGCAGCCGAAGGTGGGCGAGACCGTGACCGCCGCGGCGATAGGGGCAAACGGCTGGGCCGCGCCGGCGACCGTGACCATGTCATATCGGAACGTGCCGCCGCCGGTGCCGCCGGTGCCGTAGATGGTGCTGGCGGATTCGGTCTTGGGCTGATACGCCGTGTTGGCCGCGAAAGCCGTGTTGGGGACAGCCGCCATGACCCAGCCCACCGGCGCGAAGATCGGCACGAGGCGGAAGGCGAAGTTGGGATTGTTCGCGACGCCAAGCACGGCGCTGAGGTCAACCGAGCGCAGGTTCACGAACTCATCGCCCACCAAAGGGTTGCCGCTGGTGAGGATCGTTCGAGGCGACGTGGGCAGGAAGGTGACGCCGTCGATCGAGTAGAGATACTCCACATAGCGCGAGCAACTGCTGGAGAATCGAGTGTCCCAGGTGGTGACAATGCTGGAATAGCCCACCGTGGACGCGGCGAACTGCACCGCCCGCACCGGCGTGTTGATCCCCTGAGCGTGATACGTCGAGGTGTTCCAGCCGAAGTTGCTCCCCGAAGGAATCACCGGATCGCTCGATCCGCCGGTGGCGGAGGCAGAGGAGAACGTTGCCGTCGCGCCGCCCAGCAACGTCGCGGTGCCGATGCCCAGGCTCGGGGGAGGGCTGCTGACACTCTGCCCAGTGTTATTGAAGTTCCACTGCGCGATGGTCTGACCCGAAGCCCCCGCGCACAGCGCAAGAACCGCGGCTCCGACAGCCATTCCGCACACTTTCAGACGACGACGAACCATGTGATCTCTCCAGGTAGTGACAACCCGACGTGCCCCGACGCGTGCTCTTCGCTCTCGCACCAGCGCCCGCCGACACGCCGAGAAAACTCTCGCGCACGCGACGACTCTGCCGCCCCGCACCACGCGCCCCCTGCGCCGCAACCCAACGCGGGAGCGGCGCACCAGCGCGAGAAGAACGGTACAGACCGACGGCTCTCAAGCCGAGTCGCGGCGTGTCAAGGTTTGGTGATGGTTAAGTAAAACCTTCGCAAATGTCGCGGGACTCTGTGGACACTCGGCCTGATCTCGCCCGACGCCACGCACGCACACCAACGCCCGTGCGAGCCGGCTCTGTGTCAATCACGCCATCAATTCGCAGACGCACACGCACACGCGCACGCAGGTTCGACTCGCGTTTGCCACGCAAGGACACGACCGACACTCTGGTCATGAATCCTGCTCAGCGCGGCGTAAAGAACGCGTCGCCCACTTCTTCCGTCATCGGGCTCGCGCCGGTCGAGGTTGACAACGGGCTAATGGCAGCGCGAACGCGGGCCGTGAGGCTCTGGGCTTGCAGCCCCAGCGAGCGCTGCAGTGAGGAGTCGCTGATCATCGCGCCGGAAGCAAGCGTGGTCACGCTCACCCGCGCCGTGCTCTCACGCCCGAAGAAACCAGAGACGGGCAGCACATTGCTCAGCGTAACGCCGTGAATCGGGTCGGCGTCGCGCGAGCCGATGACCTGGCGCGTCAGCACGTTGAACACCGGCGTTGCGGGCGAAACATTGACACCGGGCGCATCGATCGCCGGCAGCGCCCCAGCTGGCGAGTCCGTCGAAGCGTTGCTCACCCAAGCCGACGACAGCCGGCGCACATTCGCAAAGCCGCTCTGCGCGTCTTGTGACGCGCCGCGAACCACCGAGCCGATCGCGCCCGGCGTGTGAACTTCCCAAGGACGCGCGTACACCGCGTACGAAACGCAACCCGCCCCGCCCAGCACGAGCCCGACACACGCCGCGCGGACCACGCGATGACGCCGATGCGTCGGCGCATCGACAAGCCGGCGCGATCGCTCGACTCGCAAAAGGATGGCGCTGGTCAGATCAGGCATCGAGGCCGAAGCGCTCCGAACGCTCCGCAGCGCGTCGATCGCATGATTCACCTGCGACGCGGCTTCGATCGCCCGCGCCTGCTCGCGCGTGCGAAACTGGAAGGCATCAAAGGCACCCTCGCCCTCGGACCCGCCCGGCCCCTGCGGCCCGCCAGATTGATTCGTTCGATTGATCACGAGGCCAGAGCCTCCACAAAGCGTCGGGCCACGCGCGGGTTCTTCTCAAGCGCAAGGCGCATGCGCTGGCGTGCGCGGTGCAGGTGGCTCTTGACGGTGCCGGGCGCACAATCCATGTATTCCGCGATCTGCTCGACCGTCCACTGAAGCTGGTAGAAGAGCACCACCGCATCGCGCTGATCCTCGCTGACAGACTCCATCGCGATCTTCAGCGCCTCGCGCGCGTCGCTGCTCTGCTCGCTCTCGCCCATGTCGCTGGCGCCGCCCCCGAGCCAGCCGGACCCCGCCGACGACACGATGTCCGAATCAAACGACGGACACAGCCGCTGCGCCTGATTCACATACAGCCGCTTGGCGATCGTGAACAGCCACGTGCTGAATCGAAACCGCGGGTCGTACCGCTCCAGGTGCGTCAGCGCGCGGACAAACGCCTCCTGCGCCACGTCCTCGGCGCGCTCGGGGCGCTGCGTCAGGCGAAGCAGATAGGCGTAGAGCGATGGCTGATGAGCCCGGATGAGCTCCTCGGCTGCCTGGCGCTCGCCTTGCAAGATTCGACGGATCAGTGCTCGTTCAACCGCGGCGGTCATGGTGAGCAAGCATACGGCACGCCGGCGCTTTGGCTGCATAATCCTCCCGGGCTGCTGCCAACATCGTCCCAAAACCAGCCGCGGCACGAATACAGACCCTCCAGATTTTCACCTACTCAACCTTTGATATGCAGGTCTTCTATAAGATTGACGACTCGGAGGATTGATCTCTAGGTGAAAATACTGAATACACCGCCCGCCCTGACCAGCATTGCGCGATCGCGCTCGCGAGCGGTTCGCGCCGCTCGCTCTCACCAGCGGTGCGCTGCGCCCACCTACTATTGGCTTCCAAACGTCCGCTCTCCCCGCCCGATCGCGGGCATTGGCGTAGCGACCGGCCGCGGGCTGTCGTCCGTCTGTTACTCACCATGAACATTCGCAACTTCTCCATCATCGCCCACATCGACCACGGCAAGAGCACGCTGGCCGACCGCCTCATGCAGGCCACTAAGGCGGTCTCGGCCCGCGAGGCCCGCGCCCAGCTCCTTGACGACATGGACATCGAGCGCGAGCGTGGGATCACGATCAAGGCCTCCGCCGTGACGGTCATGCATCACCACATCAAGGGTGCCAAGACGGACGTGCTGGAGCAGGACGGCAGCGCGACGCTCGAAGGAGCGGACATGCTGAACCAGAGCGACGAGGATTCGTCCCTCTACATGATGAACTTTATCGATACGCCGGGGCATGTGGATTTCAACTACGAGGTGAGCCGCGCGTTGAAGGCGTGTGAGGGCGCGATCCTGGTGGTGGACGCGACGCAGGGCGTGCAGGCCCAGACGGTGGTGAACGCGTATCTGGCGATCAACGAGAACCTGGAGATCATCCCGGTCATCAACAAGATCGATCTGCCCAGCGCGCGGTGTGACGAGGTGGCGATGGAGATCGAGCAGGTGCTGGGGTTCAAGGCGGAGGATTGCATCCTCGTCTCGGCCAAAACCGGGCAGGGCATCCCCGAGCTGCTGGCAGCGATCTGCGAGCGATTCCCGGGCCCGCGCAAGCCGCTGATGAAGCAGACGCGGGCGCTCATCTTTGATGCGCAGTACGACGACTATCGAGGCGTGGTGGTCTACGCCCGCGTGATGGATGGCGAGCCGGTGTCGCTCAAGTTGGGCGACAAGATCCGCATGATGGGCACGGGGCGCAGTTTCCAGATCACCGACATTGGCAAGCGCACGCCGAAACAGACGCGCGTGGCCAAAATGGGCCCGGGCGAGGCGGGGTACATCGTCGCGGCGATCCGGTCGCTGGGCGATGTGCGCGTCGGCGACACGATCACGCTGGAGCAGGACCCGGCGAGCACGGCGCTGGAGGGATACAAGCCGCCGGTGCAGATGGTGTTCTGCGATTTCTACCCCGCTACGAGCGAAGACGCAAAGGGCAGCGACTTTGAGAAGCTGCGCATCGCGATCGAGAAGCTCTCGTTGAACGATTCGTCGTTCACGTTCATCCCGGTTCACTCTGAGGCCCTGGGATTCGGCTTTCGCTGCGGCTTCCTCGGGCTGCTGCACATGGAGATCATCCAGGAGCGGCTGGAGCGAGAGTTCCAGACCGAGGTTGTCCAGACCGCGCCGACGGTGACGTATCGCATCCGCATGCGCGACGAAACGGTCGTCGAGGTTCACAACCCGGCCGAGCTGCCCGCTGGCGGCACGTATGAAGCGATCATGGAGCCGATCTGCAAGGTCGAGATCATCGTGCCCAACGACTCGATCGGGGCGGTGATGAAGCTCTGCTCCGAGCGTCGCGGCGAGTTCAAGGCTCAGACGCTCGTCGGCGACTCGCGCCAGATGGTCACGTTTGACGTGCCGCTGGCGGAGATCATCTACGATTTCTACGACAAGCTCAAGGCGTTGACCAGCGGTTACGGCACGATGGATTACGAGGTGAAGGAGTTCCGCGAGAACGACCTCGTCCGCGTGGACATCCTGATCAATGGTGATCCGGTCGAAGCCCTGAGCTTCCTGACCCACCGCAGCACGTCGGAGTATCGCGGGCGACTGATGCTCCGCAAACTGCAGAAGCAGATCAACCGCCACCAGTTCGAGATCCCGCTGCAGTGCGCGATCGGCGGCAAGATTATCGCTCGCGAGACCATCAAGGCCTTCCGTAAGGACGTCACCGCCAAGTGCTACGGCGGCGACGTGAGCCGTAAGCGCAAGCTGCTGGACAAGCAGCGCGAGGGCAAGAAGAAGATGAAGTCCGTCGGACGCGTGGAGATCCCGCAGGAGGCCTTCATGGCGGTGCTGGATCAGACGGAGGATTGAGTTGACGTGCCTCTGAACAGCTCTGCGTTCAGTGGTCGCTGACTTCCGAATGGCAAAGTCCCACTGATACGCGAGGCCGGATCAGTGGGACGTGACTGGCAGGAGAATCCGGATCTGCGGCGTTGCTTACCGCATTGACGTGAAGTCGATGCCACGCAGGCCGCCTCTGGTCCAGCGCATTTGCCCGCGCATCTCAGGGCCTGCGTAGGCGTTGGCGTTGTTGGTCCAAGGAAGATCTTCTACGGAGCCGCCGCGGGTGTAGCCCCAAGCGCCGTTGACAACGGTTCCGTTGGCGCGCGAATAGCTGCCGGTGCTCATGACGCTGGAGTCAGTCAGGCGGGCGCTGCCGTCGAACATGGCGGTGACGGGCTTGGCGCGATTGTTCATGAAGTAAGGCGGGATTGCGCTGGGCCTGGGGTCGTGACGTGCGAATGCCTCAACCCAGGCGACCTTGCGGGCTGGGCTGGCAACCTCAGACACGCGGCGGCGCGAGAGACGCCAAGTCTGTGCGTTGACCCCTGTCACAAAGAATAAGCCTTGGTTCGTCCCGGACTGGCGAATACTGCTGGTTGGGCCGTCGCGATCGGGAAAGGTGCCGTGCATCGCGTAGGAATAGGTTGAACTGAAAGGGAATCGGAAGTTACCGCCGGTGATCGAAGCGGCGGTCTGACCGGTCTGGAGCTTCTGCATCCAGCCCGTGCGTACGGGGTCATCTGGACAGATAACCACCGGCTCGGGGAGTCGCTGGGCCAGGTACTCCGTCAGCGGGAGGTGCGAGTAGTTGATCTGCGGGAGCCAGTTGGTCTCGGCCGCGGGGCCGTTGAGTTGCTCGGGCTTGGCGTAGCGGCGGATCAGGTCGTATCCCTTGACGGACATCCACGCGAGCTCTGTGGTAAAGGTCCGCTGCGTTGGCGGGACGCCGACGCCGTTGTAGTAGGAGAGGACGTACTGCCCCGCCGGGTTGCGATTGGGCGGCACGAAGCCGCTGAGCGTCTCTTTGTTGTCTGCGGAGTAGTTCAACGTCGCCAGGATGAACTGCTTGATGTTGCTGAGGCAGACCGAGCGCTTGGCGGAGCGGCGGGCGCTGCTCAGCGCGGGCAGGAGGATCGAGATCAACAGCGCGATGACCGCGATCACCACGAGAAGTTCGATCAGCGTGAAGGCGCGGCGACGGGAGAGTGCTCGAGACATTGGCGGCTCCTTGATTCGCCCGCGACAGAACGTCGCGGCGATGACAACCGACTCACCCACAGAACGCGGGCGGAACGAACGCGGCGGGCCACCGCACGCGAACAAAGATACTGTACCATAAGTTCGGAGTTCCAACCGCCGCGAGCCTAGATTTTCCTGCCCCAGTTTGGGGATTCAGGGTGGATGGTCGCGTCCCAAGTCTTCTAGAAGATTGAACGGAACGGTCATATGAAAGACTGCCTACATCGTGAAGGCTTTACATTCACGGCCCGGCGGATGGCCTCCCGGTCGGCGAATGTTCGACGGACGTTCGTGAGTCCCCGCCTTCTTGGTGTGCAATCGCAGCGGTGGCGGTTCGCGGGGCTGACGCTCGGCGGGTTGATCCTCGTTGCGTGGACGATGCTGACCGGAATGGAGGGCAGCGCGGCGGCGAACGAAGGGCCAGCGCGCCCGGCGGGGGTCGCGGCGTTGATTGGCGGGCGGGAGGTGAGCCGCGACGAGTTGTGGGCGGCGCTGGCGGAGGCGAGTGGGGGGCAGGTGGTACGCGAGTTTGCGCTGGGTGTGCGGCTTGATGAGTTGGCGCGAGCGCGCGGCGTGGTGATCGGTGATGCGGCGCTGCGGGAGGAGCGCGTCGCGCTGGCGGCGGCGGTGGGTGGTGCGGGCTTGGATGCGGACAGCGCGGCTCGGGTGATCGAGGAGTTTCGGCGTCAGCGCGGGTTGGGGCCGGTGCGGTTTGAGGCGCTGCTCAGGCGGAATGCGATGTTGAGGGCGATGACAGCGGGGCGCGTGAATGTGACCGAGTCGCAGGTGCAGGCGGAGTATGAGTTTGCGCGGGCGCCGGTGGCGCGGGCGCTGCTGTATGTGGCGCCTTCGATCGGCGAGGCGGGGGTGGCGCGGCGGGCGATCATGGAGCGGGCGGTGGAGTTGTCGCAGGGAATCCAGCCGGCGACAAAGGGGGCGCTGGTCGCGGCGTTCGCGGACCGTGCGCTGCTGGATTCGATCGATCCGACGGGGGCCGCGGGTGGTGTGCTGCCGGCGTTTTCGCTGGCGGATGCGAGCATCCCGGCGGGGATTCGCGGCGCGTGCGCGGGGTTGGGCGAGGGCGAAGTATCGAACGTGATCGCGCTGGCCTCGGAGGCGGCGCCCGGCGGCGCGGCGAGCCTCGCCGGAACTGGTGGTGGCGGAGGTGGGGCGATTGTGTTGTTGCTCAAGCGCGAGGTGCCCGAGGTGGGGACGCTGGATTCGCTGCGCCCGCGGCTTCGTGCGGAGATCGCTCGTCGGCAACAGCGGGCGGCGATGGATGCGCTTTCGCGAGAGTTACTGGAGAAGTCGGGATTGATCGTGATGGATGCGTCGCTGGCGTATGGCGGGTTGGCTAAGGCGCCGGTGGTGACGGAAGAGACGCGAGCACCCGCGGGCGACGCGGGCGCGGGGGATGGGGCGGGTGGGGTGGGTGCGGGCGGGCGGTAAAGATGGCGAATGCGTGACGGGGCGGGGGAGTGGTCGTGGTACGATGGATGCGGCGCGCCGCGGGCGCGCGGTTGGTTCGTGGTGGAAGGGGCGTGGAATCGCTGGGATGACAGACGCGACTTCAACATCCGTGGTCCAGGGCGTCGCGATGGATCCGAGGGGCTCCAGCGCGTTGCCACCGGGCTCAGACTTTTTGCGCGTCGAGGGGATCAGCAAGCGATTCGGGGTGACGCAGGCGCTGAGCAACGTGAGCGTGACGTTTCGCGCCGGCGAGGTCCACGCGCTGATGGGGGAGAACGGCGCTGGCAAGAGCACGCTGGGCAAGGCGATCGCGGGCCTGCACACGCCGGACACCGGGCGGATCGTGGTGGTGGGCGGTGATAATCTCGATGGGCGTGAGTTGCGGCTGGGGGATATTGACGACGCGTTTGACGCGGGGATCCGGATCGTGCATCAGGAGCTGGCGCAGTGCCCGAACCTGAGCGTCGCGGAGAATCTGTGTCTGCACGACATGCCGACTCGCGGCGGGCGCATCGATCGCGACGCCATGAATCGGCGCGCGGCGCGGCTACTGAGCGATCTGGCGCCGGAGATTGATGTGCGCGGGGCTTTGGGGACGCTGGCGCCGGGGCGGCGACAGATTGTGCAGATCGCGGCGAGTCTGGATGAGGGAGAGCGGGGCGAGCACAAGCCGCGAGCGATCATCTTTGATGAGCCGACGAGTTCGCTGTCGATGAGCGAGGCGGACCGGCTGATGCGGATCATCCGTTCGCTGGCGTCGCAGGGGCTGCTTGCGATTTACGTGTCGCACCGGATGGGTGAGATCTTTCAGGTATGCGATCGCGTGACGGTGCTGCGTGATGGCAAGTTTGTAGCGACGAGCGCGATCAAGGAGATCAGCGAGCACACGCTGGTGTCGCAGATGATCGGGCGGACGATTGATTCTTCGATGAGCTATCGAGCGTCAGGCGCGGCGCGCGAGCGGGCGGCGCAGGGTTTAATGCAGACGGGAAGCGAGGCGGGCGCTGAGGGAGTTCGCGTGGCGGCATCGGCGACGGTGGAGCCGGCTTTGCGGGTGCGTGAGGTGGCGTCGCCTGGGAAGTTGTTTGGGGTGAGTCTGGAGGTCCGGCCGCGCGAGGTGCTGGGGATCGGCGGGCTGGTGGGCTCGGGTCGGTCGGAGCTTTTGGATGCGATCTTCGGGTTGGATACGCGTGCCACGGGCGGGGTGTCGATCAATGGGCGGGCGCTGCCGATGGTGGGGGTGCGGGAGCGGATCGCGTTGAACGTGGGGTATGTGCCGGAAGATCGGCGTTTGCAGGGTTTGTTCTTTCAGCTTGGGATTGATGAGAACATTGTGCAGCCAGCGATGCCGCTGCTGGCATATTTGGGGTTGCGACGCAGGCCCAAGGAGAGCCAGCTGGTGACGTCGCGGGTGGGGCGGTTCCAGATCAAGGCGGCGTCGCACGCGTCGTTGCCGGGGGAACTTTCGGGAGGTAACCAGCAGAAGCTGCTGATCGCGCGGTGGATGGATGAACGCACGGGCGTGCTGCTGCTGGACGAGCCGACGCGCGGGATTGACGTGGGCACCAAGGCCGAGATCTATCGGATCGTGCGCGAGGCGGCGGAGGCGGGGCTGGCGGTGCTGCTGGTTTCCAGCGAGATGCCGGAGTTGCTGGCACTGTCGGATCGCGTGGTGGTGATGTGCGACGGGCGGCTGACCGGAGAACTGACGGGGGACGCGATGACGCAGGAGAACATCCTGCGGCTGGCGACGATCGGGCATTAGGGGGGAGGCGTGGCGAAGTGCTGAGCGATGAGTGCGGAGTGCTGAGGGATGCGGGGATGTGGGCGTGGGCCGGTGTGGCGGTTGAGGTGAGCGAGGGTTTGGAACCGGAGCGAGCGCGTCAGCGAAAGGGTTGATCGATGCGGGCACGCGATCGACGAGGCGGGTGTGCGGCTGGGGGCGTGCGCGATGGCTGCGCGCGGGCGGTCGGGGGACGCGGGATTGTTCGCCATTGGCTGGGGTTGAGTGTGGCGATGACGGCGGTGCTGGGGGTGTGCGTGGTTGATGTGGGTGCGCAGGCGCAAACTCCGCCGGGTGGGCCCATGGCGCCGCCGGATGGCCGCATGGGGCCGCGCCCGGCGGAAAGGGACGAGGCGTTTGAACGCGAGGCGCGCCGGCTTGAAGCGAGGAACGAGCTCCAGCGGGTGATGGGTGATGCCAGCGACCGCGGGCGCGTTCTGATCCTGACTTGGCGTTCGAACGAGTTTGATCCGATGGTCTGGGAGACGCCAGCGATCGCGTCTTGGGTCGAGCGCAACGGCGTGGTGTTCGACGCCAGCCCGCTCGGCTCGCGCGAGTCGTTCGGCATCGTTGATCGAAAACTTGGCGGCTTCGAGATGTTCCTGCGTGGCAGGCGCCTGACCAACATCATGGCCTCGCAGGCCGAGGGCATCAAGGGCTTGCTGGCGTTTGGGAATCTGAACGCGCAGTCCACGCGCGTGGCATCGTTTGCCTCGGCGACGATGACGCACGGCGCGTTGCAACGGGGGCTTCGTGAGGCGCTGCAGAAGGACTCGCTGTTTCGCCAGGCGCACGAGTCGCGTTTGCAGGAGACGGGCTTTGTCGCTGGGCGGTGGCAGTTTGAGAACATCGATGGGCAACTGGAGCCGATCGAGGACGCGCCGGCGGGCGCGGGCGTCGACTTTGTGCTGTCGCGGCTGGCGCTGGCGAGGCAGGCGAAGGCGGACAAGGCGGCGAAGAAGGCTGGCGCGATGCTGACGTGGATCGTGGAGCGGGCGGAGGGGTGTGAGCCTTCGTTTGTGGCCGCGCGGTTGCTGGTGGTGATGCCGGAGATGCGGACGCTGGGGGAGTTTGAGCCAAGCGTGCGAGCGCGGGCGACGGCGCTTGGGGGTGCGGCGTATATGCGGCTGTGCGACCTGCGATCGCGGGTGGACGCCAGGGCGGTGGTGGACTTTGAGGTGAGCGCGCGGATGTCGCGCGAGCTGAGTGATTTCATTTTGACGTTGGACCGGCTGGCGAACTTTTACGAGGACAACTCCACCAATACGTTTAGCGGGGACGTGGCGGTGGCGCGGTTCGCGTCGGATCGGTTGCACACCGGGGCGCGGCCCGATCCGCAGGGGATCTATCGCTGGATGAAGAGCGTCGCTGGGTCGCTCGATGCGCCGGGCCCCCGGCAACTGCTGGGCGAGGAGCAAGAGCGGTACATCGCGTCCAAACGCTGGGTGTTTGCGCTGGAGGCGTGTCGGGCGCATCTGGGGTTGCTGGAAGCCGATGACGCGACATTGGCCGACGAGGTCGTGCGGTTCGCCGCCAGCGCGCTGCCGGAGCCAACGACGGAGCTGGACGTGAAGCGATGGGCGGCGTGCGTTGCGCTGGCCAAGGGGAAGGCCAACGAGCGGCACCTCACGCTGATCAGCGAGAGCAGCAAGCGCGGCGACGCGGACCCACTGTTGAAGCGGTTGAAGGTTGAGCTTGGTCAGGAGCTCGCGCCAGCGGCGGCTTCGGGCGTGGGGCGGGGATCGGCGGGAGGCACGCCTGGGCCGGTGCCGCGGACGACGTCACCGGAACAGGCTCCACGGAGATAGCCATGCGCAGCGATAAAGCGGTTGGGTTGAGCGGTCTCTTGGTGCGGCGCCCCGGCGCGTGGCGGGCCGTTGGCGTGGTTGCGTGTTTGGCGATCGGCGCGGGTGGGGCAGAAGGTGCGCAGACGCCGAGCCTCGTGAGCCCGGCGAGTCCCACGACTCCCCCCACCCCCGCGACGCTCCCGAGTCCCGGTGGTGGGGGGTCTGGTGGTTGGAGCGGGTCGGGCGCGGGCGGAGCGGCGGCGCCGGTGCCGGTCAAGCCGGTGGCGTCGCCCGGGCTGATTGAGTCGCCATTCAGCTCGCTGTCCTTTGCAGAAGCAAAGATCGAGAGCGTCCGGCGCGATCGGCTGTTAGTCGTCGTCAATCCGACGAGCCGCTTCTACAACGAGGAGGCGTGGATGCATCCGAGCGTGCGCGCGTTTGTGATGTGGAAGGCGATCGTGGTGAAGGGGACAGTTCAACCCTCCGCTCAGGGCGAGTACAACATGGCCAGCGTGGACTTCTACATCGGCGGTCAGATCGTGACGAACAACTTCGTCAAGATCAATGCCCGCAACCCGCTCACGAGCGGTTTCTTCAACACGACGCAAGTTCGCGTCGGGCCGCTGGGTCTGCTCTTGGGGATGGATCTGGCGGTCGAGGCGGCGCGTACGCGTGACCCGCTTTGGGGCCTGCGACATGATGACAAGAATCCGATGCCGCCGCTGCCCGATCGCGAGGCGCCGATGTTTGATGGGTCCGACGGCGTCGCGATCGCGGTGAGTGATCTCACGCGCGCAGACGGCGTGCGGGGCGTGTTGAAGCGGTTGGACGAAGCGCGCGAGGCGGTCGCGGCTGGTGATCGCGATCGTGCGATCGGGCTTTATACGTGGCTGATGGAGCGCTCGGCGCAGGTGGAGCCGTCGTTTGACCCGGCGCGGCTTTTCGTGGTTGCGCCGGAGTTTGCGGCGCTGACTGTTCGATACCCCGGAGCGATGTCGCGGGCCAACGCGCTGTTTGAGCGGGCGCAGGTGCGGATGCCCTGGGCGGGCCCGGCGGAGTGGTTCGAGATGGGGGCGACTGCGGAGTGCGCCCGCCGGAACGCGGAGGTGGCGATGGAGATGCAGGCGGCGTTGGGAGATCAATATGAGGAGAGCGCGTTGTCGCTGGCGGCGATGACCGAGCTGAAGCTGATCACGTCGCGCGTGGGGAGCACGAAGGACTTGCTGCCGACATCCGAGGCGACAGTGAAGGATGCGGAGAAGGGGCTCAAGACGAGCCGGCCGTCAAAGGTGCGGGCGGAGGATTGGGACCAGTTGCAGGCAACGCGAAAGTGGCTGATTCGTGCGGAGGGCTGCCGAGCGTATGGGGCGTTGCTAGCGGCGGGCAAGGAGGAAGACGCGGCGCGGATCGCGGCGAGCGTGCGGGCGGTACACGCTGGCGAGGGCACGCGGGCGCTGATCATCATGGCCCTGGCGCACGGGCAGGCCCGCGAGGGCCATCGCGCGTGGTTGGATGAGTCCAAGAGCTCGTTGAACGATGCGCTTCGCGCGGCGGTGGACGAGCGGTTAAAGTGAAGGCTTCGGGCGAGGGGCGCGTGACATCTGGCGGTGAAGGGAAGAGGCGATGAAGTTCTTGAGCCTGGAGCGACGCCCGACTGGTGGCGTTGCGTCGGCGGCTCGTATCACTAGAATCCTTTCACGCGGCCCCGTGGCGAAATGGCAGACGCAGCGGACTTAAAATCCGCAGCCTGGCAACGGGCGTGTGGGTTCGAGTCCCACCGGGGCCATTTCCAGGGTGTACGGGAGCTTGAGTTGAAGCCGGCAGCGGGAACCATCCGCGAGCGATGGCTGATGTGGAT
>JBBQMD010000005.1:0-83136 GCA_038328575.1 Phycisphaerales bacterium | reverse complement strand
AGCGAGTGACGCGACGAGCTTGAGCTTTTCGCCAAAGGCGACGCGCCGTTATCTGGATGCGGGCGGGCTGTACCTCACGCTGGGCGGCGGCGTGGCGTACGACTTCAGCTCAGCGACAGACATCAACGGCTTCGCCCAGATTTCAACCTTCATCGCCCCGCGCCTCGAGATCGGGGGCGAGATTGGCGGGTGGTACTTCGACCAGCGCGGCCAAGACACCGGCGGCGTCAGCGGCTCGCTGGCCATCAAGTACCACTTCATCCCGAGTGATCTGGCGATCGGCGAGCCGGACGACCGCACGCTGACGTTCTTCCCGGAGATCGGTCTTGGCGTGCTGGGCGCGTTCGACGAGGTGCCTGATGGCGGGACGCATTGGAACTTCTTGCCGAGGGCTGGCGGCGGCGTGACGTACGCGATCAACGAGGATGCACGCCTGGTCGCGGGCCTGCGGTGGCACCACATCTCCAACGCGCGGATCAGCTCGAACAGCAGCAACCCGGCGCGAGATGGGCTGATGTTTTACGTGGGGCTGACGTTTGAACTGCCGTGATTCTGCGCGAGGGTTGCGAGGTTGTGAGGTGGGTGAGCGCGAGGCAAGAAGATGAGCGATGAGCGATGAGCGATGACTGATGAGACGTGAGCGATGAGCGATGAGGCTGCCAGTGCGGTGCCGGTGCCCCGGGTGGTGAACGAGTCGCTCCGCTGCGATTCGTGCGGGTACGAGTTGCGTGGGTTGCCCGTTGCGTGGATGTGTCCGGAGTGCAACGCGTCGATCGCGTTGAGCGAGGTCGCTGCCCGGGAGCGGGCCGGTCGTCTGAAAGGCTGGAGGATGCTCCTGCTGGGCCTGATCGCGCACGTTTTCGGGGTCGTCGTGGGCACGCTTAGCATCCTCATCCGGCTCATGGGTGAGGACCCACTCATCTCCTTCGTTTTTGCAGTCGCAGTGTTGTCGTTCCTGGCGGGCAGCGCGATGCTGGCCGGGTCGGGGGTGTTAAAACACGGACGGGGAATGATCCCAGTCTCGGTGTGCATGTTCTCGCCGCTTCCCCTGATCATCGCGTTGGGGACAATCGAAAACGTGTGGGCGGTCCTTGAGTATGGCGGCACCGCGCTCATCGCGTTGATGATATTTGCCCAGTTCACGATCGTCGCGATGGTTCACCGTCGCGCTGCCGACGCGCTGAGCCGCGCGGGCACATCGAAGTCCGGGCGAATCTTCTGTGTCGCCAGCGTGGTGTGGCACCTGGTGTGCCTGGTGTGGGTGCTGGGGATCTGCGCGCTGGGCATGATCAGTGAAGACTTGATGGAGCAAGTCGGCATCGCGTATCTCTACACGTTCCCATTGCATTCGGTCTGGTTTGTGTGGCTGGTGGTGCGAAGCCTCATGCTCGTGCGTGCCCTTCGCGCCTAATCGCTCACGATCGGAGGGCATTGGGCGGAACGTGAGCGTGCGTTACGATGGCGGAGCATCACCCCGCCCGCGCCGGCTTCAACGCTTCCTCGCCCGCCTGCATGTCCGCGGTCACGACGCGGTTGCGCCCGGAGTGCTTCGCGGCGTACAGGGCCTTGTCGGCGTGCTCCACCCAGCGTTCCTTGGTCATGCCCGCCAGGAGTCCTGACAGGCCGGCAATGCCGATTGAGACCGTGACGCGGTGTTCGGGGTGGCGCGGGAATGCGACGCTCGCGAGGGACTCGCGGATGCGCTCGGCGACGATCAGCGCGTCGGCGGGGGCGGTGTGCGGCATGATGACGACGAACTCTTCGCCGCCGTAACGGCAGGCGATGTCGCTCGTGCGCACCGACTGGGCGATGACCTTCGAGAAGCCCTGCAAGACCTCGTCGCCGGCGGGATGACCAAACGAGTCGTTGACTTTCTTAAAGTGATCGATATCGCAGAGGATCATCGAGAGCGGGGTGCCGTAGCGTTGGAAGGAAGCGATTTCCTGCTCCCAGCGACGGTTGAACTGTTGGCGGTTTCCGAGGCCGGTGAGGCCGTCGAGCTCGGCGCGGGTGGCCAGGAGGTTGAGCAGTTGCTGGGTGCGGAGGGCGGAGCGGATGCGGGCGCGCAGCTCGCCGAAGTCGATGGGCTTGCAGACGTAATCGACGGCGCCGAGGTCAAACGCTGTGACCTTGTCGGCGGAGTTCTCGATGCCCGAGACGATGATGACCGCGATGTTGCAGAGCTTGCTGTCGGCCTTGAGGCGGCGGAGCGTTTCGAAGCCGTCGCAGCCGGGCATGTCCAGGTCCAGCAGGATGAGCGTGGGTTTGTTCTGAGCGGCGCTGACGAGGCCCTCATCGGCGCTGAGGGCCGAGGCGATGTCGTAGGGCTCGCTGCGCAGGCGTGCCTTGACCAATCGATGGACGTCCATCGAGTCATCGACGAGCAACACGAGCGGCTTCGAATCGGTGTCGGGCACTTCGGGTCAGCCTCGGGAAACGGGTCGCGACGACAGAAAGAACGGTGATTCGCGGACGGTCATGGCGGGGAATCTCGTCAAGGGCGAGGGCCTTGCGGCGAGAGTTTTAGCCGGTGTTTCAGCGAGATATACGCTGACAAAGCCGGATTAGCTCTTCAAATTTTGCGCGGAGTTCGATGGTCGAGGAGGCGTTGCTTCCATCGGCCAACGCGTGCAGAGACTTCTCCAACTCCCCTGCGGCGGTGCTGAGTGAGGGGAACCCATACCCCCCGCACGCGCCCTTGAGCTGGTGGGCGTACCGGCTGACATCGTCCAAGTTCTGCTCGCTCCATGAAGTCATGAGTCCCTTCACACGATGGGGCATCTCGGATACGAACAAGTCCACGAGTTCGGCCATGTCGGTGTCGTTGCTGTAGTCGCTGCGGATGGGATCGGTACCGGGTGTCATGACAAGATCTCCTCGATAGCGTGTATCGACCGGCCTGCGGGGCGGATGTACCTGCGAAGGGGCTAGTTTCTAGAATCAGTGGGAAGCCCGCGGGTGGGTGCCTGGATCGGGGACGCAACTCGGTTTGCGAAACTTTTTGAGCGCCTCACCAGTCCTGCACTCGGAACAAACCAACCTGACACGGCGCAAAATCGGTGGTGCGACTCATCTGAAACCTCGAGGGCGCGGTCGGCGTGGCGTGATATTCGGACCTGCATGAAGCAGCAGTCGCGGGATTGTGTGACCTCTAGGGGTGTTCTGCGGCGCCCTTTGCGAACTTCCCTTGCCGTCGGCGGGCTTTCCCTGACGTTGGTGAGGCGGGACCGAGCCGTATGCAACCGGGTGCCGGGCTCCATAGGTGTCGGAGCTGGGTGCCGCGGGCGGAAGGCGCGGGGTCTGGGGCGTGGGGTGCGAAGCGTGATTCGGCGCGGAAGGCAGGTCAAGTCGGCCTTGATATGTAGCCGATGCTACTATGTAGCCATGGCTACATGTGATCAGATGCGGTTCGGCTGGGTGCGCCTTTGGCGGCGTGGCTTGGCGTGTTTCAGCGCCGTATACGCCGGGGCCCCCGGGTGCGCGCTTGCGCTGGCGATGATCGCCTGCGTGTTGAGCGCCTCGTGCGAGAGGCGTGGCGAGGGCGGGACGCCCAGCGGCAAGCCGCTGGTAGTGTGTACGACCGGGATGGTCGCCGATCTGGCCAGATCGATCGGCGGCGATCGCGTGGAAGTCCGCGCGTTGATGGGGCCGGGGGTGGACCCGCATCTCTACAAGGCGTCGCCGGGGGATGTGCGTCTGCTCGAGAGCGCGAGCATGGTGCTCTACAGCGGGCTGCACCTTGAGGGGCGCATGCTCGAGCCGATTAAAGCTATGGCCAAGTTTAAGCCGGTGATCGCGATCGGCGAGGCGGTGCCCGTGGATCAGCGACGAACGTTTGAGGGCGGGCACGACGGGGACCCGCACGTCTGGATGGATGCGTCGCTCTGGAGCCTCGCGGCTCTGCGCACGCGCGACGAACTGATCAGGCTTTCCCCTGCGGACAAAGACGGCTTTACCGCTCGTGCTGAGCAGATTGCCGCGCAGATGGCCGAACTGCACGTGTGGGCCAAGCGTCGGCTGGCACAGATCCCGCCCGATCGGCGCGTGCTGGTGACGGCCCACGACGCGTTCAACTACTTTGGTCGCGCGTACGGCGTGGAGGTGATGGCGATTCAGGGCGTGAGCACGGACAGCGAGGCGGGGCTTCGCGACATGAACGCGCTGGTGGAGACGCTGGTGAGCCGCAAGATCAAGGCGGTGTTTGTGGAGACGAGCGTGCCACAACGGACGATCCAGGCGTTGGTGGAGGGGTGCAAGGCGCGCGGGCATGAGATCGTCATCGGTGGCGAGCTCTACAGCGACGCGCTGGGCGGGCCGGGCTCGGGCGCTGAGACGTACGCCGGGATGCTTCGGCACAACGTCGAGACGATTGCGAAGGCGCTCGGCGCAGGGCCTGAGCCCGCGTTGCCGGGCGGCGCGGGGGAGCGGAAGTGAACGCGCCGGCGCTCGAGTTGCACGACCTCACGGTGGCGTACGAGCATCGGCCGGTGCTGTGGGATATCGACCTGACGCTGCCGGCGGGAGAGCTGGTCGCGATCGTCGGGCCTAATGGTGCCGGCAAGTCCACGCTCATCAAAGCGGCGCTGAAGCTGGTGAAATCGTTGAGCGGAGACGTGCGGTTCTTTGGCCAGACGCTGCGCGAGGCAAGGCATCGCATTGGGTATGTGCCGCAGCGCGAGAGTGTGGATTGGGACTTTCCGGTGTCGGCGCGCGACGTGGTGCTGATGGGCCGCTACGGGCGGCTGTCGTGGTTGCAGCGCCCGCGCAAGGCTGATCACGCAGCGGCCGACGCGGCGCTGGAGGCGGTGGGCATGACCGCAATGGCCTCGCGCCAGATCTCGCAGCTCAGCGGCGGGCAGCAGCAGCGCGTCTTCCTGGCGCGGGCCCTGGCACAAGAGGCCGAGCTCTACCTCATGGACGAGCCGTTCGCGGGCGTTGACGCGTCCACCGAGCGTGCGATCGTCGATGTGCTCCGCCGGCTTCGTGACAACGGTCGGACGGTCATCGCGGTGCATCACGATCTGCAGAGCGTCGCGGAATACTTTGATCGTGTGGTGCTCCTCAACACTCGCCTGATCGCGGCGGGGCCGGTGGCGGAGGTCTTCACGCCTCAGAACCTGCACAAGACGTACGCGGGGAGGCTGACTCAGCTGGACGCCGCGGGCGAAGCGATGCGCACCGCGGTGCAGCCGAGCGGCGCGAGCGGGCCGGCGCCCGGGGTGTCGATCCTGGGGGCGAACGCGGCGATTGAGAAGGGCGGCCCGTGAACGAGCTGGTGCGGTTCATCACGATGCAGGACGGCCCCAACCGCACGGTGGCGATCGGCGTCGGTGCGCTGGGCGTGGCGTGCGGCATGGTCGGCTGCTTCGCGCTGTTGAGGCGAAGAGCCTTGCTGGGAGACGCGGTGGCGCACGCGTCGCTTCCGGGCATCTGCCTGGCGTTCATGCTCATCGGCGAGCGGAACCTGCCGCTGCTGCTATTGGGCGCACTGGTGATGGGCGTGGTGGGCGCGTCGGTGATCGGGCTGCTGCATCGCGCGACGCGCGTGAAGGATGACGCGCTCATCGCGATCGTCATCGGCTCGTTCTTTGGCCTGGGCGTCGTGCTCCTGAGCGTGATCCAGCGCGGGCCCTCGGGCAACCAGGCCGGCATTCAGGGCTTCATCTACGGCAAAGCTGCCAGCATGGTGCGCGCCGATGCGATCACGATCAGCGTCGTCGCGTGCGTGCTTGTTGCGATGCTCTTTGCGCTGTTCAAAGAACTGCGGCTGGTGACGTTCGACTCCGACTTTGCGCGCGGGCTGGGGCGCCCGGTGCGCGCGCTGGACGGGCTGATCCTTGCGATGATCTGCGTGTGCACCGTGATCGGCCTGCCGGCGGTGGGCCTGCTCATGGTCGTCGCGCTGCTGATCGTGCCCGCGGCGACGGCGCGCTGCTGGACCGAGTCGCTGGGCACCATGGTCGTGCTCGCGGGAATCATCGGCGGGGTGACGGCGATCGTGGGCGCGGGGCTGAGCGCCGTGCTCCCGGCGACGGCTGGCGCTGGCGGCTCAACTTGGCCCACGGGACCGATGATCGTGCTGTCGGCCGGGAGCGTGTTCGTCGTCTCGGCGCTGATCGCGCCGCGGCGCGGCGTCATCGCCGGTCTGGTCCGCCATCATCGCGCTAAGCGCCAGATCCTGGCTCGCGTGCGGGCTGAGCGGGTGGGAGCGGGGGCGGGGGCGGGCCCTGGAGGAGCCGCATGAGCGAGCTGGTTTCATTGACGGAGCTGAAGAACATCGGCGCGGGCGTGTGCGTTGCGGTGCCGATTGGCGTACTCGGGAGCTTTCTGGTCCTGCGCCGAATGTCCTTGCTGGGCGACGCGATCAGCCATGCGCTGCTCCCGGGGATCATCGGCGCGTTCGTGCTGACCGGGACGCGCGACCCGATCGCGATGCTGTGCGGGGCGCTGGTGATCGGGCTTGTGACCGTGGGGCTCTCGTCTTGCGTAAAGCGATACGCGCGTGTGCCGGAGGATGCTTCCCTCGGGGTGGTGTTCTCGGTGTTGTTTGCGCTGGGCGTGGTGATGCTTTCGCTGGTGCCGCGCGGGTTGGACTTTGATCCGGACTGCGTGCTGTTCGGGCAGCTTGAGTTCTTGGCGATGGACAGCGTGCAGGTGATGGGCGTCTCGATGCCGCGGGCGATGCTCTCGATTGTGCCGGTGGGCGTGCTGTCGCTGGCGTTCGTGATCGCTCTGTACCCGCGCCTGAAACTGGTGACGTTCGATCCGGCGCTGGCCGGGGCGCTGGGCGTGCCCGTGGCGCTTTACAGCGGCATCATGCTGACACTGACCTCAGCGACGGTGGTGACGGGATTTCAGAGCGTCGGCTCCGTGCTGGTCGTCGCGCTGCTGGCGGCGCCGGGCGCAACGGCGCAGCTCCTGACCGACCGACTGTCGCGCATGCTCGTGCTCTCGGGCTGCTTCGCGGCGTCCAGCGCCGTGATCGGCTGCGTGCTGGCCATCCAACTCAACGTCTCCAACGCCGGAATGATCGCGGTCGTCGCGGGCGGCCAGTTTGCGATCGCGATCGTGTTCGCACCGCGCCAGGGGCTGGTATCGCGGACGCTGGCGCGCGTGCGGCTGGCGGCGCGCATCGCGCGCGAAGATCTGCTGGCAACGCTCTATCGCGCGTGGGAGCTGCGCCAAGGACGACGCAGCGACCTGCCGGACGTCTCGATCGCCGGCCTCCCCAGCGCTCGCGGCTCGCTCGCGGCGTGGCAACTGCGCCGCGCGAGTCTCATCGAGAACGACCCGGCATCGACGCTCGCGCTGCGCCTGACCGACGCCGGGCTGACCGAGGCGCGCGAGCTGGTGCGCCGGCACCGTCTGTGGGAGACATATCTCTCGAGCAACCTGGGCCTGCCGCCGGATCACTTGCACGAGCCGAGCCATCGACTGGAGCACTTCGCAGTGCCCGACGTGGTGCCGGCGCGCGACGAGGCGGGGCGAGCGACCGACCCGCACGGGCGCGAGATCCCCGCGCCGAGGGCGTGAGCGGGGCCGGAGCTCTGGCGACCTTGGCGGTTAACGCACACGGTTATCGGGCAAGCGGTGTTGCTCGCGCGTTGACATGCCGTTCGACATTGGACTCTGTCGCGCAGAGGAAGCGAGCGGCGACGTCGATGTGTCGATACGTGGCAAGGCGGGTTCAAGTGCGTTGCGGCCCCCGCAGAGGCTCGCCCATGCTCAGAATCGAACTCACGCGCGCGAAGGAAGGCATGGAGCTGGCCAGCGCCGTGCTGCACCCGCGCACGCCCGGGAGGCTGCTGTTGCGCCCCGGGTATCGGCTCGACAGCGCCTCGATCGGCCGCATGCGCGACTTGGGCATTCCCACACTGTGGGTCAAGTTCCCTTCGCTGGCGGACGTCGTGAAGCGTCCGTCGCAGGCGGTGTCGCAGCAGCAGAACGCGGTGCTCGCAAGTCTCTCGGCGTGCTTTGACGACTCGGGAGAGCGGTGCTTCCCGGAGATCCCGTACGCGCAGTTTGCCGAGGCGGTGCGATCGCTGGTGGAGCGGATCCGTGTGGAGCCGTACGCCGCGGAGTTAATTGGGGACATGGCCAGCAGCCCCGGGAGCCTCGGCGAACACAGCGGCGCGACGGCGTTTCTCAGCGTGGTGCTCGGGCTCAAGCTCGAGTCGTATCTGCTGGATCAGCGAAAGCGCGTCTCGGGGCTCATGGCCAAGCACGTCGAGAGCCTCGGGCTCGGTGCGCTGCTGCACGACGTGGGGCTGCTGACGCTGCCGCCCTCATTTCGATCACTGCGCGAGGGCGAGGCGGGGACGGAGGAAGCGCGCTGGCGCGACCATCCGCACGCGGGCTGGAGCATGGTGCATACTCACATCGAGCCGACGGCGGCCGCGGTCGTGCTGCACCATCACCAGCGCATGGATGGCGCAGGCTTTCCGGCGATTCTGCACGCCGACGGGTTTGACCGAGCGCCCGCGGGAACCGAGATCCACGTCTTTGCGCGCATCGTCGCGGTCGCGGATCGGTTTGATGAGCATCGACGCGGAGCCGCGCCCGGCGGCGAGCGGTTCTCAACGGTCGAGGCGCTGCGCAAGGTTGTTGAAGATGGGCGAGCGGGCGTCGTGGACTCTGTAGTGGTCAAGGCGCTGACGCACGTGATCCCGGCGTTCACACCCGGCAGCATCGTCGAGCTCTCGACCGGCCAGCCGGCGGTGGTGCTGGAGCACAACGCGCTGAAGCCGTGTCGCCCGGTGGTGCAGCACATCCGAACCTTTGAAATCCCGGCGGTGCTCGACGAGGACTTCCTGGGCGAGCGGATCGACCTGGCAAGCTTGCCGGAGATCCACGTGCATCGAGCCGACGGGCGTGACGTGAGCGAGGCGACGTTTGAGCCGCTGAGCGTGGATGAGTTTGACGTACGCGTGCTGGAGCCGCCGGCGCGCACGGCGCCGCGGCGTAAGGTGGCGTGACGCATTGAGCACCAGCCATGAGGGAAGAGTTGACGCCTGAGGGCCGGTGGCGGATTGCTCCGTATCCTTCCGCCCATGGCACTTTTCGTCACACGCTTCGCTCCCTCTCCCACCGGGCACCTTCACGTTGGCGGTGCGCGCACCGCGCTGTTCTGCTGGGCCTTCGCGCAGCGACAGCGCTTCGACGGGCACGATGGGCGCTTCATGATCCGCATCGAGGACACCGATCAGGCCCGCTCGTCAGACGAGTCCGCCCGCGGCATCCTCGACGACCTGGCGTGGCTCGGCATCACGTGGGACGACGGGCCGACGCTCGCGAACACAGGCCCAGAAGGCACATCGATCGGCGGCGATTCGCGGCGCGTGGGGCCGTATTTCCAGGCTCAGCGCTTGGATATGTATAACGCGTATATCGAGCATCTGGTCCGGCTTGGTCGGGCGTATCCGGCGTTTGAGACCAGCGCCGAGCAGGACGCCGATCGAAAGGCCGCCGCGGTGAAGAAGGCGACGTACAAGTACCCGCGCCCGGCGGACATTCAGCTTGGCGTGTTCAACGAAGCGCGTTGGGCGCGAGCGCTCGCGGGCGAGGCCCATGTGGTGCGGTTTGTGATGCCGCCGACAGAGATCCGCGTGCAGGATGAGATTCTGGGCGAGGTGAAGTTCGCGGCGGGCGAGGTGGATGACTTTGTGATCCGCAAGCAGGACGGGTTCCCGACGTATCACTTCGCGGTGGTGATCGACGATGAGCTCATGGGCGTGACGCACGTGCTGCGTGCGCAGGAGCACCTGATCAACACGCCGAAGCATGTGGCGTTGCAGGGGGCGCTGACGAAGCTGCCGACCCGCCTCGGAGAGGCGGGCCACCAGGAGGCGGGCCCACCGTTTCGAGTGCCGGCGTATGCGCACATGCCGCTGATCTTTAATCTTGACGGCACGAAGATGAGCAAGCGCGACAAGGCTAAGGCGGCCCGCAAGGCGCTGAAGGACATGATGGCCAAGGACAAGTCGCTGACCTCCGGCGCGATCGCGCGAGCGCTAGGCGTTGAAGTTGCACAGTTGCAAGGGTTCATTGACGCCGAGAACGATTCGCTGGACATCGCCCAGAGCGTCGCGGCACATTACAAGGTGGCGCTGCCGGAGATCGAGGTCTGGGATTATCGAAAGAGCGGGTATCTCCCCGGGGCGATCACGAACTTTCTGTCGCTGCTGGGCTGGTCGCCGGGCATGAAGGACGAGCAGGGCAAGGACATCGAGAAGTTTGATAACGCATTCCTCGCTGCGAACTTCTCGCTGGAGCGCATCGGCAAGACAGCAGCGAAGTTTGATCGCGTCAAGCTGCTCTCGTTCAACGCCGACGCCATCGCGATCTTGAGCGACGACGCGTTTGTGCGTGAGCTGTTTGCGTGGGCGGAGAAATGGGAGCCGGAGTTTGCCCAGACGCTGCGGGCGACGCCGGCGGACCGGCGGGCCACGCTCTTCGCCGCGTGCAAGCCGCGCTGCAAGACGCTGCGCGACGCGATCACGGTGATGGCGTTTGCGCTGGTCGATGACAACGCCTTGGAGTTTGATGCGGGCGCGATGCAGAAGGCGGCGCTGGGCCCCAATGGCGCGGGGCGCGGGCCGGTCGAGGCCTTCGCGGCGATGCTGGGCCAAACGACAGGCACACTCGCATCGTCAGACGTTGACGCGTGGATCAAGCAATACGCCGAGACGAATCAGCGCAAGATGGGCGAGGTTGCCCAGCCGCTGCGCGTGGCGCTGACCGGCACAACGGTGAGCCCGCCGCTGGGCGATGTCGCTTCGGTGCTGGGGCGTCAGGGCGCGCTGCGCCGCATCGAGCGCTGTCTCGCGCAGTGATCAGCGACGACGGCGCGAGGCCGCGAGCATGCCCGCGCCGCCGAGCAGCGCCAGCGCGCCGGGCGAGGGCAGGACGTTGACGCGCAGGGCGTACGGCGCAACTGCACCGGGGTTCTGGAGCGTCCAACTAATTCCGCTGCTAGAGGTCGCGTAGCCCGCGGCGGTCTGGCCGACCACCGGCCCGGCGGTGTTCTGCATCACGCTGATGCCGCTGACGCTGGTGGGCATGACGTTGCCGTTTAGGTTCATGAACGACCAGCCGATCCAGACGCTCGGGCTCGGGAGATTCAAACCGTCGATCGCGGCGGTGACATCCAGCGCTTGGCCGCGGGCCCAGGTTGCAGAGACGTCGGCCTGCCAAAGGATTTCGCCGGGCCGAACGCTGGCGGGCAAGACGACCTGGCTGGCGTAGATGCGGATGCGCAGGAAACCATCGATCGTCGCCTGCGTTGCCGATGCGGACATCCAGGTGCGGATCTGGATCGAGTTGACGTTGAGCGATGCGCCGGGGGCGAGCGAGACGTCCTCGCCGATCCAGGTTGCGGTCGGCTGCGTGACCGTCACCGGCGGGACCATCGACGTGATGGCGTCGTAGCCGATGCCGGTGGCCAGCGCACTGGGCGCGATCGCCAAGGCGGCGAGCGTGGAAGCAAGGGAGCGAGCGGGGCGGGTGAGCAAGGACGAGCGCAGCGATGGCATGTCAAACACTCCTCAGCGGCGATCTGCCGCTGTCATGCTCGCTCCTCCGGTGTGATGGGTCTCGCGCGCGGGGTTCAACCCGGCAGCGAGAGCAGGAGTATGCCCCAATTCCTGAGCGACTTCTTGACGCGGAGCGAAAAATCGGCTCCGCTGTGTACGCGCTGGGGAGAGTTTTGGTGTCAGAAATTCGACGCGCGAAAAGACCCCAAACACAAGCGCACAACCTGCGCGTTACAACTCTGGAACGCCGGATCTGATGTGCCATGTAGCCAAGCGCGATGTGGCAATGTGCCCGGCCATGCCACCACCGCCTCCCCTCTACGATTCCGCCCCATGCCGACCGACGACGCAAAGTCCGCCCCCCCTCCCCCCCCTCCCCCCACGCCGCCGACGCCGTCGAACTTCATCTTCGACCTGATCGAGGCGGACATCGCGTCGGGGCGCTGGGGCCTGGGCACGCCGGGGGGCCCGCGGATTCATACGAGGTTTCCGCCGGAGCCCAACGGCTACTTACACGTCGGCCATGCCAAGAGCATTTGCCTGAACTTCGGGCTCGCGGTGAAGTACGCCGGGCTCTTCAACCTGCGCTTTGACGACACGAACCCCGCGAAGGAAGAGCAGGAGTACGTCGACGCGATCAAGGACGACGTGCGCTGGCTGCTGTCGGCGTTCAACGCCGGGGACTCTGAGCGCGGGCCGCACGCCGGAGGCGTCTTCTTCGCCAGCGACTATTTTCAGACCATGTACGACTTCGCGATCGAGCTTATCAAGAAGAGCAAGGCGTACGTCTGCGAGCTCTCGGGCGAAGAGGTCAGCAAGCGGCGCGGCACGCCCAGCATCCCGGCAACCAGCCCGTTTCGCGATCGGCCCGCGCCCGAGTCCTTGAAGCTGCTGGCAGAGATGCGCGAGGGCAAGCACCCCGCCGGGGCAATGACGCTGCGCGCCAGGATCGACCTGGCCTCGCCAAACTTCAACCTGCGCGACCCGGTGCTCTATCGCATCGTACACGAGGCCCATCACAACACCGGCGCCTCGTGGTGCATCTACCCGATGTACGACTGGGCCCACGGCTTCGAGGACTCGCTGGAACACATCACCCACTCGATCTGCACACTCGAGTTTGAGAACCACCGCCCGCTCTACAACTGGTTCATCAACACTGTCAACGAAGGACGCGCGGGTGCCGCGACGACAGCGGGTGGCGCGGGCCCATTCAACGCGCCGATCCATCACCCGCAGCAGATCGAGTTCGCCAAGTTGCGCCCGACGTTCACCGTCGTGAGCAAGCGCAACCTGCTCAAGATGGTGCAGGATGGCCTTGTTCGCGGGTGGGACGACCCGCGCATGCCCACTATCCGCGGCTTGCGCCGGCGGGGTTATACCGCCCATGCCCTGCGCGCCTTCGCAGAGGAAGTTGGCGTCACCAAGGTCGAGTCGTCGATCGACATCGGGCGCATGGAGAACGCCCTGCGCGAGCACTTGAACACTATCGCCCCACGCGCGATGGCGGTCTTGCGACCGCTCAAGGTCACGATCGAGAACTGGCCCGAGGGTTCGGTTGACGAGCTGGACTTCGTCATCAACCCGGAGGCCCCCGCGCTAGGTACGCGCAAGGTCGCGTTCAGCAAGGTCATCTACGTCGAGCGCGACGATTTCATGGAAGAGCCGACGAAGAAGTACTTTCGCCTTTCGCCCCCCACGTCGGACGGCGCACCGGGCGCGGAGGTGCGCCTCCGCTGGGCCTATTTCCTCACTTGTACGGGCGTGATCAAGAACGACGCCGGCGAGGTCATCGAGCTGCGCGCGACCATCGACCCGGCGACCCGCGGCGGAGACTCGCCGCTTGGCCCCGATGGCCAGCCACTGAAAAGGGTCAAGGGCACGCTCCACTGGGTGAGCGCCCAGCACGCGATCGACGCCGAAGTACGCTTGTTTGACCGGCTGTTCACTGCCGAGGAGCCGGGGCTGCGCACGGGCAACTGGCTGGACGACCTGAATCCGAAGTCGTTGGAAGTCGTGCAGGCGAAGATCGAGCCGGTGCTGGCCAGCGCCAAGATCGGCGAGCACTTTCAGTTTGAGCGACTGGGCTACTTCGTGGTCGATGCCGACTCGGTCCCGGGCAGGCTGGTGTTCAATCGGGCGGTGGGGCTCAAGGACGACCGAGCCGCGGCACAGGGCGAGAAGAAGGCGATCAAGGTGCGGATGTATCCGCTCGCGGAAGCGGCCCACGAGTTGAAGATCAAGCAGGAGAAGCTCCTGGCAATCATCTCGAGCGCCGGCCCGGCGGACTTCGCGTCGCGCCCGAGCAAAGAGCTCACCATCGACGAGGTGCGGGCGCTCAAGGAGTGGGTGAAGACGCACCCGGTGAAGTGATCTCTGCGCTACGTGCTTCGCCGCCCTGCGGTCAATCGACTGAAATCTCGGCAACCGTTCAGCGCCTTACGCGTCGGTGCGATCAATGACGCGATACATCTCGCGCTCGCCCCGTCCGCGAAGGGGATAGTCCTTGCGCAGCGGGTGGGCGGGATACTCCTCCCAGGTGAGGATGCGGCGCAGGTCCGGGTGATTCCGGAAGCGGATGCCGAACATGTCGTAGACCTCGCGCTCCATCCACTCGGCGCCGGCCCACAGGTCGGTCACGCTGTCAAGATAGAGCGCCGGGTCTTCGACGATGCCGTCGGTCGGGATTGACGCGTCGAGGAAGACCTTGACGAAGAATCGATCATCGCGGCTTAGCGAGCAAACGTTGTACACGACGCCGAATCGCCCGGGCATCGAAGCGGGATAGTTCAGGTAATCGATCCCGGCAATGTCGCTGAGGAAGTCAAAGGCGCAGCGCGGGTCGCTCTTCAGGAACGCCAAAACCTCGTGCAGGTCGGTCGCGTCGACGATGAGCGAGGATGTGCCGCGGTATTCGGTGGCGCGGAACTTCTTCTGCGAAAACGCGCCCTTGAGGATCGCGAACATCGGATGGTCAAGGGTTGGCTTGGCGGTGCTCACGTCGGGCTCCTGGTCGAGAGTTGAATCCGGAGGGTAGAACGCCCCCGCCTCGCACGCGCGGCTCACACCTGCACGCCCGACGCCCGCAGCAACTCCAACTGCTCGTCAACCTCGTCGTCCAGCAACACCAGCGGCGTCGCGGGATCTAGCCAACGCCCCAAGGCCCCCAGGATGTCCACGGGCCGAAGCACGCCGCGGTGCAGGGGGGAGGGAACAAGGGCCGGGCCGTCGTCGGCGGTGAACGCGTCGGGATCGGGCGTTGCGTCCGTTGCGGCGATCACGTTGTCTTCAACAGAGCCCGCGATGTTGGTGAGCACCACCGCCCCCAGCCCGCCTCCGGAATGGACGCGGGCGATGGACTCCATCGCGCGCTCAAAGTGGTCGTCAGCACGGGCGAGCATCGATCGTGTCAGCAGCGCGCTGGGATCGGCCATCAGCCGCACTCCGCCGGCGTTCGCTGCGTCGTGGGCGTCGGTTGAGCTGGGCGCGGGCTGGACCGACACGCGTGCGAGCACGAATCGCTCGGCGCGAACGCTGTCGCACAGCACGTGGCGCGCGTGCGGGCGCAGCCACAGCCGCGCTGACGATCGACGAAGCGAGGGGAGAACGACGCCGTCAACAAACGAACTCAGCGCTGCCAGACCAGCCGGCCCCCATGAGCGCGGGTCGGCGTCAAACAGACCCGGTCGTTCCTCCTCGTGATCCCCGCCCCCGCCCCCCGACCAGCACGCGATCGCATGAACCCGCGGCAGCACGCCCCCCACCGACGCCCAAGCATCCGCCAGCGCCAGATCATGCCACTGCATCAATCCGGTGTCACCGACGAAGTCGCTAGAAACTGGGCGCAGCGGCCGCGCACTGGAGCTGTGACCAGGCGTTGGCCTGGGCAAGAGCAACACCGTGCGCGTGAGCGAATGGCGGCTGGCAGACGGCTGTGCGTGCGACGGGGATCGAGTGTCTTGGGTGCTCATGCAACGTCCGATTTTCTTCGTCTTATGAATTGCAGACTTTGACGATAGCCCAGCGGCTTGTGGATGATCCTGCGCGTCGCGCAATCCATCGTGCGCACCGGCTCGACGGCGTCTTGCGTACACGCCGTCGCTTTAGTTACACACTGTCGTTGACTGACCGTCACGCCCGATATCTCGCGCTCGACCTTGAGTGGCACGCCCGGACCCCGCTGCACGGAGGCTTCGTATGCACCTGACCAATACGTTCACCCGCCGCTTTCAGACCCGGACTACTTCCAGCCGCGCGGTGCCTTCGACGGTGACGGACACCACCAGCGCCGCTCGCGACGCTCTCATTGGCGAGATTCTTGAGATCAACCAAGCCGCGATGTCCGACTTTCTGCGTGAGTTTGACGAGCCGTCACTTCGCGGGTACTTGCAGCACCTTCGGGCGACGCAAACGCCGCGCGGGCGTGATGCGCGCTGGGTTCGCCCGGACGATTCCCCCGCGATCGAGTGGCGTGAATCCCGAGCCTAAGCTCAGGTGAAACGCTCGGCCCCCTCGCTGCATCCAACTATTTCCCGCACACAAATCTTCACCTGTCCGAGGGTTTCGTCCGAAAACGACACTCCGGTGTGGTGGATGTCTTGTTTTGGTGGCGCCCGCGCTTGACTGTGTGGGGGGTGCGAGCCTTCCGTGCATGTCTGCCTCGATCAGGATATCCCCTCGCACACCCCTCCGGCCCTCCCCGCACCCTCGCAAGTCCCCCCGATCTTCGTCGGCCGCCCTCTCCATCAGCCCGCTCGCATTCGACCCACCATGGCAAAGAGCAAACCAGTTCGCGCGGCTGACGGCACCAACGCGGCCCCCACCCCCCCCACCCCCCGCACTCCCCGCACTCCCGCCTCCCCCTCCACCGCCCGCGCTCCTCGCGCCACACCTCGTAAGTCCAAGGTGGGCGCCAAGCCCAAGAAAGCCGCGGCGGCGCCGTTTGTTGAGGCGGTTGTCGGCACGGACGACGCCGTCGAAAGCGTCGGTGGCAACGCCCGAGGCAAGCACCTGGTCATCGTCGAATCCCCCGCCAAAGCCAAGACCATCAACAAGTACCTCGGCCCTGACTACAAAGTCATGGCCAGCGTCGGGCATGTTCGCGATCTGCCCAGTAAAAACCCCAAGGGCGTCAAGAGCCCGGTGCCGGGCGTTGATCTCGAGAACAACTTCGCCCCCACGTATCAAGTGATGGACGCCAAGGGCAAGGTCATCAGCGATCTCAAGCGCTCCGCGCGAGTCGCCAAGGACATCTGGTTTGCGACCGACCCCGACCGCGAGGGCGAAGCGATCGCGTGGCATCTGGCGGAGGAGTTGGGCGTCGCGCCGGGCATCGCCAAGCGCGTGATGTTCAACGCGATCACGAAGGCAGAAATCCAGAAGGCCTTTCAGAACCCGCGCGCCATCAACATGGATCGCGTGAACGCGCAGCAGGCGCGCCGGATCCTGGACCGCATCGTCGGCTATCAGGTCTCGCCCCTGCTCTGGAAAAAAGTCGCGCGCGGGCTGAGCGCCGGGCGCGTGCAATCTGTCGCGGTGCGGCTGATCGTTGAGCGTGAGCGCGAGATCAAGGCGTTCATCCCCGACGAGTACTACGAACTTGGCGGCATCTTCACCCCCGAGGTCGATCGCGCCAAGCCGCTGACCGACGCGTGGGAGAAGCAGCAAGCGGTGAAGATGCCCGATGGCGGGCCGATCACGGTCAAAGATCTCTCGGCGTGGCTCAGCGAGAAGGGCTGCTTTCGGGCCGCGCTCGTCGAGGTCAACGGCCAGAAGTTTGAGCTGACCACCGACGGCTTCACGGGTGACAAGGCGGCCCACGCGCAGGCGATGCTCACGCGCGTCCAAGAGCTCGCGGCGGCTTCGGGCCTGAAAAACCTCACCGTTCAGACCATCGAAGACCCCAAGGGTCGGGGCACCGCCAAGACCGTCCGCCAGCTCACCGGGCGTATCGACCCCGCAACGCCCTATCGCGTCAGCGCGATCGAGACCAAGCGCACCACCACGCGCCCGAGCCCACCGTTTATCACCAGCACGCTCCAGCAGGCGGGCTCGAATCGGCTTGGATACACCAGCAAGCGGACGATGGCCGCGGCGCAGCAGCTGTATCAGGGCGTGGACATCCCGGGCGAAGGCCCCGTCGCGCTGATCACTTACATGCGTACCGACTCGACGCACATCAGCGGCGAAGCGCTGACGATGGTGCGCGATCACATCAGCCAGAAGTACGGCGCCAAGTACCTGCCCGAGAAGCCCAACTTCTTCACCAGCTCGAACAAAGACGCGCAGGAAGCCCACGAGGCCATCCGCCCCACGAGCATGGCCTATCCGCCTTCGAAACTACGAACGATCCTGAAGCCCGAGATCTTCAAGGTCTACCAAATGATCTGGGACCGATTCCTGGCCTGCCAGATGACGCCGGCGCAGTGGGACTCCACCGCCGTCACCATCACCGGCGGGGCCGATCCGAAGAACGTGCTTTCGTTCCGGGCGACCGGGCGCGTGCTGGTGTTCGACGGCTTCTACAAGGCGACGGGCGTGCCGCCCAGCGCTGATGAGCAGACGCTCCCGGCATTGACGGAGCGTCAGCCGGTGTCGCCGATCGCGATGGAGCCGAAGCAGAAGTTCAGTTCGCCGCCGGCGCGCTACACCGAAGCGAGCCTGATCAAGGTGCTCGAGAGCGAGGGGATCGGGCGCCCGTCGACGTACGCGAGCATCATCTCGGTGGTGCAGGATCGAAAGTACGCCGAGCTGAACGAGCGCCGGTTTTACGCGACGGATCTGGGCGAGGCCGTGACGGACAAGCTGATCGAGGCGTTCCCGGATCTGCTAGACGTGGGCTACACGCGCGAGATGGAGGGGCAGCTCGACAAGGTCGAGGATGATCACCTGGACTGGGTGGACATGCTGCGCAAGTTCTACACGCCGTTCAAGAAGCGGCTTGGTGAGGTCGAGCAGACGCTCACGCACGCCAAGGCGGAGACGACGCCGGCGCCGTTCAAGTGTCCAAAGTGCGGCAGCGCGACCTGCTATCGCCTCGGCAAGAACGGCAAGTTTCTCTCATGCACCGCGTATCCGACTTGCAACTACGCGTCGCCGGTGGATCGCGAGGGCAACCCGCGCCCGCCAGAGACCACCAGCGTCGCCTGCCACATCTGCGGGCGTGCCATGATCAAGCGCGTTGGGCGCTTCGGCCCGTTCCTGGGCTGCTCGGGCTATGGCGACAAGGCCAACCCGTGCGATGGCATTCTGCGGCTGGACAAGAAGGGCCACGTCATCGCGCCTTCGCAAGAGCCGTTCACCCCCGAGCCAGCCCTGCCCTGCCCGAAGTGCGGCGCGCTGATGTACCTCCGCCCGGGCAAGTACGGCCCGTGGCTCGGCTGCAGCAAGTTCCCCAAGTGTCGCGGTCGCGGCGACTTCAAAGCCGTTCCTGAGAAGGAAAAGGCCGCGCTCCTCAAGCTACTGGAAGTTCACCAGAGCACCCGCCCCACCCCGATCATCAAAACGCTCGACGGCATCCCGCTCACCGGCCCCGATGGCAAAGCGCTCCCAGACGCACCCACCGCCGACGGCGCCACGGGCGAGGCTCAGACGCTGGAAGCGGTGGCCGACGACTTGAGCGCGTGAGACCTGCGCAAGCCAGCGCAGCAACGAGCGCGCGAGGCCTCGAACGATTGCCGATTGCCGATTGCCGGCTGCCGGCTGCCGGTTACCGATTCCCGATTCCCGTTTTCCCGATTGCCGATTCCCGATTGCCGTCGCTTCCGCGTGCTCGCGCGTGAGACTCAGCTCGCCTCGGCCCGCGGATGAGCCTGGTCGTACGCCTGCTTGAGTCGCTGCGCCGTGAGGTGCGTGTAGACCTGCGTAGTGCTGAGGCTCTGGTGGCCCAGGAGTTCCTGGACGCTGCGAAGGTCGGCGCCGTTCTCAAGCAGGTGCGTCGCGAAGCTATGGCGGAGCGTGTGCGGGCTGATCTTCGGGTCGAGCCCTGCGGACTTGAGATACTTGTCGAGCTTGCGTCGAACGCTGCGGCTGCTGAGCCGCCCGCCGTGCTTGTTCATGAAGAGCGGCTTGCCGGCGCCGCCGTCGACCCAGAGCTGGGCGAAGCGCCCGTCGGCCTTGACCATGGTGATAAACTTCTGCATCGCGCCGGTGCAATGGCTGCCCAGCGGGACGATGCGTTCGCGCTTGCCCTTGCCGCGCACGCGCAGGGCCTCGCCGGTGCCGTCGACGTCGTCGAAGTTCAGATCGACGACCTCGCTCACGCGGATGCCGGTGCTGTAGAGGGTTTCGAGCATGGCGCGATCGCGCATGCCCAGCACCTCGCGCTCGTTGGGCGTCGAGAGGAGCTTCTCGATCTGCTCCATGGTGATGGCGCGGGGCAGCCGCTTGCCCTGCTTGGGCGTGCGGATGGCGGTCATCGGGTTGCTGGACGCGACGCCGCGACGCTCGGCCCACTTGAAGAAGCTGCGAAGCGTCGCGATCTTGCGCGCCATGGTGGCGGCGGAATACTCGTTCTCGCCCAGGTGCGACAGGAACGCGCGGATCGCGTCGGCGTTGGAATCCAAGATCATCGAGCTGACGGTGCGGCTCGGCGTGCCGGACGCACGCGTCACGGCCCCGAGGTTCCCTGCGCTGCGGGCGGCGCTGTCGGCCAGGCGCTGCTCGTAGACCGCGGCCTCGACGGACTCGACCGGCGCCACGCCGAGCTGCTCGACTGTAAACTCGACGAACTGTCGCAGGTCCGCGCCGTAGCAGCGCGCGGTGTACGCGCTGAAATGGCGCTCGTTGGTGAGGTAGCTGATAAATCCGGCGATCACAGGAAGCATGGTCATGACAAACTCCTTCCGAAACACAGTGCCCTTCGGCGGCACGGGAACCGACAATCTTCGGGCGTGCGCAACATCGCGCACGCCTTGCTCTCTCTCAGGCTCGCCCGTTCAGCGCGGGCGCACGGGCACCTAGGCACTGAGGGCGTTGCCCGCGTGCCTTGTGCAGTCGTGGACGACTGCGTGGCTCAGCGGGGCGGGGTCTTCGGCGGCGGGGCGAGACGGGCCAGCCTGAGGCGTTCTTCCTGCATCAGGCGGTCCATCGCGCGATACGCCGCGAACTCGACGTACAGGTCCATGCTCTTGACATACCGCTCCCAGCCCAGGGCGCTGGATTCGCGATGTCTTCCTTCGCTGTACCGTTGAACCGAAATCAAAATCTCATGGTTCGCGGCGTCGTAGTGCTCGCTGATCACGCTCAGCGGGTTGTTCGAGTTGGCCGTCGCCTGCACCCAGCGCGTCTCGTCGGGCTGGGTCTGTAGTTCTTTCACGTCCATCGGCTTGCGGGTTGTGCCGTTGAGAAACGACCCGTCGCGGGCGTATAGCCCGAGCGTCAGGCCGATCTTCGGCGGGTCGTACGGGTCGTACGAAGTCAGCGAGCCGACGACGATCGCATCCGCCCCCACCGCCGCCGCGAGGCGCCGCGCCTCTTCCGGCGAGCGAACATCGTTCATCCGAAGCGCTCGCATCGCGGCGAGCGTGCGGTTGACGGGCAGGCACGCCAGCCCGCGGATCTCTGCGGCTCGGTTTGCCAGCGCATCGCTGACGCGCAGCGTGTCTGCGAACGAGACGCCCGACTCATTGCGCAGCGGCACGATCGCCAGCACCGGCGTTTGCGCCAGCGAGCCGTAGGGTGACACTGTCACCTCCGGCGCGACGAGCTCCTGCTTGACGGCGCAGCCGCCCGGCAGGATCAGCAGCGCCAGCGCGATCATCACCGGCAAAGCCGGAGCCAGCGCGCAGCGCGCGTACGCAATCACTTGGTTCAGCATGGTCCCTGTGGTTTTCATGGCGTCCTGCCTGGTCATCGTGCGGGCACTCCGGCCCCACGGTCTTTCAAAGCGACGCGAACCCTCTCAGGTTCGCTGCGCGGAGAGAGGCTTGCTCACGGTTGGGTCGGCACCGTCGCCAGACCTTCCGTTGAGCTATTGCTCGGGATCGCGTCCGCGACCTTCGCGGCTGCGGGTGACGCGCTCGGCTGGGCCGAGGACGCGACCGAGTTCCCTGTCGCGCTGGCCGCGGCCAGCGCTTTGCTCGTCCCCACCGCCCAGATGTTGTCCAGGCCGTTGCGATTGGAAACGAAGTAGACCTTGTTCTCCGGGCCCCACGTCGGCATGACGTTGGCGAAGCGGCCCGAGGAGAGATTCACGCGTGCGCCGCCGTCAATGCTGGTGATCCAGAGATCGGCCCGGGCGGGATCGGCCGCCGCGGATGCGGGCGATACGGCGCGCTTGCCGGACTCGTGCCCCACGGGAATCACGCTGTACGCCAGCCACAGGCCATCGGGCGACCATGTGGGGTTGATTGCGGCGCTCCCGCGTGATGCGACGATTTCAGTCAGGTTGCCCGAGGAACCGGGCTTGTAGTCGATGGTCCAAAGGCTGAACGCGCGATCGCCACGCTCGCGCCCGCGCTGAAACGCGATCTTGTCGTTGCCCGCTGCGCCCGTGCCCGCAACGCTGCACCACTCGGGGAACATGCCGAAACCGATGAACTCCGCGCTGCTCGGTCGATCGGTCTCAACAACCCAGAGCTCCCAGCGACCGCTCATCTGGCCCAGACGGCAGAACACCAGCCGCTTCGCGTCCGGCGACCAGCTCGGGTGCAGGTCGTGCGACGGGTCGCTGGTGAGCTGCACCGCTTGCCCGCCGCTGGCGCTCATCATGTAGATCTTCCACGCGCCGCTGCGATCAGAGGCGAAGGCGATCTTCTTGCCGTCGGGCGAGAGCGCGGGCATGACGTCGTTGGCGGGGTCGGCGGTGAGTTGCGTCACGGTGCGGCTGCCCACTTGCTTGACGTAAATATCCGATGTCGGGCGGTGCTGCGTGCTGGCAAACACCAGCGACAGCCCATCGCGGCTGATGCGCGGGTCAAAGTCAGCGCCCTCTTCAGCAAAGCTGGCCCGCTGGAGGCCGTCCATCCCGTCGGTCAGCGTCGTGCCCTCTTCGCTGGCGCGAAACCGCGTCGCCAGGTCGGCTCGCGCGATCGCGGGGCCTACCGGCAGGGCGGTGCCCAGGGGCGCGCCGCCAGCGACCAGGCGCTCGGCCTCCGCGACGACCCAGTTGGGCATCGGGTTCCCGCGAACGCTGGCAGTTGCAGAAGACGGAATGCCGGGTGCGGCCATGGCGGCGCTCTCCGGCGTGTGATCGGTGTCAACGCCCGCGGGCGGAGTGGTGTTCTGGCCGGCCATGGCCTTGGCAACCTGGCCACGAGGCTGAACGCCAGCGACCTGCTCGCCGCTGACGGCGCACCCGCCCAGCACACAGAGCAGCGCACCTGCGCATCCAATTAGCAACGTTGTTCGGGCTTGATCGATCTTCATGCTCATGGGCGAAACTCCATCGGTCTTCACTCAGACGCTCGACCCGAGGAGTCTCTGACGGTTTATCGGACCGGTCAGGGGGCCTACTTGAGTCCGCGGCGACAGGGTCGCACCGAGGGGATCGGACGCAATAACCACCGGCTTGAGTCCGGGAAGGAAATTCGGGGGTCCCGCTGGTTTCACTTCTTCTCTGGCGGCGCGGCCGGGGCGGGGACCGCGGGCGCGGGCGGTGGGGCCAGAGGCGGCGCAGATGGCGCAAGCGGGTTACTCGCGGGGCTCGCTTCCGTTCGGCGCGCCGCGTCGCGCAGCTCGCGAGAAATCGCGGGTACGTCGTCGGTGCGCCCGTCAACTTCGATGATCGCCAGCAGTCTCATCTGGCGGTCCACGATGCAGAGCACGACGTTGGCGTCGCGGGACAGCCGCTGGATCGTCGATCGCGTGGGGCCGATCAGCGCGACCGAGTAAGCTGGCGGCGACGCGCCGGCCTCCCCTAAAGCAGGCGGCGGGTTCAGCAAGGCCGATTCCTCAACCGAGGGCCAGCGAACCGCGAGGGCCGCTCGCATCAGGGAGACGTCGTCCGCTTCCGGCCGCCGCCGCGCGACGATGATGGCGCGGGCCGGCACCGTCTTAGCGCTGGGCTCTTGGATCACGCCCGCAATCGCCTGTACCGCCGCGAGGGCGATGGCGTCGTGATCCGAGAGCGTGCGCTGCCCGGGGTTGGGGTCGCTGAGCATCAGGATGACAGCGCTGGCGGCGTCGGTCGGCCCCGTTCCAAAGACCTGCGCCGCATCAATGAATCCCAGCGTGTCACCGACCTTCAGCGCCGGCTCCGCGCTGATCAGATCCGCCAGCGAATCGACGCGCCGCCGGCTGCCGCGCTCGATGTTCCATGTCGCTGGGTCGCCCGACGGCAGCGGTTCGAACGTCATCTCCAACGTTCCGCCCCCGGCGAGGCCCGCGGTGAGGCGCGACAGCCGCCCGGTGGTGCCGTCGGCCAGGAGTGTGACCTCACCCTGATCGCCCCGCCCGCGCAGGACCATCTCCGGGCGATCGCTCTGCGGGTCGATCGTCGCCCCCGTCCACCGCACGTTCGTGGTCCAGGGCGTGAGATCAACGCCCCGCATCGCGCCGCGATCTACCTCGGCGTCATCGTCCGCATTCGCGAGAATTGCCAGCGCCGGCAGCGCCAGCGGCGGCATCAGCGTGCGCACGCTGCTGGCACGCAGAGGGCGGGCAAACTCGCGTTCGTAGATGGTGCCGTCGTGCTGCGTGTGAACCACGCGAAGCTCGCCCTCACGCGCGACCGCCCGCAGCGGCCCGATTTCAACTGCGAGCACCCGCTCGACGACCGGAACGACGCGCTCGTCAGACGGCGCGGGCTCACCTTCGCCGCCCGGCGCGAGCGCGGGCTTGGGCTCAGTCGGACGCTGCCACAAGCGCGTGACAATGACGCCCTCGCCCTTGGTCGTTCGCTCAGCGGATCTCAGCGTCATCGATATGCGCTCAGAAGTCGGGCCCTTGGCGTACGCGGCGCGAATCTCGCTCATCGCGGTGACCGGTTCGATCGGCGTTGGCGCTCGCGCCGCCGCACGCGCACTGGTATTCGGCGCGCCTTGGGCGATCGCGCTGACCTGCGCCACATGGCTGAGCACTACGCCGACCAGCAGCGAGCGCGACAGAATCTGGACACGTGTGATCACGAAGTCGCTCCCTTGGATGCTTGATTGAGCCGCTGAAGCAACTCCGCGATGGTCGCGTTCAGACCCGGAACTTTGAGATCTGGCGCGATCTCCGCCAGCGGCATCAGCACGAACGACCGCGTCGCCAGGCCCGGGTGGGGCAGGCGGAGCTCGGGCGTGCAGATAATCTGATCGCCGCAGACAAGCAGGTCAAGATCGATGACGCGGGCCTCGCCATGCGGTTGCGTAAGACGATTGCGCCCGAGGCGTCTCTCGATCTCGTGCAGCTCGGCCAGAACTTCAAGTGGTGGTCGGGACGTCTTGATGAGGGCCGCGCCGTTGATGTATTCGCCGCCCGGGTCAACCTCGCACTCAACCCGCACCGGCTCGGTGTGAATCAGCGAGCTCACCGCCAGCACACGCAGGCGCGGGACAGACCGAAGGCACTCAATCGCGGCTTGAATCATCGCTACGCGATCGCCCAAGTTCGACCCGAGCGAAATCGCCGCGACATCAACGCGCATCGCGAACGGTATGGGGCATCAGCACTCAGCACTCAGCACTCAGCACTCATCGCTCAGCAATCCGCCTTTAGTCCACGTCTTCCAGATCGCGCGCCCGGTGCTGCATCTGCGCCTTGAGGCGGAGCAGGATCGAGCTGTGCATCTGACTCACGCGGCTCTCAGACAGGTCCAGCGTCGCGCCGATCTCCTTCATCGTCATTTCCTCATAGTAATAGAGGATGACAATCAGCCGCTCTGCCCGCGACAGGCCCTTGGTGATCAGTTCCTTCAGGTCGCGACGCTGCGTCTCGATCAGCGGGTTGCTCTGCGTCGTGTCGTGGAACACGTCGATCTCGGTGACTTCCTTGTTGCCGTCGCTGTTGAAGCACTTGCGGGCCAGGCTCACGGTGCCCACGGCCTTCGAGTCGCGTTCGATCTTGTCGAACTCCTCGCCGTCAACGCCCAGGATGTGGGCAAGCTCCTCCTGCGTGGGGATCCGGCCCTCGCGCATCTCAAACTTCTGGCGTGCCTGCTCCACCTTCGCGGAGCGGTGGCGAACCAGACGCGGCACCCAGTCCATCGCGCGCAGCTCGTCGAGGATCGCGCCGCGGATGCGCGGAGCGCAGTAGGTCTCGAACTTCACGCCGTAGCCGGGGTCAAACGCGTTGATCGCGTCCATGAGCCCGAACTGGCCAGCGGACATGAGGTCGTTGATATCCACCTCGTCGGGCAGACGGGCGTAGGTGCGTTCAGACATGAAACGCACGAGCGGGAAGTATCGCTCCCAGAAGTAGTTGCGAAGCCGGTCCGAACGGGTCTTGACGAAGTCGGCCCACAACGTTGTGACGGGCACGCTGTCAAACGCGTTGCGGATCTTGATCCACTCGGCCGCCTCGCAGCCGGGCGAGGGCGCTGTGAACGCCCCGGAGCGCTTGGGCGCGGTGCGCGGCGCATCGGAAGCCTTGTCCTTCGCGGGCTTGGCTGACGCGGTAGCGCCGGCCAGCGCGAGCTTCGCCTCTGCCTTGCTGGGTGTGGATGATCTGACCTTCGTTGCCGATGATTTCAATGTGGACATACAGGGCCGCTCCTTGACCGCTGGAAGGATTCTCTCATCGCGAATGCGAGGGAACCCTGGATCGAACATCCGAACGCCCATCCATGGGCACAGTCATCTAAACAAGTGCTCAACCGTTTGTCAAGCGATCCATCATCAATGTGTGTTGGTTGTGGGTGAGGAAGCCGCGGAGTCCACTACATTGGGGCGAACGCCCTCGTAAGCCGACGGTGCCCGAAACCCGGGTCGGCCGGGGCGCACCGGCGTCATTGCGATGCGGTCGCGGACCACGCGTTCGCCGATCTTGCCGACGATCAATCCTGCCAACAGGCCGCCCAACAAGCTGATTAGGCCCCGCGACAGAATGACGTCCGTTGGATTGTCCGACGCCATCCCAGCGACCAGCGAAACCGACAGCGCGCTCAGGGCGAGACAACAGGCCACGATGATTGCGGGGACGCCGGGTGACAATGCTCATCAACCTCCCGAGGCCGAGCGCAGAGAACGCGCCGGCGACTTCACCATGTTTCGACCGTCGCAGGGTGGCCCTTGAGGGCTGCGACGCGCCCAACGCAGAGATTTGTTCCCCTGCCACGCGCTCCACTCCGAGCAACCGGCACCACCCGCTCACAACGGCGATTTTGCGGCCTTGCACAACCCGAACGTCGCCGCGATCAGCCGGGCCAATACCCCCGAACGCCGCGGCGGAAACGCAAGGCCGGATTCCGTCAGGGTGCGGATCTCCTCGCTACTAATCCCCAGCGACAGTCGCTCAGCCACCTCCGCACCCAGCGCGTAAATCGCGATCGCAGCAGCGCTGCCGGGCTCGCTGATCAGCAGTGGCACGCGCTTTCGCACGGATCGCCCCACCGCCGCGTCCAGCGGCACGCACCCAAGCAACCCAACGCCCCGCCCCAGGAACGTCCGCGACACGTGGTCAATCCGCTCCGCCACGCCCCGCCCCTCGCGCTCGTCGATCGTCTGGTTGACCACGAGAAACAGCCGGTCGGCGTCCGGCCCGCGAGCATCATTCGTGCGCGTGCTCGAAGCCGTGCCGCCACGCCGAACGCACTTGATGAGCGCGTACGCGTCGGCGATCGCCGTCGGCTCTGGCGTCGTCACCACGATACCAATATCCGCGGCGTTCACCAGCCCCGTCACTAGCGAACCCACGCCCGCGCCGGTATCAACAATTAACACGTCGTTCGCCGCGCTCATCGCCAGAAGCCCGCGCAGCAGCGCGCGCCGATTCTCCAAGCTCAGCTCACTGGACGAAGATCGCCCCAGCCCACCCCCTGTGCCAGCGCCACCACCAAGGCCCACCGCCCCCGGGACGAGCGTGAAGCCACCGGGGGCCGCAACGCCCAGGCGGGAGAGGTCCGGCGTGTGCTCAAGCGCGAGGCCGTCCACGCGAGCCCCAGGCGAGAGCCCGCAGAGCACATCTGCGTTTGCGACGCCCAAGTCGGCGTCAAGCAGCGTCACGCGCAACCCGCGCATCGCCAGCGCGATCGATAGGTTGACCGCAATGTTGCTCTTGCCGACGCCGCCCTTGCCTGAGGCGATCGCGATCACCGGCGAAGTGCGCACCACAACATCCGGCGTCTGTTCGGCCTCAAAGCTCTCGAGCCCGCGCGACGTCTGCGCCGCGGCGTTCTGTCGCACCGCCTGGTGCGCGTCATTGGCCTGTCGCATGCGTGAGATCAAGTCGCGCAGCGGCGCCGCCTGATCTTCTCGATCAGGCAGCCTCGAACTCGGGCTCGGGATCGTCGGGGCTCTGGTCACACGTCATACCCCGCCGGCGACCGGCGTGTTCTTTCCGTCCAGCACGAAGCGCGCCAGCCGGTCGGCCCTTCCAGGCTCGATGTCGTCGGGGACTTCTTGCCCGGTCGTCACGTAACTTAGGCGGGCGTTGACGCGCCGCGCGACGTTCACCATGACGCCCAGGTTCGCCGCCTCGTCCAGCTTGGTGAAGAGCAGCAGGTTGGGCTTCAGTTCCGCGAAGCGGTCGGCGGTGCGAAGCATCGAGCCCTCACTGGCCACAGATGACAGCACGAGATGTGTCTGGTGAGGCCTCGCGGGCCGGAGGAACGCACGCAGCTCGTCCAGCCGCGGCGCATCGCCGGGCGAGCGCCCCGCGGTATCGATCAAGATCACGTCGGTCGGCGACGATGCCTGGATCGCCTGCTCCATCTCTACCGGCGTCATCGCGACGCGCAGCGGCACCCCGATGATGTTCGCATACGTGCGAAGCTGGTCCACCGCCGCGATGCGATACGTGTCGGTCGTGATCAGCGTCACACGCTTGCCATGCCGCAGGCGATACGCCGCGGCCAGCTTCGCGATCGTCGTCGTCTTGCCCACGCCCGTCGGCCCGATCAGCGCGATCGTCAGCGGGCGACCGTCTTCGCCCCGCTTCGGCGAGGCGACGTCGTCACACACCGGCAGCAGCGACTCCAGCCGGCGCAGCACCGCCAGCCGCACGATCGCCTCGTCCCCCAGTTCCGCCCGCGTCAGCTCATCGCGCACGGCGCTGATGATCTCGTCGGCGACCTCCTGCGCGACTTCGTTCTCGATCAATCTTGAATAGTGCTTCACCAGCGCGTCGCTCATCTTGAGCCCCGGCGCGGCGCACGCACCGTTGATGGTCGCACGGGCCGAGGTCTGCAACACCTGCCCGACCATCCGACGGATTACCGCCAACTCCGCCTTCACGTCCGCCGCCGTGCCGGAGCCGGGCTCAACCGCCAGACGAGCCGCGGCTCGCACTCCCGAGGCCTGATCCGCATCCAGCCGAATGCCCGCACGCGAGTTGTGTACAGGCATCACCATCGGCTCATCCGCCTTGCCACCGGCTCGCGAGCCTGCGCCGTCATTCCCGCCCGACGGGCGCTGATAGATCCGCACCTCAGTTGTGGACCGAGCCGAGCCGTCGCTTAACTGCACCACGCCCACCCGCGACGACACCGCCGGGCTCGGCGTGATCTTGACTCTTTCGCTGGCCCCCGTGGTCCCTCGCAACGCGCGATCGACCGCCGCGGCTCCGCTCAGTATCGCTCGCTCGTCATTGCTCTGCGCAATCGTTGCGCCCGGGCCACTGGCAAAGTCCGGCACCCGCGCTGGCGGCTTCGTCGAAGTCATTGGACGCAGCCGCTCACGCGAAGCGCCCGAGTCCGCCGCCCCACCCGCGCCCGGCGTTTCACCTGACGGTCGCGCCTTGGCCCGCAGCGGGCTTCCCACATTCACGCGGTCGCTGGCGGTGACTTCCACCATGTCCTTGGCGCCAAAGCCCATGAATCCGCCGTGCTTGAACATGCGAGTGTGCAGAATCACGGCCTCTCTCCCCAGGTCTTTCTTGACCTGCGTGAGAGCGTCCGCCATTGAACGAGCGCGATAAGTCTTCAGCTTCATTCCTCGCCTTCCGTGGCTCGGTCAGTCAGCATCGAATACACGCAGGCATCCTGCCCGCGATCTTCACATGCGCCGGAGTCTGGCAAGGCAACGCCTCCGCGTCAACTTCCCACACTGTTCCCGGCTTGGACAACCTGCATCGTCGCGACGGCGCCGAAGACTTGAGCAGCACGCGCCGATCACCTCGGGGCGATCACCCCGCACGCATCCACCATGTTCACGAACCGCACCGATCACGCGAGTTTCCTCCGCTCCGTTGCCTCCAACGCCGAAGCTCGACACCACCGGCTCACGCCGCGGCCGCCCCCGCACCCGTCCCCGTCTCAGCACCCTCGCCCGCGGGGGTAATCAGCGCCAGCGACTCCACCTCAACATTGTTGATCACCTCGTTGTACCCCAGGACCGCGGCGTTCGGTGCCTGCGGCTCAATCAACTGGCGCACCGTCGCCCGCACCTGGGGCGAAGCGAGCAGCACCGGCTGATGCCCAAGGTTTGCCAGGTGACGCACGCCCTTGAGCAGTTGACCGGTGATCCGCGCCGCCTGCGACGCGCCCATCTTCACGCTCGTGCCGGCGGGGGAGCGATCAATGCACGCGTTGATCTCGTCTTCGAGCGCCGGGTCCAGCGTCGCGCACACCAGTTTCTGCTGCCCATCGTCGCCCGGCACGCTGTACTGCTGCGTGATCGAGCGGCGCAAGGCGTGCCGCACATACTCCACCAAGACGTCCTGGTCCTTGGTCTTGCTCGACCAATCGCCCAGCGTCTCCAGAATCGTCTCCAAATCGCGGATCGGCACGCGCTCGCGCAGCAGGCTCTGCAGGATGCGGTGCAGTTCGCCCGGCTTCACCACCGCCGGCACCGTGTCATCCACCAGCTTCGCAGCCCGAATCTTCAGTTGCGTCAGCAGCTCGTTGACTTCCTGTCGCGTCAGCAGCTCTGCGGCGTTGGTCCGCACCACCTCGGTCAGATGCGTTGCCAAAACCGCCGAGGGCTCAACGACCGTGTAGTTCATGGTCTCGGCGCGGGTCTTCAGGGCCGCGTCTATCCAGTAGGCTTCGAGGCCGAACGCCGGCTCGCGCGTCGGCTCCCCTTCGATCGCACCCGTCGCCATCCCGCTGTTGATCGCCATCAGCCTTCGCGGCACAGTCAGGCCCCGCGCCACCGCGTTGCCCTTGATCTTAAAGCGATAGTCAAACTGCTGGAGCTGCAGGTTGTCGCGAATGCGCACCGGCGGCAGGATGAAGCCCAGCTCCGCCGCGAGCTGACGCCGGATGGCGCTGATGCGGTCCAGCAGATCGCCACCCTGGCCCGCGTCGATCAGCTCGACAAGCCCGAAGCCCACCTCGAGTTCCATCGTGTCCAGCTTCAGCAACGACTCGGGCGAAGGCGGCTCCGCCTTCGCGATCGGCGCCGGCGTGTCGCTGGCCTTGGGCTTGCGTGCCAGCGGGTTGACCCCGCTCATCACCAAGCCCGCCCCAATGAGCCCGAACCCAATCACCACCAGCGGCAGCGTCGGCAAGGGTGTCGCAACCAGCAGGAGCATGAAGGCGCCAGTAATGTACATGCCGCGCGGGTGCGCTGCGACCTGTCCCGAGAGCTGCGAGCCGAGGTCTTCCTTGCTGCCCGAGCGCGTGACGATCAGGGCGCTGGCGATCGACACGACGAGCGCGGGGATCTGGCTGGTGAGGCCGTCGCCGATGGTCAGGACGGTAAAGACTTTGGCGGTCTGGCCGATCTCCCAGCCGCGCTGGACGACGCCGATGGTGATGCCGCCGACGACGTTGATGGCGGTGATGACCAGGCCGGCAATCGCGTCGCCCTTGACGAACTTGCTGGCACCGTCCATCGCACCGTAGAAGTCGGCCTCACTGGCAATCTTCTCGCGACGCCGGCGCGCCTCGGCCTCGTTGATCGTCCCGGCGTTCAGGTCCGCGTCGATCGCCATCTGCTTGCCGGGCATGGCGTCGAGCGTGAACCGGGCGGCGACCTCGCTGATACGCCCGGCGCCCTTGGTGATCACGATGAACTGCACGAGCACCAGGATCAGGAAGATGATGATGCCAACGACCAGCGAATCACCCGCAACGAACTTGCCAAAGGCGCTGATCACCTGACCGGCAACGCCGATCGCCTCCTCGGGCGTCGAGGCGTCGGCCGTGAGGATCAGGCGGGTGGAGGCGATGTTCAACGTCAGGCGCAGCAGCGTCACCGCCAGCAGCAGCGACGGGAAGACGCTGAACTCCAACACCTCGCGCATGTACAACGTCGTCATCAGGATCATCAGCGACAACGCGATGTTGAAGCAGATGATCGCGTCCATCGCCATCGGCGGCAGCGGCACCAGCAACGCCCCGATCATGCACACAAAGCCCACGGGCACGAACAAGCCCTTGTGCTTCATCGCACCCCGCGCCCACGACGGCAGCGCCAAACCCGCACTCTTGGCCTCGGTACTCATTGCTCACTCACACAACCAACCACCAACGCGACACTGCCACTTCGCCACTCTGCCACTTCCCCCTCATCCCGCCTTCCGCTTGTCCAGCTTGTACACCAGCGCCAGCACTTCCGCGATCGCCTCAAACAGCTCTGGCTTGACCATCTGCCCGACCTTCACCCCCGAATACAACGCCCGCGCTAACGGCGGGCGCTCGACAATCGGCACGCCGTGGGCCGCCGCGATCTCGCGGATCCGCAGCGCCATGTAGTCTTCACCCTTGGCCACCACCACCGGGGCCGCCATGCGGTCGGCGTCATACTTCAGCGCCACCGCAAAGTGTGTGGGGTTCGTCACCACCACGTCCGCCTTGGGCACTTGGTTCTTGGCCCGCTGCGTCGCGATGTCGCGCGCGATCCGCTGTCGCCTGGCCTTCATCTCCGGGTCGCCGTCGCTCTCCTTGCGATCGTCCTTGACCTCGTGGCGCGTCATCTTCAAGTCCTGCGTGTGCTGCCAGCGCTGGTACATCCAGTCCGCGACGCCAATGATCAGCATCATCGCCAGCACCCAGATGATCACCTTCAGCACGATCCACGACATCGCGCCCAGGCCCGCGAGCGCCGGCAGCGCCGGCAGCGACGCGATCTCCTGCGCGTGCGCCATGATCACGCGATACACCACCACGCCGACCACAATCAGCTTCACCAGGCTCACCAGGGTTTTGACAACGCTCCGCAAGCTGAAGATGCGCCCGAACCCCGTGATCGGGTTCAGTTTCTCCGGCTTGGGGCGCAGCGGCTCCAGCGTAAACAGAAAGCTCACCTGCTGAAGCTGGGCCGCCACCGCCACCGCCGCCATCATCACCATCAGCGGCCCGGCAATCACCATCACCCGCGACATCCCCCAGCCCAGCGACCGCAGCGCCTCCGCCGGCGCCAGCATCACCGTCAGCGGCGCCGCCCCCAGCAGCGCGCGCATCACCTCCTGGCACCCCGCCAGCATCATCGGCCCGAGCCACCAGATCAAGGCCACCGCCCCGATCATCTCCAAAGGCGCGCTCAGATCAATGCTCTTGGGCAACCGCCCCTTCTGACGAGCATCCTCAAGCTTGCGCCCCGTCGGAAGCTCCGTCTTTTCGCCCATGTCGTCGGCCATTGAAGTCCTGTGTGAAGTGCTGAGCGATGAGTGCTGAGCGAAAAAACGTGCGACACGAAACTAGAGACTTGAGACCCGCGACTCGCGACTTAGACGCAAGCCCTCACTTCCCACTCCAACTCATCAGCGCCCGCCCCACCTCGACCACGTGCCCCGAGATCGCCGCGTCGATCGCGCCCATGGCCGCGATCAGCCCCGCGAACCCGAGCACGATCTTGATCGCGAAGCCGATCGACATGATGTTCATCTGCGGCATTGTCTTCATCAGAAAACCCATCGCGATCGTCTCGATCAAAATAATCCCCAGCACCGGTGCGCTGATCCTCAGCGCCAGCTCCATCCCGCCCTCCACCGCCCCAAGCACCATCTGCGAAGGCACGCTCGACACGGTCACGCCCCCCAGCGGTACCTTCTCAAACGATCTGGCCACGCACAGAAACAGCGCCTCCAAGCCCCCCATGGCGATGAACGCGATGATCGATAAGTGGAGCAACAGCTCGCCGATCGGATCACTCTCGGTTTCCAGCGCGGGGTTGTACACCTGCGCAAGCCCGAAGCCCATCTGCTGCCCAATCAGCGAGCTGCCAAGCTGCACCGCCAGCACCGGAAGCAACGCGATCAGCCCGATCACCACGCCCAGCAGCACCTCAAACACACCCGCGATCGCCAGCGAAAACACATCCATCTCCACCGTCACCCGAGCCGCGGCTGGCAAAGTCGGGAACACCGCGAGCGCCACCACAAACACCAGCAACGCCTTGACCTTCCCGGGAATTGCAATGCTCGACAGCAACGGCGCAAACACAAACAACCCGCTCATCCGCAGCAGTGCCAGCAGAAACGGGGCGACTTGGTCGAGCACGATCTGCATAGTGGTGAGTCGCGAGTCGCGAGTGTTGAGTCGCGAGTAGAGAGACAAGAGAAAAGAGACGGAGAACCCAAGGCGCGAGACGTGAGAGATAGAGCCCGCTCCCTTTGCCTTCCCCGATTGCCGGTTGCCGATTGCCGATTGCCGACGATTCCCCGATTGCCCACTTACCTCAACACAAACATCTCCGCCGTGAACGCGACCAGTCGCGCCACGATCCACGGAATCAGCGCCATGCTGACCACGAGCATCACGACCATCTTGGGGACGAAGACCAGCGATTGATCCTGGATGCTCGTGACCGATTGCGCGATGCTCACCACCAGCCCGACGACCACGCCCGCCAGCAGGATCGGCAGCGAGATCTTCAGCGTGATCAGCAGCACCGCGCGCACCAGGTCGAGCGCCTGATCGTTCATTCCAGCTGCGAGTGTCAACTGCATCATCACAAAGCTCCTTGCCTAAGTTCCCGGTGGCCCGCCTATTTCGTGCTACTGAACAGCTCCGCGTTCAGCCTTCCCCTGGACAATCAATCTTCAACCACACCGATCCGCAGAGCCAAATCAGTGGCGCGGCTCGCCGTCACACCCATCCAACCCCCTGCAGCGACGCGATCCACCCCGGCCCGTGTGCCGACGCGACCGCTGCCACCGGGTGCGTCACAAAGCTCGTCATCAGGCTCCCGCACACCAGTTGCCACCCATCCACCATCACAAACAACAGCAGCTTGAACGGCAGCGAGATCAGCACCGGCGGCAGCATCATCATGCTCATGCTGATGAGCAGCGCACTGATCACCATGTCGATGATCAGGAACGGCAAGTACACACGAAAGCCCATCAGGAACGCGGTCTTCAGCTCGCTGAGCACGAACGCCGGCACCAGCGAAACCATGTCCACATCAGCGCGTGTCAGCGCGCTGGGGTCGCTCGTATCAATCCCTCGATAGTTCAGCATCGCGTACACGCTCGACCAGTTGCCCGTCGCCTCGATCTGATCAAACATGAAGTCGCGCAGCGGCTGCTTCGCCCGGTCCCACAGCTCGTCGTACGACTTCACCTCGCCGCGCTGGTACGGGCCGATCGCCTCGCGATTCACGCGATCGATCGTCGGGCTCATCACCAGCAGCGACAGCACCAGGCTGAGGCCCAGCATCACCTGGCTCGGCGGCATCTGCGCCGTGCCCAGCGCTTGCTTCAACAGACTCAGCACGATCACGATCCGCAGGAAACACGTACACATCAGCAGGATCGTCGGCGCCAGCCCGATCACCGTCAGCACCACGACCACGTTCACCGCAGTGGAAAGCCCCGCACGCTTCTCGCCGGTCACCGGATCCACAGCGCCGCCCGGCAGCGCCTCCGCCGCGCCCGCCAGCACCGAGATCGGGTTCAGCCCGCCGCCGCTCATCCCGCCGCGCGACTCACGCTCCACCCGCGGCCCGCCCAGCACCATGCCCGGCGTCAGCACATCACCAGGAGAGATGTCCTTCATCGCATCCTGAATCAGCCCCTGCGCGCTCGCACGCCCGCTCATCTCCAACAGCGCGATCATCATCGCAATCACAACCACAACCCAACGCCGAGAGACACGTGCATTCGTCATCTTCATGCCACACCCCCACGTCCTCCGACGCCGCCGAGCCCGCGGCCTTGCAGACCGTTCAACCGCTGACGGATCTGCGCGAAGCTCATCGGCTCCTCGCTGCCGCCCTCATCGCGCTGCGTGCGCTCGCCCCGCTCAAAGTCCGTCCCGACCGCGAATGCGCCGTCAGCCGGCTGACCGAACGAATCACCCCGCGCCCGCGTGCCTCGTGCGTCGCCTCGCGCCTCATCGTCAAACTCAGCGAGCAGGTCCGCCGCGCCCGCGCTTGTTTCATCCCACACCTCGACGACATCGCCATCTTCAGACCGCTGCACGCGTCGCCCGCGCGACGACGCGACCTCATGCACACCCAGCTCCATGTCGTCACCGGCTCGCCCGCCCGCGCGCTCACCGCCGCTTACCCCAGACTTGCGTTGCAGCAACGAGCCGAACCGCGCGCCCGCGCTCTTCCCTTCGCCGTCTTCAACCTTGCGTAGCACTGCCGCGACTTCTTCGGGATCGGTGATCTCGCAGAGCGTCGAGAACCCGCCGCCGATGCCGCCGGTGCCTCGTCCCGGGGAACTGTGCCCGACCAGCAGCACGCGTCGATCAATCTTGATGAGCACCAGCAGTTGGCCCTTGGCCACCGGGTAGCGACCCAAAACTTCTAGCACCCCGCCCGGCGCGCGTCCACCCGGGCCCAGCGCAGCCGCGAGGCTCGAGCTGGTGCCCATCACGCGCTTGAGAATCACCATGCAGCCGAACAGCAACACGATCACACCGCCCAGCGGCAGCGCCATGCTCAGCAGCGAACTCATCGACCCCGTGTCAATCCCGCCGCGCCCACCAGACGCACTCGGCTCACCGCCCAAGGCCGAGCCCTCGCGCGAGTGGCGCGTCGGCGCGGCGGCCAACGTCGACCCGCTGCGCACCGCTCCGGAGCCCGGGGCATTCGTCTCACCCCGCATCCCGCCCAAGCCCCCCACCAGCGGAGCATTCTCAAGCATCTTTGATCGCTCACGCGCATCGATGACCGCCGCGATCGGGTCCGGCCCGACCAGCGCCCCGGCCTCTTGCGCAAGCGCCCCGGCACTGGCCATCATCAGCCATGCTGCACCCGCCGCCCCTGCCACTAAACTGATCGTTCTCGTCTTCATACTCGGCCTTCCTGGCCATCTCATTGGTGGCCCGCCTCTCCGAGGCGGGTGTTCTGGTGGCCCGCCTCTCCGAGGCGGGTCTCCGCAATCTCAGTCCTGCGACCGAATAATCTCACTGATTCGCACGCAGAAGTTGTCGTTGAGCACGAGCACCTCGCCCCGCGCTACCGGCCGGTCGTTGACGAACACGTCCACCGGGTCGCCCGCCAGCTTGTCCAGCTCGACGACCGATCCCTCGCCCAGCCGGAGCACGTCTTCCACGAGCATCCGCGTGCGCCCCAGCTCGATCTTCACGTGCAGATTCACATCGCCCAGCATGTCGATCGCCTCAGGCGGCTTCGCGCCGCTCCCACCGCCAAGATCCGGCATCGCGAATGCCTTGGCCTGTGGCGCGTTTCCGGGGCTCGTGGGCGTTACGCCCGCGTTTGTCGCGCCGCCGCCGATCGGGCTCATACCCATGGCGGCGAGCATCGCGGCTTCGGCTTCCTCTTCACTCACCTTTGGCCCGCCGATCGCGCCGGCCGCGGGCATCGGGCTGGGGCTCGGACTGGCGATCGCGCCAGAGCCTTGCATGGCCTGCGCCGCCTTGATCGCGGCTTGTGCGGATTTCAGCGCCTCCAGCGGATCGTTCGCGCTAGTGCTCATCGGGTTCTGTGCGTTTGGAGCATCCTGCTCGCTCATGATGCACCTCGTGAAGACACGCACGCAAGGCCTCCGGCCCAGCACCCGCGCATCCTTGTCGGCTGGTTGCATCGGATGTCAGCGCAGTCATGCCGCAGATTTGGCCGCCGGGTGATCACCCCCTTGCGCTTCGCACCCTCCCGCTCGCGCAGTCGTTGCGCATTTCGCGCCGTCGCCGAGTCACCCGGCCTGTGTCAGGACAGCCCGTGTCACCCGGCCCGTGTCACTGCGCCTCGTCAGGCCGGGCGCGGGCTGGCCCGCCGACCGCGCCGCCGATGAACAGCGTCGCCGCGATCAGCGCGAAGTTTTTGATGATGTACTGCCCCTCCAAGGTCGGCGCGCCGCCGGGCTGAAAGCACACATCCGGCAGCAGCACCAGCGGCATGAACGTCCCGGGCATCTGCACAAACAGCAGCAAAAGGCCGATCCTCGTAAACCAGCCGCCTTGGGCCGGGCCGCCACGCACCCACCGGCCCCACCACATCGGATCCAAAACACACACACCGATCGCTATCTCCCACCAGCCAAGCAGCGGCACAAACCACGCAGGATCCGCCCAATACACTGTGCGCGTCACCAGTTCGATCGCCGGGCTGGATCCGGTGATCTTCAGCCCGCCGAACCAGATGAAGACAATGGCCACCGCGAGTCGAGCCGTGGGCATGGCGACGCGTGCCATGCTCTGGGCAATCCAGCGATCAAGGCTCGCGAAACGGTCAGGAACGGCGGCGGGAAGACGTTGCATAGATCTCCGTTGTACGGTGGAAGCCGAGACTCAATACTGTAAAACAGCAAAAAATCCTGTTTTGCAGTATTCTAGAAGACACCTCGGGCTTGATTCGGCGTCAAGTTTCACTTAGTATTGAAAGTTCGGCCGCTTCCCTTTCAGGATTCACAATCCATGGCACACCCGAGCCTCGGCGATCTTCTCGCGACTCACGCGCACCTGCCCGGCCTTGACAGCGGGCTGTTGCACGCAGTGGTCGCGGGGGCGGCGCGCCTCACGCCGGAGCAGGCGGTCGAGCTGTACCACAAGATGCCCTTGAGCGAGCTCGGCCGCTGGGCGGATGCGCGGGCTCGGGTGCTGCACGCGGATCACCTGCGAACGTACGTGATCGATCGGAACATCAACTACACCAACGTCTGCAACGCGCGCTGCACGTTCTGCGCCTTCCGGCGCGACGAGGGCGACAGCGACGCGTACACGCTCTCTTATGAGACGATTCACCAGAAGATCGCGGAGCTGGTCGCCATCGGCGGCACGCAGATCCTTATGCAGGGCGGCATGAATCCCGCGCTCCCGCTGAGCTGGTACACCGAGCTGCTGACCTCGATCAAGTCCAAGTACCCGGGTGTACACGTACACGCCTTCAGCCCGCCGGAGATGATCGAGTTTGTCCACTTCTTCAACCCGCCGGGGGACACGCTGGAGGACAAGGTTCGCTGGGTGCTGGTGCGCTTGAAGAACGCCGGCCTCGACTCGCTCCCGGGCGGTGGCGGCGAGATCTTCGCCGACCCCGTGCGGCGCAAGATCGGTCTGGGCAAGTGCGACGCCGAGAGTTGGCTCACCGTCATGCACGCGGCGCATTCGCTGGGCATGTTCACCAGCGCCACCATGATGTTCGGGCACATCGAGAGCCCGGTCGATCGCGTCCACCACATGGACCTCGTGCGCACCTGGCAGGACAAATCGCTGGCGTTTGACGGCGCACCCTCGCGATCGGGCACGCCCTATGGGCACTACGTGTCGTTCATCTCCTGGCCGTTCCAGCGTGAGAACACGCCCTTGGGGCGGGTGCCGGATTGGGGCGCAGACGAGCGCGAGCTGACGCAGGAGTTCCCGGGCGATGCGGTGGCGCGGGCGTGGGACTTTGGCCGCGCGGGCGCTTCGGATCGCGGCGCGCCGGCGGGGCAGCGCGCGGCGGACGCGCTGAACTACGACGCCATGGATCGAGAGCGCTATCCGACGGCGCACCTGTTCGGCAAGCGCGTGCGCATGACCGGCAGCACCGACTACCTGCGCACGCAGGCGCTGAGCCGGCTCTATTTAGACAACGTCTATTCGATCGGCGCCAGCTGGGTCACGATGGGGCCGCACATCGGGCAGGTCGCGCTGGCGTACGGCGCCAACGATATGGGCAGCGTGATGATGGAAGAAAACGTCGTGAGCTCCGCGGGCACGACGTATTGCCTTGATGAGCCGGTGCTCTGTCACCTGATCCGGGGAGCGGGCCACATTCCGGCGCAGCGCAACAACACGTATGACATCCTGCGAGTTCACGACGGGCCGGGCTCGCCCGATCTGCGCGTCACGGATTGGTCCGCGCATCGCGCTCAGAAGATGCATCAGCAGGCGCCAAAGGCAACGAAGGTGTCGTTGACGGTCGCGGCCGCGGGCTCCGCGACGTAGTCATCCCGCGATCGCGTTGCTTCGTTGCGCGAAGTTGTTGCGGCCAGTACGGGCTTCACGGGGTGTCCCTGAATAGCCGCTAATCTACTGGCCTGAGGGGCGGACGGTTGTAGTCTCTCAGCGTGAAGCGAGTTGGTCTGGAAACGGAGCACACTCGCGCCGCGGCATGCTCGGCTCTCTCCGGGCAATCCGTGAAACGTTCTGAGATGGAGGAGATCTTCCATGTCATCTTTGTGTACTCATCGTTCTGTTGTCGGGACTTTGGCTTTGCTTGCGCTCACGGGCGTCGCGAGCGCGACGCCGCTTGTTGATCCGAATGACCCGCGCGTGTTTCAAGGCGCGACCATCGGCACGTTTGCGAACCTGTACTACGGCTCGGACACGCTGGCGACGCGCACGCAGGTGATCACCAACGGGCTTCTGGACGATGGGATCTTCGATACGACCGGCTTCGTGCAGTCCACGCTGCTGCCCACCGCCTGGGCGAACGCGTCGACCGCGACCGGCACTTCGCTGGACCTGACGGGTGTTGGCGGGTACGCCTACACCACGCCGGGACCCAACGTGTTCGCCGCAGCGAATGCGATCGACAATCACTGGATCCAGTCATCGGGCACTGTGGGTGACACGGTGTTTGATTTCGGTCGCCCGGTGACCTCGGCGGCGGTCTTCCCGACCATCGATCACGGCCCGCTTCCGCAGGAAGCGATCGAGTCGACGGTGTATCTCTCCAACGACCTGGTCAACTGGACTCAGGCGAGCGTGCTGCGCGTCTTCCTGGAAGGTTTCCAGACCAACTTGGGCATCCAGTGGGACGGCTTCACGTACGTTGTGGGCACCAACAACGGCAACAGTTTCCGCTACGCATCGATCATCCACGGCGGACCCGGCGGGCTCATCAATGACGGTGACGACGAGATCAACGGCGTCCTGGGCTTCAACGGCATCCCCACGCCCGGCAGCGCTAGCGTGCTGGGGCTCGGCCTGCTGGCGGCGGGTCGTCGTCGTCGGGCGTGAGGCGATAGAAGTCGCCGCAGGATTGAACGTGAGTCTTTGAAGAGGAGAGCCCCGTGATGCAAGTCATGGGGTTTTTTATTCACGGGGTCCAAGAAGCATCTGGAAGCGTGTAGAGCTACCTGCATGCCACATCGTGTGATGGCGGTTTCATGTGCCAACCCGGGGGGGTTGCATGAGTCTCCGTAGAATCGGTGCGTGGACAATGATCTGATTGCGAACTTGGTGAAGCTGATTGAGGTGAAGGATCACTCGACGGCCGCGCACACCTGGCGGGTTGCGTTATACGCGCGGGCGGTTGCGGATCGCGCGGGGCTGGACCATCCGACGATCGAACGCGTTACGCGCGGGGCGGCGCTGCACGACTACGGCAAGATCGAGATCCCAGATGCGATCCTGCAGAAGCCTGGCGCCCTGACTGACGAGGAGCGACTGATCATTCAGACGCACCCGGAGCGTGGGCACCAGCGACTCACCGAGATGGGCGAGACCGATGAGATCGTGCTCGAACTGGTGCGGCATCATCACGAGCGCCCCGACGGGCTCGGGTATCCGGACAAGCTGCGCGCGGCCCAGATCCCCCTGGTGGCGCGGTTCTTTGCGGTGATCGATTCGTTTGACGCGATGACGAGCGTTCGCCCGTATCGCCAGACCATTGGCGAAGCGGCGGCTGAGCGGGCAATGACAGAGCTTCGCGCGGGCGCGGGGACGCGCTACGACGCCGACGCGGTGACAATGTTCGGCGAGCTGTACGCTGGGGGCTCGCTGGACTGGATCCTGCACTACTACAACGACGAGTGCCCGGTGAGGGTGTTCGACCATCTGGCCGCGGCGGTGACGGCGCCGGGTCAAGCCGGAGATTGTGATGGTGAGCGGGCGGGGGCCGGGGGCAAGAAGCCCGAGTAAGACATTTGAAGTTCATTGAGCCGCGTGCCTGCAAGACCACAAAAGAACAAGGCGAACGCAGAGAGCGCTCGCCTTTGTGGATGCGGAGGATGGGAGACGCGGGATTTAGTAGCCGCGCTTCTTATCGGCAACATTGAGGCTGCGGCCGACGCGGCGCTTGCGGTTCATCAGCTTGCGGCCGGGCTTGGTCTTCATGCGAGCGCGAAACCCGATCGAGCGCTTGCGCTTGACGCGGGAGATACGCTTTGGATATGCCATGCCCATGGGTCGGCCTTTCGTGAACGGATGCGGATCGCTTGGGGGCGATCGTTGGTGCGAGCGGGTCAGCGTCACGGGGGGGCCCGCGACGGGTCGAGATACTAGCCCGCAACCGGGGCGAGGCCAAGTGGGGAGCGTGCAGAAACACGCCGTATTTGTCCCGAACATTGAGGCCGGGGAGCGGATCGGCTTGATGTTTGGCGAATGCGCGGCACGATAGTGACGTCAAGCGTGGCCGGGATTACCCGCCGCGGCCGATTCGCGACGTGCGTCGCGGGGCCGTAGCGGGCGAGCCCTGTCACCATTAGTCACGGGCGGCGCGACGCGCCGCACAGCCGCATCCCTGCGCACGCCCCACCATCGCGGGCGTGTGCGGGCCGGGTGATCGTGAGAACAGGCGGCGCCCGATGAGTCAGCCGGATATCGAATTGATCGAAGCGCTCGTGAACCACCGATTCACGGATCGCGACCTGGTGCGCGTCGCGGTGCGGCACGCGAGCGTCGCCGATACGCGAGCGGTGAGCAACGAGCGCATGGAGTTTTTGGGTGACGCGGTCCTCGGGCTGATCACCTGCGAGCGAATCTATCAGCTCTACCCGGAAATGCTCGAAGGGGAGATGACCAAGATCAAGTCCAAGGTCGTGTCGCGCGAGACGTGCGCGCAGCTCGCGGTGGCGATGGGGCTGCACCTGCACTTGCAGCTTGGCAAGGGGATGCGCAGCCCCGGCGCGACGGTGCCGATGAGCCTCGCGGCGGCGGCTCTGGAGAGCGTCATCGCGGCGCTGTTTCTGGACGCGGGGATCGAGAAGGCGCGGGCGTTCATCGTGCCGCTGGTGGAGCCGATGATTCGCGAGGCGGAGGCGAGCAAGCACCAGGAGAACTACAAGTCGCTGCTGCAGCATCACGCGCAGCAGGGTGCGGGCAACTCGCCGCAGTACATCGTGATCGAGGAGCGGGGCCCCGACCACTCCAAGCACTTTCTCATCGCGGCGCGAGTGGGCGAGACGCAGTTTGACGGCGCGTGGGGCGCGAGCAAGAAGATCGCAGAGCAGGCGGCGGCGGAGCGGGCGCTGCGGACGCTGGGGATGCTGGGTGATGGGGTTGGAGCGTGAGAGTCACAGACGCTGTCAGTGCCATCACTCGTCGTCCGCCCGCAGCTTTGCCACCACGCTGAAGTCCTCCAGCGTTGACGTGTCCTGCGTGATCTTCTCCACGCCCAGGGCGACATCGCGCAGCAGGCGGCGCATGATCTTTCCGCTGCGAGTTTTGGGGAGCGATTCGGTGAAACGGACCTGGTCGGGCTGGGCGATGGGGCCGACTTCTTTGCGCACGTGGGCGATGAGGGCTTTGCGAAGGTCGTCGCCGGGGTTCTGATTGGGGTGCTGTGCGTGCCAGGTGCCGCGCAGGGTGACGAAGGCGCAGATGGCGCTGCCCTTGATCTCGTGCGGGTAACCGACGACCGCGGCCTCGGCGACGAAGGGATGACTCACCAGCGCGCTCTCGACTTCCATCGTGCCCAGCAGATGCCCGCTGACTTTGATCACGTCGTCGACGCGACCTTGAACCCAGAAGTAGCCGTCGCGATCACGGCGGGCGCCGTCGGCGGAGAAGTAGAGCGGCTGGCCGGTGGCGCGGTCTTTGAGGCGGCCAAAGTAGTTGGAGATGAAGCGCTCGCGGTTGCCGTAGACCCCGCGGAGCATGCCGGGCCAGGGCTTGCGGATGACGAAGAGGCCGCCCTTGTCCGGGCCGAGTTCCTCGCCCTGTTCGTTGACAATTGCGGCGTCGATCCCGAGCATCGGGACGGTACAGGAGCCGGGCTTGGTGGCGATCGCGCCGGGCAGCGGCGTGCAGACGTGACCGCCGGTTTCGGTTTGCCAATAGGTGTCGACGATGGGGCAACGCTCGCGCCCGATGTGCTTGTGGTACCACATCCAGGCTTCGGGGTTGATCGGCTCGCCAACGGTGCCGAGGATTTTCAGGCACGAGAGATCGTGCTTGGCGGGGTGTTCGTCGCCCCACTTCATGAACGTGCGGATCGCGGTGGGCGCGGTGTAAAAGTGCGTGACGCGATGGCGGGCGATGATGTCCCAGAAGCGGTCGTTGCGGGGGAAGTTGGGGGCGCCCTCATACATGAGCGTGGGGACGCGATTCATGAGCAGGGCGTAGAGCACGTAGGAATGGCCGGTGATCCAGCCGATGTCGGCGCTGCACCAGAAGACCTGGCCGGTGTCGGGGATGAGGTTGAAGGTGAGGCGCGCGGTCATGTTGACATACGCGAGGTAGCCGCCGGTGGTGTGCACGATGCCCTTGGGCTTGCCGGTGGAGCCGGAGGTGTAGAGCAGGAAGAGCATGTCCTCGCTGTCCATCGCGGCGCAGGGGCAGGAGTCTGAGGCGCGCTCGACGGCTTCGTGCCACCAGTGAAACCTGGTGCTGGCGCAGTGAACTGCGCCGGTGGTGAATTGTTCTTGCGCAGACTGCTGGCCGGAGCGGCGAACGACCAGGACGTGGTTGACGATGTGCCCGTGGTTGGCGAGCTGAGTGACGCTGTCCTCAACGTTCTTCTGAAGCGGGACGACGTCGCCGCGCCGGAAGCCGGCGTCGGCGGTGATGATGACGCGCGAGTGGGCGTCGGTCACACGCTCGGTGATGGCCTGCGGCGCGAAGCCGCCGAAGATGACCGAGTGGGCGGCGCCGATGCGGGCGCAGGCGAGCATGGCGATGGCCAGCTCGGGGATCATCGGCATGTAGATGGTGACGACGTCGCCCTTCTTGACGCCCATGCCCTTGAGCGCGTTTGCGCAGCGGCTGACGTGGATCTGCAGCTCGCGATAAGTGAGCCGCTTGATCTCCGGCTCGTGGGCGTATGCGCTGCCCGGCGCGGGGTGACTCGTGCGGGGCGACACGGGCTCGCCTTCCCAGATGATCGCGACTTGCTCGCCATGACCGGCTTGCACGTGTCGATCGACGCAGTTGTAGCAGGCGTTCAGCTCGCCACCGACGAACCACTTGGCGTCGGGCGCCTGCCACTCAACCACGGTGTGCCAGGGGGTGAACCACGAAAGGTTGCGGGCCTCGTCCGCCCAGAACGCCTCGGGCTGCTGGATCGATCTCGCGTGCAGCTGGCGATATGCCTCCATCGACGGGACGAGCCAGCGATCAAACCCGACACTCCCCGGCGGCGGCGGCGGAAACACCCGCGTCTCCTGCAAAAGCACGGCGGTGTTGGAACGGTCTTCCGGCAGGGCGGGCGCGGCGTCAGGCATGGCAGACTCCTGGGCTTTGAACGGTCAAAGCGCAGTGTACCGCCAACCCGGCTGGGCGCGTCGGACGCCATCGGCTCCGATTTCCGCTTACATCGCGCTCTCGGTGACGCGCAAGACTTCTTCAACGCTGGTCTTGCCCGACGCGGTCTTTTTGAGGCCGTCGGCGCGAAGCGTGGTCATGCCGCGTTCGGCGCAGAGGCGGCGCAGCTCGGCAACGTTGGGGCTGCGGACGACGAAGTCGCGGAGCTGATCGTCGACCACGAGCAGTTCGTAGATGCCCACGCGCCCCGAGTAACCGCTGTTGCGGCACTTGTCGCAGCCCTTGCTGGTCCAGAGCTTGTCTATCGGCATCCCCTGCATTTGCAGGAACTCCTTCATCTCTTCGCTCGGCTCTTTCTCGAACTTGCAGACCGGGCAGAGCTTGCGGAGCAGTCGCTGGGCGAGCACGCCGTTGACCGCCGCTGCGACGAGGAAGGGCTCGAGGCCGATGTTGACCAGTCGCGTGATCGAGCTGGGCGCGTCGTTGGTGTGAAGCGTGCTGAGCACCAAGTGACCCGTGAGCGCCGCCTGGACGGCGGTCACGGCGGTCTCCTGATCACGGATTTCGCCCAGCATGATCACGTCCGGGTCTTGGCGCAGCAGGGCCTTGAGCGCGCGGGCAAAGTTCATGCCGATCTTGTCGTGCATCTGCGTCTGCGTGATGCCGTCGAGGTGATATTCGATAGGGTCTTCGACGGTCGAGATGTTCATCGACGTCTTGTCGAGGGTGCGGATCGAGGAATAGAGCGTGGTGGTTTTGCCCGAGCCGGTGGGGCCGGTGACCAGCACGATGCCGTGCGGCGCGTTGATGAGCCCGCGCCAGAGCTGCATCGTGTTCTCGTCAAAGCCGAGGTCTTCGAGCTTGACGTTGATGGAGCGTGTGTCGAGGATTCGCATGACGACCTTCTCGCCGTAGCCGCAGGGCAGGGTCGAGACGCGAAGGTCGAGCTTGCGCCCCGCGACGGCGCAGCGGATGCGCCCGTCTTGGGGCATGCGGCGCTCGGAGATGTCGAGGTTCGCGATGATCTTGATGCGCGAGGTGATTGCGGCGGACATGGCCGGGGGCGGCTGCATCATCTCGTAGAGCTCGCCATCGATGCGGAATCGCACCTTCATCTTCTTGTCGCCGGGCTCGATATGGATATCGCTGGCGCCCTCTTTGACCGCCTGCTGGATGATGTAGTTCACGTAGCGGATGACCGGGTTCTCGCCAGCGGCGCGTTCGAGATCGACCTCGCTCTCGCTCTTTTTCTCGACCTGGACGTCGGTCTCCTGGACGGAGCTGAGGATGTCGTTGACATCGTCCTCGCCCTGGGACTTCATCGGCCCGCCGACAATCTCCAGCGCGCCGCGCACGTCAAAGGCCGTGACCAGAGTGAGCTTGACCGCGGGCACGCCGAGGCGCCGTCGGATCTCGTCAGACAAGAACGCGGTGTCGGGGCGTGTGACGCCGATGACAGGGCGCATGCCCTCCTGACGCAGCGGGAGCACCATGTGCTGCTGGCAGAACTCGAGGGTGAGGCGCTGGATGAGCTTGCCGTCAAAGCCGCCTTCGAGGCCCTTGCCCAGGTCCACGGCTTCAAAGCCCATGCCCGAGACCGTCGCGATGCACTCCTGGACCTTGGCCTCCAGTGCGCCCTGCTCGACGAGCACGTCGAGCAATCGCTTGCCCTGAGACTGGCGCATGATCTGCTGCGCGCCGGCCATTTGCTGCTGGGTCGCGGCGCCGCTGGAGAGCAGCAGATCCGTGAGCTCGCTGTTGGTGAGCGCGCCGGGCTGATCCGGCTGATGGATGGAGGTCATCGCGTCGCCGATGGGGCTCGGCGATTGCGCGGGCGGGCGCGTGGAGACGATCTCCGTCTCTGTCGGCTCGTCGGGCCGCGGGGTGATGCTGCGGCCGACGCCGCGCTGGCTGGAGGGGGAGTTGGGAAGGAAGTTGCCCTGAGCGGGCGAGCCGGGGCCGGGCTTCGCGGGACCCTTGGCGTCGGGCGGCGCGATGAAGTTTGGTCCGGGCGTGGCTTCGGGGCCGGGGAGGAATGGCATCGGTCGTGCGCGCGAGCGTGCGGGGGCGTCTCCGAGCCCGTTCGGATCGATGCCCAGCTCATTGAGGATGTCATCGATGTCGAGCTTCTTCACGGATCTCTCCAGCCGCGCGGCCCGCGGTGGCGGGCGCGGGATCGCGGTTCTTTCAATGGCGGGCGGTCACTTTGCGGGGGCGGTGGAGGCGTCGGTCATCTCGATGACGCGGACGTCGCCGTCGATCTCCAGCTCGACGCTGCGGCCTTGGATGGACTTGACGGTGAAGTACTTGGCGACGGTGTCGCCAACGCGGAAAACGTTGCCGTTGATGCGGGCCACGGGGCGGGAGCCGCCAAGGACGCCCTGGAGCTGGAGATCCTTGAACGCGACTTCGAGGTTCTTGGCGCGATCGGACTTGGCCTTGGCAAGGCGCTCGGCCATGCCGCGCTCCGCGGCTTTGCGTGCGGCGTCCGGGTCGTTGGGGTCGATCGGCGCCGCCTCGGCGCTGAGGCCAAGCACATAGGCCATCGTAAAGGGGTTCTTGCGAACCTGCTCGGGCTTGACCTGGTTGCTTGTTCGCAGAGCGCCAAGCTCCGCCATCAAGATCTCCTGATTCGCCGCCAGTGACTTGTTCTGCTCGGGGACTTGCGTGTCCAGCGAGCCGCCAGCGAGCGAGAACTTCGGGCCCAGGCCCATCTGCCGCATGCCGAACAGCAAGCCGCCTGCGGCGACGACCGCCGCGATCATCATGGCCGGCCCGAGCGACATGCTGCGGCGCACCTGCGGTCCTTGCAGCGCGTCCATCATGGGCGGCATCGTGGAGCCCGGCTCGTTGCCCGAGTTCAGGACGCTCAGCGCGTCTTGGCCGCCGTCGTTCTCACCGGACTTGGTCAGGGCGCTATTCATTGCTTGGCTCCCGCGTCGGCCTGCGCCTTGCCCGGCACCTTTGCGCCCGGGGCGGTGGCGGGCTCTTCGCCCTCGTAGAAGATGCTCAGCGTGAGAGAGGCTTCGATCTGGCCGTCGTTCTCTTGCAACTTGTCGCCGACGCGCCGGAGCTTCATGTCGGTGACGCGGACGATTCGGTGGAGCTGTTCGAGCTCGATGAAGAACTTGTAGACGCCATCAAAGTCGCCCTTGAGCGACACGGTGAGCGGCTGTTCGAGCGCGGGTCCTGCGGGCATGGCCTTGTCGGAGCGCTTGAACTGGGGCACATCGAGGCCGTTCTTGGCCGCGATCTGCGCGACGTCGCGCAGGACGCTATCGAGCTCTTTGCCCGAGGGCAGTCGCTCGCTGACCGAGGCGATCGACTGCTGGATCTGCTCGTTGGCGCGTTGAAGGTCAGCGGTGCGGGCGGTGGCCTCGCGCAACTTCTCGAGCGTCTGCTGCTTGAGCGAGATCTCCTGCTTGGCACGCTCGATGCCGGAGTTCTGCGGCTGGAAGACCATAAAGTATGACGCGACCGGCACCGCCAGTAGCACCCCGAAGAACGCGATCTGCTTGATACTCATGGCCATGGTCATGTGCTCCGTGCGTGAATCAGGGCGTGGGGACGGTGGCGGTCTGCTTGCCTTTAACTTTGCCCGCGGGCTTGCCGGCGGGCTCGGGCAGGGCGGCGTTGGCCTCGGCCAACGACGCGGGGATGATCCGCGGCTTGATGCGGGCCGCCTGAAGTGGCTCGAGATCGCGCGTGTCGGCACCGGGCCGGATCGTTGCCTCGAGCACGAACTGACGCAACTGCGTCTCTTCGATGTTTGTCGACTTGCTCTCGCGCCACTCGACCCCTCGCAGCAGCGAGCAATCGCGCAAGGCGGCCTGAAAGTCCGCGACATCGGCGTCGGTGGACGCGACGCCGTTGATGAGGATCGAGAACTCCAGCTTCGGCGGACGGGGCCTCGGCGCGTCGGGGTCCTTGGCATCCTTGTCCGCGGTCGCCTGAGCCTTGCCGGCGCCGGGCTTGGCCGAGAGCGACTTGGGCTGGGCCTTCTTCGTCGCGTTCGGTGGCGGGGGCTCCGCGATCCGTTTGCTCTGGATCGCAAACTCCGTCAGCGTCATCTTCTCGGGCATCCGGTTGACGATCTCGGCGAGCAGGATCGAGCGCGGCACCTTTTCCAGGAGCATCGCGGCGACTTCCGCTTTCTCAAGCATGTCCTTTCGCTGCCCTTCGAGCTTCTTGAGCTGCTCAATCTTGAGCGCCTCGGCGTCATAATCAGCGCTGATCGTTTCCTGCTGCCGGCGCACTTCCTGCCACTGGCGGTTGGTCACAAAGAACGCGCCGCTCACGCCGGCCATCACGGCGGCGAAGAGCCCCAGCGCCAGCATGTTCGTGCGCAGCTCGCGCTTGCGACGCACGTACTCGTCCGGGAGAAACGTCGAGGCACCGGGTGTGGCACCGAACTTCATTTTGTTGGGCCAAAGCTTGCTCATGGTTCGTGCTCGTGCGAGGAAGCGGGGCGGGAAGACTGTCAGCGCCGGCGTCGGCTGGGGTCAAAGGTCGGTCGGGCCCATTGCAAGGCCCGCGCACACCGCCCACCCCGGCTGCGGCTTGGCAAGGTCGACCGAGTTTGGCGAGGGGCGTTGTTTGCGTGCGAAGCGGGCCAGCGGGTCGGCGACGTGCGTCGGGACGCGCAGGGCCTTGGCGATGTGCTGGCACATGCCGGTGTGGCGGGCCTCGCCGCCTACGAAGACCGCGCGCCCGATCTTCATCCCGGGGAAGAGCGCATCGTGATATCGCAGGCAGAGCCGGATTTCGTCGGCGATCACGCCCAGCGGCTCGGCGATCTCGCGGTCGATCTCGCCTTCGGGCTGCGCGCAGCCGGCGGGGATGGCGGAATCGACGCGACGATCCTCAGCGCTGCCGGCCCGGGCCTTGTTCATGGCGGTGTCAAGGTGAGGCATCGCCCCGCCGCCGCCCGCGCCAACCGTCATCGGGCGGGGCGCGGCTTTGGGTGTGCTCGGTGCGCCGGCGACCGCGACCGGCGGCATCGCGTAGGCCTGGGCTCGCAAGAGCCGGCGCTCGCTCGCCTCAGCGACTGAGCACTGCGTCGCCTGCGCGACGCTCTGGTCGATGAACTGCCCGCCCAGGTCGATGGTCTTGGCAAAGCAGAGGTCGCGCCCGTGGGCGATGGTGACGGTGGTGCTCGCGCCGCCCAGGTCGACATAAAGCGACACCAAGGCCGCGTCTGAGTCACGCTCCGTCATGTATTCAAAGGCGCTCGTCAGCGCCGCGGCGGTGGGGTGGATGCCGACGCAGCGCATGCGTGCGGCTCGCAGCGCGTCCATGATTCGCTGAACGATCCCGATGCCGGTGGCCATCGCGATGATCTCAGACTTGCCGCTGCCAGCGGTGCCGCCGGCGTTGGCGCCGCGAACGACGACCGGGCGGCACATCAGAGCGCCGGGGTCGCAGTTCAGCTCGCCAGCGAGCATGCTCGAAGTCATCGACGCGACGTTGTACTGATCCACGCCCCCCACCTGCAAGTGGCGCACGCTGCACGCCCAGTTGGGGATTGATGCGACGGCGCGCTGACCGCGGATCTGCGCGGATTTCAGCAGTGCGGGGAGTTGTTCGATCTGGAACGCGAACCGCTTGGGCCCGTCGGTGAGAAGGGTTGCGGGCGTCGGGAGCGAGACCGCCGCGAGGATCGTCGCGGGGTTGTCGTCGCTGAGTTGAAGGACTTTGAGACTGGTGGTCCCGAAATCGATCGCGACCGGCCGGGTCGTGGACCCGAAAAAGCCGTGGAGCGACAAGCGACTGAGCGAGCGACCAAACATCCGGGGTGCCTCCATCGATCGCGCTGGCGGGAGGATGCCCGTCGCGGTCGCACGGAGGTACATCGAGCCGATGCCCCCCGCATCGGAGCGATCGCGCGGGCGCTGACGCCGATTCAAGCACTGCCTTGCCGACACAGACGGCGCAACCCGAACAGGTTTTGGTTGAAAGAGGGCCGGACGCCTCCCGCCGGGCAATGCTGCTCAGGCCGGACCGAAGAGCAGTCCGAGAACCTTGCCCAGTCGGTCAAGCGCTTCGCGGATGTTCCAGACTTGCCGGTCGCGATCGCCGGTAGAGTTGCTGATCACCCGCAGCTCCGCGGCTCGAATGTCGAGCGTGTCCGCGACGAGGGCGATCGCGGCCCCCTCCATCGCCTCCGCCCGCGCACGCGTTCGCGACTGCGTCTCGCGAGCGCTGGCGTCAGTGCCGGAACATGTTGAGACTGTCGCGATCGGCCCGACCACGTGCGACTCGCGCGAGCCCAGCGCGGTCGTAATCGCCTCGAGGACAGCCGGATCTACGCAATAGGACATCTCGGACCATCGGCTCGCGTTCGGGTTGCGCGGCGGGAAGCCCGCGCGGCTCATGCTTACGAACGACGATGGCGTCGCGATGCCCTCATCGGCGAACACGCACGCTTCGGCGACGACAGTGGTGCCGATCGCCAAGTCAGGCTCGTCGGGCGTCGGAAGTGCGCCGGCGATGCCGAGGCTCAGCACCAGCGCATGCCGTGCGGGGTCCAGAGCGCGGGCGGTGCCAGCCGCGGCGTTGGCCTTGCCCACGCCGGTGATGACCAGATCGATGCCCGGCGCGATCGGGGCGCGAGTCCAGGGCGGGCACGAATCCAAAGCGGCCAGCGCTCCGAAATCGGCCCATGTTGCCGTGCTGAGTGCCTCGCGGGCCTCCAGGGGAGTCGCGAACACGAGCAAGGCGTGCCGGGCGTCGAGCAACGTGCGGAAGCTGGGTGACATCGAGTGAGATTATCCCTTGTCAGGGCAACCGATTCGTTCGATGACACTCTACAATCGAGTGGGTGGAACAGCGGGTGTCGAGCGAACGGAGAGAGCCCGGCCCGTCGTATGTGTAGAGGACCATTCCCACCCGTCGCCCCTAGCCTCAGTCGCCGCCCCCCGCCCCCACGCCTCCACCGGCCAACAGGATGAACCCCGCATGCGTGATGGAATGGTCAAGCCGATTCGTGGATGGCGGAGCCGCGCGGCTCGCGGGCTCTTGGTGCTCTGCGGACTGTCGCTGGGGGGCCTCGGCGTCGCCTCGATGTTCGGTGTGCGGCCTGCGCCGGGCGCGCAGGACCCGGGCGAAGCGAGCGATTTGGCGATGACCAAGCGCCTGACCTTTGACATCACCACGATCGCAACAGGTGAGCTGGAGGCCTTGCGGCAGGTTGATCTGCGCAGCCAGATCGAGCAGGACACCGCCATCACCGAGATCGTCCGCGAGGGGACACTGGTCAAGGCGGGCGACGTGCTGCTGAGGCTTAACTCCGACTCGATCCAGACGCAGATCGATGAAGAGTCGCTGCGCGTCGAGACGTCGCGGGCCGAACTGGCCACGGCCGAGAACAACTACCTCATTCAGGCCTCGGACAACGAATCGTCGGTTGCGAAGAAGTCGCTCGAGGTGGAGCTGGCGGAGCTGGACCTGCGGCGCTGGCTGGAGGGCGAGGTCAAGAGCAAGCGCCAGGCAAACGACCTTGGGTTTGAGCGGTCCGTGCGCGAGCTGGATCGGCTGCAGGAGAAGTACACGCGTTCGGTGGCGCTGGAGAAGCAGGGGTTCCTGTCGCGTGACGAGCTCAAACGCGACGAAGTGGCGTATCTCGAAGCCCGGGCAGCGCTCAAGACGGCGGAGCTGGACCGGCAGGTGTACGACGATTTCCAGTTTCCCAAGGATCAGAAGACCAAGCAGTCCACTGTGGAGCAGGCTAAAGCCGAGCTGGAGCGCACCGGGCGGCAGAACGCGTCGCTGATCGCGACCAAGGAAGCCGATCGCAACAACAAGCGCCAGCAGCTCTCGCTGCGGACGACGAAGCTGACGAAGCTGCGCGAGCAGTTTGACGCCGCGACGATCAAGGCGCCCAGCGACGGGCTGGTGGTGTACGCGACGAGCCTGAACCGCGACCGCTGGGGCGGGAGCAGCGAGGGCACGCTGGACGTGGGTCGCGTTGTGAAGCGGAACACGCCGTTGATCGTGCTGCCTGATACCAGCGAGATGGTGGCGTCGGTGCGTGTGCACGAGTCGATCAGCGGGCGCATCCGCGAGGGGATGCAGGCCAACGTGCGCATCGACGCCCTGGCGGGTCGCTCTCTGCCGGCGACGGTGCTGTCGGTCGGCGTGATCGCTGAGAGCGGCGGCATGCGCGATCCGAACCTGCGCGAATACACCGTCAAGATCAAGATCGATATGAAGTCGGTCGACATCCCGCTCAAGCCCTCGATGCGGTGCGAGGCGGAGATCATGCTCGACCGCGCCGAGGACGCGCTGGCGGTGCCGATCCAGTCCATCTTTGTTGACGGGCTGGTGCGGTATGTCCTGGTCCCCGAGGGCGGGCGCTTTGCCCGCGTCCCGGTGCGGATCGGGCGTCGCAGCGACCGGCTGGCGGAGATCGCGGCGGGGCTTGAGGAAGGTCAGCGCGTGCTCCTGCGGGCGCCGCTGGCGGGCGAGCTCGTCGAACGCCCGTGGACAAAGGCGCAACTGGCGCTGGTCGGCATGAACCTGCTGCCCGACGGGCGAATGGAGCCGATGCGTAAGGGGAGCGTTGCGGAGCCTGGCGCGCGCACAACGCCAGGCGCGGCGCCCGCGAGCCGCGCCCCGGCGGATCGCGCGCGCGATGGCGGCGGCGCTGCTGCGCAGCCGCGCCGAACACCGGACGTGTCGGTCTCGCCCGCTGGCGCGGGCGGTGCCAGCTCAACCGGCTCAACGGGCGCTGCACATCTGGCGAGAACGAAGACGCCTGTCACCTCGCCGACACGCTGAGCGTCAGATCGCTACAGGGACTATCGCGCCATCGCCGGAGACTCACCTTGCCCAAGCATCCAACGCGTGCGATCGCGAAAGCACCTTCCAAACCCTCGCGCCAGCCCACCCCGCCGGAATCCACGGCGCCGCCGCACGTCTCAAACCCCGAGCTCACGCACTCGCTGCGATCACTCTTCTGGACCAACGTCGCGCGTGAGATGCTGACCTCGCTCAGCGCGATGCTCACCGTTCAAGATCCGCCGAGCGCACTAGACGGGCGGCTCTCGATCCTGACGCACGCCGGCGAGCGCATCCCGATTGCAGAAGTACACCCGCTCTTCGCGTGCAGCATCCCGGGCACCGATGCGGATCGCGACCTGTCAGCCGCGGTGCAGTGCTCGGTCTTCCGCGTGGTCACGCCTTCCGGCGAGGCCTTCACGCTGCCGCTGAGCGAAGTGCGCGCCTTTCACGCGCTCTCCGAGGAACTGCAGCGACGCATCCAGGAAGAAATGGGCGGCGTGGACAGCGGCACCGGCGGCGAGCCCTTCGGCTTCGCGGCCTTTGCCGAGACCTCCCGCCAGCAACGCCGCGAGGCCGAGAGCCTGCGCGGGCCGTCACACCCGGGCATCGAGTCATCCAACCGCGCTGAGGCCAACGAGCAGCCGGCACCAGTTCCCCCGACGAAGAAGACCAAGCCAAAGCGACGGGCCGCGCCGTCTCGGTAAATTACCTATTGCCCACGTTGCCGCGACCATCCCTGGGTCGCGCTCCCCCGAGCGTGAGCGGCCTTACAGACGCCTTTCACGCAACTCGCTGATTGACACGGAATCTGCAACGTGGGCCTCGCCCGCTCATCCGATTGACGCCGCGTCGCGAACTGATTGCTTCCGGTGCCCAGCCGCACGCGGGTGTTTCGATCCGACCGACCTCTGGAGACCCTCGAGATGCACCGAAGCGATGACCCGACGCCCGAGACTCCGGCACCGATGTATGACGAATGGGGCGACCTTCGCGCGATCGTTGCCATCCCCGTTTATAACGAGCAGAGGTACATTGACGCTGTGCTCTCACGCGTGCTTCAATACACGCGCGACGTGCTGGTGATTGATGATGGCAGCACGGATCGCACGCCGGCGATGCTGGCGCGCCACCCGGTGTACGTCCTGCGCCACCCGACAAACATGGGCTACGGGCGGGCCCTGCGCGACGCGTTCACGTTCGCCGCGGGTCACGGGTATGACTGGATCATCACGATGGATTGCGATGAGCAGCACGAGCCCGCCTCGATTCCCGGCTTCATCCGAGCCGCGGCCGCCGACGACGCCGACATCATCTCCGGCTCGCGCTACATCGCCTCGATGGACGAATCGACCGAGCCGCCCGCCGACCGTCGCGCGATCAACGTCGCCCTGACCGCAGAAATCAACGACCGGCTCGACTGGTCGCTCACCGACTCTTTCTGCGGCTTCAAAGCCCATCGGGTCTCGTCGCTGGCAAAGCTCCGCCTCACCGAGACCGGCTACGCATTCCCGATGCAGTTCTGGGTGCAGTGCGCCGCGAACAACCTGCGCGTGCGCGAGATCCCCGTGAAGCTCATTTACAAGGACCACACGCGCCGCTTCGGCGGCGGGCTTGACGATCCGCACGTGCGCCTAGCGCACTACCGTAGCGTGCTGCACAGCGAGCTCTGCCGTCAGTCTCATCGACTGCCTAGTCGGGCGGTCGCGGAGCTCTCAATGCCCTGCGGTGGTTCAACCCAACTTTGATCGCATCATCCGCGGGGTTCAGGCCCGTGACGGCAACATTCTCGCCGAAAGGAAACGACCTGTGAATAAAACGAAGAACCTCAAACTTCCGGGGGCTGGGTTGCTGGGATTGGCCGCGGGCCCGACGACGGGGAAACGCGTCGGCACCTCGAGTCACTCCTCCAAATCGGGTGGGAGTGCCGGTCGTCTCGGTCGCGCGATGCGGGACTCCCGATCCGCGGATGCTCCGGCTGCTCCGCCGAAGAAGGAGAAGGCAAAGGCCAGCGCGGTGGCCCGCTTTGAGAATGAGGGTGGCCGCGCGAAGGGGGTCACCGCGAGCGCGGGCTCGACCAAGCGCAGTCCGGCGAACAAACCCCTTCGAGGCGCACGGGACGAGCGAGACAAGAAGACGTTCAACGCCAACGAAGATTCAGTTCTGCCAGCCCGCGGAGCGAAGAACGGGCCACGCGACGCGCCCCACCCCGGCCAGAATAGCTTACAGCGGCAGAAGGCAGAGTCCAGAGTCAAGAGTTCCCGGATCGAGCAGGCCGGGCTTGAGAGCCGCCTGCTCGGGCACGTTTCCTCAAGCGTCAAACGCGCGCAGGCGCGGCGAGACTCGAAGAACTGACGCCGGCCCCAGCATCCCGACCGCACCACCTTGTCGCAGCGACGGCGTGAGGCGCGTCGCAAGATTCACGCTTCGGAACACGGATCACTCCAAGGAGACACAGCATGATCGTTCAAGTCAACACGAGCAACAAAACGCACGGGAGCGCTGACCTCACGCTCCACATTGAATCGCTGGTCGCCGCCTCACTCGATCGCTTCGGCGAGCGACTCACGCGGGTCGAGGTTCACCTGAGCGATGAGAACGGCGACAAGACTCGTGGCGACGACAAGAAGTGCGTCCTGGAGGCCCGGCCCGCAAACATGCAGCCCGTGTCCGTGACGAACGTGGCGGCCACCTTTGATCAGGCTGTTGACGGCGCGGCCAAGAAAATGGAGCGGCACCTCGACGACACCTTCGGACGGATTCAGGACCTCCAGAGAAAGAGCTAAACTCCGCGGCGACCGAGCACTCGATGGGCGGACGCACAGCGCCGCTAATCCCGGGCGGTGCATTTGCCGGACCCCTCGCGCACTGGCCAAGGCGTTCTGGACCAGCTAGTACATCGTCGCAACAACGTTCTCTATCTCATCGATCATCGCCTGCGCGCTCGCCGCCCGGCAGTGGCCGCACCAGGTCGCGGGGGCCGAAGCGTCGAAACCCGCCTCAGCTTGCGCCCGCACGATCTCCGCGTCTGGTGCGGCCGGCAAGAGCGCGAGCCGCCCGAGCATGCGCGTGCGGAAGCGATCCGAGTAGTTCTGATACTGCGGGTTGTTCACCATGCTCGCGTAGGTTGTGTCAAGCGCCGCCTGCACGCGCTTGATGCGATCTTCGGGATACGGATGGGTCGCCAGAATCTGCGGCTGGCGCGGACCCTGGCTCGCAGCCAGCAAGATCTGCATCACGCCCAGCGCGCCGCGCGGGTCATAGTTGACGCGCGTCATGTACCGCATGCCCAGCGCGTCCGCCTCGTTCTCCTGCTCGCGGCTGAAGCCCAGCACCACGACCTGCGCCGCGTTGCCCGCGATGTCCGCCAGCGCCTGGTTGCGCGCCGCGACGCCCGCGATGCCCGCGAGCACCTGAGCGCCAAGCGCCTGGCCCATGCGTTCGTTGGTGTGGCGGGCCGTGACGTGCCCGACCTCATGCCCCAAGACATGAGCGAGCTCCGCCTCGGTGGTCATTTCCTTGACCAGGCCGCGTGAGACAAACACCTTGCCCCCCGGCAGCGCAAAGGCGTTGATCGCGTCGCTGTTCAAGAACGTGAACTCCCAGGGCAGGCCGGGGTTGTCGCCCTCGGTCACCGCCGCCAGCTTCTTGCCGATCTCCGTGACATACGCCTGAAGCTGCTGATCCGGCACGGTGCCGCCGAACTCCTGCACCAACTGCGGCTTGCTCTGCGCGCCCAGGGCGATCTCCTCTTCGCGCGAGAAGAACTGAAACTGCGACCGCCCGGTCGCTTCATTCATCTTGCACCCGCCAAGGCCGACCATCGCGCCGCCCAGCACGATCACGCAGAGCATTCGCCGCAGCATCTTTGATCCTCCAAAAGTAGAACAGAGTCAACTGGACATCCAAGCGTACCACGGCGAACTTGCGCGCGGCTCCCCGGCCCGTGAACTCTCGCTCATCTACGGCTCGATCGCGACTTGCTGGCGCTCTTGACCAGCGCCCGCGCACGCGCCGGGTCGATCTCGTTTGCCCAATGCCCGTCCACCTTGATCGAGGAGCCGACGATCGCACCGTCAGCGATGCGCAGCAACTCGCCCACGCTCTGCGCGTCGACGCCGGAACCCACCAGCAGCGGGAGCTTGGTTGCAGCGCGGACACGCTTCAGGTCGGTCATGCTGGCCGGTCGGCCCGTGGCCGGGCCGGTGACAATCACGCCGTCGGCCCCGCTGAACTCCGCCGCGTGCGCGTGCTCATCGATCCCCAAGTCTCCGGTGATGGCGTGCGCCGCGTGCTTCTTCTGCAGGTCGGCGTAGATCGCGATCTGATCGGCGCCGATCGATCGGCGGTAGCGAAGCAGCGGCCCCGCCGCGGCCTCCACCATCTGGCCCTCATCAGCGACGTGCGAGAACACAAAGTTCTCGCAGCGAATGAAGCTCGCGCCGGAGGCCAGCGCCACCGCCAGTGCCTCGCGCTCACCACGCGCCAGCACCTGCACGCCCAGCGGGAGCCCGGGTGCCGCGCCCCGAACCGCTTGAGCCGCAGCGGTCATCGCGCTGACGATCACCGGATCGTGCGGCGCCATGACATACGGCGCATCGTGCATGTTCTCGATCAGCAGCGCGTCAAAGCCCGCCTCCGCCAACACCCGCGCCTCGTCCGCCGCGATGCTGGCAATGCGAGCAATATCGAGCTTTGAAGCGGGGGTGCCGGGCAGGGCGCGCACGTGGATCATGCCAATGAGTGAACAAAGCTTGAGCTTTAGCACGCGTCAGACTCCGTTCATGCGGGGCGAACGCCCATCGCCAACTGACGCAGCCGCTCCGCCTGCGCCTTGCGGGTTTCGTCAAACACCTGCTTTGAGACGCGGTACCCCGCGTGTACGTCTGCGCTGGCGCGCTCGCCAATCGCGTCATCCTGATCGGCCGGACGCACCCGCGCCTCGACCGTTCGCGCGCAGTGATCGATGATGCACGCGTACACGAGCTTGAACGCGTCACGCGGCTGACGCATCTGCTCTAGCGCCTCGATCAACGCATCGCGCGTGATCTCAGGAGCGAACAGATCGCACAGCGTGAGCACACGCCCCGGCCCGACGCTCGCACCAGTCCCCACCGCCAAGCGACACGCCGCGATGCGCGTGTCGCACAGGTCGTAGAGCATCGGCCCGGTCCAGCCGAGCTGCTCGACCATGTTCTGCTTGTCCATGCGTGCCTGTTGAAAGAACGCCGCGGACTCGCGCATGAGCGCGTGCCGAAGTTCGATCGGCAGCAGCATCTTCACTGCGACGCCGTCTTGCTGCAAAAACGCGTTGTTGAACAGAGGCCACACCACCGTGCGCATCCGCTCGACATCCCCCGCGATCAGCGCCGGCTCGTCCACGCGATCAACCACGACCAGCAGTGACGCATAGCCAAACGGCTTGAGCACGCGACGCAGGCGCTGGATCATCGCCATGCGCGTCGCCTCGGCATCGGTCACGGGCATGACGCCCCCGCCGCGCCAGCCGGTGGGCAGCTCGTGCAGGCTCGCCGCGAGGCTGTGCTCGCCCCGCCCGGTGACGCGGACCTGCTTGTAAACGCGGCGCGTCACGCGATTGAACATCACGCGATGCGTCCACCAGCGCTGCACCAGGAACAGACCCCACACCATCAGGCTGCCGAAGAAAAAGGTCGCCCACCCCACGGCGTTGCCATCGGGCGTGCCGGTCAACCCCAGCCATTCGCGCCAGCCCAAAAACCCGGTCGTCGTATCCGGCAGATCGCGCCCCGTCGCAGTGCGGCGCGAGTGATAGATCCACAGCAGCGTGATGACCGGTGCCAGCCAGCCGACGCGTGCAATGACATAGCCGACGTAGCCCGCCAGCGGGCGGCGTACACCGATGCCGCGCCGCAAAGACTTGGCCCGATCGCCGGCGCCATCGCCGCGGTCATAGATGGATTGCAGCACCAGCAGATCGCGCCGCCAGACTTTTTCCTGTGCCCGCGCCGTGCGCCGTGGCTCAGGCCCAAGGTCAAGCACCGTCGGGTCCGGCAGCGCGCCGGGCGCCGCGTTCGGCAGGCCCGGCCCGTTCTCGATCAACGCATCCACCAGCCGCGGCACCACAGCGTGCAAGACCGCGTCGGCATGGTCAACCAATCGCGTCTGCTTGAACGAATCGCTTGGCGTGGATTCGCCCTTGCGTGTTTGGCGCACGAGGCGCGCGTGCAGCCGCTCCAGAAACGCCGTGAGATCGTCGTGCCCGACCAGCAGCACCTTCTCAGCCGGGCTCGCCGCGTTGTGCAGCGCCGCGGCGTGCTGGATCTGCAACCGCAGCGCCGTCTTGCCGCTCCCCTTCTCGCCGAACGCCACCGACGAGCTCACGCGCGCCATGTCGCCGACGACCTTTTCATAATCATTGTGCTGGGCGCGGCTCGCCAGCGAGGGCGAGATTGTCGCCAGTCCGGAGGACGCACCCGACGAGATCGGCGTCGCCAGGCCGATGCCGACTCCCGAAGCGCCTGCTGACGCGGAGACCAGGCGCGCAAACACGCCGTCCTGGCGCGCCTCTTCGCCACGAAATGGATTCTCCGCCAGGCCCCAGTGCTCAAAGAATGCGCTCGGCGTCATTGCAAGGGCAGTCTACGCGGTCATCGCTCGCGCGGCGTCAGCCCGCACCTTCCAAGCCACAACGCTCATTCCAAAGGAAGGGCGTACATCCCGTGTCCCGCTCGCTTCAGCTTGCCCTCGGTGGCAAGTTGCTCCCACACCTGTCGCGGAAACTCAGTGGGCGGAGTGATTGCGGAAATGGTGCCGCGACTGCCGCCGGTCAGGGCGCGGTTGGTGAGGTGGCTGTCAGAATCCAACTGCGACACGCGCATCTTCTTCTTGAACGCGCGCAGGCCGTTGCGAAGCTGATCAAAGCTTGGGGCGACCAAAACCGCCGTCGCGTTGAACGCCTGATCCGCGCTCATCGCGGCGGCCACCGCCTCGCTGACCACCGCCGACTGCACCGGCACCGCCGGCTGGGCGGGCCTTGAAAGCCCCGGCACCCGCTGCTGCTCGCCGATCCCGCTCTGCACCATCGCGCGAAGGCCGACAAGGTTTCGCTCCGCGATCAAACGACCAACCTTCATCTGGTCCGCCGTCGTTCGCTTGAGCAGGTTGTGGGCGTTGCGCCAGAGCTCCGGCGCGCGCGGCGTGGACAGCGCCCCATCAAGTTCGGTGAGCGCCTCGTTCAAACGGTCCATGACCATAATCCGCTCCTTCTGCAAGTCCTTCCGCCGTACGCGGAACTCAGGGCTCTATGAGCCTAGCGCCATGTTCGCCGAAGGAAATACCGAACACAATCCGCACGCATGCATTTGTTCCCGTTCTCGGACCTTGGAGATTACTGAGTTCCCCGACGAATCGCCGTCATCAGGCGTTCTGAATCTGACCACAATTTCTCGCGAAGTCAGTCGCGAGGTCGTTTGCCGGTTTCACGCTCGCGGAGTGGGACACAAGAAAGGTCGGCGGCCTTGCCAGCAGCGCGACTCGTTTGCGCTTGCAGCCTGACGCAGCGTTCGCGCTGTGAAATGCCAAGGGCAACGCCGCCGCGAGCTTTGTAGGACGTGATGACCATGCCCGCCTCACCTGTGCTCGACGCCCCCCAATCTCCCTCGCTGCCCTCACCCGCGCCAAACTTTCCGCTCACCGCTGAGCCGCTCGGCAATCACCAGCTCTCGCCCGTCGCGATCGAGATGCCAGCACCGATCACCGAGCATCGCGGCTCGCGCAAGCCCGGCTCGCTCACCGTGCTCATCCCCGCGTTTAACGAAGCCGAGAATATCGGCGCGACCATCGAGAGCCTGCGCCGCCAGACCCGCAAAGTTGACCACATCATCGTGGTGGACGATTGCTCCTCGGACCGCACCGGCGAGGTCGCCCGCGCCTTGGGTGTCAGCGTCATTCGCCCCGCCAAGAACCGCGGCTGCAAGGCCAGCGCTCTGAACTTTGGCCTTCCCTTTGTACCTGACGAGTTCTGTCTCGCGATCGACGCGGACACGACGCTCGCCGACGACGCGGTTGAGAAGCTGCTTCCGGCGATGGAGGACGAGAAGGTCGGCGCCGCGTGCGGCTTCGTGCTGCCGCGACACGTGCGAACAATGTGGGAGCGCGGGCGATACATCGAGTATCTCTACGCCTTCACGTTCTACAAGCCCATTCAGGATTACTACGGCCGGCCGATGATTGCCTCCGGCTGCTTCAGCGTCTATCGCACCGATGAGCTCGTCCGCCTGGGCGGCTGGCCCACCCGCACCGTCGGCGAGGACATGGACCTCACGTGGGTCCTCTACGGCGAGGGGTACGAGGTGCGGTACGTCGCCGACGCGGTGTGCTACCCGATCGAGCCGCCAGACTTCAACTTCATGCGCAAGCAACTCACGCGCTGGAGCAGCGGCTTCTGGCAGTGCGTCGGCGTCCACTGGCAAGGGCTGTTGAAAGTTCCGTATCTGCGGATGATCGTCGCCGTGGCTCTCTGGGACGCTGTGGTCGCAGCGACCGTCTACTTCCTGCTCATCCCCCTGCTGGCAATCTTCGTCCACCCGCTCTTCATTCTCGGTTACCTGATGGACATGCCCGCCATCGCCATCCCCGTCCTCTACGGCGCACACAAGCGCGGCGAAAAGTGGAAAGCCATCACCAGCATCCCCGCGTTCTACGTCCTCCGCTTTGTCAACTTCTACTACTCGCTCAAGACCTTCTACAACGAAGTCATCGCACGCAAGAGCCTGCGAACCTTTGAGAAGGGCCACTAAGGGATCGGCGTCGGACTTTGGTTTTCGGCCCTCAAACTTGCTCTCTTGGGAATCTAGTTTCCAAACTCGATATTCGATCCCCCCTCGCAACTCGAAACTCGCGACTCGCGACTTCGCCCCCAAGGACCCTTGCCATGATCTTCGGACTTCCCTTGACCGGCCTCGGTAGCCTCTTCTATCTCATCCTGACCATCTGGATGCCCGTGCGCGAAGCACACCGCACCGTCCGCGGCAAGGGTTGCCCGCGCCGCTGGAAGCAGATCGCGGTGTCTTGCAGCCTCATGGCCGGCCTGTTCATCACCATGTTCACCCAGGCGTGGCTGATTAGCCTGCTTATCCCCGGCGCCAGCAGTATGTCCAGCCAAGCCATGGGCACCGCGGACTTTGACCGCTTCGCAGGTGCCCAGACCGGCGGGCTCGTCGCTGGGGCCATAATCGTCTCGTTCATCACGCTGATCATGGTCGCGATCGTGGTGCATTCGCTCCGCATCGGCTTCCAGGTTCGCGCCCACCTGCGCAGCCGCGCCGCGAATCAGGCCGCCGTCGCTCGCGCCTGAACACGATTCCAGCGCAGGCGACGCGGCGTCTCGCCCGCGACCAGCATTGAGCAGGACACCCCGTCCTCCTTTGGACACCCGGAACCGGCGCTCAGGCGTTTGTCCCGGGCCGTCGTTTTTGCTTCCCGCCCCACTCCGCCACTTCATCACTTTGCCACTTCCAAGTTCACGCCCGCGTAGCCGCTCGCACCCCGGTCGTCGGCACGCCGACAGTCGAGGGCGGCTTCACCGGCTCGGGATACTGGATCCGCTGGTGATGGATTGACGACAGGCTTCGCGATACCGCCTCGATCACCGTTGTCAGCTCGCTGAGCGTCAGGTCGCTTTGATCAAACTGTCCGTCCATCAGTCGCTTGTGCGCGATCGCGCGGACCAACGCGTCGATGCGCATCGGCGAAGGATCGTTCATCGCGCGAGCCGCGCTCTCGGACGCGTCGCACACCATCAAGATTGCCGCCTCTCGCGAGCGCGGCTTCGGCCCCGGGTACCGATACTCAATCTCCTGCGGCGTCGCCGGCTCCATCCCCGGCTCATCGCTCGCTGCGAGCCTCGCCGTCTCCGCCTGCTTGCGGGCCCGATGAAAGAAGAACTCGACGAGGGTGGTGCCGTGGTGGCTCTCGATGAAGTGCTCGATCGAGGCGGGCAGGCGATACTCGCGCGAGAGTTCCACGCCGTCCTTGACGTGCCCGACGATCACGAGCAAGCTCATCGCTGGCGTCAGCCGCTCGTGCCGGTTGAAGCCCGGTGTCTGGTTCTCGACAAAGTACTCCGGCTTATTCATCTTGCCCACGTCGTGATACAGCGCGCCGACATAGGCCAGGAGCGAATCCGCGTGGATCGCGCTGCTGGCGGCCTCCGCCAACGCCGCGACATTGAGCGAGTGGTTGTACGTCCCCGGCGCGCGCTGCTGAAGCTGTCGCAAGAGCGGGTGGCTCGGGTCGCGCAGCTCGATCAGCGTCAACCCCGTGGTCACGCCAAAGACGCGCTCGACCACCGGCACAAGCCCGAGAATGACAAAGCCGCACAAGAGCACCGCGATGCTCGCGACGCCCGACTCGACCATCGACTGACGCACCGCCTCCCACACCACCGGGCGCGAGATCAGCCCCACCGCCGGCCCCACGATCATCACCGCCCCTGCGGCCCACATCGCCGCGACGATCAGCGCATGACGCACGCGCACCTCGCGCAGCGTCCGCACGCTCACCACCACGCCCAGCATGCCCACGACGCACTGCACCGCGTTCTGATCTAGCGCGACGCACGACAGCACAACCAGCACAGTGCCGATCGCCAGCGCCACCCGCCGGTCGTACGCGATCGCCAGCACCATCGCGACGAACACCGCCGGCGCGACGCTCCCCATCGTCACAAACCGCGGCTCCGCGATCGCCACGGCGCACGCAGCGATCAGCGCGATCACGATCATCCCGCACACCACTGCGAGCTTGCGCTGCGATCCGGAGATCTGCGGCGCAAACGTCGAGATCGAAAGCAGGATCGCCAGCGTGAACACGGACGCGAGCACGACCGCAGCCACGTCGTGCAGGCGCGCAGCCGGATTTCGATTGCTCTCCCAATACTCGTTGTTCTCAACCGTTGCCAGCGCCAGTTGCTCAGGCGAAAGCACGTCGCCCCGCGCGAAGATCAGGTGCCCGGGGCGGAACACCGTCGCCACAGGCTCCGCCGCCAGCGCGTCGGCCTCGCGATTGCTCTGGCTGGCCTGCGCATCAAATACCGTCGGCGGCATCGCCCTCATCGCGCTGGTGACGCGCCGCACGATCGCGCCGCGCACACCCGGCGCGAAGCCCGCGCCAGCCGCCAGCTCCTCCGCCTTCCGTGCCCACTCCGGGCTGTTGACGCCCAGCACCTCGCCGGTGGCCAGGGTCAGCGAGTACCCCTCGCCCGGCACCCGCAGCTCCACGCCCCGGTTGATCCCGCGCCGCTCGTCGGCCAGCGTCTCAGCGCTCACAACAGGCACAAGACGGACCCGATCGACAAACGCAGCGGCCGCGTCCGCCCAGCGCAGTGCGCCGGGCATCCCCGGCGCCGAATCTCGCAAGGCCCCGAACTCTTCCGTTGTGATCGCAAAGTCACGAACGACCGAAGCCGGAAGCGCCTCCACACTCGCGCTCCCGCCGACCGTCGCCGGCAAGTCCTTCAGCGATCCCAATAGGCCGCCCAGCGCCTTCTCGTCGGGGATGTAGACCCGCGTCGCGCGCTGTCTTGCGCTCTCGCGCGCCCGCTCCGTCGCAAGGTTGTCCGTCAGCGTGAGCTCGACCCGCGCCGCCCGCGCCTCGCTCATCACCTGCCCCGGCGCCAGCAACAACTGGCGCTGCATGACCACGAGCGTCGCCGCGATCGCCAGCGCCATGAACGTCGCGATGATGACCGACCAGCCCCGCTCCGGCGAGTTGACCAGCCAGCGCTCACCCGCCTCGCGCAGGGCGTCGCGCCGGCGCGCAGCGGCACCCCCGGCCTCTGCCCGCTCACGTCCGCTCGAGTTGGCGCTGGGCGCCCGTGTCATGGTGACGGTCAATCCCGCAACATCATCAACGCTCGACTCGCCTGCTGCCCCACCACCCAGTCCTTCGTTCAGGTCCGAGAGCCGCCGCTCGTCGGCCCGTCTTGCATCGACCCGCCGCCGCCACGCCTTGCCAGAGACCCCGCAGACGAACCCACCCGCGGCTTATCGGTCTTCTCGTACGCGTCCACGATCTTCTGCACCATCGGATGTCGCACAATGTCCGTCTGATCAAGGGCCGAGAACGCCAGCCCCTGCACTCGTTTCAGCGTCCGCACCGCGTCAATCAGGCCGCTTTGTGTCGGGTCCTCAAGGTCCACCTGCGTCACGTCCCCGGTCACGATAATCTTGGACCCGTGCCCCATGCGGGTCAGGAACATCCGCATCTGCCCACGCGTGGTGTTCTGGGCTTCGTCCAGAATGATCACCGCCCGGTTCAACGTCCGCCCACGCATATACGCCAGCGGCACGATCTCCACCACATCCGTCTCCATAAAGCGACGGATCGTGTTGAAGTCCATCATCTCATGCAGCGCGTCCAGCAGCGGCCGCAAGTACGGGTTCACTTTCTGCTGCAAGTCGCCCGGCAGAAAGCCCAGCTTCTCGCCAGCCTCAACCGCAGGGCGCGCCAGGATCACCTTCCGGCAGCGCCCCATCTTTAACAGGTGTACCGCGGCCGCGACCGCCAAGTACGTCTTGCCAGTGCCAGCAGGCCCAATGCCGAACACCACGTCGTGATCGCGAATCGCGTCCAAATACAACTGCTGGTTCGCGGTCTGCGCTTTGACAGGCTTGCCGCCCACATAGACGTTCAGCTGCGCTCCCCACGCTGGCGCGCTCGGATCGCCGACCTCCCACCCCTCGCGCGCCATCTGCGTCGTCTGCTCCCCGTCTTCGCTGGCCTCAGTGGACGTGCGGGCGATGAGCGCCATCACCTCGCGACGCTCGCCATAGCGCTCGTCCTTTGACGCCGCGGCCTTCACGAGCTGCTCCATCACCCGACGCGCAACGCCCAGCTCGCGCGGCTCCCCGCTGACCTTGATCTTCCCCTCCCGCGTCGAAATGCGGACACCCAGCGCCTCGCGCACCATCTTGACGTTACGATCCGCAGGACCGAAGATGCTGACCAGCTCGGCCCCACGAGGCACTTGAATGAACACGTCCACGCGTCTGCTACTCCATAGGTTCGATCGCCTGAGGTGGGCCAACGCCAACTCGCTCGACACGAACGCGCACCCTCTGAATCCGGGGGATGCTATCACGCCTCAACCTCCAAGCACGCCTGCGCCAGCGCCCTCCCCAGGCTCAGCCATGCCCACCCGGGCAGAACTGCGGTTCGAAGCCCGCGCTCGAAAAATCACGAATAGATGGAATATTGGCTCGATCGTCAATGATCATGTGCTCATCTCGCAGCAAATACGCCTGATCTCAACAATCGCATGCATTGTCATTTGCGTGACACTTTCCGGCTGTGGCCTCATCAATCCCCCACAGGCGGACAACCCGTCCTCCATCCTGGCCGATTGGAGCGACGCCGAGCCCGCAGCCTTCCACGCTTTGACCGCCGGCGAGTGCGCGATCCTCACCACCGAGCGACCCGACGACCGCACGCTGGTCTTCAACTTGCTCAGCATCACTTCCGATGAGGGCGAGTTGCGCTTCGTCCGGAATAATCCGCCCGCGCCGATTTCGGTGCCCGCCGATCCCGGCACCCTGACGCCGGAAAAGATCACCGTCTCGGCGTTCCTGGGCATCGCCTCTAGCCGCGACCGCATCCGCGAGCGCCGGCTCGTCGCGGCGTCCATCATGCGCCTGCGCGAACTCACCGGGCGCGACTGGGCTCCAGCGAAGAACTAGCCAGACCCTTGCCGCACCTGCCCGAAGGCTTCGCCATCGCCCGCATGAGGACCGGCGTGAGCGCGTTCGCTACACTGCGATCATGCCTCCGCTCGTCGGCGTCATCATGGGCTCTTCGTCAGACTGGGAGACGATGCAGCACGCCGCGGCGACGCTGGATCGCCTGGGCATCGCCCACGAAACCCGCGTGGTCTCAGCACACCGCACACCCGATCTGCTGTTTGAGTACGCCGCCACGGCGCGAGATCGCGGCATCGAAGTGATCATCGCCGGCGCCGGGGGCGCTGCGCATCTGCCGGGGATGTGCGCCAGCAAAACATCTCTGCCGGTCCTTGGCGTGCCGGTGGAATCCAAAGCCTTGCACGGCGTCGATTCACTCCTCTCGATCGTCCAGATGCCCGCAGGGATTCCGGTCGGAACGCTCGCGATCGGGCGCGCCGGCGCGATCAACGCCGCCCTTCTCGCGGCGTCCATCCTTGCCAACAAGCACCCGCATCTCTTGTCAGCCCTCGACGAGTTTCGCGCCCAGCAGACCCGCCAAGCCCTCGCCAGCGTCCTCCCCCCGCCAGCGTCAACGGAGCCCGGACGATGATCGTCGGCATCCTCGGCGGCGGGCAACTGGGCCGGATGCTCGTCCTCGCTGGCACCCGCCTGGGCATGCGATTTCGAGTTTGGGATCCCGCGACCGACGCGGGCGCCAGCGAGCTCGCCCCGACCATCAACGCGCCGTTTGACGACGCAGCCACCCTGAACGAGTTCGTCCGCGACCTCGACGCCTGCACCCTCGAGTTTGAGAACGTTCCGGCGTCGCTGGCGGAATCGATTAGCGGGCTGGGCGTGCCGATGCGTCCATCGGCCCGCGCCCTGATGACCGCGCAGGACCGGCTGCGCGAGAAGACGCTCTTTCACTCGCTGGGCATCCCGACCCCGAGATTCGTCGCCGTCGATTCACTGGCGGATCTGCAAGCCGCGGTGGGCTCGGTCGGCGCGCCGGGAATCCTCAAGACCCGGCGCTTCGGATACGACGGCAAAGGCCAGCGTGTGATTCATCCGGGTGACGACCTCGCCAGCGCGTGGAGCTCGCTCGGGGCGCCAGCGAACGACGCCGCGTTGATCTACGAGGAGCTTGTCGCGTTCTCGCGCGAGCTCTCGATCATCGGCGTGCGTGCCACCGACGGCGCGACACGCTGCTACACGCTCACTGAGAATCACCACGCAACCGGGATCCTGCGGCTCTCGATCGCGCCAGCGCCGAACGTCTCTGCGGAGTTGCAGTCGCACGCCGAAAAGTTGATCCGCAGCATCATGACGTCGCTGGACTATGTCGGCGTGCTGGCGCTGGAGCTCTTTGAAGCGCCCGGCGCGCCGGGCGGCCTGGTCGCGAGCGAGATCGCGCCGCGTGTGCACAACAGCGGGCACTGGACGATCGACAACGCCGCGACCAGTCAGTTTGAGAATCACCTGCGCGCCGTGGTCGGGCTGCCGCTGGGTGCGTGCGACTGCATCGGGCACAGCGCGATGATCAACGTCATCGGCCAGATGCCCGAGGCCGGCGCGTCCCTCAGCATCCCGTACCTGCGCGTACACGACTATGCCAAAGCCGCGCGCGAGGGGCGCAAGGTCGGGCACCTGAACATCGTGGCGCAGACGCCCGGCGAGCTTCGGGCTCGCCTCTTCGCAGTGCGCGATACCAACCTCGCGGGCGTCGATCTCACGGCCCTTGAGCGCGTCGCGCTCTGACCACCAATCGCCATCAGCGTTGCCCGCTGAAGACCAGCATCTGATGCATCAGCGCAGCGCTCTCCCCAGCAGCACAAACTCTCAATCGAGCTGCGAGAACTCTCTCAACGTGCCGCTTGGCCAGCGTGTTGACACGCTGAAGCCGCTGGGGCAGGATCTCTTGAAACTCTCGCGAGAGTCGCTGAACTTCGGGCGTTGCAAACATGGCACCTCGCCTATTTCACCTGCTCGAAGTCGTCGCGAGCGGCCAAGCAGACCGGGCACTTCTGAAAATCCAGCTTGTCCACCATGAAGCCGCAGGTCCGCGAGACGTAGTACTCCTTCGTCCCGCCCTTGAACTGCGCGGGATTGTCCCGCGCCTCGCCCAGCATCGCGCTCTGCTCCCGCAGCGCTTCGCGGCTGTACCGAAGGGCCTGCGACACGTCCCGGTTCACCTCCGTCTTCGCCCGCGCAAGGTAAGTCGGAATGCCTTTGTCCTTTTGCTCATCGATTGTCTGAATCAGCGCTTTGATATTCTCCGCCGACTTGGCGCGGCTCGAGCCCGGGCTCGCCGGTGCCTTCTCCTGAGCGTTGAGCTTCTGGATCACATTGCCAATCGCCCGCTGGCGAATCTCGTTGGAACGCTTCACCGCCCGCAGCAACGACGCGACCTGCCCCTGGCCTTCCTCATCGGCCTGCTTGGCGTAACGCTCGCAATCGGCGACCAGCGACGCCGCGATCGCGTGCGCCTCTTGCAAGTCGCTGATCGTTTGATCACGCCCCACCATGCCCGCGGCACTCGGTTGGTCCTTCTTGTTGCCCGGGCGAACGCCAACCGCGGGCGCGGTCGGGGCCGCGCCGGGTGTCTTCGGAGGATTTGCGGCGGGCGCAGTCGGCGCTGGCGTCGCCGGGGCTGGCGGGGTTGACGGCTCACGTGCGCTGAGCGTGCCCGCCAGCACACACGAGGTGGCGATACCGACCATCAGGTGGCGCAGCGGGCGCGCAATCGAGTGACGAGGCTCAGCAATAGTCATGGCAATGCTCCTGAACTTCAGAGTCCAGAAGCGTATTCGCCAGCCGTCGCCGCGCGATTCGTGCCCAAACGTCGTACCAACGCGCCTGACTTTGCCCGACCGTGCTCAGGCGGTGCGCCGACGGCGGCTGGCCGCGAGCGTGCCGAGGCCCAGGACGAACGCAGCGCCCGGGGTGGGGATGGCGACGCCGCGGAAGAATGTGTTGGCAGGAGCGGTCGCGAGCGTCACGAACGAGCCGGTCGCGCTGATGTTGCCGGTGTTATCGGTGATGGTCACCAGGCGACGTCCGTCGGACGTGATGCCTGCGAAATACACATCGCCACCAGCCAGGCTCAGGCCCGTCAGGCCTGAGAGACCGACATCCAGCCCGGTCGTGAGCGTGTAGGCGAGCGACCAAACTGAGCCGTCGAAGTTCCAGCGCTGGAGCCCGCCGCCGCTAGCGATGGCGCGGGTGTCGGTGAGGTAGGCGATCGTCGAGGAAAGGAAGAAGAAGTCGTAGGAGCTGCCGCCGGTGCCGAAGAGGTTGGTCTGTGAGTTGCCGGAGTTGGTCGGGATGCCGGCGCCGATGCTGTTGACGCCGGTGAAGGGCGAGCTGTTCGTGATGGCGTAGAGCTGGGCGTTGAACGCCTGGACGCGCCGGACGTTGGCGGTGCCGGTGCCGGCGTTGCCCGGAGAGATCAGGGTCGAGGGCAAGGCGGGCGCTGTGATCGTGCCGAAGGCGATGCGGCGGATGCCGCCGCTGGTGCCGGGGAGCGTGCCGGTGCCGTTGCCGACGCCATAAAACGACGTGCCATCGGCTGAGTAGACGCCCCTCAGGCCGGTGCCCGCGGCGCCGCTGAACTCGCCATTGCCGTAGACGGTCGATGTATCGATGTTGCCGGCGGAGTCGATGCGAGCGACCACGCGCCCGGTGCCGGAGTTGTTGAGCAGGCCGGCCCCGGTGCCGCCAGCGGTGCCGACGCTCGCGTCGTACCCACCAAGGACCAGATACTGCCCGTTGCCGGAGAGCTGCAAACCACCCTCAGCGACCTGCGAGCCGGAGATGGTCAGCCGGCGCTGCGCGCCGATTGTCGTCGTCGGAAGGGCCCAGGTAACAGTTGGGGCAAGCTGCGCGGGGGCGATCGAGTCGAAGCGGTCTATGAACACCGGAGCCGCGGCCGAGGTCAGCGAGGTCGTCCCACCAGCGGCACCAACGCGCAGGACCGCCAGATTGCCCGGCTGGGCCATGGCGGATCCGTTCGAAACCAGTGAAATAGCCAGCGACGCAACAGCAATTGATGTTTTCACGTACTGCACTCCATCAAAGCCCCGCGCACTGCGTCCACCGGACGCAGGTCCAAGGCTCACCGACCCCACCATACACGACGCCACGCGAGAGTCGAATAAACGGGCCAGAATATGACGCCTCCCGCCAGCCCCCACCACCCCTCCGCGGCTCCAGACGTGTGGTTACGCTCACATCCCCGCATGAACGACCACGCCGCATACCGCCGCAGCCTCCCCAGATTGACACCTCGCGCGGCCCAGATCGCCAAGCGCTGGTTCGCGGGCATGACGTTCACCGCTTTGGCGGGCTGTCTGATTGGATGTGCGACCGATCAGCCTTCGCACACTGGCGCGGTCAAACGCGGCGGCACCTCGTCAGCCCTCGCAACACCGGCGCTCGATCCCGATGAACCGGCGGTCATCAATCGCATCGGCGTCGAGGTGCGATCGTGGGTGATCAACGAGCGCGAGGATGACATCGCGCGGGCGCTGCGCTCCGTGGAGAGCGCGCAGCCCGAGCGTGTCGGCGTGTCAGAAGAGGCATGGAAGCGGGCGGGAATGCGCGTATTACGCGTGAACCGGGCGGATTTGCCGCGGCTCCAGGCGGAGCTCTCGCCCAGGGTCGGGCAGTTTTCGCTCGACAAGTTTGAGCCCGGCCAACGCGTCAGCAGCGCGCCGATCGCGGTGCAGCGACAGTGGCTCGAGCAAGGCGCACGCTGGAGTGTCGCCGCCCGAGGCCCCGAGTTCGCACGCGGCGGAGTCATCGGCCTCAGCGACACCCGCGTCGCGCTCCCGCCCGGCACGCTACGTCTTCTCGCACGCTGCTGGCCCGTCCCGGTCCCGGGCGACAGCGGCGTGGACGCCGAAATGCGGATCCAGCTGGTCCCTCAGCACGCCGACGGCCGCCTTGAAACGCCCGACCTGCTCGCACCCCGCACAACCACCACCGACGCGACGAACGAGGGCCTGGTGTTCCGGCGCCTGCTCCTGACCCTCACGCTGCGCGCCGGCGAGGCGGTGTTGATCGTTCCGGAATCACCGGGCCGCTCGTGGCAGGACCAGACCTCCACTTTCACCACCACCGACACCGCCATCCCCGCTGCGACCAACGCCTCCGCAGAGCCAGGTTCCGCGGCGCTCGACTCGGCGCAAGGGCAAGCTCGCCCGATCCTCGACGAATCCACCACCGCGCCGATCGCCAAGCTGGGCAAGGTCCGACGCGACCCGCCCACGCCGCAATCCGAAACAACTCCCAAGCCCGCCGAGCCCACGCGCCCCGGCGCGAGCACCCGAGGCCCCGACGATGGACCCGTGCGGTCTCTGGGCGAAGAAATGCTCAGCGCCCGCGGCGTCGCTGGCGGCGCACGCGTCCTTATCGCGCTCGTCCCCGAACTCGGACGCAGTCAACGTTCTAGCGATTCGCGCCCGCCAGCTGGCGGCGCTGCTTCGCCCGGCACGCCCGCGCTCACGCCCCCGAGATCCCCCGCTCCCCCTGCTCCACCCGCACCCGTCGACGCGACCTCCCCGCCCTCCACGCGCAAAGTACCCTGAACGCGCGATGACGGCTCTGCGTCGCCCCATCGAACGATGGTCGCGTTGCCGTCTTGTTTGGTCGGTTGACCAAATCGGATTGGTCTCCCACCCACTGCCCCGCGCCACCAGATGTAGTAGACCAATCTCGCCGTGATGCTGGCGAAGATGACACCCAGCGCGACGATGACCGACGTCTGGTTCACGCGTAGGAGCGTAGTGCCACTCGGGAGAATCCCCGATGCGGGGGCGGTGTCGCCGCCGGGGTGGCGCAATAATCGAAGGATGCCCACCGCCCCGCTCCCTTCTGTGAATTCCGCCGCGACTGACTGGCAAGTGCCAAATGATGGCGGCCTGAGCGCCAACACCATCGCCGCTGGCGACACGGCGCCCGACCTTCGTCCCTGCTTCCCGCACGCCCAGCCGATCGACGCCGACAAGCGGGCGCCGGCGGGTCATGAGACGCTCTGCGACCCGACATTCTTCGCCGGGTGCGGGTACATGACGCCCGAGGAGGCGTCGCTGCTGTATCGCATCGCCAGGACCTCACCCCCGGGTTGGTGGGTCGAGATCGGCACGCACACCGGCTGGTCGCTGGCCCACATCATGGCCGCGGGGCGCGACGCGGTCGGGCTCGATCCGGAGTATGCACGCGTCAGCCACAACGAAACCCGCTCGCCCGACGCATTCCTCAAGCGCGCCAGCGAGAACCTGCAGCGCGTGCGCGACGCGGCTCCCGGTGCCGGGCGCTTCAGCCTGCTGGGGATCACCTCGACGGAGTTCTTCGCCGATCCGCAGCTTCGCCCGTACGGCCCCTCGCCGGTCGGGGTCATTATCGATGGCGACCACTCTGACCCGCACCCGGTCGCCGACGCGCTGGGCACCGTTCGCACGTTCCGCCCCGCGATCGTGATCTTGCACGACGCGATGATCCACAGCGTGCAACGCGGTGCGTTTGCGTTGCAGCGGATGGGCTACCGCACGCACACGTATCGCACCGCCCAGCTCCTGGTCGTCGCCTGGCTCGATCCGAGTTGGACGCCCCCGGCTCACGAACCCGACAAGGCCTTTGACTTCGCGAGGTGGATGGCCTCGCGCCGGTTGAAGTATGTCCCGTGGTCTTGGCCCGTCGGCGGCCAGAAACCCGAGCAGTACAGCGCGTGGGATCGTGCGGTCAACAGCGTCAAGCTCTCGCTGCGAACCGGGAAGTTCCGTCGGCCCAAGGGTCACTAAGCCAGCTCGTGCTTAGCGAGCGCTCAGGATCCAGTTCACGACGTACGCGCCGACGAGCAGGCCGATCGATGCCGCCAGGAGCAGGAGCCGAAGCGCTTGAACGTTCTGCGTGTTCTGCCCGCGCGGGCCCGGCACACCCACCATCGCGAGTCTCACATCCGTCTCCGGGCCGCCGATCGCAAGCCCAGCCCGGGCCCGGTCTTGCACGATCGCGATCACCAGATTGGCATCGAACGGGCGAAGGCCCATGTGCCTCGCGTCCGCGACGAGCCGGCGGCGGACCTCCGGCCGAAGCATCGCGGCGACGCCTCCCTCAAGGGCGTGCTGCACTTTGAGCGCCAACATCCAGCGCGTGTCCATCGCTGGCAGGGCGCTGGCCAGAAGATTCTCCCTGGCCACCTCGCGCCGGGCCGCGCGGGGGCCGGCGGCGCTGACCGTCTCGCGCCCGCTCCCGGTACCCGTGACAAACCCCAGTGAACCCGACTCGCCGGTATCGAGCGCCAGGCAAGATCGGTCGGCCCGAATCCCGCGGCTTGGCGTTGCCGGAGCGCTCGGCGCATGACGCCGCACCGCTTGGCCGATGCTCAGGACCGCCGCGCGCTCGCCTTTGGCCTGTTCAGAAATCGGATTGACCCGCCCGGCCGATAGACGGGTGCGGAGAGCCTCCGGCGGGAGCCCGGGCGCGAAGGGTTGATCGCCCGGCGTGTCGCGTCGCGGCGGCGCGCCAGTCGGCGTCGCGGCGCGAGTGTCGGCGTCACGCACCAAACGGAGCACGGAATGGTCAGGGACGGAGCTCATGGGGTCGGTAGGAGCTTATGAGCGAGCGGGATGCCAACGCTGCCCACAGCCGATAACCACGCGGCAGTGCACAAACTCTGAAAAACAATGCACCGCTCTGGAACCCCATCCCGCACACACGCCGTATGTCGGTACGCTATTAGCCTCGGCGGCCGATGATCCCCCGCTTGTCTGGTCATCGGTGCAGGATTCGCCATTCGGGCGGACATACGTGACAGGCGGCGGTGGCAGGGGAGTTTAGCGCATGAGTGCAGCGGCAGCTCTTCAACAGGGACAAAGTCCTTCGCAGACAAGCGAGGGCGATGCCCCACTTCCGGAAGTCAGCACAACGCACTACGCGCCCGAGATCCTGCAAAGGCTCGAGGACGCGGCCCGGCGCGGCAAGCTCGCGGGTTTTCAAGCCGTCGGCCAGCGCGCGTTCGAAGTCGAAGCCTTTGCGATCCCCTTCGAGCATGTGTTAATCGGGACTGTCACGCCGGCTATGCCGCGGACGGACGAAGATGGGGCGTCGCCTGCAAGCGACACGCACGGCGCGTCAACCGGCTCGTCGATCCACTTCGTGGCGCGTATGCCCTGGCGGATGCCGACGGTCTGGCTCGTGATCCTGCTCGTGACGATCTGGCCCGGGCTCCCGCTGACCGAGCTGCTGATCGACATGGTCTGCCCCGCGGGCTGGTGGGAGTACACGATTTACTGGTACCTGCCGATGTCGATCGTCAGCCTGCCGATGTCGATGTGGTGGGGCTTCAAGAAGTCGAGCCTTATGGCGCGGGCCAGCGCCCGGGAAATGATCGAAAAGGTGGACGCGGCGCTGCGGCGTTGATTGTCCGGGCGTGAGTCTCGTCCTAAACACCAAGTTCGAATCGGCGGCCCTCCGCCCGGCGAATGCGCAAGCGACCCGGCGCGTTGTGGTATCATTCCATTCGGGCCTCGGTTCTCGATGGCGACCACGGACAGGGTGCGGACTTCCCGCAGACTTTCACTCGATCACGGAGCATCGCAATGGCTTTGATTTCCTGGCTTTCATCGGGACCTCGCTCGACGCACACATTGAGCGCTTCGCGCGTTGGACGAATCGCCACCGGCGCCGCGGCCCTGGTCGCCTGCGCGCTGGCCCTCGGTGCCGCCCCCGCACCCGCCAAGCCCGTCGCCCCCGACGGCGCGGCCGCGCCGCGTCCCGCCTCCGGCACGCCGATCCTCGTCGGCCACTACGCCTCACTCACCGGACCCGAGGCCACCTTCGGCCAGAGCACCAGCGAGGGCATACGCCTGGCGCTCAAAGAGATCAACGCCTCGGGCGGCATTGGCGGACGGCCAATCGAGTTGCGTGAGTATGACACCAAGGGCGAGCCGAAGGAGGCGACGCTCGCAGTGACGCGATTGGTCAAGAGTGACAACGTCGTTGCGGTTTTGGGCGAGGTCGCCTCGGGCCTCTCGCTGGCGGGCGCGCCGGTCTGCCAGAGCGCCGGGGTGCCGATGATCTCCCCTTCGTCAACCAACGTGCGCGTCACCAAGGTCGGCGACATGATCTTTCGCGTCTGCTTCATTGACCCGTTCCAGGGCAGCGCGTGCGCCAAGTTCGCCACCAACGAGCTGAAGGCGAAGACCGCCGCGATCCTTTATGACCAGAAAGCGCCGTACAGCGAAGGGCTCGCCAAGGAGTTCAAGCGCGCGTTCAAGAAGCTTGGCGGCGAAATCGTCAGCGAACTGACCTACACCGGCGGCGATGGCGACTTCACCACCCAACTCACCTCCATCCGCTCGCGCAAGCCCGACGTGCTCTTCATCCCCGGCTATTACACCGATGTCGGCAACATCGCCCTCCAGGTCCGCAAGCTCGGCATCACCTGCCCGATGCTTGGCGGCGACGGCTGGGATAGCGAGAAGCTCGCCGAGGTCGCTGGCAAGGCCATCGAGGGCTCGTTCTACTCCAACCACTACGCGCCCGATCAGCCCGATGAGCAGGTGCGCATATTCATCGAAAAGTACCGCGCCGATTACAAGGGCAAGACGCCCGACGGCTTGGCGGCTCTGGGTTACGACGCCGCGATGATCCTCGCCGACTCCTTGAAGCGGGCCGGCAGCACCGACGGCAAGAAACTTCGCGACGCCATCGCTGCGACCAAGGACTACAAGGGCGTCACCGGCATGATCACCATCGACGCCAACCGCGACGCGATCAAGAGCGCCGTCATCGTCGAGATGAAGGGCACCCCGCTGGGCCCGAAGTACCGGTCGACCATTTCGCCTTGAGCACACGCGCCTCGGCGTGAGGATGCCCGAACAGTTTGATGACTCAATCGCACCCCGCAGGCCCGACGCTCGCGAGGTGTTTTGCTACACTGGGCGTCCCCCTGATCTTGGGGCGACCGTGCGGAGTTCTAGACACCCTTCCGATCACCCAGTGGCCGACTTCCTGCTCATCCTGATCACCGCGATCGCCGTGGGGAGTTTGTACGCGCTGATCGCGCTGGGCTACACGATGGTGTACGGGATCCTGAAGTTCATCAACTTCGCCCACAGCGACATCTTCGTGCTTGGCGCGTGGACGAGCCTGACCGCCAGCGTGTGCGTGATCACCTGGATGAAGCTCGACACACAGAATCCGCCCCTGTGGCTTGCGCCGGTGGTGCTGCTCAGCGCGATGGTCGTCTGCGGCGGCGTCGCCTACATCGTCGAGCGCCTGGCGTACAAGCCCTTGCGCAAGTCGCCTCGCCTGAACGTGCTGATCACCGCCATCGGCGTCTCGCTGCTGCTACAAAACGTCGGGCAGCTCCCCGGCTTCACCGTCGCCTCCAAAGACGGACGCACGCTGGCGACCGTGCCCTTCGGCCCCTCGCCCGCACGCATGCCCAGCCTGCTGCCGGACGTGGCGCTCACGACGATCCCCTTTGTCCACACCGAGCCGGGCGACGTGCCCCCCACTGTGAACCTCATCGACGTGTTCATCTTCGTCAGCGCCATGGTGTTGATGTTTGCCCTGCAGTACTTGGTCTACCACACCAAGCTCGGGGCCGCGATGCGGGCGGTGAGCTTCAACACCGAGACCGCGGCGCTCATGGGTGTGCCCGTAGATCGTGTGATGTCATTCACGTTTGTCACCGGCGCGGTCCTGGCCGCCGCGGCGGGCTTCCTGTACTCATTGAAGTACCCGGGCCTGAACCAGCCGGCGCACGAGATCTGGGTGTTGCTGGGGCTGAAGGCGTTCGTAGCAGCGGTGGTTGGCGGGATCGGCAACGTCCGCGGGGCGGTCTTGGGCGGTTTCCTCATCGCGCTGATCGAGTTCATGGGCATGTTCCTGTTCTCCAAGTATCTGGACCCGCTCATGGGCACGAACATGGGGACGAACCTGCGCGACGTGTACGTTTTCAGCGTGTTGATCATCGTGTTGCTCGTCAAGCCCAGCGGCCTCCTGGGCTCGCCGGTTCGCGAAAAGGTCTGAGATTTGCCGACGCGGGCTTTCCCGCGGCGCGTGTTCTGAATCGCTCATGAGCGCACTGACCGACCTCATCCCGGCCCGCCGCCCCCCGCTGCTCACCAGCCTGACGCACGGCGTCGCGCTGCCCGTGGTCTACGCCATCGCGATCGCCACGCTCGCGCAGTTTGCCATCGGGCCCGCGCTGGGTGAGTACTGGGCGTCTGTCGGCGTCCAGGTCGGCATCGCGGTGATGCTGGCAGTCTCGCTGAACATCGTCAACGGGTTCACCGGCCAGTTCTCGATCGGGCACGCCGGGTTCTTCGCCATCGGCGCCTATGTCGGCGCGGGCATCTCGTACTACTTTGCGCTCCTGATCTGGGGAGACCCTGCGACGCTACCGCACGGCGCCCCGCTGATGTGGAAGGGCTCGCCCTCGGGGCTGTTTGGGGCCGGTGATTGGATCATGGTCGCCGGCGCTCTCTTGGGCGGATGCGTCAGCGCCGTCTTCGGCTACATCGTCGGCCTGCCCTCGCTCCGCCTGCGCGGAGACTACCTCGCCATCGTCACCCTGGGTTTCGGCGAGATCGTCCGCGTGCTCCTGCAGCAGACGCGCCCGCAGGTGTTTGAAGCTCAGGAGCTGCGCGAGCTGGCGGGTGCGGACCTGTTCATCCCGCCGCTGGGCGGCGCGACCGGCTTTTCGGGCATCCCAAAGTACGCAACGCTCTGGTGGGTGTGGTTCTTCGTTTTCTTCGTCGTGTTGTTCGCGTATCGCGTGAAGCTCAGCAGCACCGGGCGCGCGCTGCTGTCGATTCGCGAGGACGAGATCGCTTCTCGCGCCATGGGCGTCAACATCACCAAGTACAAGGTCCGCGCATTCGTGCTCGCGGCCGGTCTGGCTGGCATCGCTGGCGCGCTCTACGCCCACTCGGGCAACGTCTTGCAGCCGCGCGACGCGGGCTTTCAGCGCTCGTTTGAGTGCATCATTTACGTCGTGCTGGGCGGGCTGGGTTCGATCAGCGGCGCGGCGCTTGCCGCAGTGGCGCTGAGCATCATGACCGAAGCCCTGCGCGGGCCCGAGCCAATTCTTGAGAACTGGCCCATACTGGTCGGCCTCGCCATCGCCGGCATCATCGCGGCGGGCGTGCTCCGCGCGATCAAGAATCGCGGTTGGCGCATCACCTTCGTCCTGGCCATGACGCCGCTGTCGTTCCTCGCCCTGGGTCTGGCCAGCAAGCTCTTCAACGAGGTCACAGGCGTCAACCTCGCGGCGTATCGCATGGTCGTCTACGCCCTGCTGCTCATCGTCGTCATGCTCGCTCGCCCCAACGGCCTCTTCGGCCTCACCGAAATCTGGGAATACTTTGGCCCCATACGCGGCCCCAAGCCCGGCTCCGGCAACGATGACTCGCGCCTTGCCGCCGAGCCTCCCGCGCCCGCTCCGCCAGCTGAGACGCAGCCCTCCACGCCCCCCACGCCCCCCGCTCCGCCCACGCTCCCCCCAGGGGACGCCGCCCCGTGAGCGACTACCTCTTGGACGTTCGCGACATCGGCATCAGCTTCGGCGGGCTCAAGGCCTGCCAGGGTCTGACATTGCAAGTCCCGGCCCGCGGGCTGCACGGGCTGATCGGCCCCAACGGCGCGGGCAAGACCACCGCCTTCAACCTCATCACCGGCGTCTACCGGACGCAGACCGGCAGCGTCGCGCTTGACGGGTTGCCCGTGCATCAACTGGCGCCGCACCAGATCGCCAAGGCCGGGCTCTCACGCACGTTCCAGAACATCCGGCTCTTCGGTGATCTCTCCGTCCTGGATAACGTCCGCCTCGCCTGTCATGTGCGCGGCTCGCACACGCTGATCGGCACGCTCTTCCGCACGCGGTCCTTCGTCGCGCAGGAGCGCGCTATCCGCGAGCGGGCCCTGCGCATGCTCGATGTCTTTGACCTCGCAGGAGCCGCGGATGAGCAGGCGCGAAGCTTGCCTTACGGCCACCAGCGCCGCCTGGAGATCTGCCGAGCGCTCGCGACCGAGCCCAAGGCGCTGCTGCTTGACGAGCCCGCGGCAGGGATGAACCCCAGCGAAAAGGTCGCGCTCGCCTCGACCATCCGCCAGATCCGCGATCGCTTCGGCCTGGCGATCCTGCTCATCGAACACGACATGGGGCTGGTCATGGAAATCTGCGAGCACATCACGGTGCTCGATCATGGCACACCGATCGCGACCGGCACGCCGCGCGATGTGCAGCGGAACCCGAAGGTGCAGGAGGCGTACTTGGGCGAACCCGGCGCGGTTCTCTGATTGACCATGAGCCAGAGCGACACCATCCTGGAACTCCGCGACGTCAGCGTCAAGTACGGCGTGATCCGCGCGATCAACAACGTCTCCTTCAGCGTCAAACGCGGCGAGATCCTCACGCTCATCGGCTGCAACGGCGCCGGCAAGACCACCACGCTCCGCGCAATCAGCTCCATGGTCCGCGTCGCCGGCGGCGTCACGTTTAACGGGCAGCCGATCGCGGGCGAGCGCCCCGAAAACCTCGTCCGCCGCGGACTCTGTCATTGCCCCGAAGGACGCGGCATCTTTGCCAACATGACCGTCGATGAGAACCTCTCGCTCGGCGCGTTCACCCGCACGGATCGAGCCGCGATCGAGCAGGATCGCCAGCGCGTCTTCTCGCTCTTCCCGCGCGTCAAGGAACGCCTGAGGCAGAACGCTGGCACGCTCAGCGGCGGCGAGCAGCAGATGCTTGCAATCGGACGCGCCCTGCTCAGCCGCCCGCAACTACTCCTGCTCGACGAGCCCTCGCTCGGGCTGGCGCCGCAACTGGTGCAGACGATCTTCCGCATCATTCGCGAGATCAATCAGCAGGGGGTCACGATCCTGCTTGTGGAGCAGAACGCGCACATGGCGCTGCAGGTGGCTCATACCGGCGTCGTGCTTGAGACCGGCTCGGTCGCCATGCAAGGCCCCGCGGCCGACCTGGCCAAGAGCGATGCGGTCCGCAAGGCGTACCTCGGCCACTAGCCGCGCGCCCGCCGGGGCAAGCGCGCTTCGCACGTGCGAACTGATCAGCGAGAGGCACGCAACTCGTCAACTGACCACCCGAAGCGCGTGGATCTCGCAAAGCACGCTCTCGCCAAAAAGGCGAACACCACAGGGACAACCCGTGGCATTCGGAAGAAAGGCTCGTGATGTCGCCTTGCCAGTCACGCCGCGTGGTGCGGGGCGTAGGCAACGACGTGTGCTTGCTCAGCGACGACGACGCGCACCAGCGAGGCCGGCGAGGCTCAGCAGGGCCAGCGCGCCGGGCGTGGGGACGACCTGGTCCTGCCTGCCGGCGTTGACCAACGCGTCGACATTCACCTGCGGGCCGGAGCCGTCGAGCGAGTTGAGGTACGACTGGGCGAGGGCGCGTGAGATAGCGTTGCCAGCGGTGACCTGGAAATCGCCGGAGGCGAGGTCAACGCCGTTGTCGTACGCGACTTCCCACACCGCCATCTGGAACGCCGACATGTCCGTGGAGCTGCCGAAGTTCACGCTGCCGATGTAGCGACCGAACAGCTCCGAGAGCAGCGCGGCCCGCGCCGCGCCCATTGGCGCAGTGTTCGGCGCAAACTCCGGAGCCATGACGTTGAAGGTGTACGAGCCGCCGGGGCCGACGTTCTCGGTGATCTCGGTGCAGAACGTCCAGAAGTTGGTGCCCACGCCGGTGTAGTCGCCGCCGGTGCGCGTCCAGTTCATGAGCCCGGAGTGGACCTGCTGGGTGTTCGCGCCCGCGTTCAGCGTGACGGTGACGATCTCGCTGGGGCCGACGCTGTTGAACGTCGCAGTGACCATCGAGGCGCCGGCCGTGGACGTCAGCGCGAGGGCCGCGGCTCCGGCGATCGCTCCAAGAAACAACGTGGGCTTCATATCTCTCTCTCCGTGCTCGCAAAGCGCACCGATCGCCGTCGCGATCACAAGATTGCGAAACGACCGTCACTCGACGGCTGACAGACCGTGTTTCGGGGAGGCTCTCTCTCCACCGTGGGCACGAACATCGCGCCGCAGGAAGATCATGCGCGCTGGGGACCGCGCAAACAAGGCAAGCCAATAATTGCCAGCCATTTCTCGGGTTTTTGTGGTGAAGATGGAGAATCTGCGTGCTTATCGGATGCCCGCAATACTGCTTCAGGGGGGTGGTGCGTAGCAATGAAAAGTGCCGCGCGGGGCGCGGCCCGTCGAAGGGGGGCAAAATAACGAAACGAGCTTGACGCGGTCGGCTCAAGCCCCGCGCCGGCGCGACGCACAGAGGCCGGCCACGCCGAACCCAGCCCCGGCGCCCCGCGGG